>JAEZZY010000019.1 GCA_023418315.1 Bacteroidota bacterium
AAACAAATCATCTCCGGTACATTTTGGTTTGACGCGGTGGATACCGCAACCGGCAAGGTGGTACAAGTGCGGGACGGTCGTTTTGATGTACAGTTTACCTACTGATTCTTTTATTCTTAAACTTGTACTTGAAATCTTCCTTTCTATGAACCGTTATTTATTCCTTGCCGCATTTATGATCTTGCTTGCTGTTTCCTGTAAGAAAAAAGAAAGCAGCAACCCGAAAGATGATTTACCGCCTATTACCCATACCGGCGCTAATACCTTTGGCTGCTTAGTGGACGGCAAGCTGTTTAAACCGAAAAAAAAAGATTGGTTCTCTTTCCGTAATTCTCCAATGCAATTATCAGTATTTTAAAGAACAGCATCATTTTTTATTGGCTGCTCATGATAGAATAGGCACTACTTCCGTTTCCTTCGGAATGGTAGGGACTCCTATCTCATCTGATACTATTATTCATTATTCTTATCCCGGTTCAGGGGAAATGTCAGCAGGCTGTGGCGAAACTTTGTGGCTCAGATATGAATTTCAAACCAATGATACTTCTCCTGGTGAATTCAAAATAGAATATTTTGACAGCTTTAAACAAATCATCGCCGGTACTTTCTGGTTTGACGCCTATGATACCTCCGGAAAATTAGTACAAGTGCGGGACGGCCGCTTTGATGTACAGTTTACCTACTGATTACTTTTCATTTCCCCACAATCCTATAAAACCCCACAAACTCATACTTCAATAAAAAAAATGTCAGGCTTATCACCTGACATTTTCTTTTTTACCGGAAGGGAAATCACCTATGCGGTTTCCATTACTTTGGGTGCAGCGCTGCGAATTTCTTCGTTTGCCTGATCGGCATATTTCTCGAAGTTTTTCACAAACAACTGAGCCAGTTCGTTCGCTTTCTTGTCGTAAGTTTCTTTATCCGCCCATGTATCGCGTGGGTTAAGGATATCGGAGGGTACGTTAGGGCAAGATTTCGGCATCAGCACACCAAATACGCTATGCGGCACATATTCCACGTTGTCCAATTCGCCGTTCATGGCAGCGGTAATCATAGCACGTGTATATTTCAAATTCATGCGGCTGCCGGTTCCGTAAGCGCCACCGCTCCATCCGGTATTAATCAACCAAACATTCACATCGGTATGTTGTTCTAATTTTTTACCCAGCAATTCGGCATATTTTGTAGGATGCAAGGGTAAGAACACGCGACCAAAGCAAGCGGAGAAGGTTGTTTGCGGTTCGGTAACTCCTACTTCCGTACCGGCTACCTTAGCGGTATAGCCGGAGATAAAGTGGTACATAGCCTGCGCCTTTGTGAGCTTGCTGATAGGAGGAAGAATGCCGAAGGCATCGCAGGTAAGGAAAAATATATTTTTAGGATCGCCTCCGTAAGAAGGTTCTTTCGCATTCGGGATGTGATAGATAGGATAAGCGGCGCGGGTGTTTTCGGTGATGCTGCCATCCTTGTAATCCACTTCTTTAGTGCCTTCTTTGAATTTGATATTTTCAAGAATGGTATTCGGCTTAATAGCGGCGAAGATTTGCGGTTCTTTTTCAGCAGAAAGGTCAATGACTTTCGCATAGCAGCCACCTTCAAAATTGAATACAGAGCCGTCAGCCCATCCGTGTTCATCATCACCGATAAGGGCGCGGTGAGGGTCTGCGGAAAGTGTGGTTTTGCCGGTACCTGAAAGACCGAAGAACAATGCCACATCACCGTCTTTACCTTCATTGGCAGAGCAGTGCATGCTCAGCACGTTGCGGTCATGCGGTAATACATAGTTGAGCACACCGAAGATGCCTTTTTTCATTTCGCCGGTATAGGCAGAGCCACCGATAAGGATGATTTTGCGGGTAAAATTCACCATGGTGAAATTGCCCTGACGCGTGCCATCTATAGCAGGATCTGCCAGAAATTCGGGCGCTTGTAAAATCAGCCATTCAGGTGTTTGAGCGTTCAGTTCTTCTTCGGTAGGGCGCAAAAACAACTCGTAGCAAAAAAGATTCGCCCATGGGGTTTCATTGACTACACGTATATTCAGGCGATACTTAGGGTCTGCACAAGCATAGGCATCACGCACCCATACTTCTTTACCTTTAAAATAAGCACATACCTTGTCATAGAGTTTGTCGAAAACTTCCGGCGTTACAGGGATATTAATATCACCCCAATCCACACTATTTTCTGTTTTCGCATCTTTCACGGTGAATTTATCTTTCGGGGAGCGCCCGGTAAACTTGCCGGTGCTGACGCAAAGCGCGCCTGTATCGTTCAGTTCGCCCTGACCCAGTTCAAGGCTTTTGGTTACTAATTCTTCGGGGGAAAGATTCCAATGAGCGATGGCTACATCAAGACCCATATCCGCGAGGTTTGCTGATGGGTTTTTCTTACCAAATTCCTGCATGTTTATTTGCTTTTGTGAGAGAAAAAATTTTTAGACGGCAAAATTAGTATTAAATAACTATTAAATGCAGAGGAAAATTGTAAACAAGTTGTTTTTGTATAATATGCTTGACGAAAATTCAGCTCAGAACATTTCTTTAAAAAAGGCTATTCTAAAACGTCAATGCTCATTCATCTGTTACCTTATTTGAAGGTTTTTATTTCGGCTTACCGTATTCATACCTTATACTATTGGTTACCGTTTTGTGGCTAATTCTCGCTGTTTTTTTTGATTATCCCCAATCCTATAGCACACTCTAAACAGCGTTTTCGGCTGCAATAATGATGGTATAATTGTATCAGCGCCTGCGATTGTGCGGCATTCGCAGCCATCCATCCATTCTCGTTCCATAGGGAAATGATGTTGTTACGCTCGGGCGGCACATGGGTCAAAAGTTGTAACGCATTTTCTTGTTCGTGAAAATTATCTTGCCTATGGGCAAATAAAAAACGCAACGGCGCTACCGTGTTTATTAGGATATTATCTACGGAGGAAATGCCAAGTTTTTTCTTCAACGGTTTGGGTTGTGCTTCGCCAAAGCGATAATGATTATCCCAATACGCACTTGCCGTTACGTTCAGCAATTTTCTTAATTCATCCGGTGTGTTGCTTTCGATGATTTGCGAAAACAGATGCAGGGATTGATGAATCAACACTGCGAATTGCGCAATGCGGAGGGTTGGAAAATTTGCCGGACGCAAACGGAGGAATTTCCAACGATGTTTTTCCAGGGGATGAAGTCCGTATTTTTTTTGCAGAAAAGCATATTCTTTTTGAAGCTGCAAGGGATATTCTTCTGTAAAATCTTCATCCAAAAATCCTGCTTGTCCAAATAATAATGCTTCAATTTGCAATAGGCTGTGTTTGTGCTTTGCAAAAAGATTCACCGGAAGGCTTTTTGCGAGTTGTAATAAAGGAGCAGCATTTATTTTAAAACCGAAATTGACGGCAAGGCGCAAGTAAAGCAGATTATGCCAATCCCCGGCGTTGCGGTGCAGCTCATCTTCCCAATCGTTTAATTTTTGCTCCCACCGCTCAGCCAGCATTCTATTGAGCAGACTTTCTTTAATCAGGTCGTTTATAAAAGGCAATTGCGAGGCACAAGGTATATGCCGGGAGGTATGCAGCAAATCGGTATAGCGCTCCAATACATAGCCGGGAATATGCGATTGTAACACGAGCTTGGGGAAGCTGTGTGTCGCATCCTCGGCATCATCTTCATACACCACATGCAGGATAAGGTTTCGATATGCTTTATCGTGCTGATGTTGATGGCGGTGCCAATCGGAGGTGCGCAGGTGCAGTTCTACATTTCCCACGAAGGTGGTTCTACCTATTTTTATTCTGGCTTCTTCAAAATCGGGGCCGGCATTTTTATTGAGTTTGCCGGGGTGAATGACCGTAAGGCTTTCGCCGGATGTGGTTTGCAGGTTTACGGGATGATACAAGCTATATTGCCAGATGAATTGCAGCAAATCTTCACTAATCATAGACAGGGAGTTGAGGGTTCAAATAGTCAAATTTAAAAGAGTAAGTCGAAAATCGAAGGACGAAAATTCCAAGTAGGAATTTCACCATTCAAAATCCGGAATCTCCTATATCCGGTTCATTTTTTCTTGGCAGGGGTTTTCAGGTTTGCTTCATAGAGCGTTATCCAATCGTTTACCGTCATTTTTTTTACCAGTTTTTCGATGAGTTCATAGGGTATATCGTTCATTTTTTTAAAGCGGATACAGCTTTTCCCCATGTCTAATTTGGAAGTACTGTGTTTGGGATATTCCCCTATAAACCAGTCGGATAATTCCTTATCCGCATATAAGCCCATGTGGTAAAAGCTCACGAAATTTTTTTGCGAAGCCATACCCATAAACGGCAGCGGCTGCTTAGGATCGCAATGATAACCCGCAGGATAAAGGGTGTGTGGCACTACATAGCCCATCATCCCGTAACCCATAGCCGGCGCAAAACCTTTAGGTAGATTTTTAGTGATGAGCCGGTGCAGTTTGGTGATGACTTCTTTTCTGTCGTCCGGCAGCGATGCGATGTACTCTTCTATGGTAGCAGCTTTTGAGGTCATTGTTTAGAAAATTTCAAAATCATATGTTTGAAAAATTACAAAAATCTTCCCATCTCTTGTTGATAATTCTTCGCTTCCTGATGGGCTTTTTCTGCAAAATCTTCGCCTTTTCCGGCATAGATAATTCCACGGGATACGTTGATCAAGATGCCCGCATCCCCATTGAGCGCATGGGTGCAAACCGTAGCCACATCGCCGCCTTGCGCTCCTACGCCGGGTATCAAAAAGAAATGGTCGGGACAAATCGCACGCACATTTTTTAGCTGTTCGCCTTGGGTAGCACCTACTACAAACATCAGGTTTTCCTTCGTTCCCCACTCCATTACTTTTTTAAACACACGTTCATAAAGGCGTTCATCCCCTATATGTTGCAACTGAAAATCATGACTGCCTTTATTAGAAGTCAGTCCTAATACAATGGTCCATTTATCCTCAAACTGCAAAAAAGGTTTCACGCTGTCTTCGCCCATATAGGGAGCCACGGTTACGCTGTCGTAGGGATAGGTTTCAAAGAAAGTGCGGGCATATTGCTCGGAGGTATTGCCTATGTCGCCGCGTTTTGCATCGGCTATAGTAAAAATATTTTCAGGAATATAGGCTCTTGTTTGCTCCATGGTTTCCCATCCTTTGATGCCTTGCGCTTCATAAAAAGCAGTATTGATTTTGTAGGCTACCGCAAAATCTTTTGTAGCATCTATGATGGCTTTATTAAAAGCTAAGACCGGATTTTCCTCCTTCAACAAATGTGGTGGAATTTTTTTCAAATCGGCATCCAATCCTACACAGAGCGTAGATTTTTTAGCACGTATATTTTCGATTAACGTTTTGCGGTTCATAATAACAAATAGGCTATGCGGCAAATGTAAAAAAATGGCGGGGTTATAGGACGCTGTAGCCGGTTTTTGGCAGGCAGTTTAAATCATTTTAGAAAGTTTAAACAAGTTCCTTCAGAAAAATTGATGGTTTCGTATAAACATCTCCTAAGTTTGTATCTTGTTTTTTAAACGATAAATATTCATCTTATCAAAATCATGCAAAAAGAACGCATACTCATTATAGGCGCTGGTGGACAAATAGGTGTAGAGCTGACGTTGGCTTTAAGAAAATTATATGGTACGGATAATGTAATCGCTTCGGATATTCGTGAAGAACACCCTTTGCTGCAAGACGGTCCGTTTCGGCATTTGAATGCTATGGATTCTTTTCGTATGCTGGAAATTGTGAAGAAAGAAAAAATCACCCAAATATATCATCTGGCTGCCTTGCTTTCTGCCACCGGGGAAAAAGACCCTAAGCGCGCCTGGGACATTAATATGCAAAGCCTGCTGCAAGTGCTGGAACTTGGGGTGCAAGAAAAACTGACTAAAATATACTGGCCAAGTTCCATCGCTGTTTTCGGGCATACCACGCCAAAGCAAGCTACTCCGCAGCAAACGGTGGTAGAGCCGCAAACGGTTTACGGCATCAGCAAATACGCCGGTGAGCTGTGGTGTCAGTATTATTATAATCGCTGGGGGCTGGATGTAAGAAGCCTGCGTTACCCCGGCTTGATCAGTTGGAAATCAGAACCCGGCGGCGGCACTACCGACTATGCGGTGGAAATATATCATGAAGCATTGAAGCATAAAAAATATACTTCCTTCTTAGATAAAGGAACGTACTTGCCTATGATGTATATGGATGATGCCATACGCGGCACGATAGAACTGATGGAAGCGCCCGCTGAAAAATTAAAAACACGCATGTCCTACAACATCTCCGCAATGAGCTTCGCACCCGAAGAAATAGCGGCGAGCATACAGAAATTCATTCCGGATTTTACCCTTTCTTACCAGCCGGATTTCCGCCAAAAAATAGCCGACGGATGGCCGCAGAGCATCGACGACAGCGCCGCCCGCCGGCAATGGGGATGGAAACATGAATTTGACCTGGATAAAATGACGAAGGAAATGCTGGAAAATCTGAAATGATTTTTTTGATGAAAATATAGGAAATCATCGTAGAATAGGTTTGGGTTGTGCAAACAATTGTCTTGCTCCAAAAACAGATTGCAGCACTTCTATCCAATTCTTGGTGGTTAAAAGCTTTTTCAAATATCTTATGTAAGGTTGCTCTGTCCATTATTCAGTTTTATTTTGGTGATTTTGTTTTGCGATAGCAATCGCTTTTTGCAATTTTTCGCTCAGTATTTTTTTGTCAGGCAATTGTGTAAAATATTGTGCAACTCTGATATTGCCGTCTTCCAACATCAGATATTCAATATGTTCGGTATTTCCTTCACTGCAAAGTATCAAGCCAATAGGCGATTCTTCGCCCTCTTTTCGTTCGTTTTTATTGAGATAACGTAAGTAGAGCAACATTTGTCCTTCGTGTTCAGGCTTAAATTTTCCCAATTTCAGGTCAATGGCAACCAATCTACGCAAACCTCTATGAAAAAAAAGTAAATCAATACGATAATCAACCGCATCTACGGTAATACGCTTTTGACGGTCGAGGAAAGCAAAATCATTGCCCATTTCTTTCAGAAACGATTGCAGATTTATAAGTATGGCATCTTCCAGATCTTTTTCAGAATAGACATCGGTCAGTCCGAGCACATCTAAAAATAGCTGCTGCGAAAAACCACATCAGGCGAAAGTGTATTGGTTTCTTTTATTTGTTGGAGTTCTTGTTTTATCAGATTTTCGGGCTTTTTGCTCAATGCAGTACGTTCATAAAGCATTTGATTGATTTTTTCATCTAATGTGCGGGTATCCCAATGCTCCAATCGGGTCATCTCCATATAGAATGAGCGTTTCAGCTCATCGTCAATAAACATTATAGAACGTAGATGTGTCCAAGACAATTGGGTACGCACTGCGTATCCAATTTCTTCTTCGGAGAAAATATACGCACTGCGTATACAATGCAGCAATTTTCGGTCGCTCCAACCTTTTCCATAGCGTTCGGTTAATTTTGTGGCTAAACTCTTAACAACCTGCTTGCCATATTCCGAACGTTGGTTAAAAAGTATATCTTCTTTTATTCGCTTGCCAATATGCCAATTCATGTAACAGACTTCGGCATTTACCGTAGTGGCAATCCGTTGACGGCTTCCTTCTATAATTCCGCAGACATCGGTAAATAATTATTGTCCTGATCACGAATAAGTATATTTTTATCTTTCATTTTAGCCGATAAATGTTTCAGTGATGACTATTTCAGGTGTGATATTCAAATCTATATCATTGGTAGAAGATTGATCGTTTTCATCATCATTCAATACATCATATTTTTTTGCAAGGGCAATAATTAAATTGTCGGCTTGTCCGTACGATGTTTCCTTCTTATCTAATCTTCGTTTCAATTTTCTTATTTTATTAGGTAAAGGGGTAAATGTCCCCTTATCAATTAAGTCTGCTAATACTTCACAAGCTTTTTTTAGTATCTGCCTTTCTTGTAATTGATTTAAAATCACGCAAAAATTTCTTTGCCTGTGCTGAAATAGCATCGGCTTTGTCAGTGGTGGTAACTGTATCAGTTATTTTCATTTTTAATTTCAATCAATAAATCTTTTACCGAAACATCCAATATTTTGGCTATGTCATATAATACTTCTAAACGAGGTTGTTGTCTATTCTGAACGTAGCCATTAACAATGTTATAGCTCTTTCCAAGTTACTCCGCAAGCCAAGTCTGTTTAATGCCCTTTTGTTCCAATATTTCTTTTATTCTATTCATAGATAGCAGCCTTCCCCTGTCATAAAAACAGTTATTCAATATACTGCATTTCGATCCAATAACACACTGCTTTTGTGCATAAATTTATGCTTGCTTAACAGTTTTAAAGTACGCATTAAGTTAGGGAATTAAAATGGTAACAGGCGCATCAATACAGACAAATGAGAGTGGTATCCGTATCAAAAGAGCTCTTATCGGTTCGGTACTCCCTGAAAAAATTGGAGTTTGATGGAAAAACATATTGAACCACCCGAATGAATGTTGTCTCAGATTGTATCTTTCAACTAAACAATGGATTCTCCCAAAATAAAAACAGGAGAAGCGATAATTTTATCACTTCTCCTGTTTAGTAGCCACGCCAAGAATCGAACTTGGATCTAAAGTTTAGGAAACTCCTATTCTATCCATTGAACTACGCGGCCGTTTTTTTTGTAGCGCAAATATCAAACACGCTTGCTAATTCTCCAACTTGGTTTTCTTCATGGTTTTGTTTATCAGGGCTCCGCTCCATGCGGCCATCCCGCCTGCAAGCCCGCCTACACATGCCGCCACGGTGAGGAATAAATAAGGATTTTGCAATTTGAATAATGCTGCCATTCTTGAAGAAAGAATGTGTTCGTTTGCAGCATCCTTCACCAGCGCTACTGCCAGCCACAGTATAAAAACAGCGATAAAGCCGGCTATAAATGCTTCTGCCGTACGAAGCCGGAACATTAAAGCCGCAAAAAAGCAAACCAGCGCAAGACTCCACCAAGGCAGAAAATAACTTGTCGCAAAGGAAAAAACCATCATTAAAAAAATAGCCCAGAGGAGTCGCATTCGCTTTGATTGATGGGTTTAAATTACAATGAATTTTTCTTATTCAAAATGAAAACCCTTGCCTAACAACCCGTCCCAAAGCCACCCTGCTAATTCATCTGCACCACTTTGGTAGGCTCCAAGTTGGCGTTGCGGATGGATATTTGCCGGGCTACCTCGCCTGCAATATGGAGAAAAGCATTTTTGGCAACCGGTTCGTCATCCACCATAGCCGGAATGCCTTTGTCGCCGCCTTGCTGGATGTTTTGCACAATAGGTACTTCGCCTAAAAATTCGAGCTCAAACTGATCTGCCATTTTCTTTGCGCCATCTTTTCCGAAGAGATAATATTTGTTTTCCGGAAGTTCGGTAGGGGTGAAGTAAGCCATGTTTTCCACCACGCCTAAGACGGGTACATTGATCTGCGGTTGCTTCAGCATCACGATGGCTTTCTTGGCATCGGCAGCAGCTACGGCTTGCGGCGTGGAAACCACCACTGCACCCGTTACCGGAATGGTTTGCACGAGGGTGAGGTGAATATCTCCCGTACCGGGCGGCATATCTATCACTAAGTAATCCAGCTCATCCCATTTTACATCCGAGATAAATTGTTTGAGTGCGGAGCTTGCTTGCGGACCACGCCATACTACCGCTTGTTTTTCATCTATCAACAAGCCTATGGACATGGATTTGATGCCGTATCGTTCTATCGGCACAATCATTCCTTTGCCTTCCACGTCCATCATCATGGGGCGCTCCCCGCGAATGCCGAGCATGATGGGTACCGAGGGTCCGTAAATATCCGCATCCAGCAAGCCCACTTTAGCGCCTTCATGCGCCAGGCCGAGGGCAAGATTCACCGCTACGGTAGATTTTCCTACGCCTCCTTTGCCGGATACTACGGCTATGATGTTTTTTACACCGGGCAATAGGGCTTTGCTGTCTTTTCTGTTGGAGTTTACTTTTGAGATCATGTTCACCTTCACTACGGCTTCTTTATCCACCAGCAAATGAATGGCATTCACACAAGCCTTTTCGATCATGTCTTTCAGCGGGCAGGCAGGGGTGGTGAGCACTACCGAAAACGATACGTTTTTATCTTGGATTTGTATATCTTCCACCATATTGAGCGTTACCAAATCTTTTCCCAAATCCGGCTCCTGCACGTTGCTCAAGGCGTTCAATACTTGTTCTTTAGTAATCATGTAAACCTTTGTTAAATCAATTATCTTGCGCCGCAAAAGTACGACTTAGCTACGTTCTTTGCATGGTTGCTTGGTTTTAAATACTTATAGTGCGATTGCATCGGTTGATAGCGTGCGGGTATTTTAAAATAGCTGCTTAATTTTGTAGTACTCATGCGTTCTATTTTATGTTTCATATTCTCCTTTGTATCTATTGCCTATAGCGCTACTGCCTATGCGCAGGGTGTAGGTGTGTATCAGAATGTGGTGCAGATAAACGGGGTAACGATGACGGCAGACAGCCTGCGTGCCGTGCCCGGCGTAATTGTGGAAGTAAAAAACAAAAACCGCGGGGTGGAAAGTAATGGACAAGGTGTGTTTTCTATAGTGGTTTATAAAGGAGATACTCTGGTTTTTCAGTCGCTGGGTTTTAGAAAAAAAGAATATGTAGTGCCGGCATCGGTAGAGGGAAATTATGTTTCGCTGATACAATTGATGGTGCAGGATACGTTTTATCTTCCGGAAACCATCATCCGTCCGTACCTTACTAAAGAAGAATTTGACTACGCATTCAAATATCAGAAGATACCGGATGATAAGTACGAAATAGCACGGAAAAACACCGATGCGCAAACCCTGAAAATACTGGCCTACATGCTGCCCCGCGATGGGCGCGAATTTCAATCCGCATATCAAAACACCCAAGCCACTAACGCCGTTTATTACGGTGTTCAAAAGCCTATGAATATCTTTAATCCCCTCGCTTGGGCGGAATTTTACGAAGCCTGGAAACGCGGGGATTACAGGAAGAAGAGATATTGATGATTTCCCTATAGCCGCTCTGCAAGGCTATAATTGCGCCCTTTGTTTTGCTCCTTCAGCCACTGAAGCAAGGGATGGAAATATTCCAGCATGGCATTTGCATTCAGCTCATCACCTGTAGATTCTTTCAGCACTTCCCGCCAGTCTTTGGAAGCACCGTGATACATGATTTTTTTCAGGAAATCGCCTATACCTTTTTGCCCGTAGTAGTTTGTGGCTCGCGGGTCTTGATGAAGGATGTTTTTGGCGATATGGTTATGCAGTTGATAAAGGATTACATAAGAAAGCGCATAGTCATAGTATTGCGCAGGGTCATCGTTGATATGCGTTTTGGTAGCTGCATCGCAGTATTCTTCCCCACGGGTGGCAGGTGGCACAATGCCCTGGTATTTTTTTACCAGCTCCCACCACTTGGCGTTAAATTCGTTTTCGGGAAGATGATCTACATACAGTGCTTTTTCAAAATGGCTCATCGTGCCGCAAGAGAAGAACATAAACACTACGGTATTGAGCGCTTCTTTCATCAGCGATTGAATGCTGTCGGTTTGCACATTTGCATCTATCAACCCTCTGCCTGCCAGATACGGTTTTTGCATGGCTGCCAGTCCCATCATGCTGCCGATGGCTTCGTGATAGGCTCGGTTGGCTCCTCCGCGCAGCAGAGGCGGCACATCGGGATTGGTATAGGTAAGGTAGTAGTAGATATGTCCCAGCTCATGGTTGGCTGTTTCCCACCATTCAGCGTTGGGTTCTACGCTCATCAGGCTGCGCACATCATGGTTGAGATCTATATGCCAGGCGGAGGCATGATTGTTCTTTTTTACGTTGCTATCATTAGGGTAAGGGTATAGGCTTGACTTGCTCCAGAAGGTTTCCGGTAAGGAAGGAAAACCGATACTTGTATAGAGTTTCTCACCTTCTTTTACGATCCATTCTTTGCTTTTGGTACTCAGCACCTTGTCTAAGTCTATACCGGCTACGCTCACGGCGCTGCTCCAGTCTTGTCCCCATCGGTTGGTGAGCCAGTGTGCGGGCAGGTAATCCGGTACTTCTTTTTGTCCGTATTTTTTTGCCAGTTCATAGCGCATCCAGGTGTGTAGTTCGCGGTAGAGGGGGTAGAGTTCGTTCATCAGCCTGTCCATCGTTTGCATCATTTCATCCGTCTTCATATTGTAGTCGGACACTTGATAGCTGAAATAATCATCATACCCTAATTCCTTTACTGTTTGGTTACGGAGGTTACGCAGGTTCACTAATCCTGATTTCAACGTTTTTCCCACTTCTTTACTGGCATTCCATGCTACAAGGCGTTTGTCTAAATCGGTTTCTTTTTTCAGACTTTCATCTATATCGTTGGTGCTTACTTTTTTGCCGTTCAGCATATATTGAAAGCCATAGAGCTTTTGTGTTTGTTCATTTTCGGCTTTGATGCGTTCCTTTACTACATCGGCTATGGTTTGCGGATTATTAGCGGCAGCATAGAGGATCATTTCAAATTGTTTTACCTGCTTGGCATCCAGCTTGCTTTTATCGGCAAGAAATTTCTTAGCGGCTTCAATATTTTCTTTGCTGCCGGTGAAGGCGGCCATTGCTTCATCCGCTTTTCGCGCATTATAGGAGTTTGTGGTATCGCCTTCTATGATTTCCGTATTGGCTTTCCATTGCGCTTCGGAGGTTTGGCTATAGAGCGTTACAAATTCTTGGGTGTATTGATCCAGAAATTCCTGCGCTTGTGCACTGGGTGTTTTACCTGCGGATTTTTGATTGGCTTGCTGGCAGCCTATAAAAAGGCTTGCTGCTATCAATAGGGGGAGTGCTATCTTGTTCATCAGCTTATATGCTTTTGGTAAAAATAAAAAAAACCCGCCGAGTAATGCGGGTTATGTAAAGGGTGAAAAATAGTTTTAGGGACATTCGTAGGTGTAAGTAAGGCTTTCGTTCTCCATACCGCCTGAGACCTGCGCCCCTATAATCTTTCCGGCTACGTCATATTGATACGTATATTCTGTAACAATGCCGGCCGGGCTGATGATAGATTTCAGCAGGTTGTGATTTTCCCATGCCAATGCACCATAGCTAAGGATTTGTGGGGTTTTTATCCTGTCGCCGTCGGCAAAAATTTTATCTTCATAATAGGTATAAAGCGTATTTGCCCCCTTGTAGGTGGAAAGCGTAACATTCCCTTCATTATAGACATAGGTAGTAGTGTCTGCCGCTGCATTTGTAGGCGTAGAGATGTACATAATCATTTGTCCGGCGGAGTTATAGACATAGCTTTTCGTACCGGTTATAGTGCCTCCTCCGTCTTTGTGCGTAATGCTGCTGATCTTGCCGGAGGCATTGAGCGATACTTCATCCGTTCCTGTTATCTTGTTAGTTCCGTCTTTAGCAACCACGGTAATCCCTCCTTTGGTATAGGTGAATGTGCGGGAGTCGTTGATACTGCCTTTACTTGTTATCGCTACCATTTTCCCTTCATCATAGCTGATGACATGGCTGGTGGGAGCGCCTGCAGGAGTAACCACCATCCCGTTCATCCTGCATACGGGGTTGGCAGGGTCATCATCCTTATCGCAGGAGGCTATGGAAAGGGATAAACTTCCGAATACTAAGATGGATAATGCAAATTTGTTTTTCATCTGAAACTATTTATTGTTTTTTTTAAAAAAAAGAACAGAAACAACGCGCACCGGATTGCTGTTTTCAGATTTCGGGGCGGTTATTTATTTTCTTGTACGAAATCTATTAAAAGTTTTGCCAAGTTATCAATATTATTCAAACTTAGGTGCTCTGCGGTATCAAAAATATCATGATAATAGCCTTTGGCGCCCAGTCCGAAAATAAAAATGGCAGGAACGCCTTTGCTGCTGAAGGAATAGTGGTCGCTGTTGGCAGTCTGCTCCCGTTTATTGATTTTAGGAAGATAATTGCTTTTTTTATTCAGCGTATCCAGTAAAGCGAATGCGCGTTCCTGTTCTTGTCCGTTTACTACGGTAATGCCGTTCGTAGCATCGCCGGTCATATCCAGGTTGATGACCATCGAGATTTTTTCCATAGGGAAAAGCGGGTGATCTGCATAGTATTGAGAGCCCATCAATCCTGCTTCCTCGCCGCTAAAGCCCATGAATGCTACGGAATAAGCGGGAGGATGCTTTGCAAAATAGCTTGCCAGGTAGAGCATGAGCGACGTGCCGCTTGCATTGTCGTGAGCGCCGGGGAAGAGCGTCCGCCTGCCCATCCTGCCCAGATGATCCAGATGTGCACTGAAGACGATAAAGGAATCGGGCTGTTGCGTACCGGGCACAAAGGCTATAGCGTTTTTATTTTCAAAAGCCGGGAAAAATTTGTTTTCCACAGAGGCTGTTATTTTTCGTACCCTCTTACGTAGCACGCTGTCTTCTACGGTGAAAATGGTGGCGGCTACGGTATCTTTCGCTACCGACCATATCATTTTGCCTTTCTTGGGAAGAAGAAAGACACCCGGCGATAATTCTTTGGCAAGCGTTCTTCTTCTGAGGTTGAGGTATTTTACCACCGTGTCGTAGTTTTTGAGCAGGTAGGCATATTCCGGATTGAATGTTTCTTTTACCGCCTGCCACGAGGTGGAATCTTTTACTTTTTTGAGGTCTATGCTTTTTACTTTTTTCTTGTCCGTTCGCAAGCCACTGCTGCCTTCGTAGATGATATAATCCGCACCGGGTGTCAGTTCCTTTTTATTGAGCTTTAGGTACATTTCCCCCGGAAAGGTATTGACGGGAAAGCGATAAGATTGGAGGTAGCTGCTGTCTTCCGTAAGAGGCAATAGTCCAAATTCTTTGAACTGGCGTGCTACGTAATGAGCTGCTTTCTCCGCACCTTTACTTACATAGCCCCTTCCATGAAAGCTGGAGCCGGAGAGCGTGCGTACGAAGTATTTGATCCGTTTTTTTTCGCTTTGTGCATGGGCGGCAACGGAGCAGAAGAGAAGCAGAAGCAGGATACAATTTTTCATTCGCATAAATCGCGCTTAAAGATAAAACCATTCCAGATGAAAAACCCACCATGACGGCGGGCTTTTATTAAGGTTGCTATGGTAAGCAAAAAAATCGAAGGGAAGATTACATCATTTGCGTAACGTTGGCAAATTCCATTACATAAACGGCATAGCGTTTAGCATTTTTCACATCGGTTACATTCAGCAGTTCTTTAGAAGCCTCATACAGTCTTTGTTTGCTGTCTATTTTTCTGGTAAGCAGTGCTTTTTCTTCTTCACTTTTGGCTTTCTTTAAAAAATTTTTGTCGGATTCCAGGCTTTGTTCCATCATTTTTTGTGCTTCGGCATATTTGGCTTTCACGCCTGCCAGGTCTTCTTTGGCTATAAGCGCATCCATATCTTCAAACTTACCGTAGATGGCGTTACGTTGTTCTGTCTTTGCTTTGTCATATTCGCTTACTGCCGTAGCTTTTTGACCATCACTGCTTTGTGTTTTTTCGGATTGTGCGAATGCAGCAGTAGAGCATATCAGGATAGAACAGGCTAATAAAATGCGTTTCATTACTTTAATTTTTTTTAAAAATAAACAATTATCAATAATAACCACTAAGACGGGTGTATAATTATGTTTTAGTTGGGTAAAGTTGCAAAAAATTTTGTGATTTTTGAACATTCATGCTAAAAAGACACCTTCTTTCTTTCTTATTTCCGGCGCTGTGGGTCTGGAGTTGTTCCTCCCCTCCGCCGCCTGTAAGCTCTTCCGCAGCGGGGGACGCATATAGGGAAAATCAATTCCTCCGCGACAGCGCTATAAAAATGCTACAGACGGGCGATTTGGTCTTGCGGCTGGGAAATGATGTTACCAGCTCTATGCTTAGCCAGCTTAATCTGCGGGAAAAAAAATATTCTCATTGCGGTATTGTGGTGGTGGAAGAAGGGAAACCCTATATTTACCATTCTATAGGCGGCGAATACAATCCGGACCAGAAGATAAAACGTGAAACGCCCGCACAATGGTTTTCGCCGGATAACAACCTTGCCATCGCCATCGCCCGCCTTCATATAGATAGCGCGGGTCTGGGCAAAGCCGCAAAAACCGTACAAGCTTATTATAAAGAAGGAAGAAAATTCGATATGGAATTTGACCTGGCTTCCGACGACCGGCTCTACTGTGCCGAGATGATTTGGAAATCGGTACAAACCGCTATTGACGACAGCGCATTCTTCCCTATCACCACTGCTTTTGGGAGAAAATACATCGGAATAGACGATCTCTATTACCATCCGCATTCCTCCCTCATTTGCAGGGTGCAATATAAATAGTACCTTCGCATCCAATTTTTTAAAAAATCATTTGACCATGAAAAAATTAGTACTGTCAATTATCGCCTTGCTTGCTGTGGCTATCACGTTCACCGCCTGCAACTCCAACTCGCCCAAAGCCGCAGCGGATAAATTTCTTACCTCCCTTGCTCACATGGACTATGAAGCGGCTAAAACCGTTTCTACCGAAGACACTAAAAAAATGCTGGATTTGATGGCGCAGTTTTCTTCTATGATGCCGGATTCCGTGAAAACCGAAGCCAAGAAAATCAAGATCACCATCAAAGACGAAAAAATAGAAGGCGATAACGCTACCGTTACTTATACTTCTTCAGAAGACGAAAACAAAAACGAGCATAAACTGAACCTTACTAAAAAGGACGGTCAATGGCTGGTGGTATGGAATAAAGATGAAGCAATGGGTGGAGGCGATGAAGACCCTGCAACCGACGTCATGTTGGAAGATCCCGAAATGCCTATGGATACTACCGTAGCACCGCCCGCTGATAATACAGAGAGCGCTAATTAAGACGGACTAAAAAAAACTGATTTAATAGAATGACCGCCTTGTGCGGTCATTTTCTTTTCCACGCTACCAAGTCGGGTTGGCAAACAATTATTAATTTCATCACAGAATGAAACTACTGAACGATCAGCTTTTCCAAAAGCGCTATGACCAACTGAATGCACAGCAAAAAAAAGCGGTGGATACGATTTACGGTCCTGTGATGGTGATAGCCGGCCCCGGCACCGGAAAAACCGAAGTGCTGGCTATGCGCATCGCTAATCTCCTAAGAAGCGAAGCACAAGTGCGCCCTAACGAAATTCTCTGCCTCACCTTCACCGACGAAGGTACTGTGGCTATGCGCAAACGCCTTTTACAGATTGTAGGTGAAGCCGCACACCGTGTGCATATTTACACCTTCCATGCGTTTTGCAACAATATTATCCAAAGCAATATGGAGCGCTTCGGATTGCGTGATTTGATGCCTATATCCGACTTAGAACGTATGGATATAGTATATGAAATCATTGAAAATCTGGAAGCAGGTCATTTGCTCAGAAGGCTGAAAGGCGATCTTTTTTATGATGCCAAAAATCTTCTTTCCTTGTTTGACCTAATGAAAACCGAAGACTGGAGCGTAGCACACATCAATGAAGAAATAGATGCCTATATCGAAAGCCTGCCGCAGCGTCCGGCGTTTCAATACAAACGAGCCAATTCAAAAAAAGGAATAAACATAGGCGACCCTAAAGAAGCGGATATAGCGAATGAAACCGGTAAAATGTTGCGCACTCGCGCCGCAGCAAATCTTTATTCGCTTTATCAGGCAAAAATGGAAGAAGCAGGACGCTATGATTTTAATGACATGATTCTATGGGTGCTGAATGCTTTTAAAAACCACCCGGATTTTTTGCAGACACAGCAGGAACGTTTTCAGTTTATTTTGGTGGATGAATTTCAGGATACGAGCGGTGCGCAAAGCGAATTGCTGAATATGCTTGCCGATTATTGGGAAGATCCTAACCTGTTTATAGTAGGCGATGATGATCAATCTATTTTTGAATTTCAAGGGGCAAGGCTGAAGAACATCAAAGATTTTTATGAAAAGTATAAGGCAACCATCCAGGTAATTGTGCTCAAAGAAAATTACCGTTCCTCACAGCAAATCCTCAACCCCTCTACCCTTACTATAAAACACAATAAACAACGGTTGATTAACGAGCTGCAACATTTGCAACTGGACAAGGAGATTCTTTCTGCAAATGCCCGTTTTGCAAATGAAGAAACACCGGCTCCCGCATTTACCGAGTATTACAACCAATTGCATGAAGAAGCCGAAGTAGTGCAGCAAATCGAACGGTTGCACCAAGCAGGAGTGCCGCTAAATCAGGTAGCTGTTTTGTATGCCCAGCACAAGCAGGCAACGAATATCATTGACATGCTCGAACGCAAAAAATTGCCTTATTGGGTAAAGCGTCCGGTGAATATTTTAGAGCTGCCTCTGGTGCAACAATTGCTGAATGTCTTTCGTTATGTGGATGCAGAACATAGGAAACCCTTTGCTGGAGAAGAATGGATATTTCTGTTATTACACAGTCCGTTTTTTAATGTTTATCCTATTGATGTCGCTACACTAAGCCTATATCTTCAATCCAAAACCGCAAAGCATAAACGGTGGCGCTACCTTTTGCAAGACAGTTTGCTTTTGGAAACACTGGAGCTGAAAAACCCTGCATCCCTCCGAAAGCTGGGCGAAAATCTGGAACAATGGATTGGTGAAGTGCAAACCTTGACCTTGCCTATGCTGCTTCAGAAAGTCTTGTATGACGGCGGTGTGGTTGCCCACGTGATGAAAGGCGAAGGGCAGATATGGGATATGCAGGTGTTGCATACGTTTTTTGAATTTGTGAAGGAAGAATGTGATAAAAAACCTCGGATAAAAATAAGCGATTTTCTGGCTACGCTGGAACGTATGGAAGGTGAAGGAATCAGTTTGCCCATTCAAAAAACCGTGCAGCAGGAAAACGGCGTGCGCTTCTATACCGCCTTCAGCGCTAAAGGACACGAGTTTGAACATGTGTTTATTATAGGCGTTACCAAAAATTTTTGGGAAGAAAAACGCGGCGGCAATAGAGGATTTTCCTTGCCGGATACGCTCACCACCTTAGCACAGCAGGAAGAAGAAATAAATAATACGGAAGAAGTTTCACGGCGATTATTTTATGTAGCAATGACCCGTGCAAAAAAACATTTGTACATATCTTATGCGCGGCAGGATAATAAGGGAAAAGATATACAGCCCTCTATGTTTGTAGATGCTATCAGTGAAGCAAATGCTCGCATTCAACAAGCGGCTTCGGATGAAGAAGTGATGAAACATATCGGCACGCTGTTGCTGCCTGAGCCTTCAACAGAAATTACTTTAGTGAGAAAGGAATTGCTGGAAAGAAGGTTAGAACATTTTGTCCTGAGCGTGTCGGCTATGAACAAATATTTACGATGCCCATTGTCATTTTATTATGAATATATCCTTAGGGTTCCGGAAGCCAAATCGGATGCACTGTCGTTTGGAATCGCTATTCACTTTGCTTTGGAACAACTCTTCAAAAAAATGAATGCGGATGAACAAAAAAACTTTCCGGCGAAAGAGCAAGTGATAAAAGATTTTTTCTATGCCATGAAACGTGAAGAAGGCTCATTTACTCCGATACAATACGAACGTAGGTTAGAAATGGGCGAAAAAATATTGAATGAATACTATGAAAAATATATAGGCACGTTCAACAAAATTGTCCTTACAGAGTATAATGTGAATCAAGTAACCATCAATGGAGTGCCGGCAAAAGGCAAGCTGGATAAAATAGAATTTATAGGACATGACTGCATCGTTACAGATTACAAAACCGGCAACCCTGATAAGGCTTCGAGAAAGGAATTGTTAGGCCCGTCTGAGGCAAATCCGCTTGGCGGCGATTACTGGCGACAAATGGTTTTTTATAAATTATTGCTGGATAATTTTCCTCCCGCATTCGGATGGAAGATGATAGAAGGCGTATTTGATTTTATAGAAATGAACAGCAAAAATGAATATGTGCGGTTTAAAATTCCGATTCAGGAGCATGACCTCACCGTGGTAAAAGAACAGGTAAAAGACGTGTACGACAAAATCATGAATCATGAATTTGATAAAGGGTGCAATGAAGAAAACTGTCGCTGGTGTAACTTTGCGAAGAGCTATCAGCTCACGGAAACCCCCGCTACGGAAGCGGAGATATAAACTGTTGAATGGCGATAAAAAACCACTACCAAACGTTGCGGCTGCCACCTTCCGCTTCGCAGGAGGAAATTAAAAAAGCATTCAGAAAGCTGGCACACCAGTATCATCCCGATAAAAATGAACTTGCGGGTACGCATAAACTATTTCTCGAAATTCAGGAAGCATACCGTATTCTTAGCAACCCCATAGCCAAAAAGCGGTATGATGAAGAACGGTATTTTTCGGGCTTTTCTTCATCTCATAAAACCGTATCCGTTTCCGCAGAGTCGGTATTGAAACAAGCTGTCGAATTACGGGCTTACACCGTTCATTTATATACGTCGGATATGAATCACCTTGCTCTATACGAATATACACAGCAGCTTCTTTCGGATGTGCATCTGGCTTATCTGGAGCAGGAGGGCAATGAGGAAAAAAATAATCAGATTGTAAAAGAACTTTTACAGGCGGTAAAAAAACTCCAGTTTTCTTTTTATGAAAAATTCGCCATGCGGTTAGCGGAAATAAAACCCCTCAGCTCAGCTATGCACTCCTTAATCCTGGCAGAATTGAACGCACGGAGAGAGGAACAACGTTTTAAAAAATGGTTGCCGCTGCTGGTGATGATCACCGTGTTCTTGCTTTGCTTTTTTATGTATCTCTATAGCCGCCGGTAGTTGCCGTGCACACCACTATTTCCCGAAAAGCGTATAAACCAAAGTGCCTATAGTAGCTAAGGCGGTAGTAATGGCCACCACTTCGGTGGTAGAGAGCTTGCCTTTGTTTTCCGGTTTTATAGGGACAAATATTTCTGCACCGGGTTTTACTTTAGGATAGTTTTTGAAGAATAAAAAATTCTTTGTACCGCTCACCGACCCGTTTGCATAAGTGATGTACGAACGTTTTTTATAGGCTTTTCCGGTGAAACCTCCGCCACTGTTTATGTATTTCTTAAAACTACCGGCTGTATAGATAACGGCTGATGGCGCTAATACTTCCCCGCTTACTTTTACGGTTTGTAATTGCTTGGGCACGCTGAGGATATCACCGTCTTGTACCAGCAAATCATAGCTTCGTCCGGGTTTGTTGAGGATGCGCTCTAAATTAATCCCTACAAAATTGTTCCTTGCTATGGCGCTTCTTATATCGGTATGTGTTTCGGCAGAAGTGTCGGTTTGTTTCTTTTGAATATCTTCAAACTTAGCAAGACTCAGCTCTTCTTGCTCTTGTTCTAATAGCGTTTTGTCGCCGCGTTCCCGTTTCAAAGAAGCGCCTTCCCTATAGGCAGTTGCGGTCAAGCCACCTGCACGTTTAATAATATCGGAAATCCGTTCATTTTTGGAAGAGATAGTATAGGTTCCGGGATATAAAACTTCACCTTCTACTAATATGGTTTTTTGCTTTTCATAGCCCGGTGCCGGATATACGGAGATGATATCAAAAGGTTGTAAAATAAACTTGCTGGCTTCTTTTAAATCTTTATCCAAAGCAACCGTAAATATCTGCGCGGTGGCTGCTGTATCCGACCGTTGATTTACATTTTTTAGTCTGCGTGCCACTTCAATTCTTTTGGAAGTAGCGCTTTCCTTAAATCCTCCCGACATAAGAATCGCATCTTCCAGGGTCATGCTTTCCCCATATTTCATAATTCCCGGTGTGCGTACTTCTCCGCTAACAGTGATAGTGTATTCTTCTTTCAAATCAAATAGCGAAGGAATCGTGATAATATCTTCTCGGATCAGTGCAATATCCGTAGCTTTTCCGGATAGAATATCGGCAGTGCTGAAGGAAATGATTTGTCTGGTAAGATCTTCTTTCAATCTTGTAATATAGCCTCGATTGGTGAAGGCATCTTCTTTAAGTCCATCCGCTTTGGCGATAAGTTGGGATAAGGTAAGTCCTTCCGTCAGCTCAAATTCACCCGGGCGAAACACGGCTCCGTTGAGGGTAATTCTGTTTGTGAAACGGTCTAAAATTCTTTCTACATAAAATTTATCTCCGGTAGAGGGAACATAATTTTCATATTGGTCGGAAGTAATGTCCCGGATTTCATGCTCAGTATCTGTATTCTTCAATACTTTGATCCTTGCTTTATAGGCATTTTCGTTAAATCCTCCCGCAAACCGAATCAGATCGCCGAGGGTTTCATTGAATTTCATTTCAAAAATAGCAGGGTGTTTTACTTCTCCATTCATTTCCACGCGGGTTTTGTAGGAAGGTATGCGGATAACGTCTTGATCTTGCAAACGCACATTGTTTTTAAGCGTGCCGTACAGCAAGAAATCATAAACATCCAGAATGGCGATGGTTTCGCTGCCGCGGATAATCTGTACCTGACGGTAAGAGCCGTTTTCGTTGGGGCCGCCGGAGGCATAAAGCGCATTGAATACATTCGCTACGGAAGGCAGCGTATAGGTGCCGGGTTTCACGATTTCGCCGGTCAAGACTACTTTAATGCTGCGGATGTTTCCTAACGTAATGCCTACTTTGGTATTCCCGTTTTTTATGTCGGGATAAACGGTAGTCAGTTTTGCCCGGATGCGCGAGGTAGCTTGCTCTATCGTAGCGCCGCCTACTTGCACCAGGCCCACCAACGGTACATTGATGGTTCCTTCGGGAGTAACGGTAAGGTTGTAATTGGCTTCCGAATATCCGTAAATATCCAATAGGATTTCATCATCCGGGCCTATTTGATAATCAATAGGCGTAGCGATTCTCAGGTTCGGTTCGAAGGTGAGGTTGGAATTGCTGAATAACTCAGAGCCGAATATCCGTGAGCGTTTGCGTAGCAGCGAGTCCGTTTTCTCATCGCTTTCTCTTTCATCCGTTTCCCCTGCCACCTGCCGTTCATCCGTTGTTTTTTGAGAATCGGTTCCTGTTTTTCTTTTTGACGATGCAGCGTCTTGGCGTTTCAACCGCTCTACCCGCGCACGTAATTTTGCTACTTCCGAAGTGGGCAATCCGCGTGCTATAGCTAATTGCTCCAGTTGCGCATCACCCATGCCTGCTGCTTCCGCCTGATTTATAAATTGACGAACCTGCGCATCACTCAGCTCATCCACTTTCACGGTCGAAAGGTTTTGCATATCGGGCGCTTGGGCACCTGCCGGCAATGCAATAAATAGGAAGATGACAAGCAGACAATATGAAACTATTTTTTGAAACATCTATGATGCAAGTTTTTTGAAAAGGATAATATTAGAGAAAAGCTCTGATTAAATATAAAAACCGGACAAAAATAATCGTTTTGCCATGCAATACTATATCCTGATGAAGAAAATAGAAACTGCTGAATCCGTTCTAAAATCAGTTTGTGCGGCTTATGCGAAATTTTACAGGGCTATAGGCTGCGTACGCTTCCGCAGCAAAGATTTGGTATTGAATATAGAATAGGAAAGTTGCCTTTATGCTATCCGTTTTATATCTGCACCAAGTGCGTTCAGTCGTTCATCTATACGTTCGTAGCCACGGTCTATCTGGTCAATGTTGTGAATGGTGCTTTTTCCTTGTGCGGATAATGCAGCGATGAGCAAAGCCACACCGGCGCGTATATCCGGCGATACCATGTTGATGCCGCGCAAAGCTACTTGTCTGTCCAGCCCTATAACCACCGCACGGTGCGGGTCGCAGAGAACAATCTGTGCTCCCATTTCAATGAGTTTATCTACAAAAAACAACCGGCTCTCAAACATTTTTTGATGAATGAGTACCGTGCCTTTGGCGTGTGCTGCCGTTACCAATACAATGCTCAAAAGATCGGGAGTGAAGCCGGGCCAAGGATGGTCGTACACCGTAAGAATGGAGCCGTCTATGAATTTTTGTATGCTGTAGCTTTCTTGTGCGGGTAGGTAGAGGTCATTTCCTTTTATTTGTAGGCGGATGCCCAATCGTTGAAACACATCGGGAATCACGCCGAGGTGTTCTATATCGGCATTTTTAATGGTAAGCTCACTTTGAGTAGCGGCTGCAAGTCCTATAAACGAACCCACTTCTATCATATCTGCAAGCAACCGATGTTCGCAACCCTTTAGTTTTTGCACACCTTCTATGGTGAGGAGATTGGAACTGATGCCACTGATTTTTGCTCCCATTTTATTAAGCATTTTACAAAGCTGCTGCACATAAGGTTCGCAAGCGGCGTTGTATATTGTTGTGCAGCCTTCGGTAAGCACGGCTGCCATAATGAGATTGGCTGTGCCGGTTACGGAAGGTTCATCCATAAGAATGGCTGCTCCGCGACGATGGCTGCCGTCCAGCATAAAAAGACTTTCTTCCGTATTGTATTCAAAGGATACTCCTAATTTTTCAAAACCGAGGATATGTGTGTCTAATCTGCGTCTGCCGATTTTATCACCGCCCGGTTGAGGAATGTGTGCTTTACCAAAGCGGGCAAGCATAGGACCTGCAATCATTACCGCACCGCGCAGCTTTCCGGATTTTTTTTTGAAATTTTTATCTATAAAAAAATCAGGATTCACTTTATCGGCTTGCAGCACTATGGTATGAGGTTGCGGACGAGATACCGTTACGCCCATATCGCTCATCAGCTCGATGAGCATATTCACATCTAAGATATCCGGTACATTATGGTACGTTATAGATTCATCCGTTAGTAAAGCTGCACAGAGTACTTGCAATGCTTCATTTTTGGCTCCTTGCGGAGTGATGCTACCTTGCAGCGGTTTCCCGCCTCTTATTTCAAAAGCGCTCATACCTAAAAATAAATAGTTGATTGATGGAATAGTTGATTGATGGAAAATCTAATAGTAAGGCAGTGGTGTGCATCTTATTTCTTTTTAAATTTACGGTTCTTGTTATAATTGCCTCCATTGTTGTAGTTACGATTGTTTCCGCCGCCTTGTCCATTTCGGTTTCGGTTGTTGTTGTTATTCCGGTTTTGCTTATAATTCCTATTGTCGAAATGCACTTTATAGCCGCCGGATTCGTATTTGAGCTCGCCATTGCTCAGCTCGAGCAATTCATTTTTAATCATGTCGTCATGCACAGGTTCTTTATGCCAGTTGGTATAGGCAAGTTTCATGTAGTAGCCGATGATTTGTGTGAAGCCTTGTCTTTTTTCCGGGTCTTCTTCTTGCAGTGCTTTTTCGATAAGAGAAGTCAGGTTTTTTCCGAAATGCCTGTTGCGTACATTTTCTTTAGGGTAGGGGAGCATCTCCGGTTTTTTCATCACTTCTTCCCTTGATGGCGGCGGGTAGGGGCCGTCCACATCTAATTGGAAATCGGTCATCTGATGCAGATGGTCCCAAAGTTTGTGTTTATAGTCTTCTATGGTTTTGAGATGAGGCGTTAATGTGGCCATTAGTTCTACAATGGCTTCTGCATTTCTCAATCTTTTTTCTCTGTCTTCGATGGTCATTACATATTCCACCATTCGTTGCACATTTCTTCCGTATTCGGGCATCAGCATTTTGCTGCGCGTAGTATTATATTCCATGTTTAATTTTTTTTAGTAAGAAAATAAGTAGGTATCAAACGGCGCAAGACAGAATAGTTTCTTAGGCACGTTTAGGATATAGTAGCAAGTCTTATTCTTCATTAAATGGGGGAAAGGAGGGAAAGAATAATATTGCCGGAGCGTGGTAAAGGTAGGGGAAATAGCGGTTTTAAAAAAAATCGTCTGCTGATCCTTTTACAAAAAGCCCTATACTGGCAAGAACTGGCGATGGTCATTCGCAGCATAGCTTCTTGGCCACTCATTCTGTAATCTAATCATCCTACTTACCAAGAGTTTAAGCCCAGTCTTTTTATCAATTCAAATATCCCAAATGATGAAATGAGTATTATTATAGGTATCAAAAATATTTGCCAAGTTATAAAAACATACCCTATGCTAATACTTCATTTTATCTTCACTCTTTCATATTTTACAGTAAGATGTTATCATCACTTTATAAAAACCTCGGGTTCAGAAAATACGCTATCGTTTTGGCTTATGTAGCCATCGCTATAGGAATCACCTTGCGCCTGATTATGTTTTTTCAAGACAGGGATCTTATCATTGATGAAGCCAATATTGTGCGTAATCTCTATGAAAGAAATTTTATTGAACTGCTTTATCCCTTGTCGTATGCACAATATGCTCCACCTATTTTCCTATGGATGGAGAAAACAATATCCCTATTTTCAGGGTTCGGTAGTTTTTCTCTCAAACTTTTCCCTATGATGTGCGGCATTGCGATGCTGTTTCTTTTTTATGCTATTCTTACCCGGTTAATCAGTATATATATCGTTTGGATTCCCTTGTCATTGCTCGCTGTCAGCCCGTATTTTATTGAATATTCTGCTACAATAAAACAATATATTTTCGACAGTCTGATTAGTTTATTACTGATAGGGCTTGCCCTTCGCACAGAGATTTTTGCCACACCCTCAAAACGTTTTTTCATCTTATGGAGCAGTGCCGGGATAATAGCTATTTTCTCTTCCATGCCTTCTGTTTTCACCTTAGCGGCTGTAGGGCTTTACTATGGATGGATTATATTTCAAAGCAAGGAATGGAAACGACTCCCGTACTTGTTCCTTATTTCAGGCATTTGGTTGCTGGCATTTGCCCTATATTATTTCACGATGCTGAAACCGCAGATAACTTCCGGCTATCTTCAAAGCTATCATGCCGATTATTTTTTGTCTGCCTTTCCTACCAGCTATCCCGAGTGGAAGCATGACTACATGCGTTTAAAAGAACTGCTCAATAGCGCTTGTGGCTATTCTTCCTATAATTATTTTATTGCCTACGGGTGTTTGGCTGTAGCGATAATCGTTCTCTTAAAAAAGAAACCGGCTATTCTACTGCTGCTCCTCACACCGGTAGGGCTGATGCTTGTTGCCGCAGCAGCCAATCAATATTCCTTAATCCTGCGATTAACTTTATTCGCATTACCCTTAATTGTTTTATTATTCGGTCTTGGATTGAATGAGCTATGGAAAATACCCTCTATTTTTCCAAAAATCGCCATCATCTTCGTGGGGGTTATCATGATTAAAACCGCCAACAAATTTGAATTATTCAGAGAAAAACACGGCTTTCATGAATTAACGGAAGGGTTTCACTATCTTATGTCGAAAGGGGTAAAAGGAGAACATTTATTCGTACACTCGGCAAGCGACGCCACCTTCATCTACTACACACAAATCTACCCGGAGAAAGACCAATACAAGAGCTTAGCAAATGCCACCATTCTGCCGGACAGCGTGGACTATGCCACCGTAACCTATGGTATAAAAGATACAGTTTATTTCATTTATACAGGTGGATTTCCTGAGGTGGAAAGAAGAAAACGCGTACAACAAATAGAACAAAACATGCAACAGGTGGATTATTTTGAAAAGTACATTTGTTTTGTTTATGGCTATGCGCCTAAGGCGGAAGCAAATCCATAACATGCTTCTGTGTGTGCGTATCCGCAGAGCCGTCTTTTTTCAAGCTGCCTTGGGACCATTTCCATTTTTTCAAAGAACTTAGTGCAGTTTAAAAACTGCTTACCACAATCCTTTTTTCTGTCTTATTAAACTTAGTATAATCGCCAATACCATTGGTAAAAAAACATATAATAATACCCGAATAGTATTTTCCCACTTATAATTTCCATATTTCGATTTATACTGTTCCATCAACCTTTGTGTACGAGTTTTATTATAAAAAAAACATAGTCCAATCCAAAATGGAATGATAAATAGCATCCAAACATTTCTATTCCTTCCTGTAGCACCATAATCAGGTAAAGGCAAAATATTAACATCCGCTACCCATTTAATAACTTCCGAAAGTAAAAGTAGGTGCATCATTAAAGCAAAAATTACATGAATTGACGCACTCATATTTCCATTATGACCTCTCTTCGACCAAACTTTGTAAAAAAAACAATAAATAAAATTATACGCATTCCTATTTTATCTTTTTCCCACACTGGTGCACAAATGAGGCGATGGTCATTTGCAGCATAGCTTCTTGTGCCACTCATTCAGCAATCCAATCTTCCGCAATTTACTACGGCATAGCTTACAAAATACAAGGCGGTAGGATTATGAAACTTCCATTTTTTGCTCAGGCTGTCAAATGTAGTATTTAAAATAATTTTCGTTTCGTGCGCGTCTCCCGAAGGGGGACTCGTACTCTTTTGGAAGTAGTAGCCAACGTGTGCGCGAATCCTTTTCAAGAGACTCGCGCAGAACACAATTTCTATTTCCGTTTATAGCGCGTAATCAACTCATTTACTGCTGCCCGTTTCAGGTTTTCGGGGTTTAGTTCGGTAAATAATTTTAGTTTGCTTAGCCCTTCCGACAAGGCTTTTTCAAGGTGGATAAGTGCTTCTTTGCTTTTGCCCATTGCAAAAAGTACGGCAGCTTGCAGATAGCGGAAATCCGGTTTATCGCCGCAGCTTTCTTTGGCTAATTCTAATTGGGTGAGGGCTTCTTCATAAAATCCTGAAAGATACAAGCCACGGATAAGAGCAACCCAGGTGGTTTTGTTGCCCGGTTTGAGGCGTACGGCATTTACATAGCAGATAAGCGCTTCGTTCTTTACATCCATTTCCATGAGGCAATTGCCTATGGCCATGCAATACGAAGCGTTTTCCTTATTGAGATGCAAGGCTACGGAATAGGCTTTTACGGCTTTTTCCCATTGTTGTTCGCGTGCGTAGGTTTCACCAATTTTATAGAAGATGGCATCGTCCTCCGGACTGAGCTGCGAAGCCTGGCGGTAGTAGTATCTTGCTTTGGAGAAATCTTTTTGCTTTTCATAGCAAAAGCCCATCGCTTCATAAATTACGTCTTCGGGTTTGGAAATTTCCAAGTGTTTTTGCAGTACTTCCAATGCGCGGTCAAACCATTTGAGGCGCATATAGGCATCCGCCATATTGCGGTAGGCAAATTCAAATTTATCATCTATAGCCACACAAAATTCATAGGCATCAATCGCTTTTTCATAAAGTTTTTCACTTTGATAGGCAGAGCCGAGGTTGAACCATGCGAGTGCGTTGTAGGGATCTTCATCGGTTATTTGGGTATGCAGTTCTATGCTTTCATCGTTACGTCCGGTAAAATCTGCCCAGAAGCATATTTTCTGAAGCGCTTCCTCGTTGCGGTTTTCTGTTTTTACGATTCGTTTCAAGGTGTCGAAAACGGCTTCAAAATCTTCCGATTCATCATAAACATCAGCCAGCTCCAGCAGTATTTCGGTTTTATCCTTTCCTGAAAAATCGTGTGCTTTTTGTTCCAGCAAGGCGGCGGCTTGGTCGTATTTATATTGGCTTAAAAAAATATCGGAGCGTAGCAGTGTGGCATCTAAGTTTTGCTGGTCTAATTGATCCACTTCATCCAATACGTTCAGTGCTTGACCGAATTTTTGGGATTGGGTGAGTATTTCTGCTTTCAGCAAAAGGATTTCTGCGGAGAAGGGGTAGTAAGTGATGGCAATGTCGCAAGCCAGCAGAGCCTGTTCTTCATTGCTGCTCTGGAAATAATGTTCTATCACCCGTTCAAATTCTTCTTCCTGCATGATGTGTGCGGCTTCTCCGTTTTTCACTTCTTCATAGCGTCTGAGGAGGTCGTCCATTGCGTGAAGCTCATCATCTAAAAAATCATCTTCAAACATAATATGCCAGGTTTATGTTCAAATGTAAGGAAAAATGTACTGGATGCCTTTACTCGGTTATAATCGTGAAGTTATTTATTCACAGGGTATTCACACTCAATGGAATAGTGTCAAGGAGATAAAAGTTATCTTTTATCGTGTATAGTATTTTTATCATGAGTGGAAAATAAAGGGATGCAGATAGATTGCCACATCCCTTTATAATAAGTGTGTTTTTTCTTGCCGACTAAGGCGTTTTCTATTCTTTTATGAGCCGCTGCATACCTTGGTTGCCCTGTAGATTGGTAAACCGCATCAGGTACACGCCGGATGAAAGGTGATGTACAGAAATAGTCTCACGGTCTCCGCTCAGGGTTTTGCTCAGTACGCGGTTGCCCGACAGTGTATAAATTTCCAGCACGGTCTCTTTTCCTGCTTTTTCTATAGTTACTGCCTTTGAAACGGGATTGGGATAGACGGATAGCCCGGGAAAATCCTGTAGCTCATGTACTATATTCGTCGTAATCGTTACATAATGGCAGGCTGTATTGTTATCGCATCCATTGACGGTAGTAACACATACGGGATAGGTCTGAGTCCCGGTGTAGGTATGCGATGGGGTAGCCGTCCCGGTTGCGGTAGCTCCATCTCCGAAATCCCAGTTGATGGAAGTGTAAGGAGTAGTACCCGTATAGGTAAAGCTGAAGGAGTTGGTGCCGGTTTGTGTTACGGTGAAATCGGGATAAGGCATCTGGCAGGAGCAGTTGTTCTTGCCATGCCTGGCTATGAACCAGTTCATTTTATTGCTCCCCACGGTATATACCGGAGCGCCGGCGTGGTAGATGACAGAGTCAAACACTCCCGTACTGTAAAAGCCCGATTTATTATCTGCTGCAATGAGCCCTGTTTCTCCCCACGCATAGGCAGGCAGAGTATCTATCTGCATTACCGCGCCCGTAGCGGCATTGATCCTTGTAAAAAAAGGAATATTTCTTTTTGAATAAAGCTGATGCCCGCCCCAAGAGCTGCTATCGTTATAGGAGCCGGTTATTCCTATATCATTATTGACTTGTGCCATACTTTGAAAGGCGATTTTCCCATATTTCTGATGAGTTGCGTTGAGACTCCAAAGGCTGCCGCCGGCAGTATCTAAGGCGGCTATGTAAGGCAGGGAATTAATAGTAGAAGGTACTGTGCCGGTAAGGGTGTCTCCGTTAAATACACTATTGGGCATTCCTCCTCCCATAATAAACAGGTTGCCGTCGCGGTCGTTCGTAAGGGAAACGGCATCGCGGTTGTCGGCTTGCTTTACCCATATCATGCCGCCATTGGCCGCAAAAGCGGCAACGTACATGGGAGAGGTACTCCCTGCGGTGCTGATGGCAATACCTCCTATGGTAAGTGTGCCCATAGCGGCCTGGTTGTAGTTCCCGGCGATGTAGCACTTGCCACTTGCGTGGTCGCGGCTGAATAAATTGGGAACTATCACCGTGGCATTTGCAGCAGGGGCGGTAGTGGTAATAGGTAGTGCTGTATGGCTCTGGAAAACACCGCTGGCGCTATACTCGACTATATAATAGCCGTCGGCGCTTACCATGAACGTTCCGCCGTCATAAGTGCCGGCGGCGAGGTGTGCACACCAGAATAGGTGCCCGTCAGGGCTTACCGCGAGCCGGTGCATCTGTGCTTGTGGTGTGATATTCTGTGTGCGTTCCGGCATCTTAAACCACTGAAATGCGCCGTTGCTGTTGTACTTGATAATATATGAGCCGCTGAAGCCCCTTACAGAGGTATCGGTATCAAAATAGGCACTGTCGGTTGTTGAGCCGGTACTATTTATAACGCCTGAAACATATATCCCCTCCAAGCTGTCTGTTGCCATACCTATTGCGGACGAGTTGCCCAGCGCCGCTCCTCCCAGCACTTTCAACCAGCGGAAGTTGCCGTTGCAATCCCAGCTTGTGAGTGTCATTTTGCACTTGGCATTATAGACCAAGTGTCCGTCTATGCTGCTTGTATCCCTATTCTCGCCAAGCAGATACACATTGCCATGTTTATCGGTAGCTGTAGCTATGGGCATGTATGAAAGTAGAGCATTAGGGTTTGTGCCCACATATCCTCCCCGTTTCAGCCATTGCCAGCTTTGCGCGGAGGTATGTAACATGCCAAAGAGCAGGAAAAGAACGGGGAGTAGTTTTTTTAGTATATTCATCGATATATAGTTTGGTTTTTATATGTATGAAAGTGGGTAAACCAAAAAGATCAGTCCTTTGTATTTTAGAGTAACTTTATTCATACTTACCCTACATAGTTTATTTAATTATCAAGCTGTTTACCACAGCTTTTTAAAAAAATTACAATGTACACATCCTGCCGGATAATGTCAAGCAGTTTAATTCTAAATTGCGGCAGTGCTTAGTCAGCCACCGCTATGCTTGCCCTGCTTTCATTCCAGAGCCTGTCTAATGCGGTTACTACATAGGAGCTTCCCGGAAATTTATAGGCTTCGGCATCGGTATAGGAGTTCCCTTGTTGAATGCCGATGATGTTTTGCGCCCGTGTCAGATTTATCTGATGTCCTTTAGGGAAGCGATATACGGAGAACCTTAGGGAAGTATCCTTGTGCGTATAAGGCATTGTCCAGGTAAGCTGATAGCCGTTTGCCGTTTGAATTCCTTTCAAAATAGGAGCCGGTGGCGGAATGCTGTCTATCCATGGCATCACCGGCGGAAGGGCGATGTATTTTCCGTATCTGTTTTCAAGGCTGTCGGCAAGTGCAGGTTTTATTTTATCGAAATTGGAGCTGCTGTATAGGGAATATCCCGGTGTGGCGGTTTGGGTGCGGATGTCTCTTATTTGCCAGAGTAGTTCGTTTGGGCTTATCCAAGGACCGCTTTTCGCGTTCAACATCCTATATACGCCGAGTCCGTAATAAACATGACGGTTATAGCTGTTTTTTTCCCACCAGGGTAGTAGTACTTCAAAGGGTGCGGCGCGGTGGTAATGTTCCCAATAGAGCTGCGGCATTACATAGTCTATCCATCCTTTTTGCAACCACAATAGAATGTCGGAGTATAAATCGTCATAGCAGGTTTGCCCGCCGCGCGTAGCGGAGCCGCGAGGGTCTTTACTGCTATTGCGCCAAACGCCAAACGGACTGATACCGAATTTTACATAAGGCTTCAGTTGTTTTATTTTCCTGTTTAGCTCTTCTACAAAAACGTCCACATTATTTCTGCGCCAGTCATCCTTGCTTGCAAATCCTTTTCCGTATTTAGCATAGGCTTTATAGTCACCAAATTCCTGACCGGCTATACGATAAGGATAAAAATAATCATCCAGATGCACGCCGTCTATATCATAGCGTTTCACGACATCGGTAATTATTTTCAGCACATAATCTTTTGCTTCCGGCTCACCGGGGTTGAGGTAGGATTTTCCTCCATAGTGAATAATCCATTCGGGATGTGTGCGGGTGATATGTCCCGGCGGATTGGGATTTTTTTTGCTGTCCGTAAGGGCGCGGTAGGGATTGAACCAGGCGTGGAATTCCATATTTCGCAGATGGGTCTGCTCTATCATAAATTCCAACGGGTCATAGTAAGGTGAAGGCGGCTGGCCTGCTTTTCCGGTAAGGTAGCGGCTCCACGGTTCATAGGGAGAAGGATAAAACGCATCGCTTACCGGGCGTATTTGTACGATGACGGCATTGCAGCCTAAGCGTTGCAACTGATTGAGGCGGTTGATAAATTCCTGTTGCTGCTCGCTTGCCGTCAAGCCCGGCTTTGAAGGCCAGTCTATGTTGGAAACCGTAGCAATCCATGCCGCACGAAACTCGCGCTTAGGAATCTGTGCTTGGGAAGAAATAAAAAATGATAAGAGGATAATGGATAATAATAAACGATACATAATCATATAGTGAACTACGCAAAGCTACTCCCTATGCGCTTTCTAAAAAATAAATAGGACAATACCGTGATAATAAATATCCACAAAACAGGTTATAATGTGTAAACTTAGCGGTAGCAAACGTTCTCTGTTGTATTTTTAACCCGTTTTATGATCAGGAATATTATATCGGCTTCCATAGAAACGAAGCAAAAGATCCTTTCCAATGAGCCGCTGCTGCACACGATTGAGCAAACGGTGGAGGTAGTCGTTAGCGCATTTGAAAACGGCAATAAAGTGCTTTTCTGCGGCAATGGCGGCAGTGCGGCGGATGCACAACATCTTGCCGCCGAGTTTAGCGGGCGCTTTTATACCGACCGCGATCCGCTGCCTTCCGAAGCGCTTCATTGCAATACGTCTTACCTCACTGCCGTTGCCAATGATTACTCCTACGATGTGGTTTATAGCCGGATGGTAAAAGGAATGGGGCGAAAAGGAGATGTATTGATAGGGCTGAGTACCTCGGGAAATTCCGTGAATATTTTAAACGCTTTGGAGCAGGCGAAAAAAATTGGTATGATTACTGTATGTTTTACGGGAGAAACCGGTGGTAAAATGAAAGACCAATGCGATTATCTGATTAACGTACCCAGTACCGACACACCGAGAATACAAGAATCGCACATCATGATCGGACATATTATCTGCCAGCTCACAGAAGAAAAATTATTTAAAAAAGTCAACCCATGAACAGCTTTGATAGAAATATAGAAATAGATAAGACCTGGACGCTTTTCCTCGACCGAGATGGAGTTATTAACGAAGAAAACTTAGGCTCTTACATCACAACCTGGGAAGAATTTGTGTTTTGCGACGGTGCCTTGGAAGCCCTGAAACAGCTCAAGGAAATCTTCGGACAAATCGTAATCGTTTCCAATCAACGGGGCGTAGGACGAGGCATCATGAGTATAGATGCGCTGAAAGAAATTACATCCAACATGATAGCCGCTATAGCCGAGCATGGCGGAAAGATTGACAAAGCCTATGCCGCCACTGCTGTGGCAGACAGCGACCATAATCGCAAACCCAACACCGGTATGGCATTACAAGCCAAAGAAGATTTTTCGGAAATAGACTTTAAGAAAAGCATCATCGTAGGAAACTCCCTAAGCGATATGGAATTTGGTAAAAGACTGAATATGCACACCGTATTTCTCACTACCAAGCATGAGCCGTTCACGCTGCCTCATGACCTTATTGACGAGCAATATCCTTCCTTGTTCGCATGGGCAAAGAGCATGATGCTTACACCGAGTGTTTGCTAACGTTTTTTTAAAGAAAAGTAGGTAAATGAGTCGCTGTAGGGCGGCTCTTTTATTTTTTCTCCGGACGAAAATAACGTTGAGTGTATCTTTTGAAATCATCGGCGGAAGGTTTCTAAAACCTTGTAGGACTTATTAGACTGTAACGTTACGCCTAACCCTATTTCTGTCAGGAGATTTTGCCGGTGTTCCCGGTATTGAACGTTAGGATGGAATGTGTATCTGAGATTGCCATTAGCGTATAACCATCTCCATACTCGTACCGTTACATTCAGTCCTGCCTGTAAGCCGAAATTCCATTTTCTGCCTGTACTTACTATAGCGTCAAATACGCTGTTGCCCTGAGAAAAAGCAGCCAACACAACCGTATGGCTTGTGAGCCCATAGTTAATACCTCCTAACCCACGCAGTTGTAAATCTTTTTTATCTAAAAAAGTATAACTGTAGTTTAGCCCAAAAGCGCCATAATTTATGTCGAGTATTTGGTTATCCATAATTATGTCCTTATTATATTCCCGATAAAAATAGGTCATGTAAATCTCAACACCGTGATGATTTTTTTCCAGCCTGTAATTTATTGCCGGTATATAAAGGACATTAGTGTTTATTGCAGGTACAGGATTGAAGTTGTCTTTTTCTCTATTAAAAAAATCAGCGTGAACCGGCAGGTTTATACCAATTTGATGTGAGAATTGGCTGCTTGATGTGTAATAAAATAAAATTTATTCTTTTATAAACTGCGTATATCCGGCACGCATAACAAACAAATCAATTTTTGTCCAGACATAGTTTGCATAACTATGCGCTCTGTTTGCCAAATTACTTTAACTATTTCATTTTTTAGAATATTGTTAAGAGAGTTAGTCTGGGATAACTTATCATAGCCTGGGAACGGTTTTTTAATAGTTATGCGTGTACCCTCTTCGATGAAAAAAGAGAATTGCAAAAGCAAATAAACCGTTAATATGTACCGCAGCACTCGGTTTTTTATCGTTTAATTCAGAACCCCTTAATTTTGCTCTTTCGTTTCAAATTCAAACCGAACATCCAACTGTTCATTAAACCATAAATTGTTTCAGATGAAAAAACAGATCATCCATATAGGAGTAGCTGCTGCTATCATCCTGTCTGCCGCTGCTTGCGGAGAGAATACTACCGACAACAACACTGCTACGGATACGGTAGCTGCCGAAGTTCCTTCTACTCCCGTAGCGCTTGCCGAAGTGTCTGCTTCACCGGATTTTCCCGGGGCTACGCTCACTATGGGTAAAACAGAGGCGACTGCCAGTGGCGATAGTGTAAGTGTTACGTTCCATTTCGATGTGAAAAATTATGAGTTGAAAGCACAGACCGCTGATGCCGCCGATAAACTTTGTAACAATTCCAAAGACGGGCAGCATATTCATTTCATCCTTGATAATAAACCTTACTCCGCATTGTACGAACCCACTCATAAAATAACCCTTGCGAAAAATACAGAGCATATTTTAGTCGCGTTCTTGTCCCGCTCCTACCACCAATCGCTAAAAAATAAAGAAGCAGGTTTGTTGTACCATTTTAAAATAGATGAAAACGGAAAGGTGCAGCAACTGGATGCGCCCACCACGCCGATGATTACCTATAGCCGTCCTAAAGGAGATTATTTAGGAAAAGACACCGAGAACATCCTGCTGGATTTCTATGTATGGAATGCTACACTGGGCAATAATTATAAGGTGAAAGCGGATATCCGCACCGGTGGCAAAGACACTTCCTTCACCATCAGCGAATGGAAATCTTACTTTCTGAACAACCTTGCGATGGGTACCTCTACTATCAAACTTTCCTTAGTAGATAAAGACGGGAATAAAGTGGAAGGTCCTGAAACGGAAGTGAGTCGCGACATCAACCTGGCGCAGGATGAGCCGATGAAATAAATCACTTGTCTTCCTATAACGAAGTTTATTTTTAAGAAATAACTATCTTCAAAGCTCCCTATAAAAGGGGGCTTTTTTATGAAACAGATTGTGTTTTTATTCGCAGCTTGTTGTGGTGTAACGGCATGTATGCCGGAAAATCATTCGCAAAGAATAGATAAATTGAATTGGATTTTAGGAGCATGGGAAGCTGCGGAGAAGGACGGCAAGTTTATCGAAGCATGGACTAAGCAAAACGACAGTTTATTTATAGGCAACGGCTTTTTTATTACTCCTGAAAATGATACCCCGTTTCGGGAAACACTTTCCATAGAAAACAAAAACGATACGCTGTATTATATCGTAACCACGGTACAGAATGGGGAAGTTGGAGTAAGATTTCAAGAACATTCCATGACGGAGGAAACCATCATCTTTGAAAACCCGAAGCATGATTTTCCCCAACAAATCATTTATACCCGTACCGATGATAAACACCTTGTAGCTAAGATTACCGGCACGCAAAACGGGAAGACCCGCACGGAAGAGTTTAGACTGAAAAGGATACCCGAAAGTTAATAAGGAGTTTTGTGAAAAAAATAAAATGAGCCAATCATTATTGCTTACTCCCAAACGAAACCCACCGTCTGTTTTTCTTACAGCACATTCCCAAAAAACATATAGCATAAAAACACGGAGGTGATGATGCCGACTAAGTCTGCAAGCAGCATAGCGCCTACGGCATAGCGGGTGTTGCGTACAGATACCGCACCGAAGTAAACAGCAATCACATAAAACGTGGTATCGGATGAGCCTTGTAAAATGCAGGACAGCCTGCCCGCAAAAGAGTCGGCACCAAAGGTTTTCATCGTATCCACCATCATGCCGCGTGCACCGCTGCCGCTCAGCGGTTTTATTAAAGCCGTAGGGAGTCCGTCCACAAACCGGGTGTCAGTACCGAGTGCCGTAAATATACTTTTGATGCCGTTGATAGCCACGTCGAAACTGCCACTGGTGCGCAACAAGCTGATGGCTACCAGCATTCCTACAAGGTAAGGAATGATCTTCACCGCCGTTTCAAAGCCGCCTTTCGCCCCTTCCACAAAAGCGTCGAACACGTTGATTTTTTTATACAAGGCTCCTATAACAATGAGTAGGAAAATGAGCAGAATCAACCCATTGCTTAGCACACTTGAAAACTGATTGACTCCTTCCACATTCAACGAACGGATATACACCACCAGCAACGCTATAAGAGCGGAGATGCTACCGATCCATGCCAGCACTACAGGTTGCAGCAGGTTTATTTTTTGTTTGAAAGAAACCACCATCATAGCGGCTATGGTAGCTACGAATGTAGCAATCATGCAGGGCACGAAAATATCCGTAGGCGAGGAAGCTTTCAGCGCCGCGCGTGTAGCGATAATGCTTACGGGAATGAGGGTAAGCCCGGATGCATGCAGGCAAAGGAACATGATTTGCGCATCGCTTGCACGTTCTTTATGAGGATTTAATTCTTGCAGACTTTCCATTGCCTTTAGCCCAAAAGGTGTCGCCGCATTATCTAACCCTAACAAATTGGCGGAAAAATTCATCATCATGTGTCCGTGTGCGGGGTGGTCTTTGGGCACTTCGGGAAATAGCTTGGAGAAGAACGGCCCGATGATTTTGGAAAGTAACCGGATACCGCCGGCTCTTTCGGCAATGCTCATAAAACCCATGAACAAGGCCATAATACCAATTAATCCGATGCAGATATTCACGGCGGTTTTACACGTTTCTATAATGCCATCTGCTTTTTTATGAAGTTTATTTTGCAAGGAAGCATAGCTAAAAACCTCCGTGGCAGGGAAGAGCTGTTGTGCTTGCTTTACGGAATCGTGTTGCGGATTTTCGGCTATAATGATTTGTGGAGTATGCAGGGAATCGGCTGCTGCGTAGCCATAGCCTGCTATCAGTTTCTGATAATTCTCCCTTGTTATTTTTTCAGGATTTCCTTGTAGCCGGTAATACACGGTATCATAGGCATCATCTGCTTTGCCCGTTACCATTCTGCTGAAGATGGCCGCATCACCGCCGATGTATTTTGCGCCTGCTACCAAGACGGCGATGAGGATAAATGCCGACCATATTCTGCTTAAGGCCATATTGTTGTTTTGTTATGTTGCATAGGGCATCAGTTATCTATTTGCCTTTGAAAATTTCCTTTTGAAATTTGTTATTTAAAATTCCCTTTTCCTCTTTATGTCTTCTGCTTACTCATCCATTTAGGGATTTCAAGAGTAGGTTTATAATGCCACATATTTTCCAGCAATTCAAAAATATCATCGCTTACGAGAATCATCTTCATAAAATCTTCTTTCAAAAAACCTTCCCGTACCATATTGTTCAGAAACACGAGAAGCGGTTCATAAAATCCGTTGACGTTTAAGATACCTATCGGTTTTTGATGCAAGCCGAGTTGCGCCCAGGTCATCATTTCAAAAAGTTCTTCCATAGTACCCCAGCCACCCGGCAAGGCAAGGATGCCGTTGCTGTGCTCGTGCATTTTTAGCTTGCGCTCGTGCATGGTATCTACCAGTATCAATTCGGAAAGATGGTCATGCGCTATTTCTTTGGTTTGTAAAAAATGGGGGATGATGCCTATAATCCTGCCATTATTTTGCAATACGCCTTCCGCTAATGCACCCATCAGCCCCAGCTTGGAGCCCCCGTAAATCACGTCAATATTTTTTTCTGCAAGCACCACACCGGTTCGGTAAGCCGCTTCGGCATATACTTCATCATAGCCGTAATTGGAGCCGCAAAAGACAACCATACTTTTCATAGGATGACGATGTGTAGAAAATGATTAGTGGAACAAATATAACAGCTATATCGGGAAAGAAAGAACAGACAGGAGGGCTATTCTTTTTTACTTATACTGTCTTTTTTTTCGGAAATATAGGGAATGACAGGATGTTTGAGCCATTCCCGGTACTGCTCGCGAATCCATATTTTCAGCTCCAGCTCGGAAGCGGCGCGGGCAAAATCGTAAGGCATGGGATAGGCATTCATGAAAAAAGCCAGCGTATCTCCGCTGAGTTGGGTTTGTGAAGCTACCAGCTCCGGCGTGTAGCGCGAGCTGATGAACTTCTCTTCCTCCCATTTATAAAAATCTTTTTGAAAACGGAATGCCCGTTTGCTGCGCTTCGATAGTTTCTCGGCTACAAACGAAACCGGCGACATTACCCCGCCTCCTTTTTGCCTTGCCAAAGCCCGCTTGTAAGTGCCGCGCCTTGCCATAGAATCGGTTTGGTAGGGAGAATAGCGCTGGCGAAGGGTAAATTCTTCCAGTTCATAGCTCATTTGAAAAAGCGACACATACATTTCCGCAGTGCCGAGGCTGGGAGGTACCGTATATTGCTGCGGTTTATAGCCCACAAGGTGAAAACTCACTATGTCGCCTTTGTGCGCATTCAGCGTATATTCTCCGTAGCTGTTGGTGTACGATTTTTGATTTGTACGCTCATTCGTTACCACCACGGCGGCCAGCATTTCACCGGAAATCCCGTCTTTCACAGTGCCTTTCAGCACCTGTGCCTGTGTGCCGAATGCAGCCAGTAACCCTACCAAGAGCCAAATGTGTTTCACCGATGGTAAAAATAGGAAGCGCCCGATTACTGTTTTTTGAAATCGGTTGTTTTTGGGAATTATTTAAGAAGCGGAAGCGGGCGGCATTTTTTTGTCCGGATACGTGAAAACGGGAAAGATGCCCCTGAAATTCTTCCATCCGAATCCTAAATAGGATTAGTTACTTTGCACTTTGCACAAGCTGCCCAAGATTGAAACTGCTTTTCCTAAATACCAACACTACCGATTATAGTCAGGATATATTGTACGCCGGCTTGAGAAAAAGAACGGACATTACGCTCTATGAACTGCCTTTCAATGCCCGGTATCATTTTCCTATGAAAAAATACCCGCGCAATCTGGGGTTGGAATACGGCTATTTGCTAAAACGTTTTTTTCAACAGATACCCTGGAAAGAGCTGGATGGTGTGATTATAGGCGGCTGCAATCCGCATCTGTTACAACGTTACGAAGCGTTATTCCCTAAGTTGTCGGCTCATACTCGGCTCATTCTGGTGGATGGCGGCGACTGGCCAGAAATCGGGGGTGATTTTTACCGTGCAGGAGGAAAAAGAATTTATGATGATTTTCGTAAACGGTATCCTTTTCATTTTGTTTTTAAAAGAGAAATGGTGCTCAATCTGGATTATCCCGAAAACACCTTTCCTTTTCCCTTTGGTTTCAATTTGCAACGGGTTCCTAAGGGCATATCCCACACGAAGAAATACGATGTTTCGTTTTGGGCGGTGCAGAGTTCTCCTATACGCACCGTTGCTTTAGAGCTGCTCGAAAACCAGTTTGATTGCAAAGCCAATGGCACGGTGGTAAACCAGGTATTTGCGGATTATAAACGCAAAGGAGATAATTACCTTCGGGAGCTTGCTGCGTGCAAAGTGGTCATTAATATCAGAGGTGTAGGCTGGGATACGCTGCGTTATTGGGAAACGCCCGCACTCGGTACGTTTCTGATTTCACAACCGCCGCATATTCACATTCCGCACAATTTTATAGATAAGGAAGAAATGGTTTTTTGCAAGCATGATTTGAGCGACCTTGTCGAATTATGCACCTACTATCTTTTGCACGAAGAAGAGCGGGAACGCATTGCAAAAAACGGAGAAAAAAAACTGCGGCAGTATCATTCGGAAGCATGCAGGGCAGCGTATTTTTTGCAAGCGATAAAAAAATAACCCGTCAGGGGAGACGGGCTATTTTGGAAGATGTTATTTCCGCAAATTTACAGTGCCAAATCCGGATCATTGGCATCCGGAGCCGGTTGTGGCGGTTGAGCTGTGTTTTCTCTTTTCGGGCCCCGGTCGTGGTTATCTCTTCTTGGCCCACGTTCGTTGCGGTCATTTCTTCTGTCGCCGTCCCTTCTTGGTCCGCGGTCGTTTCCGTTTTCACGGCGTTCGCGTTTTTCCGGTTCCACATAGCCTTCCGGTTTTTCCATCAGCACCTTGCGGCTTAGGCGCAGCTTACCGGTTTTAGGATCGGTACCCACCAGTTTTATTTTTACTTTATCGCCTTCTGCAAGCACACCGTCTAAGCTATCTAAGCGTTTCCAGCTTACTTCGGAAATGTGCAATAAACCTTGTTTGCCGGGCATAAATTCTATGAACGCACCAAACGGCATGATGGATTTTACGGTTCCTTCATAGCTCTCACCGATTTCCGGTACGGCTACGATGCCTTTGATCCATATCATTGCTTTGTCTATGCTTTCTTTATTAGCAGAGAATATTTTTACAATGCCTTTATTGTTTTCTTCTTCGATGTTGATGGTAGCGCCGGTTTCACGTTGTATTTCCTGAATGATTTTACCGCCGGGCCCGATTACCGCTCCTATAAATTCACTTTCGATAATCAATTGCTCAATGCGTGGTGCATGGGGTTTCAAGTCATCACGGTGCTGCGGAATGGCTTCATACATAGCATCCAGGATATGCAGGCGACCACGTTTGGCTTGTGCTAACGCCTGGCGCATTACATCCATGCTCAGTCCATCCACTTTTATATCCATTTGGATACCGCAAATACCATCGCGGGTGCCGGTTACTTTAAAATCCATATCACCGAGGTGGTCTTCATCGCCGAGGATGTCTGTAAGTACCGCCCATTTTCCGTCTTCTGCACGGGAAATCAGCCCCATAGCTACACCGCCTACGTGTTTAGGAAACGGCACACCCGCATCCATTAAGGCTAAGGAACCGGCACATACGGTAGCCATAGAGGAAGAACCGTTGCTTTCCAGAATATCGGAAACGATACGCACGGTATAAGGGAAATCGTCGCCCGGCATCATTTGTTCTAAAGAGCGCATCGCCAGGTTGCCATGTCCCACTTCACGTCTGCCGGGGCCGCGCATAGGCTTGGTTTCGCCGGTAGAGAACGGAGGAAAATTATAGTGAAGGATAAACTTGCGGTAATCAGAAGTGGCGGCTGTTTCTTTCAGCAATTCATCTTCGGAAGTGCCGAGTGTAACCGTGGTTAAGGATTGGGTTTCGCCCCGGGTAAATAAAGCAGCGCCATGCGGGGAAGGCAATACATCTACTTCAATCGTCAGCGGGCGCACTTCATCAAGGCCGCGGCCGTCTAAGCGGCGGCTTTCATCAAGAATCATATTGCGCACGGTGTGGTATTGCAAGTCTTCCAAGTATTTTTTAGCGAAGGAGCGAATTTCATCCGGCACGCTTTCGCCTTCTTGCAAGCCTTCTGCCAAATGCAGGAATAGCTGTTCTTGTAGTTCTTTAAAGGCATGGCTGCGATCATGTTTGGCAGATGCGCTTCTGGCTATTTCTTTCAGTTTTGGTCCGGCAAAAGCTTCCACTTTCGCTTTCAGTTCTTCGTTTTCTTCTGTTTTTGCAATTTCACGTTTCGTTTTTGCGCCTGCTGCATCACGCAGTTGCTCTTGCAGTTTTATTTGTTCGCGTATAGCGGCATGACCGGTTTCTATTGCGGTTATCAAATCTTCTTCGGCACATTCTTTCGCCTCGCCTTCCACCATCATGATGTTTTTTTCCGTGGCGGCAATGATGAAGTCCATATCCGCGTCTTTAAATTCGGTGCGGGAAGGATTCACTACATACTGACCGTTGATGCGTGCTACGCGTACTTCCGAAATAATTTCTTGAATAGGAACATCGGAAACGGCTAATGCGGCGGAAGCGGCTAAGCAAGCCAACTGATCCGGCATTACTTCGGGGTCGGAAGAAATAAGATAGACCAATACTTGTACATCGCAATAATAATCTTCGGGGAAAAGAGGGCGTAGCGCACGGTCTATCAGGCGGGAGATCAATACTTCATAATCGCTGAGGCGGCCTTCCCGTTTAAAGAAAGAACCCGGAATGCGTCCTGCCGAAGCAAATTTTTCCTGGTAATCTACCGTAAGAGGGAAGAATGATTGTCCGGGACGCGGCTCTGTAGCGGCTACTGCCGTAGCAAGTATCATACAATTGCCTTGGCGCACTACTACGGCGCCATCCGCCTGGCGGGCAAACCTTCCGGTTTCTATGGAAATCTCCTTTCCGTTGGAGCCGATATGCGAAACGGAAATTGGTTTGGGTGTGTTCATCGTTTACATTTTTTTTGTCCGCAAGTTCATTTTTGAGAAGCCTGTATCAGCGCTTCAATGAACATTTTGAGAGTTGGTTAAGGAATAGTTCAAATAACACAATTCCCAACCGTATAACTTAGTTGGGAATTGCGTACAATCATCATTAAAATTTATTTACGGATACCGAGTTTTTCAATCAACTCACGATATCCTTGCAGGTTGGTGCGCGTCATATATTGCAGTAATCGTTTACGACGCCCTACCATTTGCATCAAACCGCGATGGGTAGAAAAGTCTTTTTTGTTTTGTTTGAGGTGTTTTGAAATATGATTGATGCGCTCTGTAAGCTGGGCAATCTGTACTTCTGTAGAACCGGTGTTCTTCTCATCACCACCATATTTTTTATAAAGGGTGGTTTTTTGTTTGGCTGATAAATGCGACATTCTTTTTACTTTTTCAGGGTGCAAAGATAAGCATTGCTATTATACGATGCGTTTTTTAGCCAAAAAAAATATTATTGATAATCAATTTATTACAAGATTAGTAAACTAATCAGTGAACATTTTTAAGTAAAATAACAAAACTGCGGGTGCTCATTTCCGTATCACGGCATTCAGCATCGTTTCATAATTTTTTATGAGGGCTTGTATCTGTTGTTCTATTTCCGCATCGGTAAGGGTGCGATCGTTTAATTGAAACGTATAGCTGAGCGCATAAGATTTTTTATTTGCGCCGAGTTTTTCATTTTCAAATACATCAAACAAATCATAGTTTTTCAACGACGGAATATTCAACTGCTCGGTAGCCTGCTGCACTTGTTGGTAGGTGACGGATTTATCGAGTACCATCGCCAGATCGCGCTGCATAGCGGGGAATTTAGGTACTTCCGTGTAGTTGATTTTATGCGTAGCCGCCGCTTTCACAAATTGCTCCCAATACACCAGGGCAAAGAACACTTCCTGCTTGATGTCAAATTTTTGCAGTCGCTCATCATCTACTTTTAAAAACAGAGCAATAGGTTGATTTTTATACTTCCATAGCACCTGGTCTTGTTCATACGAAACGGTGAGTTTGGAGATGCCGCTACGGGTAAACAGGTTTTGAAGGATGGCTTTTATATAAAATAGATCGAAGGATTTTTGCTTTGTATTCCAGGAGGCATTTAGCGCATTTCCCGTAAACCACATTGCCAGTTGTTGTTCTTCTTTATAGGCATCATTTTCCTTGCTATAGATTTTTCCAAATTCATACAAGGCAAGATGGCTGTTCTTTCTGTTTACATTATAGCTGATTACTTCCAGCCCGCTTTCCAGCATGGAAGGACGAAGAATATCCAACTCGCTGCTGAGGCTGTTAATCATTTTCACCAACTGTTCATTACCGGGATAATAATTGCTGTTGGTAACAGAGTTGGTGATGATTTCCTGCAATCCTTCGTCACAAAGCAATTCTGCACATTTCTCCTTCAGCTTCCGGTCGTTGGGTTGCGAAGGTTTCAGGCTAATGTTCAGCTTTTCGGGAATGGGGATATTATCCAAACCATCTATTCGCACGATTTCTTCCACTATATCCGCCGGCTGTGTTACATCTGTTTTGTTGGAAGGAACTTGTATGCCTATGGTATCGCCGTTTATATTCAATTCAAAACCTAATGCCTGAAGAATGGTGTTCACCGTTTCTTTCGGATACTCTTTTCCGCTCAGTTTGTTGATGTAAGAATAAGAGGTCTGTACCGTTACCGGTTTTAGTGGAGCAGGGTAGATATCGGTGATTTTGGAGGAAATCGTTCCGCCGGCAAGCTCGGTCATCAGTTGTGCCGCACGCAGCAAAGCCGGTATCAGATGATCCATATCCACTCCTTTTTCAAAATGCGTAGCGGCATCGGTGCGCAAGCCGTGGTGCAGCGAACTTTTGCGGATGAAGGAAGGATGGAAATAGGCGCTTTCTAAAAAAATATTTTTCGTAGCAGCCGTTACTCCGCTCTCCGCACCGCCATAGATTCCGGCAAGGCACATCGGCGCTTCGGCGTTGCAAATCATCAGGTCATTTGCGGCAAGCGTAATTTCTTTTTCGTCTAAGGTTTTGAATTTGTAGCCTTCTTTAGCAAGTTGCACATGTACTTCCTTTCCTTTTATGGTATCTGCATCAAAGGCATGTAGCGGCTGACCATATTCGTGCAATACAAAGTTGGTGATGTCCACAATATTGTTGATGCTTCTTACTCCGATAGTGTTCAGCTTGCGTTTCAGCCATTCCGGGGATGCGCCTATGGTTACGTTGGAAATCGTCAATCCGCAATACCTCGGACAAGCCTCTTCATCAAGAATGTGCACCTTTATAGGCTCGGCATCAGGAAGGTTTTCAAGAGTAGTATTCGGCTTTTTGATTTCATATTTTTTACCTCTATGATGAGTGAGGTAAGCACAAACATCTTTTGCAACGCCTATATGGCTCATCGCATCCGAGCGATTGGGAGTAAGCCCTATATGTAGCGCAAAATCCGGGGCAGGCACGTTGAAATAATCTTTTGCCGACATACCGGGTTTTGCATTTTCCCCCAGTACCATGATGCCGTTATGATTTGTTCCCAAGCCGATTTCATCTTCCGCGCATATCATTCCCTCACTTGCTTCTCCGCGTATTTTCGCTTTTTTTATCTCAAACGATTCGCCGCTTGCCGGATGCACCTTAGTACCTACAGGCGCTACTACCACGCGCTGACCGTCAGCTACATTGGGCGCACCGCATACAATATGCAGCGGAGCTTCTGCGCCTATATTTACGGTGGTTATGCTCAGCTTATCCGCATTCGGATGCTTGCCGCAGGTTAGCACTTCGCCTATAAGCAACCCTTCTAAGCTGCCTTTAATCGCTTCTACTGTTTCCACTTGCTCTACCTCCAAGCCTATAGATGTAAGAATTGTACTTAATTCCTGAACGGGTAAGTTTTCCGGCAAATATTCCTGCAACCAGTTATACGAAATGACCATTAGTTATACTAAAAAATTTGCGCAAAGATAGCGAGTGAGGAGAATTAGTGGAGAGGATGGAAGATTTGAATTTTCGGCCGATTGCGGAGTTGGTGCTTGGCGTAGGCGAATGAGAGGTGTTTTCATCTTTCCGCATTGATTACCTCCCTATGCTGTGTGTGAAATAATCCTTCTCTTTTTCCGAATGCTTTATAACAATCCGCATCGGTTTTCAAAAACCAACACCTCAGGTTTTACGCACATTTTTTTGTGATTTTCTTGTGGATTAAATGGAATAACTTGTTAGTTCTGTTGAAAAAAACATTTATTGAAAAATAAAAGTGGACAGGCTGTTTATTTCCCATGAAAAATTGCAGAACTCATGCTCAATAAATTTATGTCTCTCTAACTGACCTAAGGATTCATTTCACTCCTTACATTCGTTCCCCTGCCACGGGTAATGTGCGCTTAACCCAAACGTAACATTTCCCTAACAAAGCAGCATCCGGATAGGTTTGCCATGAATCAAATTGGCTATATACGGATGAAAAACAACAACTTATAACATTTTATTACCTCAGGACTGAAACTTACAACATGGCGGTAAACATCAAAAAAGATTTTGGAAATACGAGGCGCAAACCCGACATCAATTCACTGGTCTATGGCAAGATCCCGCCACAGGCCAATGAACTGGAAGAAGCCGTACTCGGCGCTGTAATGCTTGAAAAAGACAAACTGGCCGAAGTACTGGAAATCATTCAAAGTCCCGATTGCTTTTATGTGGACGCCCATCAGAAAATATACGCAGCCATTCGTCGTCTATTCGACAAAGGGATGCCCGTGGATTTGCTGACCGTAACGGAAGAACTCCGAAAATCCAATGAGTTGGAAATCGTAGGCGGCGCTTATTTCCTCACCCGCCTCACCATGAGCGTGCTTTCCAGCGCACACGTAGAAACCCATGCCCGCATTGTGATGGAAAAATTCATCCAGCGCGAGCTGATCCGCATTTCCGGCAATATCATTTCCGATGCCTATGAAGACAGCACGGATGTATTTGATTTGCTGGATAAGGCAGAATCCAATCTCTATGAAATAACCGATAAGCACCTGCGCAAAAATTTTAAAGGGTTGAAAGAAGTATTGGTGCGCACCGTGCAAGAAATAGAAGATGCCAAAAATAAAAATGAGGATGTAACCGGCGTGCCTACAGGCTACCGGGATCTGGACAAACTCACTTCAGGATGGCAAAAAAATGCACTCATTATAGTGGCTGCCCGCCCCGCTGTGGGTAAAACCGCCTTTTGCCTGAACCTTGCCATGAATGCCTCCATGCACCAGGGAAAATCTTATCCCGTAGCCTTTTTTTCGTTGGAAATGGGCGCAGGCGAATTGGTGAAAAGAATGCTTGCCGCTACTACGGAAGTGAGTATGGACGCCATCACCAAAGGGCGTATGCAGGAGCATGAATTTGTGCAAATGACACAGCGTATGAATAAACTCGCCTCCGCACAGATTTTCCTGGACGACCAGGCAGCGCTTAATATTTTTGAACTCAGAGCCAAAGCCAGAAGGCTGAAACAAAAACACGACATCCAGCTCATCATCATTGATTATCTCCAGCTCATGCAGGCAGATATCAATAAAGGCGGCAACAGGGAACAAGAAATTTCTAAAATTTCCCGCGATTTGAAATCTCTGGCTAAGGAACTCGAAATACCCATCATCGCTCTTTCCCAATTGAACCGCTCGGTAGAATCACGCAAAGAATCGAAAGTGCCGCAGTTGAGCGATCTTCGGGAATCAGGTGCCATCGAACAAGATGCCGACATGGTCATGTTCCTATACCGCCCGGAATATTACGGCATCAACAACAATGAAATGGGCGAACCGATAGAAGGCGAAACACACGTGCATATAGCCAAAAACCGGAGCGGTACTACCGACACCGTGAAAGTGCGTTTTATAAAGGAATACCAGAAGTTTGTGGACATGGAAGACGATAAAGGCTTTAATCGTTTTGGCGGCGGAAATGGCGGCGGAGGCGGTTTCCCACCTCCTAAAGGCGATAACCCTATGGCCGGTATCCGTAAAGATGCAAGCGAATTTGGCGGCTCTAAAATGTATATCCCAGGCGGTTTTCAAACCCTTCCGTCTAAAGCCAACGATTATCGTTTTGATGAAGAAGAGGAGGGAAGAGGAATAGACGGAGATGTACCGTTTTAACCGAACAAGCAAATGAAAAGGTTGATTTTTGGCGGTAGGGATTTGGGATTGAAGGTTATTAACTGCCCTCCATTGCCTCCCACAATTTTATGACCTCCACAGCTTCTTTCACATCATGCACGCGAAGAATATTCGCTCCCTGCTGCAATGCCATAACATGCAAAGCCGTGGTGCCATTCAGTGCCTGCTCAGGGTTTATCATTAGGGTTTTGTAGATCATTGATTTTCTTGAAATACCTGCTAATATAGGCTTGCCAAGCATGCGCAAGGTGTGCATTCCTTTCAGCAACTCAAAATTATGCGCTACCGTTTTCCCGAAACCGAAGCCGGGGTCTATTATTACATCTTTAATGCCGGCATCGGCGCATCGGTCGCAAATCCTTCTCAGTTCATCCCGCACTTCATACACCACCTCTTCATACACCGGATTTTGCTGCATGGTTTTAGGCGTGCCTTGCAGGTGCATGGCTATATAGGGAATATTTAATCGCGCTACGGTAGGCAGCATATTTTCATCAAATCGTCCGCCGCTGATATCATTTATAATAGAAACACCTTCTGCCACCACAGCTTCCGCCACTTTACTATTGTACGTATCGCAGGAAAGCCAGGCTTCGGGAAAATGCCTATGAATTTCTTTCACCACCGGAAGCACCCGTTCCAATTCCTCTTCCGCCGCCATCCATTCCGAGCCGAACTTGGTACTCGCACCGCCGATATCCAAAATCGTTGCGCCATCCGCCAGCATTTTTTCTGCCTTCCGCAGCAAATCCTCCACACTGCTTTCGCGTCCTTTGTTGTAAAAACTATCGGGCGTAGCATTGAGGATACCCATCACTATAGGTTTAGAAATTTCTAACAATCTGCCCTTGCTTTGCAATAGGGTTTGTACAGGCAATAATGTATTTTTGGCATTCATCGTTTTACAAAGAAAATGCAGGATAGCGTAATGCACAAACCCGCCACCGAACAACAATACGAAGAGGTTGTAAGCAGGTGCAAACATCTTTATCTGAAAAAAGGAAAAGATTACGGTACGTCATGGCGTGTATTGCGCACTATATCTATCGTTGACCAAATTTACATCAAAGCATGGCGCATCCGGCAGATACAGGAAACGGGGGTGCAAAAAGTGGATGACAGCATCGAAAGTGAATTTATAGGCATTGTGAATTACGGCATCATCGCGCTTATACAAATGGCTATGGGCAATGAAGATAATTGGGAACTGAACATAGAGGAAGCAGAAAAATATTACGACACGGAAGCCAATAAGATTTACGAATTAATGCTGCAAAAAAACCATGATTATGGGGAGGCTTGGCGGGAAATGAGCCAATCATCGTTTGTGGATTTGATTCTTGTAAAACTGTTAAGAATAAAACAAATACTCACCAACGAAGGCAAAACCCTTGTCTCCGAAGGTATAGATGCCAACTTCGCCGACATCGTGAACTATGGCATCTTCGCTTTGATAAAAATGGGGGAGGAAAAATGATATTTCACACAAAGAAAACAACGAAGACGAAGTAAACAACATCGTTGCCTTAGTATTCTTAGTGTGCTTTGTGAGAAACAACAAAACAACATAAACAAACGAAAAAACAAATCAACCATTCATGAAAATTTTACTTTGGATTTTAAGAATTATCGTAGGTGGACTTTTCATTTTTTCCGGATTGGTGAAAGCCAACGACCCCCTCGGATTGAGCTATAAAATGAACGAATTTTTCGAGGTATGGAACATGCATTGGATGGAGAGCTATTCGCTTGCACTCTCCATCACCATGATTGGTTTTGAAATCATTGCCGGCGTGGCGGTGCTGATTGGCGCGGCTTTCAGAGTATTTTCGTTTTTGCTGTTATTGCTTACGGCATTCTTCACCTTCCTCACCGCTTATGTACTTTTCTCCGGAAAAATAAAAGAATGCGGCTGCTTTGGTGATTGTATAAAAATTTCCAACGAAGAAACTTTTTGGAAAGATGTGATTCTGTTGGTATTTGTAATTATTCTTTTTCTTTTTCGCAAAAAAATCAAGCCCGTATTCAGCGGTTACCCTACGGCTTCGTTAATGATTTTGACTACGTTTTTCGCATTTGGGGTGCAATGGTGGGCGTTGGAACACCTGCCGTTTCACGATTGTCTTCCCTATAAAATCGGTGCGAACATCAAAGAAAAAACCTTACCGCCTCCCGGCTCTACTCCGGATGAATACAGCGATATTTTCATTTATGAAAAAGACGGTGTGCAAAAAGAATTTACCACGGATAACTATCCCTGGGAAGATACTACTTGGAAATATGTGGATCGCATCACCAAGCTGGTGAAGAAAGGAAATGCCGATCCGGAAATAAAAGATTTTATCATCACCGATCTTTCCGGAAATGAACATACCGAGGAGATTTTGAATGAGCCTTATGTCTTCCTGCTTTTCCTAAAAGACCCTGAAAAAGCACGGGAGGATAATGTGGCATCTCTGCAATCTTTGATAAAAAAATGCAATCAACTCAATATTCCGTTTTACGTACTGACCTCCGGAAATATGGAGCGTTCTAAAGAATGGCTGGAGGAAAATAAGATTGTTCCTAACGATATGCTTGTGTTCGATCTGGTAGCCAATAAATCGGCGCTGCGTAGCAATCCCGGTTTGATGCTGTTGCAACAAGGCGTTATCCGCGGTAAATGGAGTTTCCGGGATTATCCTAAAGATGCGGCTATAGAAAGCGGCAATCTCAAACTGCTGAAATATGGCTCGGTTTCTTTTTAAAAGAATTCGATACAGTCTTTTCGTGTTGCTAGGTGTAGTAACCGTGGTTTTCTTTTTGTTCAATGTATTACCCGGCGATCCTGCACGCCTTACGATGGGGCAACGCACCGATTTGCAATCTTTGGAAAATGTGCGTCGGGAACTGAACCTCGATAAGCCTGTTGTTACCCGTTATTTTTTATTTCTCAACGATCTTTCGCCTATAGGCATTCATAAAAATGCAGAGAAGGAAAAATACGGATTTGTGAAATTGTTCCCTATAGCGAAGGAAAAATCGGTAGCCTTAAAACTTCCCTACCTCGGCCGCTCCTACCGCACCAAACGTGAAGTAACTACTGTGCTTACAGAAGCCTTGCCCGGCACCATTATCCTCGCATTAGCAGCGATGACCTTCGCTACCGTATTCGGAATTGCGTTGGGCGTATTAGCCGCTTTGAAGAAAGATACATGGTTAGATACCTCAGCCATAGCGGCGAGCGTGGCAGGCATCTCCATGCCTTCGTTTTTTGCAGGCTTGCTTATCGCTTATTTGTTTGGATTTCTTTTGCACGACTATACCGGCTTGAATATGACAGGCAGCCTTTGGGAATATGATGCGTTCACGGGGAAACATCTTGCTTTAAAAAACCTCATTCTTCCGGCATTGGCATTAGGTATTCGCCCGCTGGCTATTATTACACAGCTTACTCGCAGCGCCTTGCTGGATGTGTTGTCGCAAGATTATATCCGAACGGCGTATGCCAAAGGCTTATCCAAAGCTAAAGTAGTAGTACGCCATGCCTTGCCGAATGCGCTTAATCCTGTCGTGACGGCTATCTCGGGTTGGCTGGCAGAGTTGCTGGCAGGCTCATTTTTTGTAGAGTTTATTTTTGGATGGAAAGGAGTAGGAAAAATTACAGTAGATGCGCTGGATAAATTTGATTTTCCACTTGTGATGGGAAGCGTATTGCTCACGGCGTTTATTTTTATTGTAATCAATTTGCTTACGGATGTATTGTATAGTAAGCTGGACCCGAGGGTGCGGCTTTAAGAGTTTTGAATTTTGAATGGTTTCACACAGAAATAAGAGGGCGCAGCGTTTTCTTGAGAATCCTACACTGGCTTATATCTTGCTTCGCAGACTTTTAAATCTAAAGATAGAACAGCTCTCTGTCCGGAAAATATATTCCTAAAGTTCAATAATTCCCCTCCTAAACAATGAGGAAATGAAACTGACACACATAATAAAAACAGACGATAATACTTCGGAGCTTCGCGAAGTTTCCGTGATGAAAAGAGTGAAATAATCAACCTAAAATGGGTCTCCGTCATTTCGCAGCAACAGCAAAGAATTTCCCCTGAAAACTATGGTACTATACCACACCTCGGGTAAAATTATACCATGTAAGATTGTAGGAAGCGGCAAGTGAAAAGACTAATAATCCCCCAGTGTAACCGGAATTTGTTCCAGAGCCTTTTGTAGTTGCACATCGCTTGGCGCTATACCATGCCATTCATGGGTTCCTTCCATGAAGTCCACCCCTTTACCCATCACCGTAGTCATTACAATACATACGGGTTTCCCTTTTCCTAAATGGGCTTTAGCGGCATCCAGGGTATTTACTACTGCTTCCATATCGTTCCCATCCATTTCCAGCACATACCAGCCGAAAGCAAGGAATTTTTCTTTTATAGAACCCAGATCCAGTACCATTTTGGTAGGTCCGTCAATCTGCTGACCATTATAGTCTATCGTAGCAATAAGGTTATCTGTCTTATGATGTGCGGCAAACATAATAGCTTCCCAGTTTTGCCCTTCTTGCAATTCGCCGTCTCCGTGTAAAGAATAAACAACACGGTCATCCCCATTCATTTTTTTTGCAAGCGCTGCGCCGCAAGCCACACTCATTCCTTGCCCCAGTGAGCCGGATGCGATGCGTACGCCGGGCAAATGTTCATGTGTAGCCGGATGCCCCTGTAAACGGGAGTTTATTTTTCGGAAGGTAGCCAGCTCCTCAATGGGGAAATAACCTGAACGCGCCAGAACGCTATAAAAAACAGGAGAAATATGTCCGTTGGAAAGGAAAAATAAATCTTCACCTACACCATCCATATTGAATTTCGGATCATGCTTCATGGTGTGGAAATAAAGCGCCACCAGAAAATCCGTGCAGCCCAGAGAACCGCCCGGATGCCCGCTTTGGCAGGAATGTACCATACGCACTATATCACGACGAACCTGAGATGCTGTGTCTTGAAGATGTTGTAAATCCATTTGATTTTATAAAAATGTGGTGCAAAGTTAGTTGAAACAAACATTTTTCTCATAAAGATGGCAATACTATTTTCACCGCTTTAACTTGCAGCTAATGATTATCGCGCCTACAGGCAAACAATATTTTACCCGGCACTTGATGCAGTGGCATTTGCAGGAAAATGTACGGGAGCTGCCCTGGAAGAAAGAAACCGACCCCTATAAAATATGGCTTTCCGAAATAATCATGCAGCAAACCCGTGTGGAACAAGGAATGCCTTACTACACCCGGTTTGTAGGGAATTACCCTACGGTGAAGCATTTAGCTTCCGCACCGGATGCGGAAGTATATCGCCTATGGCAAGGGCTGGGTTATTACAATCGTTGTAAAAACCTGTTGGAAACCGCCCGTTTCATAGCCTATAAACTAAACGGAAAATTCCCGGATACTTATGAAGAAATAATAAAACTGAAAGGTATCGGCAGCTACACCGCCGCAGCCATTGCTTCGTTTGCCTATAAACTGCCTTGCGCCGTAGTGGATGGCAATGTGCAACGTGTTTTAGCAAGATTTTTTGGAATGGAAACGCCTGTTGATTCTTCCGAAGGGAAAAAAAAGATCCAATCGCTCGCACAAGAGCTTATTGATAAAAAGCAACCGCATCTTTACAATCAGGCTATCATGGATTTTGGCGCGGTAGTGTGCAAGCCCGCCGCTCCGCTTTGTAGCCAATGTGTGTTGCAACCCAAATGCGTTGCCTATAAAAAAGAGTTGATTCATTTATTGCCTGTAAAAGCTAAAAAAACAAAACTCACTACCCGTTATTTTCATTTCATTTTGCTGCGCTATAAAAATGAATTATGGATTCAAAAGCGCAATGAAAAAGATATATGGCTTCACCTGCATCAACCTTATCTGATAGAAGCGCCCTATGCCCTGTCTGAAAATGAATTAAAGCAAAAAATAAAGACCGCAGCATCCTTCCAATGGCAGTATGAAGGAGCAGAAAAACAGCGCCTTTCCCACCAGTTAATTTGTTCTCGGTTTTATAGCATTTCTTTAAAAAACAAACTTGTGCTAAACGAACAACAAGGCACCTGGATAGCGCTAAGCGAGCTGAAAAAAATTGCTTTTCCCAAAACGGTAATTTCTTTTTTTGAAAAAAAGAATTATTTTTAAAAGAGAATAGTTCCTATTTTTTGCTAAATGAAAAAATGCTACACACATGAGAGGAGTTAATAGAGTAATGTTGATAGGCAACTTGGGCAAAGAACCTGATTTGCAATATTTGGAAGGTAATATCGCTGTTGCTAAGTTTCCCCTGGCTACTACGGAAACTTTTAAAGACAAAAACGGCAACCTGGTTTCTCAGACCGAATGGCACACCGTAGTGCTTTGGCGTGGACTTGCAGAGCTTGCACAAAAGTACCTCCACAAGGGAAGTCTTGTTTTTATAGAAGGAAGGTTGCGCACCCGCAACTGGGAAGACAAAGAAAAAAACAAACGATTCAGCACGGAGATAGTAGGCGACAACCTGGTGATGCTTGATAAAAGAAAAGAAAACGGAGATTATTCTTCACAGGATACACAACAAGATACTTCGAGTTTCTCCTCCGGTATGAACTACGATGCCGGCAGCATGGGGGAAAATGACGTAAAAGACAATCTACCTTTCTAAGGCATAAGGCTTTATCTTTTTTAGCAAGGGAAGACAAGAAATCGGCTTCCCTTTTTAATTTTGCTATAGATTTATAGTACGTTTTTAATAAAAGAATAAACAGGGTTCTTTTAAAAACTATAAACAAGTTCGTAAACAAACAATAATCATTTTGCAAGACGTGCTTATTCAAAAAATGCTACCCTTAGTTACATTGCTGAATGTGGCTATACCGGTGTCCAATATCACTTTGCTCCTCATCCTTGTGTTCCTATTGCTGTTGTTTACCGCCATCATTTCCGGTGCGGAAACTGCATTTTTTTCTCTTTCTGCAAAAGATATAGAATACCTGAAAGTGCGGGATAAAAACGATACCCGGATGGTAATCGGATTGCTGGAACAACCCAAGATACTGCTGGTGAATATGCTGGTGAGCACCGTGGCACTCAATATCTCCATCATGGTGGCCACTGCATTCCTGGTGCAAGAAATAATAGGCGAGAATGTTCATCAAATGGTTTTGATTGCGATACAAATAGCCGTTATCAGCTTTCTGCTGGTCTTGTTTGGAAGCATTCTTCCTAAGGTATATGCTGCTCAAAACAATATGCGAATGGTATTGTTTGCCGCTCCCGTGCTGAAAATAGTCTCTTCTGTATTCAGCCCTATCAGTAAGATGATGATTTCGTCTTCCAACTATATGGATGAGCGTTTAAATGTAGGCAAAGCAACGCCCACACTTTCCTCGGAAGAATTGGAAGAAACCATAGAACGCAGCGTGGGTCATCCTGCTACCAAAGAAGAAGTAGATATTTTCAAACGCATACTCAAGTTTGACGATATTACCGTTCGGCAGATTATGCGTACCCGGCTGGATGTAAGCGCGATTCCCTATGATTATACGCTGGTACAGGTAGAAAAATTTGTAACTACAGTCGGTTATTCGCGGATGCCTGTCTATACCGAAAGTTTGGATACCATTGTAGGCATATTGAATACAAAAGACCTCTTGATGAGCGAGCCTTCGGAAAATGCGGACTGGCATTCCCTTATCCGCCCGGCACACTTCGTGCCCGAAAACAAGGAGATAAAAGAATTGCGTAAAGAACTACAGCGAAACCATGTTCATTTTGCCGTAGTGGTAGATGAATTTGGCGGCACCTGCGGCATCGTTACGCTGGAGGATATTATAGAAGAAATAGTGGGCGATATAAAGGATGAATTTGACGAAGAAGACCTGCACTATAAAAAAGTAGATGAGAATAATTATTTCTTTGAAGGAAAGACACTGATAAACGATGTATGCCGTGTGATAGGGGAAGCTCCCCAGTTGTTTGAAGAGGTGCGCGGTGAAAGCGATTCCTTAGCCGGCTTGTTGTTAGAAATAGCCGGAAAATTCCCTGCATTGAATGAAACCATTTCCTATAAAAACTTTGATTTTGTAGTGCTGGAAATAGATAGAATGCGCATCAAGCGCGTAAAAATAACGATAGACAGAGAGAGCGAAGAAGATTGATGACTCGCGTTCTCCAACGAATCATTAATGCATACCACGGCGTATAGGAGGAGTATCTTCCGCCACTGCTTCTTCCTTCCAGGCGCCTACAAATGTTTTTTCATATTCGGGAAACTGTACGGTTTTATAAATGTCAGTAGCAATGTATTTAAGAATTTTTTCCATAGTAGCGACATTTTGATAGCCCGGTATCGGCGTTACCATCTGAAATTTATCATCCAAAATGACGGTAGTAGGGTAAGACATACGCCCTTGTAGCAGCTCTACGGCAAATTGGTTGGACCGTTGCTGTGGTACAAACCCGAATTTTTTCCCCATAAAATGAATCGTATCTTTTTGTTCCGCATCCAGTTTTACGGCATAGAAATGTTCATTCATATAGCGGGCGAGGTCTTTATTGCTAAAGGTTTTTTTATCCATCACCTTGCACCAGCCGCACCAGTTGGTATAAACATCCACAAATATTTTTTTAGGCTGCTTTTTCATTGCAGCTTCAGCCTCGTTGATGGTCATCCACCGGATGGTGCTATCCACTACATTTACGGACTTTTTAGGCTTTTTCTTTTTATCGCCGGCAAACACAGCGGGCGACAACATCAGCATGCTCAGCAATACCAGCAAAACGGCTCTCATATCAAAAACATTTTTTAGCTTCAAGACAGCAATAATATAAAAATAGACAGTCTCTTTGCAAACAACGAACGTTAAAATTACAGGTAATTCCTCATTGCCTGGATTTTTTAGTTTTGACTTTGTATAACTTCAATCCAGATTTTCAACACCGCAGATAGAAATATGGAAAACCGGATAGCAACTCCTTCTTTGGATGCCTCAGCCTCTATACAACAACTCATCGCGCAAATCGAAAAAGTGATACGGGGAAAACGCCCCCAGATAGAGCGGGTGATTACCTGCCTGCTTGCCGGTGGGCATATTCTTATGGAAGATAACCCCGGCACAGGGAAAACCGTGCTGGCAAAGACGCTGGCGCAATGTGTGAGCAACTCATCCGCACCGCTTTCCGAAGTGCTTTCTCAAAAAGAAGAAAAAGGAGGCGCTGTCTTCAAACGCATTCAGTTCACGCCGGATTTATTGCCTATGGACCTGATCGGCACGCACATATTCGATGACCGCAGCAAGGAATTTATATTCAAACACGGTCCTTTGTTTTGCAATGTATTGCTGGCTGATGAAATCAACCGCGCCTCGCCTAAGGTGCAAAGCGCTTTGCTGGAAGCAATGGCCGAGCATCAGGTAACCGTGGGCGATACCACCCTGAAGCTGGAAAAAATGTTTTTTACCATCGCTACGCAAAACCCGATAGAGATGGAAGGTACTTACCCGCTTCCTGCCGCGCAGCTCGACCGCTTTTTCATGAAAATCATCTTTGGCTATGTGGATGAAGAAACGGAAATGAATATCTACCGGGATTATGTGCATATAGCCGATAACCTCGTGGAGCTGAAACAAGTGCTTAGCCTAAACGATATCCTGATGCTGCAACAGCAAGCGGAAGAAGTGTACCTGCACGAAGAAATCATAAAAGCGGTAACGCATATCGTGCGGGATACGAGAACGCACCCCGATATAGCGCTGGGGGCATCTACACGTAGCGGCATCTCTTTTTTGAAATGCCTGAGAGCCTATGCACTGGTAAAAGGAAGAACCTTTGTAATAGAAGATGATGTGAAGGATATTGCCCGGCACGTACTGGATCATAGGCTTATCTACCGAAACAAAGACGGCAGAGAAAACGCCCTGAACGGAATCATCCATAAAGAAGTGGAGCGACTGGCGAAGCTGAAGCTGCACTGATTGAGATAGTGTTTAAATCGCTCAGAAGCAGGAATACTTTCTCCGCAGTTATCTCCAACTTTCATAAAATCATTCACCAAGCGATATCTATACCACCAGTATTTTTGAGTAGTTTGATAAGGAGTTTGTTGTGCGCTTGCTACAAATGTAGTCTGGAGCAGAACTATAATTAAAGTAATATATTTTTTCATTTGAGAGAATGTTTTTTAAATAAATGTGCATAATTCATTTAATTTTACCAATATATTCCTTCCTTAAAATTTGCAAATCTCAGTTGCTGCTCGCTAAGGTATTCGGTCTGTACCTTACATTTTTTCCTGCAGGCGCTGCACCCTTCCTAATGAATGCAAAAATTACAATTAGCGGTTTCATTAGCTTTTCATGTTTTTACCCGTTCTCATCTATTTTCTGTTTCAATTCTTGTAATTATATAAAGAGTGGCAGGAGTAATTTTTCTCATAAATTACCTTTTAGTGAATAATTTTAGCGTCTATAAGATAAAACGTTTTATATTCATTGTCCTTTTTTATGGAATATTGTACGATGCCGGATTCCAAAGACATATAAGACCGGAAGTAAAAACCATCCGAAGTTGCTGTAGTTTCATATACATGAAAGTAATGCTTGTTTTGCACCTGCAATGATTCATGGTAGGCCACATTGGTATGTAGCACTCCATCATGCCACTTTGCTGTTTCTGTAGCATTGAAGGGCAATACCAACACTCGACAATATACACCTTTGATCATAGCAATGATTGTATTCATCCAAGGACTATACTGCCCGCAGATAAATCCATGCAAAAGCCAGTCATTATTACTCCTAAAATGTACATGTATAAATTCGTAATCACCTGTACCCTGAGCCCTATCTTCATATATAGAGTGAGTATGTGCTTCTACGACAACAGTATCGACAACCCCCGAGGCAGAGTCTTTATATACCAAATAGCTGCTGTCCTGAAGGTTGAGTGCGTTACGCAACCGCTGATCGGTAATGTAATGCTCCTTTTTTTTGGTACAAGCCGAAAGGAATATAAATAGCAAGATAAACACAAAAGGCGTGAATATTTTCTTCATTTCAACGATTTGTTCACGAATGTAAGAACAAATAATTAAAATTTAAAAAATAGGTTACTTACGCAGAACCAGTACATCTTGAAAAGTGATTGCGTTTTTTCCATTTCTTTCTGCTGACCAAAACCCTTTTATGGATTGTTCAATGGTAAATCCGGATTGCTCCACGTAAGACAATAGATATTTTGTATCGTAGCCTACATTTGCCGATTTTATTTTTTACATCAGCAAAACCACTCTATAGGCTCCCATTATTTATTCAACGCATTCAGCACATCGTATTTGGTAAGGATATGGTATTCCCCGCTTCTTAGCCGTTACGTTTCGTTGTTGGTCATAAGACCAACAACGGCGTAAAAACTATATTTCCCGCAGATAGCGCAGATTTACGCAGAAAGAAAAAGCCTAGTTTTTTTGATAACCCAACAAGCTACTGCTATGAACAGTAGAGCATTTTCAAAATAGATACTATTTTACTTTATTTCAATATCAGCTTGAAAGAGTGTATGATAATGCCTTTATCCGACGTAATATTCAGAAGATAGATACCTTTGGGTTTACCCGACAAATTGAGGTTGTAATTACCTGAAATATTTGTACTCCGCTGTATCAGCTCTCCAAGACTGCTGTAAACCGAGATGTAATAATTATTCATTACTGTTTGAATGCGGAAAATGCCGTCGGAAGGGTTAGGAAAAACAGACAGCGTATCAGTAATATTTTTTCTTGAGTTGTCCTTTTCCTGTAAAGCAGGTGTAGTCTTGAATGCATTATTATTACTATCAGCAGTAAACATTTCTTCCATTTTTTGTATTAAATAATCATCTCCTGACGTATACACAATATTCATAAGGCTATCCTTATAGTTATTTATCAAATCAATTTCTTCCTGAGTTAGTTCTTCATCATTTCTGTTATCCATTTCGTCTGCATTATAATCTGGATTATCTTCAGGCTCTAATTCATATGGGGCTAAGTCTAAAGCATCAATTGTGTCTTGTGTATTGGGAGTTCCATCTGTTGCATTTAGCTCATTTTCGTTTCCTCTTCCGAATATACCTGATCCAGTACCAACATCGACTATCGGATGTCCATTTATTTTAGCATAATAATAAATATCTTCATCACAAGAATAATCTTTAGCTTGAATTACAATATCACTTCCATTGTCCGCTAAGAACCCAGGTAATAAATCCACAACTTTTGCCCCTCTATATATTACATTACTTCCTGCGTTATTAATATTTACTAATGATACATATTCTAGAAAACCTAGCTCCAATTTGCGGTTATTACTTCCGATTCCATTAGGATTAGGATACCCGAGTATGGTTCCCGGATATATCTTATTGAAATTCTCTTTATAATATGGATTCCAATAGTGGGTTAGGTATTCTTTGTCATTAAGGTTGTATAAATTGTACAAATACATATAGTCTATGTTGTTATAATCTCCAGGTGGTGATTGGACTGCCCCCCTTTTATCATAATTTTGCGCCCAATCAGGTGATGACCAATACCAATCGCCCCAATTGTTATTAGTCCCTGAAAAGTTACCTTCATCTGAGTAGTTATAACAACCACAATCCGGTGCTCTGCTAAATAACTCTTTCCAACTTGGTTGGTTAAATTCAGCAGGATCAATATTTCCCGTTCCATGCCCGATACCAGGCCCACTGATAATGTTGTATATCATAGGATGATGCGGATATTTGATACTATAAAAGCCATAACTGCCTTTTTTTATTACTTTTTGAGTACTATTTTTCAGGCAAGGATAGTAAAATGGAAAACTTCCGCATATAGCGGGTTGTTTCCAGTAATTTGCAAAATTGCTGTAAGCAAAAGCATAGCCAAGATCCCGGCTTGGCCATCCCAAGTTATTAGGCATAAACTGCGTAAGCTGGAATAATGCCTCATAGCTAGGCCCCGTTAAACCGATTATATTGCTTATATCGCCACTTGAACACGAACCTGTGTATAACGCACTACGCGTTAGTCCTATAGTAGCGCCGACGCCCAGATGTATAATATCCGCACCTCCGGCATTACATGTATAATTAGGATCAATACCATAAACACATAATGTGGTCACAGGATTATTTATTTGCCATTTAGGAGTAGATCCTAACCCGTTATAACTATAAAAGGCGTAATGAACCATTCTAAACAAAGCGTTCCCCGCCTGCTTTGCCAGATTAACTCCATTATAAGTGGCAGTATTAGGCAACAGTCGTGATGTTAGCCCCATTCCATGATAAAGCTCCACCATCTGATCCTGGCTTTCTTCTTGTGGTACTCTTTTTTTCCAACTCGACCAAGAATTATGATATGGTTGAATTTGCCCATTAATATTAATTCTATCACCAAACGCTCCAGAACTAACTACCGCAGCATTAACATTTTGTCCTAATCCACCAAAATTATTTCGTCCAGCTCTATTAAAATGGGCAAAATTAACTTGAACAAAATCAAAATATCCTGTACTCGGGTCGTTATAAATAGGAACATCATCTCTGATAAAAAAGCCGTTCAAGGGGTCTTTACCTCTTTTGCTTTGGTAAATACCGTTAGGGCTACAAGAATAGGTACCATCAATATCCCAGGAATAATCCTCCGCATTTTTATCAAGCCGGTCAAAAGCATTTAATGCTTTGGACAACTCCATTAATGTTCTGTTGGTAGATAGACCGCTGCTTGAGAGCATTTTATATTCCGTAGCCAATGCCATAATATAATTGCCTAAATATTGTGTGGCATCACCCCATTCTAATGCTCCATTTTTATATGGATCTACAAACCAGGGATATGCATTCCAATAATAAGTATGTCGTAGATGTCGCGCACTTGCAGGAATACTTTCTCCGCAGTTATCTCCAACTTTCATAAAATCATTCACCAAGCGATATCTATACCACCAGTATTTTTGAGTAGTTTGATAAGGGGTTTGCATTTGTTGAGAAAACATCTTGGTGAAAAACAAGAAAAGCAACAAGGAGAAAAATATTTTTTTCATAGCTAATAATTCATATTCTAATGTAAGAATGAACTAATTCCCATACCGTTGTATCCGTATGAGCAATCTTTAAAATCTTATTTTTAAAATCCATATAAAGCAAATCGTTTTCACTCACATAAACAGAATCGTATATTTTCCCATTTATTAAATAAGTATTTACAGAACGGTTAAAATTAAAATACGAAATATAATAATAATCACCCTTTGCCTTTCCATAAAAAACTTGACTACCGGAGCCATACAAAAACATTTGCCAACTCATACTATCTATTTTAGTATGAGATGCCATGTTATACTCATCAATGTAAAAGGACATTATTTCAAATTGATTATAACATCCATCAGATACCTTGGGAGTATTTGCTACTGATCTGCCTGTTTTAACAACGACAAAACTATCCATAACTCCTGTCATAGAATCTCTCATTATCCAGTAGCTTCCTTCCTTAAAATTTGCAAATCTCAGTTGCTGCTCGCTAAGGTATTCGCCCCGTACCTTACATTTTTCCCTGCAGGCGCTGCACCCTATCCAAATGAATGCAAAAATTACAATTAGCGGTTTCATTAGATTTTTTATGTTTTTACTATTTCTCTTCTATTTTCTGTTTCAACTCTTCAATCTCCTTTTGCTGTTGTATTACATAAAGCGTAAGTTCCTCTATTTTTTGCAACAGCTTTGCATCCATTGTTCCCAAGTCCACTCCGTCTTTTATCACTTCCTGCGCAGAAGGAATTTCGGGCAAGTGCTTATTTTTCGAAATATAGGTTTGGAGTTCCTTTAAAGGCATCAATTTATATTCAGGCGCAAATACATGATCTGCCCAACTGGTAGTGCCTTTTACAGCTACACGCACTTTCTCGGTGAGGATACCTTTTTCTACGTAGAGTTTGTAGTCGCCCGGAGTTGTAACATCTCCCATTCTCACCTTTGCATCGTTTTGGAAGACGAGGATAGAAAATGTTTTAATTCCTAAAGGGTCTTGGTAGTAAAAACTGAGATCATCTCCATTTTGAGAATTGTGTAAACCAAAAAAACCATTATTCTGAGTTCTTTTGAATTCAATATAATCACCCCAACCACGTTGTATATCTAGTAAAGATGTGGCAGGAGTTGGGGCAGAAATTCCAATACCAACGCTTGTATATTGGGCAGAAGCACAAATGCTAGTAGGAAGCAATACTAAAAGAGTGAATATTTTCTTCATTTTAACGATTTGTTTACGAATGTAAGAACAAATAATTAAAATCAAAAAAATAGGTTACTTACGCAGAACCAGTACATCTTGAAAAGTGATCGCGCTTTTTCCATTTCTTTCTGCTGACCAAAACCCTTTTATGGATTGTTCAATGGTAAATCCGCATTGCTCCACGTAAGACAATAGATATTTTATATCGTAGCCTACATTTGCCGATTTCACTTTCTTGTCCATAAGAGCGTAATGCCCATAATCATATTTAAAGTCAAACTCTTGTCCTTGCATTTTCTTTCGGCTTTCATCATCCAAAATGAAAAAAGTAGCAACCAGGTATCCGTTAGATTTTAGAATGCGATAGGCTTCTTGCAAATAGTTTTCTACTTCATCGGGTGTCATGTGGGTAAAGACAGATATAGCGCAAGCCATATCATAGCTATTATCTTTGTAAGGGAAACGATAGGTGGACGCTTTTATCCCGGTAGAGTTATACAAATCATTATACAAGGGCACATAGTGAAATGAGAAATTCGGATGCTTGTTCGCAATGTTATCCGTACACCAGTCTATTCCTTTTTTTATCGCATCAAAGCCGTCATATTTTCCGGTTAAGTAGTTACTCAAGGGAATGGCAATACGCCCAATGCCACTTCCTATATCTAAAAAAACATCTTCTTTTTTTAATCCGCAATTCCGAATAAAAAAATCAACCCAGTCATTTCCTTGCTTTACAAATTCCTTGTCGCCTGTATATATTAAACCTCGTGGCGGTAATCCTTCTCTTTTACAGAAAACGTCTCTCGGGAAATAGTAAAGTCTTCTTGCCAAAAAACGTATAGATGGCGGAAGGATGTAGTAAATCTTGCGTAGCATTTTATAACAGCTTCTATAGATAAAAACGAAAAATAAATCACTTATACGGAATGTTGGGCATCGCTGTTTTCTGCAATTCATTAGCAAAAAACCGCTATAGGCTCCCATTATTTATTCAACGCATTCAGCACATCGTATTTGGTAAGGATATGGTATTCCCCGCTTTCATCTTTGGTGAGTACCGCACCATTATCTTTATGGATATGATGAGAAAGCCGTTCCACCGTAGTGTCCATTTCCACAACAGGCAATGCGGCTTCGCACACATCGGCAATGCTATGGTCTTTCACATCGTTGTTCTCTATCATTTTTTTGAACAAGCCCGACTGGGTAACCGCACCGGTAATCGCTCCGTCTTTCATCACCGGTATTTGCTCAATATCGTATTTTTTCATCAGGTCAAGGGCGTCACTCACTTTGGCAGCTTCGTCTATCGTTACTAATCTTCTTCTGCCCAGGCCGCCTATAAGATCTTTCACAGTTTCCACCTCCAGGAATCCACGGTCGAGCATCCATTCATCATTATAAATCTTGCCTACATAGCGGCTGCCATGGTCGTGGAATACCACCACCACAAGGTCGGTAGGTTTCAGTTTGTCTTTAAGTTGTTTGAGTCCGGCAATCACGGAACCGGCGGAGTAGCCTACAAACAGTCCTTCTTCTTTGGCTATGCGGCGTGCCATTACGGCGCCGTCTTTATCTGTTACTTTTTCAAAATAGTCTATGGCTTCTTTAATATAATTCTGCGGCAAGAAATCTTCTCCGAATCCTTCGGAAATATAGGGATGCACTTCGCCCATATCCAGCTCGCCGGTATCGAACCATTTTTTGAGCAGTGAGCCGTAAGTATCTATCGCCCACATTTGCACATCGGGATTTTTTTCTTTCATGTACATGCCTATGCCGGTAATGGTGCCGCCTGTACCTGCTGCTACCACCACATGCGTTACTTTTCCTTCCGTTTGTTCCCATATCTCTGGCGCGGTGGTTTCATAGTGTGCCTGGCGGTTGGCAAGGTTGTCATACTGATTCACATACCAGCTATTGGGTATTTCTTTAGCCAGTCTTTTGGAGACGGAGTAATAGGAGCGGGGGTCTTCCGGATCCACATTGGTAGGGCATACGATTACTTCGGCGCCTACGGCTTTGAGGATGTCTATTTTTTCTTTCGATTGTTTATCGGTAGTGGCGAAGATGCACTTATAGCCTTTGATGATGGCTGCGAGTGCAAGTCCCATACCGGTGTTGCCGCTGGTACCTTCTATGATGGTGCCGCCGGGTTTTATTTTTCCTTCCTGCTCGGCTACTTCCAGCATTTTCAGTGCCATACGGTCTTTGATAGAGTTTCCGGGGTTGAAGAAATCAACCTTCGCATATACGGGGCAAGGTATATCGGCTACTACTTTGTGAAGTTTTATCAAAGGAGTATTGCCGATGGTTTGCAATACATTGTCGTAAACGCGTTTGCTTGGATTCATAATTTAGAAATTTTTGCGAAGATAATGATTGAGAAACGGATGCGGGGTTTCGGAGAAAGAAAAAATAGCCTTACTCAAAACCTGTTTTATTCCCTTCTGCAAAGCAAATAAAAAAGACAAAGGCTACAACGTAAAATTAAAACAGGTATTGCTCCTTCTGTTACATTGGATTCATAGTATTCTTTGTGTGCAATTTATAGGCTTATGAATCCATCACTTCAACGACTCTTCCAGCACATTTTCCAGCTCTGTGCCACGGAGGTTGGTAGCGATGATTTTCCCTTGCGGGTCCACTAAGAAATTCATAGGGATGGATTGCACATTATAATCGCGTGCGGCTATGGATTCCCATCCTTGCAAATCGCTGATATGGTGCCAGGTAAGACGGTCATCGGCTATGGCTTTTGCCCATTTTGCCTTATCGCTGTCTAAGGACACACCGAGGATGGTGAAGTTTTTATTTTTGAATTTGTTGTAGGCAGCTACTACGTTCGGGTTTTCCGCACGGCAGGGTCCGCACCAGGAAGCCCAGAAATCCACCAGCACATATTTTCCTTTCAGCGAGCTGAGCGATATGTTTTTTCCCTCCGGTGATGGAAGGTCTATTTCCGGCGCTTCTGTGCCCACTACGCGGTTTTCCTGAGTGGCGGAGGCTGTGTTTCCGGTTATCATTTGCTCCATCTTTGTGGTATAGTCTTTAGCCAGTTTGCTATTGGGGAAGCGGGTGGCTATAGATTGGGTAAATGTTCGCAGATAGTCTGCTTCGGAGGCGGGGTTCAGCATCTGTACGGCAAAAAGCGCATTGGGTAAGTAACGGGTAGTATCCGCATAGTTTTCTACATAATGCGTGAGATTGACGTTCATTTCATCCATTTCATTCTTTGCTTTTGCCAGCAGGCTGTCATTGCCGCGGATGCGCATAGAATCCATTACGAGGGAAAGTGTATTGTAATCTCGGAGGCTGGTTCTTATTTGGCTAAGGAAGCCGTGCAAACTTGCAGATGACGGAGAGCCTGCCACGTTACAATCGGTAAGATTGCTCCAATCGGCTACTACTTTGGTGGTTCCTTTTTCGAGAGAAAGGATGATGAATTGATTGCCCTGAAAGCGTAAGCGGTATAGCCCGGCTTCTTGCAGCGTACCGCCCATTTCAAAATTTCCTTTGTCGTCCGAACTTGCGGAGTCTATTACCACCATGTTATTGCTGATGCTCAGCTCTTCGAGATATACAATCTGCTTTGGCATATTACTGATGCTGCCGGCCACCGTAAAATGATTCTTATCAGAACTGCAAGATGCAAAAAGGGCTACGGTAATTAGGAGAGAAAGTAGATGTCTAAGCCTCATTCATTTATTTTTTCAACGTGCAAACATAGAGAATTATCCAATCGTAAACTGAATGTAAAAAGTTAAGGTTAAAGACGGGATTTTATAATCGCATGACAATTCTCTGACAATCCAAAAAAGAGTTTGTAAGATATTTGCACCGTCATGAATTTGAGAAGCCCCCTCGCTGCCGTAACTGTTTTTTCCTTGTTTGCATTCAGCTCCTGCGAAAAGGTCGAATCGCCTATTATTTTACCTCCTTCCAACGGCTCTCACATGCAAACGGTAACAATGGGCATTGATTACCAAACCCAGATTTATTTTGATTTAAAGACACAGTCCATCGTAAAAACCATTCCCTATAATGTATGGGATCTTGCTTTTGAAACCGGACAAGACGGCCGGCATGTATTTATGAACGGCTCAAAAAATATTTTTATTTATAACACCCATGAAACAGATCCTGCAAAAATTACCGACGGTTATCAATACAGCATCTCCGACAGCAGCTACCGTTTCGATGCGCCTTGCGGATTGCCGGACTCAACCGGCGTAGGCGAGTGGTGCTCCGCCGATAAAAAAACCAAGAACGAAGTATATCTTGTAAATATCAAAAGCGAAAAAACGTATAAAAAATTTGTACTGAAATCGGTGGATGAAAACAGCTATACGATGGCATACGGAGATCTTTCCGATAAGGAGCTAAAAACCATTACCCTCCCTAAAGACAATCAATATAATTATGTCTTCTTTTCTTTTGCCCATGGAGGAGAAATAATAAACTCCGAACCGCCCAAGGAAACCTGGGATATTGTATTCACCTATTACCGCCATTATTATTACGATCGGAATATGCCTTATCTGGTAAGCGGTGTATTGCTTAATCCCTATAAAACAACCGCCTTCGCCGACTCTACCACGGGATACCTAAATATAGATTATAACGTTGCGGCGAACAAGGCGTTCTCCAACCACAGAGATATTATAGGTTATAACTGGAAAGACCCCATCATAGACATGCAGACCAACACAGCTACCTATATCGTAAAATCGGAGAACGTATATGTCATCAAAAATCAAAACGATGAATACTGGAAACTCCATTTTCTCGGTTTTTATGATGATAACGGTGTGAAGGGAAGTCCTTCTTTCGAGTTTGAACGAATACAATAAAACGCTATCCTCTGTTTTATAGGGGAGCAACGGAAAAAGGTTGTTTCAAAAACCGGTGCGGTTCTTAAAACAACCCTTCGTCGTTTTTTATTCTGCTTTGTGCTACAAGATTTCTTTTTTCACTTCTTCCAATATGTCCCATGTTTCTTCGCGGCTGTTGCCTTCGGCATAAATGCGCAAAAGCGGTTCCGTACCCGATGCGCGGAGCATCATCCATCCGCCGTTGTCGAGATGATATTTCACTCCGTCAATCGTTTCGCGGCGGTTGAAGGTGTATTTTCCAAACTTGCTATAGCCGTCGTTTTGCGCAGTTTGGATAATGTGTTCTTTCTTGGAATTTTCAAGTGTGAGGTCATTGCGCTCATACACAAAAGCGCCCACTACTTCATATACCTCTTGTATCAGTTCTTTCAGTGTTTTTCCGGTTTCGGTCATGAATTGATAAAGCAGCAAGCCGTCATAGATACCGTCGCGTTCGGGGATATGTCCTTTTACTGCGATGCCGCCGCTTTCCTCACCGCCTACCAGCACATCCTCATGCACCATAATCTCGCTGATGTATTTAAACCCAATCGGCGTTACTTCTACGGGCAGGTTATAGGCGGCGCACATTTTCTTCACACGGTCTGTTACGGAGAAGGCGATTGCCACTTTGCCACTCATGTTTTTATACTTATGTAGATAATGCACGAGCAGCAACAGGATGTGATGCGCATCCACAAAATTTCCGTCTTCATCATAAAGTCCTATTCTGTCTGCATCGCCATCGGTAGCCAGCCCTATTTTCAGTTCCGGCGTGTGGCGCATGGTATGGGCAAGAGTTTGCAGGTTTTTATCCAGTGGTTCGGGAGCCTGCCCCATAAAGCCGGGGTTGTTTTCGCAATGCAGCAATACCGCGTGGGGAAGCAAGCGGCGCACCACGTTTTGTCCGGCGCCATACATCGCGTCATAAGCCATTTTATAGGGCGATTTATTCAGCGCTTCAAAGTCAAATTTTGTTTGCAGATACGATACATACATATCTTCCAGGTTCACATACTGAAGCAGTCCTTTTTCTTCCCAGTGTGCAAGCGGTTGCTCGTTGTAGGAATATTCATCCGGTATCAGTGCTTCCACCGCAGCTATATCTTTGGGGCTTGAAGGTCCGCCATGTGCGCCTTTCAGTTTATAGCCGTTATAGGACGGCGGGTTGTGTGAAGCCGTGATGACCACGCCCTGCTGTGCTTTAAGGGCGAGTACGGCATAGGAAATCATAGGAGTGCTGATAGCGCCTTTGGCGAGTTTTACGCGGATGCCGTTGGCACAAAGCACTTTCGCTACCGTTTCGGTAAACATCTCCCCGCCAAAACGAAAATCATGTCCCACCACTACCATAGCTCCTGCGCCAAGCCATTTCGCCAAACCGGCGCTTACACGTGCTACATTGTAAACCGTAAAATCCTTTGCTATAATGGCACGCCATCCGTCCGTACCGAATTTGATTGTATCAGGTGTCATTGTTCGTATAGTAATTTATATGGGCGGCAAATGTAATAAACCTTTCCTTGCCTATGGCGGATAAAAACTAACCTTTGAAAAATGGATTTTAAAAAGCCTATGAAAGGGATGACGTTTTATTCTACGTAGGGTAGTGGTTACAGCCATTTTTTCTTCCCAATAACAAAGCACCAAAACCTTACCTTTGCACCCAAATTTTTAAAGCGTGGCATTACAAGTAGGCATCGTAGGACTTCCCAACGTAGGTAAATCAACATTGTTCAACGCGGTGAGCAACAGCGCCAAAGCGCAGGCATCCAACTACCGATTCTGTACCATAGACCCCAATGTGGGTCAGGTGGATGTGCCGGACGAGCGTCTGGATAAATTAGCCGAGTTAGTACAGCCGCAGCGTACCGTGCCTACAACTATCGAATTTGTGGACATTGCCGGCCTCGTAAAAGGAGCCAGCAAAGGAGAAGGATTGGGAAATAAATTCCTGGGAAACATTCGTGAGGTAGATGCCATCGTGCATGTCATCCGCTGTTTTGAAGATGAAAATATCCTCCGCGAAGAAGGCGCCATCAACCCTATAGGCGATAAGGAAATTATAGATACCGAGCTACAGCTGAAAGACCTGGACAGTGTGGAAAAGAAAATTTCCCGCTACGAAAAAATTGCGAAAAACGACCCGAAAGCAAAAGCCGTGTATGAGGTTTTGCTGAAATGCAAAGAACATTTATACCAGGGAAAAAACATTCGGGGATTACAATTGGAAGGTGAAGACCGTGAAGCGATTGCCGATTTGTTTTTGCTCACGGAAAAACCGGTGTTGTATGTAGCCAATGTGGATGAAGCCGGTATTCACACGGGAAATAAATACTCTGAAGCGCTGGTGAAAGCAGCAAACGATGAAGGTGCAGAAGTGATTGTGATGAATAATAATATAGAAGCGCAGATTTCCGAAATGGAAAATGAAGAGGATAAAGCCTTGTTTCTGGAAGAATACGGACTAAAAGAGCCTGGGCTGAATCGCCTGATCCGTGCGGCCTATAAACTGCTCAACCTGATTACCTACTTCACTGCGGGTGTGCAGGAAGTGCGTGCCTGGACCATTCACAAAGGATGGAAAGCCCCCCAAGCTGCGAGTGTGATCCATACCGATTTTGAAAAAGGATTTATCAAAGCGGAAACGATTGCCTATAATGACTATGTACAATACGGTAGTGAAGCCGCTTGTAGGGAAAACGGAAAACTAAGAATTGAAGGGAAGGAATATGTGGTGAACGATGGCGATGTACTGCATTTCAGATTTAATGTATAAAGCAGCGCACGCCTTTATTCCGTTTATGGGAATACCAAGCCGTTTAAATGCCATAAGCTATCAATGCGGAGTGCATGATGGCATTAAGTTTGCTGAAAAAAATGCCTATAACGCCCCACTGTGCAAGGGATTTTGAACATCTCTTAGTGCGCTCCCCCTTTATGCGGTAGCGTTTTCTTTTCAATACTTCTTACCTTCACCCTCACAAATTTTTAAAGAAAACATCATGAAATACACTGCTATTCCGTCCAAGCTTTATACCCAAAACCGTCAGCGCTTTATGAAAGCCATGAAGCCTAACAGCATAGCCATTTTCCCTGCCAATCCCGAATTGCCGGAAAACGGAGATGCGGTCTATAAGTATAAAGCCAACTCGGATGTAGTGTGGCTAAGCGGAATTGTACAAGAAAAAACAATGGTCATTCTTTATCCCGATAATGCGGATAAAAATGCAAGGGAAGTGTTAGTGGTGCAGCGCCCTAATGAACATCTTGAAAAATGGAATGGTCATTTGCTTCGTAAAGAAGAAGCAACCGAGCTTTCCGGCATTCAGAATGTACAGTATGTGGACAGTATAGACGCGCAGCTTCACTTATGGATGCACCATGCCGATTCTGTATATCTTAATACTAATGAAAACGACCGCCTCAATACCGAAAATGTGCGTACTGATCTTTTGTTCGTGCATGAGTTCATGAAGAAATATCCGCTGCATCATTATGAGCGTGCCGCACGCATCATGAAACAACTGCGCGCCATTAAAACCAAAGAAGAAATAGCGGTAACGCAAACAGCGATAGACATTACGCATAAAGCCTTTGCGCGCGTATGCAAATTTGTACAGCCCGGCGTAATGGAATACGAAATAGAAGCGGAAATCACTCATGAATTTCTCCGCAACCGGGCTACCCGCCACGCTTATGGATGCATCATCGCTTCCGGCGACAGCGCACGTGTACTGCATTATGTAGAGAACAACCGCGTGTGTAACGATGGCGATTTGTTGTTGATGGATTTTGGCGCGGAATATGGAAATTATTGTGCTGATCTTACCCGCACTATTCCGGTAAACGGAAAATTCACCAAAAGACAGAAAGAAGTATATAATGCCTGCCTTGCGGTGCATAATTATTGCGCAAGCATTTTAAAACCCAATATCAATTATGCCGATTATATCCATAAGGTGAATATGGAAATGGAAAAACAGCTCATGAAAATCGGACTGATTTCTAAATCGGATATAAAAAACCAAGATCCTGAAAACCCTGCTTACCGCAAGTATTTCTACCACGGTATAGGGCATCATCTCGGCATAGATGTACATGATATAGGAACAAGAAACGAACCCGTAAAAGCAGGAATGCTTTTCACCATAGAACCGGGTATCTACATAGAAGAAGAAAATATGGGCATCCGCATAGAAAACAACTACTGGCTCACCAAAAACGGAAATATAGACCTGTTCAAAGGCATACCGATAACGGTGGAAGAAATAGAAGCGGCAATGAAAAGAAAATAGTGTTTGACAGAGCGTAAGCCTATAAGGTTATTCAATTTTCTGTTTGCTTATAGAATTGTCATATTAAGGTTAATTAAGCCTTTTTATAGGGCAAATTCCGTTTAGATGAGTAATATTGACGATGAACAAAGTTAAGTGCCAACACTTGCCTTGCGCAAGCCGTCTTTAAACATAAGACTTTGTAAAACAAAATGCGCTCATTTCACCGGATCGTACATCTTCTCGGTTTTCTTTTTTTGATGCCTTTTTCGGTGAAGGCTTCACATTTGTTTGGCGCTGATTTTTATTACCAGCACGTAAGCGGCAATACCTATAATCTGATATTGGATGTGTATGGCGATTGCTCGGGCTCTGCATTTCCCAGCCTGTCTTCCTCTATACCTATGATAGAGGTGTATAACAACAATGTTTTTTATCAACGACTCAATCTTTCTGTTACCGGCCCCGGTGTGGAGGTAACGCCTGTGTGCCCTGCCGAAGTAAACAATACCACATGTAAGGGAGGAACGATACCCGGCGTGATGAAATTTACCTATTCTGCGCAAGTGATACTTAGCGGGCCTTCTGCCAACTGGCTGTTTCGTTTTACCGGAGATTTAGGGAATAATACGCTTTCCGGAAGGAGCAATAGTATGACAAACATAGTAGTGCCCGGCACAGGAAGCATCATGATTCTGGAAGCTACGCTGAACAATACAGCCGCTTCCAATTCTTCCGTCAATTACACCACTATCCCCACGCCGTTTTTTTGCATCAATATCCCTACACAATACAACCCCGGCGCAGTAGATCCTAATAATGACAACATTACCGTCAATCTCGTTTCCGGACTAGAACCCAACAGCACTGTTACGTATATTAATCCCTATACCGCCACGCAGCCTTTAGCGGTAGCAACCGGCAGTTTTTCTTTTAGTAATACTACAGGACAGCTGGGCTTCACGCCCAATCTGGTACAGAAAAGCCTCGTAGTCTATCGGGTGGAAGAATACCGGAATAATGTGCTGGTAGGAACCAGTATGCGGGAAATGACCTTTGTGGTATTAAATAATTGTAACAATAATGCACCGGTACCGGGTATTATTTCCAACCTGGTGAATGCTACCCAGACAGGACCTACCACTGTGCAAGTTTGCGACGGTACCAACGGAAATGTGAGTTTCAGTATTACCGGCAGCGATGCGGATGGCGATAATGTTTTTATGAGTTATGCAGGATTGCCTGCCGGAGCGAACGGGACGGTAGCCGCGAACGGATCGCTCAATCCTCAATTCTCTTTTACCTGGAATGTAACCGGACTGCCGCAAGGAAATTATACTTTTTACCTCACCTTAAAAGATAACGGCTGCCCTCTTGCCAGTACACAAACCTATGCTTACACCATCTCCATTGTGCCATTCAACGATATATTGAATACAGGAGCTTTGCAGGGTTGTATAGGGCAAAATAATGGTATAATATGGGTGCATCCGCAAGGTACGAACACATTTAGCTACACCTGGCGTGATGCTACAGGGCAGGTAATACAGCAAAGCAATACCGACCCTAATGGCGATACGGTACAAAATTTAGGACCGGGTACCTACACGGTGTATATGATCAATCAGTTTGGATGCGATACTACTTTGAGCATTACCGTTCCTTCCGCCAGCTATGCAGTTAATTTTCAAACTCCAAATGGAATTTGCCTCAATACACCTTCTGTTTTTCAGAATACCTCTTCCAACAACTTCAGCACCTGGGCATGGGATTTCGGAGATGGAAATAGCTCTTCCCTTACCAGCCCCTCGCATACCTATACGCAGCAAGGTCCGCATACCGTAAAGCTGGTGGGCTACACGGCAAACGGTTGTGCAGACAGCATCAGCAAACAAATCGTTGTAGAAGAAGTGGTGGTGGGGATACAGATAGCAGATGATACCATTTGCGAGGGTACTGAAACGCTTATGACTGCCTATGGTGCGGCTTCTTATGTATGGTCGCCGGCTACAAAACTCTCTTGTCCTACTTGTGCGCAAACGATAGCCTTCCCAACAAACACTACTACTTACACCGTTGTGGGCACTTCTGTAGCCGGTTGCACCGGTACAGACAGCGCAACTTTGTTTATTCTGAATACCGGTTTGGACGCCACGCCCAATGACACCGGCGTATGCCCCGGCGACAGTCTGCAATTGCATATTACCGGTTTTGATTCCTTGATAAGATGGTTTCCGTCGCAAGGACTTTCAGATACATCGGCGCACCCCTGGGTATATCCTAAAGGAGCGCTTAGCTATTCAGTGGTAGCCTACTATAAAAACGGATGCACCGATACAGAGCATATCCATGTGCGATATGTATCGGATGCCGTGATTACCATGCGGGATTCGGTAACACTCTATCCCGGCGAATCTTTTCAAATGAACCCCGGCGGTAATTGCCTTTATTTTCATTGGTTTCCTCCTACGGGATTGAATCATACTACCATAGCCGATCCTATAGCGCAGCCGATTGTCAATACCCGATATTTTGTAGCGGGCACTACGGAGTGGGGCTGCATTACCATAGACTCCATTGATGTGTTTATCGCTTTGGAATCGGTGCTGGAACTGCCGAATGCGTTTACCCCAGGCAGCGATGGGCCTAATAATATTTTACACATCATTCGCAGAGGCCAGGCGAAACTCCAATCTTTTCGTATCTACAACCGTTGGGGCAATGAAGTGTTTAAAACCTCCGATATAGATGAGGGATGGAATGGACGCTATCGCGGCACGCCACAGCCTATGGGCGTATATGTGTATATCATCGAAGCAGAATACAACACCGGCAGAAAATACTATAAACAAGGCAATGTAACGCTGATACGCTAAAACCAATCGTTTTTTAGGAAGGTTTTTCGTGCGAACAAATTTTTTGGGATGCTATTATTTTGAAAGAAGTATAGGCGGCAATTCTTAAGCAATCAACCAAAGCCCTATATTTGCTCCCATGCAAAAAATTCTTGTAGCCAATCGTGGTGAAATAGCGCTGCGTGTGATGCGCACGGCAAAAGAAATGGGCATAAAAACCGTAGCCGTTTATTCCGAAGCCGATAGGGAAATGCCTTTTGTCCATTATGCCGATGAAGCGGTATGTATAGGGCCGGCGCTTTCCGCACAATCGTATCTCCGCGGCGATAAAATCATACAAGTGGCGAAAGAATTAGGCGCGGATGCTATTCATCCGGGTTATGGTTTTTTGAGCGAAAATGCAGGTTTTTCCAAAGCATGTGCCGATGCCGGTATTATCTTCATAGGGCCTTCGGCTCATAGCATAGAGATGATGGGAAGTAAGATAGCGGCCAAGCAAGCGGCTAAAAAATTTAATGTACCTATGGTGCCCGGCACCGAAGACCCCATCGAAACCCTTGAAGAAGCAAGCGCCATAGCCGGCAAGATAGGCTATCCGGTATTGATAAAAGCCTCTGCCGGCGGTGGTGGAAAAGGTATGCGTGTGGTGGAAAACGAAGCCCAACTCGAAGAGCAAATGCGCACCGCTAAAAGTGAAGCCATGAGCGCCTTTGGGGATGATGCTGTTTTTATGGAAAAATATGTAGCCGCACCCAAGCATATCGAAATCCAACTCCTCGGCGACCAGCATGGCAATTATGTTTATCTTTTTGAACGGGAATGCTCCATACAACGCCGCCATCAAAAACTAATCGAAGAAGCACCTTCAAGTTGCCTCACGCCGGACATCCGAAAAGCTATGGGAGAAAGTGCCGTGAACGTGGCAAAAAGCTGTAAATATTATGGCGCCGGAACGGTAGAATTTCTGGTAGATGAAGACCTTAATTTTTATTTTCTGGAAATGAATACCCGCCTTCAAGTAGAGCATTGTGTAACGGAAATGATCACAGGTACGGATCTCGTCAAAGAACAAATAAACATAGCACGCGGTGAAAAACTCTCTTTCTCTCAAGATGATTTGACGATAAACGGACATGCAATAGAACTGCGTGTTTGCGCCGAAGACCCGCTCAACAATTTCCTGCCGGACACCGGAAAACTGGAACTTTACCTTAGCCCAAAAGGGCCGGGTGTACGTGTGGATGATGGCTATGAACAAGGGCAGGATATTCCCATCTTTTACGATCCTATGCTTGCCAAACTTGTAGTGCATGCAGCAACAAGAACAGAGGCTATAGAACGGCTGTGCAGAGCCATAGATGAATATCGTATCAAAGGCATTAAGACTACATTACCTTTCGGAAAATGGGCAGTGCGTCAGCCTGCTTTTATGGAAGGAAAATTTGATACGAAATTCATAGAACGTTATTATAAACCCGAATACCTGCAACCGGAAAATCCCTCTCAGGAAGAAGTAGCCGCCCTCTTTGCAGGCTATGTGTGGGAAAAACAAAAAACAAAAAATAAACCCGCTTTAACCTCCGCAAGCAACGGGAGCTGGAAAATGCGCAGAAAATAAAAGCAAGTGTTCGTATCGTTTTATAGGGCGTAAAACCGAAATTCCCTCTGTGCTAATCCGGATAAAATAAAGCCCTTGGCGCTTCAGAACCTTTGTGTCTTTTCGTGAAAATCACAAGGCAAATGATTTTACACTGGCTATAAATTCAATACTTTCGCAGAGCATATATGCTTTCCAGATTATCCGTTGTTTTATTGTTTTTTGTTGTTGCTTCTTTATGGCAGCCGGCACGTTCTTCTGCACGCATCCAGCCGGAGGAATATGGCTTGGCGATGCTACCCGATAAAAGCATTCTTGAAAAAAAACTACAACAGGGTATAGACAGCTTGTATCAACAGAATTTGTTTTTAAAAGTGAAAGAAACTCCCTATGGCACATCCAAAATCAGACCTTGGCAAAACAAAACGTCCGATTTTTATACCTTGCTCGGTTTAGTACTTTTTCTGGGCGTGATCCGATTGATTGATCCCCGATACTTTACCGGATTATGGGATGCCTACCTGAATACCGGCTCCGGCAGCAAGACACAAAGAGATAAACTGGAGCAATCCACACTGCCCAATATACTGATGAATGTTTTTTTTGTTTTCGCATTCGGTAGCTATGTGTTTTATCTTTTCCGCAGCCTTAGCCCCGGCGGGCAAACCGCTCCTGCCTATGCGATGCTGTTGCCGGTATGGGCCGGAGGGGTAGCGCTGGTGTATATCACCAAGTATCTCATTATTCGTTTCAGCGGGTGGGCGTTTGATATAGAAGGTGTTACCGACACTTATCTTTTCAATGTATTTCTCATAAACAAGTTACTGGCAATTGCGCTGATTCCCTTTACGGTCATCCTGGCTTTTCAAAATACGGCATGGGCATCGGTGGCTACGGTTTTGTCCTTTATCCTCATTCTTGCACTGTTTATTTCCCGCTATGTAAAATCATGGAAGGTACTCGGCTCCTTCTTCCATTATAGCAAATTCCATTTTTTTACTTACCTTTGCGCCTCGGAAATAATGCCGTTGGCAGTTTTGACGAAATTTTTACTCGCTTACCCGTTAGGATCATAAAAACGGGGCAAACGAAAATAAATGATGTCTGAACCCTTAACTATTGTTTGGAATCCAATGACAAAAATTGCACAACCTGCTAAAAAGATGGCCGTGAAGAAGGAAGTGAAGCTGAGCAAGATTCTCATCACCCAACCTCGTCCTGACTCCGACAAATCGCCTTACTTCGACCTTGCCAAAAAATACGATCTTGAATTTGATTTTCATCCGTTCATTCGGGTGGAGGGTGTACCGGGAAAGGAATTTCGCAAGCAGAAAATAGATATTGCCGAATATACCGCCATCATCTTCAACAGCCGCAGCGCCGTAGATCATTTTTTTCGTATTTGCGAAGAACTGAAAGTGAAGATATCGCAGGATATGAAGTATTTCTGCATTACCGAAGCGGTAGCCCTTTATTTGCAAAAATTCATTCTCTACCGCAAACGAAAAGTATTTTATTCGGCAGACGGCTCTGTAAACGGATTGAAAGAAGTGCTGAACAAACATAAAAACAATGAGCGCTTTATCGTGCAGGCATCCGATATGATGAACAAAAATGAGGTAAAAGATTATCTCATCAAGCACAATGCAGATTTTGTAGAAGCCACCTACTACCAAACGCTTACCAATGACATTGCCCCCGCTATGAAAAGCGGATTTGACATGATCGTGTTTTTCAGCCCGTTCAGCGTACAAGCGTTGTTTGAGCACAGCCCCAAGTTCAAGCAAAACGGCACGTTAATCGGCGCTTTTGGCCCCACCACTTCCAAAGCGGTGGAAGAAGCCGGCTTGCGGCTGGACGTGAAAGCACCAGCGCCCAATTCGCCCTCTATGGTGTCTGCATTGGAAAATTATCTGAAAGAAAATAAGAAATAACGATAAACGATATTTTTTCTATTAAAGCCTTGTAGCCATACATGGCTTTTTGCTTTTTATGCCGGAAGGAAAAAATATTCCATTCGATAGCTCTATCCTACCATAAAAAATAATTGGTAAGCTCGTAATTATCCGTGCCGAATCTCGGGTAGCACCATCCGTATTTTATATACAAAAAATAAACCGTATTGATAGCAAAATAAGCAATGGAATAAGCTACAATAACTGCATGGGCGGAAGCAACCGGTAGCTCATAAAACGCAGGTCTGAAAAGATTTTTTATTCCTGCTATATTTGCGCCTATGATCCTCTCAGATAAACGTATTCTCGAAGAAATGGAAAAAGGAACCATCAAAATCGTTCCTTACGACCGTGCCTGCCTGGGCAGCAACAGCTATGATGTGCATCTCGGCAGCACACTTGCCACATATAAAGAGCACATACTGGATGCGAAAAAGCACAACACCATCGAGCCTTTTGAAATACCGGACGAAGGATTTGTATTATACCCGCATATTTTTTACCTCGGCGTTACCGAAGAATACACCGAATCACACGCCCATGTTCCCTTCCTCGAAGGGAAAAGCAGCACCGGCCGCCTGGGTATAGACATACACGCTACCGCAGGTAAAGGAGATGTGGGTTTCTGCGGCAACTGGACTTTGGAAATATCCGTAAAGCAACCGGTGAAAGTATATAAGGGAATGCCGATCGGGCAGCTTATTTACTTCCCTGTGGATGGTGAGATAGAAATTAAATACAATCAGAAAACGAATGCCAAATACGGCAATCAGCCCAATAAGCCGGTAGAAAGTATGATGTGGAAGAATAAATTTTAGAAGCACGGCTTCCCCGTATGTTTCCTTTGTTGGAATGGTTTTATAGCCCATAGTTGTTACGAATTTTTAAACATTCTTCCGTAAAAAAAATCAAAAAAGATGAGGTACTTTATGTTGCTTTCAACGCTTTTTAATTTGTTTCATTTTTCGGCAAAGGCGCAAACCGAAAGAGCCGACATTCCTGCGAGTATTTATGATTTTAAAGTGAAAGCGCTGGATGGGGGCATGATTGATTTTTCTAAATTCAAAGGGAAAAAAATACTGATTGTCAATACCGCTTCAAAATGCGGAAATACGCCACAATACGAAGGGCTGGAACGCCTTTATAAAAAATATAACGACAAGCTGGTGATTGTAGGCTTTCCCGCAAATAATTTTATGCAGCAGGAACCGGGATCGAATGAAGAGATCGCTGAATTTTGCAAAAAAAATTATGGCGTCAGTTTCCCTATGGCGGCTAAGATTTCGGTAAAAGGGAAGAGCCAGGCGCCACTCTATACCTGGCTTACAGAAAAAAAATACAACCAGGTGCAAAGCAGTACGGTAAAATGGAATTTCCAGAAATACCTGCTGGATGAAAATGGTGCCTTGATTCATGTATATGCACCCGGCACCGACCCCGAAAGTGAAGAGGTGATTAAGGGTATCCTGCAATAGACGGTTTCTGCCTATGCCATATTGTGAAACACTTGTTGCACATCGTCATCTTCTTCCACGCGTGCAATGAGCTTTAGCACATCTTCGCTTTGTTCTTCGGTTATTTCTACGGTGTTGAGCGGCATCCATTCTATCTCTGATGAAATAGGGGTGATATTTTTTTCTTCAAGGGCTTTTTGAAGGGTTCCGAAATCGTTGAATGGGCAACGGATGATTACATTTCCTTCGCTGTCTTCACCTATTTCTTCCAGCCCTGCGTCAATGAGTTCCAGCTCCATTTCTTCCATGTCAATTCCTTCGTTTTTCAATTTAAACACACCTATATGCTTAAAGAGGAAGCCCACGGAGCCGCTGTTGCCCAGTGCGCCGCCGCCTTTGTTGAAATGCGAACGGACATTAGCTACGGTACGTGTGGTATTATCGGTAGCGGTTACTACCAGGATGGCGATACCATGTGGTGCATATCCTTCGTAGATGACCTCATCATAGTTGCTGGTGTCTTTGCCAAGGGCATTTTTTATAGCAGCTTCTATACGGTCTTTAGGCATGTTTACCGCTTTCCCGTTTTGAATCACACGGCGCAGTTGGGGGTTGGTATCCGGGTCGGGTCCCCCTTTTTTTACGGCTATGGCTATTTCCTTTCCGATGCGGCTAAACTGTTTTGCCATACGATCGTAGCGGGCAAACATGGTGGCTTTTCTTACTTCAAATATGCGACCCATTGTAATTATGTGTTTTTAGAGGCGCAAATTTACGGCAAAGGAGAAAATTCCAAACCTCAAATTCCAAATTTCAAATGCCTTTGCCTCGTTTATTCCTCGCCCGCTATCAACTCTTGCTGGCGCATGATGAGTGCATTGGCTTGCTGGGTGGCTTGCTGTGCGGCAGCATTATCTCCTTTTGCGCCATAAAGCTGTGCGAGTATCTGATAAAACTGCGGATTGCCGGAGTCAATATGAATAGCTTCTTTAAAAGCTTGTATGCCTTCCTCTATTTTGCCTATAGATGCCAATGCTATACCATAATTGACAAGCGCGTTTTCGTCTGAGTGATCGGTTTGGATGTACTCGGCATATAGGCGTGCCGCCGCTTCAAAGTTTTTGGCTTGCAGGGAATCGTTGGCAGCAATACCGGCTTTGCTTTTTCGTTCGATGACTGCGGAAAGCGTTACGCCTTTTACTTTTACCTCATACACCACATTGGCAGGCGGCCATTTTTCATTTTGCAATACTTCGGGAGAGATATAGCGGGAATAAGTAACGTAGTAATCCCAGTCTTTGGTGTGGCGCTCGTTAAACCGGGCATAGGCTGCGGAAAGCCATGAAGTGTCTTTAGCAAAATATTTATCAAAGCCTACCATATTGGAAGCGACGATAATTTTTTTGCCGGGTATAGGTTTCACGTTTTTCAATATCCATTTAGCATTTTGTAAACCGCTGTTTTGGTAATAATCTGTATCGTAATATCCGTTCGCACCTTCTATGCCGCCTACCAGTTCATTAAAATAAACATACTGATTGGGATGTACTTTGAAGGTCCAGATGATGGTAGGCAAAAGCCCGATGACAGCAATGCCTAAGGGAAGCCATTTTAGTTTTTCGTTTTTGAAGAAATCGGTGAGGAGGGAAATGCCCATAGCTGCCATGATGACCACAAAAGGATATACGAAGAATACGTGCCTCCAGGTATCATACACCGTAGATTTTTTGTAAATCATGTAGAAGGGTGGAAAAAATGCAGCAAAAAGGACGAACAGAACCGCAAATAGACCATACTTCTTTTTCCCTTTGAAAAACAAGACCATAAAAACTGCCATACTCAAAATAACGATGAGCGGGTTGGACATCAGTATCCATTTTAGCTCATAATACCAAGGAAGCATATTATTGGGCCGCATTACTCCTTCAAAAAACACACGCAGTATCACGCCTCTGTTTGCCATTTCCTGAAGCGAAGAAATGGGATTGGACAAAGGAGATTGAAGCCCCCACGGCCATGCGGACAAACCAATAAGATAACCCACAACAAATGCGGTCATTAAGGGAATACCTACCGTTTTAAAAATTTTTTGAGACGATTTTATACGTTGTTTAAACTCCTCATCCAATAAATAAAAAAGAACGGTCATTACAACAAAATAAGCTCCCATCAACAGCCCTCCGGCAGGACGCACGCCAAACGCAATACCGAAACCCAAAGCTATTCCCAATGCATATCTCCACACACGTTTAGGAAACTCCTGCAATAACGCCAGCCAGCTATAAACACCCAGAATAAAACCACATGCAAACGGAATATCCTTGGGGTTATTCATGCTTTCCCCAAAAAGCCGCGGAGAGAACACAATAAAAAGCAATGCAATTAATCCCACCATCCATCTTTTACCACTAAGCCTATAAGCTGTTAATCCTGTAAGAATCATCATCACCGCACCCATAAGCGCATTGAAAAAATGCCTCAAATGAAGAATGGGAATGGAAGGCAGCCAATGATGCAAGAGCTCGGTATAATAATCAAACAACCCACCATACAATTGCATGTTTTCATATTGCAGCGGCTTGTTGGTATAATCTAACGCCTGTGTATCTCCGTGAAAAAAATAATTGTAGATATGCTGACCATATTCTATTTGCAGCCATTCATCACCGCTTTGCCCATAGTCTTTACTAAGTATAGGCATGATGATGAGCAAGAGCGCGCTCAAAGCCATAAATGCGTATCGAAGATTTTTATTTTCAGTAGATAATGTAGTCTGCTGCATGAAATGATGTTGAAGCCCGTAAAATTAAACGAATATTGAAATCCTCATAGCGCTAAAGGTTATATTTGCGAATATTTTGAAGAAATATGTTCATTGCCAATTTACCAATCTATAAAAAGCTGACTCAACAACGCTCTATCAATTTTGCAAAGTACTTGGCTAAGTTGATGCCTGACCAAGCTAATGTGCTTGATTTTGGATGTGGTAATATGTTTACATCAAAAGAAATTTTGAACATAAAACCGGAGCTTCATATAACAGGCATAGACGTCATCAAAGATCAAAATCTGAATGAGAAGTTTTTTGAAGATAAACGCCTACGTTTTGAACTACTTAAAACTAAAGAACTACCCTTTGAAGATAATAGTTTTGATATCTCTTTCTCCTTAGCTGTATTACACCATACTGATAATCCTGAATATTATCTTTCTGAACTTAAACGGGTTACAAAACCAACAGGCTCTATCATTATTATAGAAGAAATGTACATTAACCAGCTTGACAGGATTTATATTTCTTCGCAAGATTGGTTGCTCAATAAGTTAAAAACCGGTGTGCCTGTTCCTTTAAACTTCCGTTCCCACAAGCATTACCTGAACGAGTTTAAGAAGCAAGGACTTACCATTGAATTTGAAGACGGCATACGGGCATTTCTTACCGGAATGCACGTATATGTGTATAAGTTGAAAAAATAACTTTACTTAAACCCTTCCATGTTTAGCGGATGCGAGCTATGAGAAATAATGAACGTCATAGGGGTGCAAAATTGAGGGGGTAAGTTTTCCATTGCTTTAATGATACCTAGCTTATTCATTATTTTAGAAACTTTTGTAAGCACAGGATGCCTGAATGCAAATTCAGTATCATATTGCAAACGTTTAAAACTTTCCGCCATAATTCCTTTTTCAAAATAGCTGTTTAGTGAATTATGAGCGGTAATACTCTTTACCTGTGAAAGAGTAATGAAGTTCACCGATTGCCACAAAGGTTCTTTAATCTTTCCTGTAAGTTTGCCTACCACTTGCGGGAAAAATGGAATTAACGGCAATCCGTAATGAGGCTCGTAAGGAATAGTATAATTAGGGCAATGATGATACATGATTCCATTTTCATGCAAGACGGACTTCATTTTCTGAAATACTAATTCAAGGTTATTTGGGGGAATATGTTCCATTACATTTACGGAGAATATCAGGTGAAATTTCCCCAGTTCAGCTTCATCAATTTGCTCAGCAGTTCTGTCAAACACTTTGTCTTTCGGTAGTTGGAAATAGTCCAGGATGGCAGTAAAAATATCTTCATGAAAATGGAAGCCTAAAGCGCTCGGTTCTATACCAATCACATTTATATCATTGAGTAGTAGCCATGCCGTAAGAATGCCTGCACCGGAACCTACTTCTAAAATACGTTTTCCGGTCAGGTCAAATCTTGACAGCAGCCCTATGCCAAAAGCAGCTTGTTCTATGTAGTTGTTATATTCCTGTTTTATATCGCTAAATGGATAAGGTATCCTATTCTGAAGGAAAGATAGAAATTCATCAGATTGCAGCTGTCGGGTAAAAGCCTCAAGTTTTAGTTTATTAAAGACATCCTGATTAGGCTTTTGTTGTGCTTTCATACTTGCGCAATGTTACAGAATTGCTCTATTAGTTGTAAAACAATTTTGTAATTCTATTTCACATTTCCTTTCACAGCTTGAGGTCGAAAGAAATGGAGCGAAAACATTTTTATAAAAAATATAACCCCTATCCATTGCTCGCGTGCAAATCAAACCAATCATGCTGATGCAGCGCCTCTCCATTCTTTCCTTTATTAAAATCAAAAAACGCCTGACGAATATCTTCATAGCTGCGCCATGCTCCTTTTGTATTCTCCCCAAACGGTCCTGATGAGCTGTACGGATGCGGTACTAAGGGAATAAAATTTTGAAGACGCATGACGATACCATTTTTATAATGAAGGTATTTAGGAAACCATTTGGTACGTTCTTTTTTTAGATTAATGGGCTTGAAGTTATCACCCTGGCTAATCATTTTAAATTTTTTATAGCCTTTTTCTTTTAGTGCGTCCAACAATTCTATATCCGTAAACTCGCAAGAAACATAGGGAACTTTATTGCCGGGCAGATGGTTGATCACGTAATAATCATACCCTTCAATATCCACTTTTATATAATAAGGAATACCGTATTTTTCAAACAGGTCATGGATGGTGATACATTCAACATCCACTACTTCAAATTTACCTCTGCGACTACCATATTCTTTATTAAAAGAGCTCCATTTGGAAAGGCTATGATTGATATAAAAAGGTAAGATGCCTTTTTTATCCGCCATTCCTGCATTTTCAATGATTAGCTGCCCGCTGTCTATATAGTCTTTAAATTTCTCCGTATTTCTTTTGGCTAATATCGGATTGGCTTCCACAGCTATCACTTTATAGCCTTGTTTTAAATAGAACCGGCTATCCTGTCCTTTATGCATGCCTATGTCAAAGATTAATTTATCGCATACCGCAGGTGAGGAACTGTTCATGTTAGGTTGCCTTTTAATGGTTGAATTAGGATGTTATTATGGAGTCAAGGTATAAAATATTCTGAAACTCCTGTTGATGGCAGAGCGACCTTTGCCTGTAAGGCAGCAAAAATACCCACAAAAAAAGTGGCGGATGTTTTCTCATCCGCCACCGTACTTATTCTTGGGCTTATTTACCTACAATATTCATCTCATCCAGCAGCCAGCCTGCGCCGCCGAATTTTTCTATAATGAAAAGCGTATAACGCACATCCAGAGAAATATTTCTGCAAAGGTTCGGGTCGAAATAAAGGTCGCTCATCGTACCTTCCCATATCCGGTCGAAGTTGGTACCGATCAGTTCTCCTTTGCTGTTCAGCACCGGGCTGCCGGAGTTGCCGCCGGAAGTATGGTTATCGGCTATAAACGTAATAGGCACTGTACCATTCACCGCCCAGCGTCCGTAATCTTTGGCGTGGTATAAATCAATCAATTTTTTCGGCATGTTAAATTCTGCTATCTCCGGGTTGGCTTTGGCTACGGCTTCATCCAGATTGGTTTGAAAAGAATAGGGCGCAGGGCCTTCGGGGTTGATGCCTTTTACGTTTCCGTAGGTAAGACGCAAGGTGAGGTTGGCATCGGGATACATATTGTTGTTGTGGGCTTTCATCTGCGATTTCATGTAGAGCCGGTTATAATAATTGAGGTCTTTATGATAAGCTCCTACTATAGGCGTAATGTTCTTTTTTCTGTATTCTTGAATGGCATTATAGAGTTTCCATCCTTCATCATTTCGGATGGTAGCCGCATCGTCTATTGTCAGTTCTTCTATCAAATTTTTCACACCTTCTTTTTTTGTCAGCAAAGAACGATCATACACCTCTCTGCTCCAGGTTGCGTAGTCATATCCGTATTTTGTTGCTGTTTTTTTATAATAATCCGGTACGTCTTTTTTCATAGCATTCATATACGCAGGCATCATTACGGCAAATAAATGTTCATCTGTAGGGACGTCATAATTTTTCATAAATCCTTCTACGGACTTGGCCAGTTTATTTGCAGAATCTTTACGTTTTTCTTCGGTCAGGACAGGTGATTCGATTACATTCAGCAGCTTGTCCAGCACTGCGGATTGCGCAATAAGTTCTATAGCCATCACCCCTTCATTGATATAGGTTTCGTTTTTCAAGACATCATTTACCCGCAAGGCACGCACATAAATATGAGATAGAATATCATCATCCCAGGTATAGGTATCATCGTTGCTTGCCCAAGCCTGATAGTTTTGCTCATATTGTTGTTTCCGAGCCGGTACATTATTGATTTTCAAGCCGCGCACTTCACCTTGCCATTTTTTCCAGGCATTGGCTACGCGTGCTTTTTTGGAGGTATATTTTAAATATACTTCACGAGAAGCTGCCATGTCTTTATTCCATGAATCTAATTTTTTAGTACGCAGTTCAATGGCGATCGGATCTTGTATTTTGTAGATTTGCTCTAATTGATAGGAGGAAATATATTCTTTGGTGGTGCCTGGAAATCCATAGACCATTGTAAAATCTCCTTCTTTGTATCCTCCGGCATTGATGGTGAGGAAATTGTTTGTTTCATAGGGTTTGTTGGAAGATGAATAATCGGCAGGTTTATTATCGGCGCCTGCATATACGCGAAAAATGCTGAAATCGCCGGTATGGCGCGGGAACATCCAGTTGTCCGTATCGCCGCCAAACTGTCCGATACCATTTGGCGGAAAGCCCACCAAGCGAATGTCTCTAAAGGTTTCGGAGATGATGACCCAATATTGATTGCCATTGAAATAAGGTTTAATAGTTGCGTCATATTTAGTAGTATAACGGTAGCCTTTTTCTAATCCTTTTATTTTGCCTTCGATCAGTTCATTACGTTGTTTATCGGGTATGGTATCGGGGATACCGGGCAGGATGAGGTCGGTTACGTTTTCCATTTTTCGGATGAAGGTAACGGTAAGCCCGGGGCAAGGGAGTTCCTCGCTGTTATTCATCGCCCAAAAGCCGTTGGCGAAATAATCTTTTTCTTTACTGCTCAAGCCTTGTACGGTGCCGTATCCGCAGTGATGATTGGTGAGTAACAATCCTTTAGCGGAAATAATTTCGCCGGTACATCCTCCCCCAAATAGTACGACCGCATTATTTAAACCGGTGCCATCTGGGTTATAAATTTTTTCAATAGGAATTTCCAGCCCCATTTCTTTCATGTCTGCTTCGCGGCTTTTTAGGGTGGGCGGCAGCCACATTCCTTCCTTTGCGGTGCTGCTGAAAGCGGTGCTAACCATTAGCAAACTTGCTACTGTCTTTAAAATAGAATTTGTAAAACCAATTTTTTGAAACATCTTTATATTGAGTTTGAGGAAATAAAAATAGTGTATTGCTATAAAAATCTTAACTGAATTATTATATTAGCCCAATATTGTGAAATACTTTTTCAAGGATATGAGAAAAAGCCTACTTGTTCTGTTGCTGCTCGCCTGCTCGCAGCTTAATGTTTCTTTTGGTCAAAATCTTTTCAGCGCGCCTGATACGGTCTGTGTGCGACAGCCTGTTTATCTGGTAGATAGTTTTACAAAGCCTGCGGAGTCGTATTACTGGGGGTTTTGCTCCGGTTATCTTTTCAATACGGCTATCGGATTTAACTCCGGTACCATATTCAACAACAAACCCACGGCTATAGAAGTAGCAAAGGATGGTGCGGATTATTACATGTTTATAGCCATACGCGCTACGGCGGCCAGCAGCTCTGATTCACTCATCATCCTTAGCTTTGGCAACAGCCTGAGCAATACACCGGATACGCTGAATATGGGCACGCTGGAAGGGGTAATGCCTATAGAAACCAGAAAAATATTCGCTATCAAATCGCAAGAAGACAACTGGCATTTATTCCTTAGCGGAGGCACTGATGCTACCAATTCTTCACTGGTGCGGTTGGATTTCGGCAATTCACTCGCCAATACGCCCAACATAGCCAATATGGGCAATCACTCCGGTTTGCTGAACGGACCAAGAGGCATCTTTGTACAAGAGCAAGCAGGAACGTACTATGGCTATATAGTGAATAACGGCGATAATAAACTTATCCGATTAGATTTCGGTACCAATATTTCTCAAACGCCTACCGTAGTAGATTTAGGTACAGGCTTCGCGCTCAATGGCGCCTCCGATATGGTGCCTGTTTTAGATAATGGCAATTGGTACGCATTCGTTACCAACAGCGACAACAGCACCCTTACGCTTTTGAAATTCGGTGCTGCTATTCAGACCACTCCTACCGCTACCAACATAGGCAATGTGGACGGTCGTCTTTTTGAACCCAGCAGCATCACCTTCGTAAGGGATTGCAACAATATGCACCTTTTTGTTTCCAATGTAGTAACGGATGATGTGGTGCGCTATGATGTGCCCGCTATAGAAGGAGCTGCCATCACAGGAGCTACTTTCACCGGTCTTGCCAATATTGATGAGCCTACTTCCATCTCCAGGGTAGTGCGCGATGTGGACAGCATCTTCTGTTTTGTAACCAACGGAGCATCCAACTCTCTTTCTCAGGTATTGTTCCCTCAGTGCCATGATGTGAATATCGAATCTTCTGATACAAAGAGCCCACCGGTTTATTCTTACAGCGCTCCCGGCACCTATACCGTTTATTTGGCTGTAAATGAAGGTAAAGCCGATATGCAGGTGGAATGTCGCCAGATAGAAGTATTACCCATACCGCCTATGTCTGTAAGCCTGGATACCAATTTGTGCCAGGGTGATACGGCTGTCTTGCATGTAACCTCTCCCGAAGCGTTGAGTTTTGTGTGGAGTCCTTATTATGCTATTGATACTTTTGATGTTCATGCCGTAATCGTGCGCCCTGAGTTTACGGTTCCTTACCATATAGTAATGACTTATTCTACAGGATGTATTGTGGATTCTACCATCGTGGTAACGGTAAGCAAAAACAAAGCGGATGCCGGACCGGATCGCACTATCAATGACGGCGCCATCACCGTATTGGGCGGACCTATGACGACCACAGGCGCGGACTATACGCTCAACTGGTTCCCTACTCAGTTTATCAATGATCTTACGGTCGCCAATCCGGTGGTAAAACCTCCGTTTGACTATACCTATTATCTGGAAGTAACCAACGCCGACGGTTGCTATGACATAGATACCGTAGTAGTGCATGTGGATTGCAACGATATTAATATCCCCAACGCATTTGTTCCCGAAAGTAGCGACCCAAGCGTCAATTCAATCGGTCTGTTAAACAATCAGATTGTAAAACTTAATTCTTTCAGTATTTATGACCGCTGGGGTAAGCAAGTATTCCAGACTACAGATGTTACCAAAAGATGGGATGGAAAAGTGAATGGAGAACCCGCGCCTTTTGGAGTATATGTATGGGAAGCCGATGGTTTCTGCTCGGAAGGAAAACGGTTTCAACGTTCGGGAAACATTACCCTCATACGATGATCATCCAAAAGATCTCTAAAGAATGGCAGCATATTTATTTCAAATAGAACTACCGGAACTTACTGAAGAGATCAGCAATATCCTTCCCGTTCAAAGGGGGCATATCAACAGATTATTTTCGGAAGGACGCTTGTTTTCCTATAGCGTATCGGAAAGTAAAAATCATATTTGGTGCGTGATAAACGCCGAAGACGAGCCGGAAGCAATGCACATTGTTTCCGGTTTCCCTTTGCAAAAATATTTTCGGGATGTACTCAGTTTCCCACTGCTGTTTCATAACAATCTGCCCATATCGCTTGCTGCTATTTCCTTGAATTAAGCGGGGACAGTTGCAGCGCTACATGACGCATGGGATGCTCCTATAAAACGCTTTAACATACAAGACGGCAAAGAACCTTCCGCTATTTTTGGGGCATTAAATCCTCCTATAAACAGACGCATGCTGCATCCTCTATGATACGGTGTGCTATCCATTTTGCCTTTTGGATAGGGTTAAAGGGCATAGATAATTTTTCCATTTCGTAAGGTTTCTCTAATGGATTTATAGTCCACGCCGGACGAGATTTTATACCGCAGTTTTCACGCAATTATTTAATCTTACTCTTCGGGGATAGAATACCGTCAATTTCCCCTAAAATCATTCACTCATGCTCGGTTTTCCAGCACGCGGTTATAGGGCTTAAGATAAATGAGGATTTTCGTAATAAAGCCGGGGGGCAAGAGCACGGTATCGTGTTACCTATACGCTGTTTGAAAGGAAGTAATAGAATGGGCAATGGTTGATTTATCAGGGCTTGGGAGCGTTGTATTTCCGAAGGAGATAGCTGATAGGATGATTATGAAAAAAGTAAAACCGCCCAATGCGGGCGGTTTTACTTTATAGGCTTTAATCGTAGGAAACAACTTAGTTCACTACAGTCAAACGCTCAGTACGGTTTCCTTCTTCCGTTTGGATTTTTACGTTGTAAACGCCGGAAGGAAGGTTAGCAGTATTGATAGAAACTTTATGAGTGCCTGCTGCAAAATTTTCATTTGCTACGTTAGCTATTATACGACCGGTCATATCCACTACTTGGATGGTTACGTTAGAAGACTTGATAGAAGTAAATTCTAAGGTAGCGGCATCTTTAGCAGGGTTTGGATATAAACTTACAGAGTTTCCTCCGATTACATCATTTACAGATGCAGCGCTGGTTACAAAACTGAAGTTGTCAATCCATCCATAGCTTGCGCTGGAAGCAGATGTTGTAGCTACAAATTTTACAAACAGGTTATTGTTCTTAGGTAAAGTACTGGTTGTTACTTTTTTCCAGTCAGCAGCTGCAGCAGGCAAAAAGAAGCCTGTGGTTTGAAAGCCTGTTACGGTAGATAATGCACTGCCCATGCTATTGTAAACAGAAGTCCATGTAGCGCCGCAGTCAGCAGATACTAACACTTCTAATTTATCATTAGATGCAGAGGATTTTTGACGGTAAGCAAGATCAAATTTAAACGCTGGGGAAGAGGCGCTGGCTGTATTATAATTACCCAGCATCATTTCTGCGCTAAATCCGCCGGCTTGGTTTTGATACATTACTCCTATACAATTGGTTGTTTGTCCGTTAGAACCAATAACAGTGATGGGGTTTCCTCCGCTTACAAGGCTGCTGGATAAGATGAATTGTTCTTTGCCATCGGCATCCAATACATATTTAGCAGGTATAGTAGTTACGCTTTGGAAATCTTCGGAAACGGGTATTGGGGTTGTTTGAGCAGAAGTGATTATCGGTAAGCTTGCTACAGTAATGCTATTGTTTGTTGCCACAGCATCATTTGTTACCGTAACTTCAAATTTGTAGGGGCCTGCTTGGGAGAAGCCGGGCATAGTTACACTGGCTATACCATATTTTGCCAAATTACCACTCCAGTTTTGGGTAGATATAGTTGTAGCACCTGACAATACTTTTACAGTGGCAGAGGTGATATTCTGGTTGCCATAGTTTTGGAACTTAATAGTAGGCTTGGCATCGCAGAGGTAAACATCCGTCATGTCGCTTGCTACTATTTTAGCATCTGTAGTAGCAGATGGTCCATAAGTCGGTACTATATTGTTGGTCAGGAAATTTGTCCAATAGGTGGTTTGTAGCATAGCTTGACTATAACCTGCTGTTTGTTCATAAACAATCCTGTCTTGACCGATTACAGTAAAAGTAGGAAATCCGCCATCCAAATAGGCATCTCGTGTAGCGGTAGGAGGGTTATCTATAAAAGGATAATTCTCGCCGGTTACCCAATCGCCTTGAGTAAAGGTAGCACCACTTCCGCCTTGAGGTCCATAAAGCTGAGCAGTCGTATTCCCTGTTTCTCCTTCAATAAAAATCACTCTGATTTTTTTTGCTTGTATGGATCCGTTAGGTCCGTATTGAGCAATAAGGTTGTTAAATACGCCACTCTGGTGTACTGCCCAGCATGGCCCGCACCATGCGGCGGATTGATCAATGATTACGGTATAACCTGAATCTAAATAGCTATACAAATGGTGTGTTACGCCATTTATATCCTGTAAAGTAAAATCCGGTGCTATATCACCTTTTTTTAGTGCAGCATCTGCATTGGCTGCTATGGCTGTTGCAGCAATAGCAGTGAGTAGTAATTTTTTCATGTTCGCTTAAATTTTATTTTTAGAGAATTACGAAAATAATTTTTTTTTGTTTCAAAACATACTTCTTAAGGGGGAAAAAATCATTTTTCTTTTCTTATCTCCTTTTCCCTACCTTCGCACCGCGAAAAATCGCTCGGGGTGCCTGAACAGTAGCAAGGCTGAGATTATACCCGCTGAACCTGGACCAAGTAATGTTGGTTAGGGAATGTAGATACTTCATCTCCATTCTTCCAAACAAAAAAATCATCGTACCCTATGAATCGGGGTTGATTTTCTTGTTTTGAATGATGCTGTTCTCCCCCGTGTTTTTTCCTACATCTAAAAAAAACAACGCGCATCATGAACAGCCTAAAAATCATCCCGATTATTGCATTAGCAGGGTTTTTATCCGGTGGGGTAAATGCACAACAGACCGATAGCATCAGCACACAAGATTTGGAACCGGTAGAGATCAGAGCCATCCGTGCCGGCTCCAACACGCCCTTCACCAAAACCGAAATAAAAAAAGAAGAAATCGAGAAACAAAACACCGGGCAAGACCTTCCCTATATTTTGCAATATACCCCTTCGGCTGTAGCTACTTCCGATGCGGGCAATGGCATCGGGTATTCCGCATTGCGTGTGCGAGGTACCGATGGCACCAGAATGAATGTAACGTTCAACGGAATTCCGGTAAATGATGCAGAGTCGCAAGGCGTGTTCTTTGTAAATTTTCCCGACCTGGCCTCTTCCACCCAATCCATCCAATTGCAACGCGGCGTAGGCACTTCCACCAATGGCGCAAGCGCATTTGGCGCTACAATGAGCATCAGTAATCTGGAGCAAATGCCTACGGCAGGTGCAGAAATCCATAACAGCTTCGGCTCTTTCAATACCTGGAAGAATACGGTGAAACTCGGCAGCGGTTTATTAAAAAACGGTTTGCAGTTCGATCTTCGTTTGTCGCATATCAGCTCCGACGGCTATAGGGCGCGCGCTGCCTCCGAATTGAAATCGTTGCAGTTTTTAGCCGGATGGAAAATGAGTGAGAAAAGCAACCTTCGTTTTCTGTTCATGACCGGAAACGAAAAAACCGGACAGGCTTGGAATGGAGTGCATGAAGCCCAATTGAGCGGCAATACCTCCGAACTCGAACGGCATTATCAGCACAATCAATACTCCCTTTATTTCACCCCGCAGGATTCGGTAAATCTCTTTCATTCCGATCCGCGGAAGTACAATTATTTTACCTACAAAAATCAAACGGACAACTATCGTCAGGATTATTGTCAGCTTTTCTTCGATCATTCTTTTTCTAAAAATCTTACGCTGAATATGGCAGGTTTTATGACGCGCGGCAAAGGTTATTATGAAGAATACAAACCCTATGAAAGCTATGAAGATTACGGATTGGACGATGTGGTGGCTCCGTCCGGTGCAGATACAATTTCGTCAAGCGACCTCATCCGTCAGCTATGGTTGGATAATTATTATTACGGTTCTGTTTTTTCGCTTCAATATCAAAAACAACATACGCAGCTCACGCTCGGCGGTGCCTTTACCCAATACCAAGGGCAGCACTATGGTTTTATAAAATGGGCGGAAAACGGCGGTGTGCCCAATGACTACAGATGGTATCTGCTTCATGCGCAAAAAAATGATTTCAACCTGTATGCAAAAGGGCAGCATACGCTTAGGGAAAAAATAATCTTGTTTGCCGATGTGCAATGGCGGACTTTAGCTTACAACATAGGCGGTTTCAGGAAAAATCCTGCTTTGTTTGTGAATGCCGATTATAGCTTTTTCAATCCTAAAGCCGGCGTTACTTATCTTTTAAAAAATACGCTTTCCGAAAAACAAAAATTATATGCTTCCATAGCCCTCGCAAATAAAGAACCGAACAGGGATGATTTTGAAGCATCGCCTACGAACCTCCCCAAACCCGAGCGCCTCACCGATGTGGAGGCAGGTTATGAAGTGCACAAGCAAAAATGGATGGCTTCGGTAAATGCGTACTATATGCGCTATAAAGATCAACTGGTGCTTACCGGAAAAATAAATGATGTAGGCGCTTACAGCCGTACCAATGTTCCCGAAAGCTACCGTGCAGGCCTGGAGCTCCAGGCAACCGCCGTGCCGGCAAAATGGCTAAGGCTCCATGCGAATGCTACTTTTTCGCAAAACAAGATTATCGGTTTTAATGAATTTGTGGACAACTGGGACAGCGGTTTGCAGGATTCCGTAAACAGGGGCACTACGGATATTGCTTTTTCGCCGGGCATTATAGGCGCAGGTTCCTTGAGCTTTATTCCTTTTTATAATCACCCTAAAGCAAAATCATTGGAAATAGAACTGCTTGGAAAATATGTAGGCAAGCAATACCTGGATAATACCGGCAATGAGGACAGGGCTATAGATGCGTATTTTGTTTCGGATGTGTGTATTCGCTATACGGCGCATTTCCGTCCGTTTCGCGAGCTGGGCTTGATGGTGAGGCTGAATAATGTACTCAACAAAGAATATGTAAGCAACGGCTACACGTATGCCTATCGCTATGGTGGAAAAGAATACACGGATAATTATTATTTCCCGCAGGCAGGTTTCAACTGGATGCTTGGGGTGAATATGAAATTTTGAATGCGTAATTAAAATGGTGTTTACAGAAAGCAACCGGCGTACATCTGAGCGAAAGAATGCACACCGGTTGCGTGTTGATAGGGCAAGTCGTTTAGCTAAGCGCTTCTTTCCTCTTCCATGATTTTTTCCGAAAGGCTGTCATTTTCTATTTTGTCGAGGTAGGCGGCAAGCGTACGTACCGATTTTTCCGGTTTTTTTACAAAAAGATTGCTGTCATCCCATACATAGCCGGCCAGCACGGAGCATATTTTATTCAGCATATCTTCATCCCGTCTGCGGGCAAAAAATATCTTAAACAAAGTGCCGTCATACCAAGCGTTCACGAAGGTGCGGAAGACATCTACGCCGGTCTGCATATAGTCCATATACTCTTTCTGCCAGTCCACCGTTTCGCCTTTTAAATGCTTAATGACTAAATGTGCCGCCGTTTGTGCGGATACGCTGGCGAGGGTTACTCCGGAAGAAAAAATGGGATCGAGAAATTCGGTTACGTTACCGGTGAGGACAAAGCCTTTTCCGAAAAAACTTTTGGTAGTAGCGCTCCATCCTTGCAAAATCCGCGGTTCTTCCCATATCGGTTCAAAATGCCGGAAGCGTTTTTTCAGATGCGGTTCGGCATAGAGTATATTTTGAAAACGCTCGGTAAGGGTAGCTCCTTCAAACCGGTCAAAAAATTCCGGATCGCCTACATAGCCTACCGAGGTAATGCCTGTGGCAAATGGGATGACCCATATCCATGTGCGGAGGTTGTGTACATATACGGTAATGCGGTCAGGCTCATCGGTTTCCTGCCTATGCGGGTCTTTCATGTGGGCAAACATAGCCTTGCGGGTATATTGGGTAGAAGGTTCATTCAGCCCGAAAAGCGTGGGCAATACGCGACCATATCCGCTACCGTCTATTATAAACTTAGCAGCAATTTCCGCCATTGTGCCGTCGGATAGCCGCACGGTAGTAACGGAGGAACCGTCATCCTGAATGCACACATCGGTTACTTCCGTTTCATAGGCTATGGATACGCCCATTTTTTCGCAGGTGTCTGCAAGTGTTTTGTCGAAATCGGCGCGTGGCACTTGATAGGCATATTGCCATCCGGGTGTGTATTGCTGCGAGAATTTAAAATCACAAAGTTTATTGCCCCATATAAATTTGGCACCTGTCTTTTGCTGAAAACCCGTAGCGGCCACGGCATTCAGCAGTCCGGCTTCTTCCAGCGCTTCCATGCAGCGCGGCAGCAGGCTTTCGCCGATTACAAAACGGGGAAACCGCATTTTTTCTACGATTTGCACGTCTATACCTGCTTGGTGTAATATGCCTGCAGCTATGGAGCCTGAGGGTCCCGCGCCGATAATAAGTACATCTGTCTGCTTCTTTAAGCTCATTTTTTAAAGGGGGTTTTAATAATATTCGTTAGGGATGATAATGAGGGCGTTCGCCAGATCCTCGGTAATGGCTCTACCGCAGGAAAGACTATGCGTAACAGTTTGGTATTGCTGTCTGCTGTGAATGGTTACCATACAAGTGCCGCAACTTCCCATACCGCTGCACAGCCCAAAGCCGGAAATACCGAGATGCAGGGAAATGAGGCGCATCAAAGAAGAATATTCCTGCGGCGCTGCGGCTATGGGATAATGCACTTCCTGGTACACTAAGGTGAATAATATATTTTTCTGATCAGGAAGCATAAAGGCGTTGGAGATAATGTTGTAAAACAAGGGCGTGTGTGTGTTCCGTATCTTTTGCGCCATATACTAAGGTGATGATTTTTTCATCCTGATGCTGTTCGGCAAATTCTTCAATGGTTTTATTTTTTTTCAATTCTGCGGTATATAATTTTTGAAATTGCGGCCACAATTCAGGTTCATGCCCATACCATACCCTAAGTCCTGCGGAAGGTGCAAGTTCTTTTGCCCATTCATGCAGCACGGCTTCTTCTTTTTTGACACCGCGCGGCCAAAGCCTGTCCACCAACACCCTATAACCGTCTTTTTTTAACGGCTTTTCATATACTCGTTTGACTTTAATAGTAGGACTCATGTTTTTTTCATCATTTGCACTGCAACAACAAAAAGGGTTTCATAGCCAGGGTTCATAAGTCGTTAAATAAACAATATTCCACTAAAAATCGAATGGACTAAGCTACAAGCAACCCTATCAAGTAAGTGCATCAGAGTGGACAATTATTTATCCATTACAGCCATGAGCGAAAGAAGGCGGGAAAATTTTAAGTCCCTATAGCCTCTCAACCTATCAACTTATCAACCTCTCAACCTATCAACCTATTCCCCACCAATCTGCTTTTCAGCGGCGAAATTGGTACATTGCAACATCTGACCAATTTGTCATGGGATTAATCGCTTCTTTGCCGGATATAGACATGCAGCCCCATTCGGTTTTCGTGATGCACGAAAAATCGGAAAAATTCATCCCTTTACATACGCATCAAAAAGGGCAACTGAGCTATGTGGAGGGAGGAATCGCCTATATTACCATTCATTACAAAACCTATGTAGTGCCGGCGCGCCATTATTTTTGGATACCGAAAGGAATGCCGCATATCCTCCGCATCGGGCATTCCGCTACGGTGCTTCGTTCCCTGTATTTTTATGCACATGACGATGCAGCTCATCCATTTTATGCGCAACTGGGCATTTACCCTGCCAGCGAATTGCTCATACAAATGATCAAGCATACAGAGAAATGGGATGAATCGCATGTAAGTGAAAAGAATGAAAATTTTGAATTTCTGATTTCCCTCAAAAAGCTATTGCCCGAACTGAATAACAAAGCCTTGCCCATCATCTTGCCTATAACCGATGATGAACGGATGCAACAAGTGCTCCGGTTTCTGGAAAGGAATATATCCGAGCCGGTAACGCTAAAAGCCCTCAGTGCCAAATTCAACGTGAGCGAACGCTCTATGTCGCGGTCGTTTCAAACCCATTTGCACATTTCTTTTCTGCAATATTTTAAAACGCTGCGCATGATAAAAGCCATTGAAATGCTGCTGAAAACGCACAAGCCGATCAGCGATATAGCCTATTCCGTAGGGTATGATTCTGTGGGTTCTTTCAGCAATGCTTTTTATACGTTTACGCATTCCCGCCCATCTGATATGAGGAAAAGATAAACTGGTATAGAGAATTAGGGAAATGGCAAGTTGCTTCTCCCGTAAAAGCCTTACTATAAATCCCCATGAAATTAATTATTTTCGTTGATTAAAATTTATATCCATGAAGCGAATACGCTACCTGATGCTTGCAGTATGTTCTTTGTTTTTGGGCCATGCCATGGCCGCTCCCGGCGATACCACCTGGGCGCAGTCGCACACCGATGTGCAAATGACCTCCTACGGTGCTTTTGATGCACCTATTACCTTTCCTGACGGCACTACCTCCTATAGGAGAATTTTTATGATTTTTGAACTGGGAAAATACCAATGTCCGGGAAACCCGCAGTATTGCTACGATTGGGATTATGATGTCAGTACGCTGCTGATGCCCGCCTCCGGTGATACGCTTGAATTAGGAAGATTGATTACGCCCTATGCGGATAATGCACGGATGCCCTTAACCTGGAAGGGAAAATATGTATTTGACGTTACCGATTTCTATCCGGTGCTGAAAAACAGCGCCACGATACGGGTGAATTTCTATGGTTATTCCTATGGCTTCACGGCAACGGTGAAATTCGCTTTTATAGAAGGTACGCCGGAGCGCAATATAGCCGGTATTCAAAAACTATGGGGCGGCAGCTATGACTACGGACATGGGGCTACGCCTATAAACACCGCATTGGATAATGTATCGCTTACGGCACCTGCAGGTACGGTTTCTGCCGAAAGCAAATTTCTTATTACCGGGCATGGCGGCGATGCTTCTGCAAATGCTGCCGAGTTTTACCCCAACACATATACCATGGAGCTTAACAACAATCCACTGGTAACACAAAGTATATGGAGAGACAACTGTGGCTTCAACAATTACTATCCGCAAAACGGTACTTGGGTATATGACCGTGCAAGCTGGTGTCCCGGTGATCTGGTGCATCCCTACACACACGTGCTTACCGGTATTACTGCCAACAGCAATTATACGCTGAAGGTTGCCTTCCCTGCTTATACCTCCGTGCCAAACAGCAGCGGTAGCCAGGCTATTTATAAAATTCAAAACCTTATTTTTTACTATGACGCTCTCAATAAAACTACTGATGCTTCGCTGGAAGATGTGATAGCGCCTACTAATAATGAAGCGCATTTCAGAGAAAATCCGCTCGTAGGAAAACCCAGAATTATCGTGCGCAACTCCGGCAGCAGTACCATCAGTTCCCTAAAATTTGAATACGGCGTAGAAGGACAAGCGTTGCAACAATATGTATGGAACGGCACTATCAATTCCCTTGAAAACGCAGAAATCTCACTGGCGGAATGTACGGCGCTCCGCACCGTTACGGGAAGTAATAACAAATTTGTAGTGAATATTCTGGAAGTAAATGGACAAGCCGATCAAGATGCTACTAACGATCATCTGGCTTCTTATTTTGACGCTGCACCCAATACCTGGCCGGCTACCCTAAGAATCGAAATGAAAACAAATGCACAAATGATAAGCGGCGTAAGCGAGAACAACTGGAAAATATATGACGTGAGCGGCAACCTTGTTGCAGAGCGCAGCAATAACACGGCAAACACTCTTTATATAGATACCGTAAGACTTGCCGGAGGCGCTTACAAATTAGTAGTGGAAGATGCAGGCTGCGATGGAATGAACTGGTGGGTCTTTGCTTACTACACGCCCCCGCCCGGTGCGGCAAGCATCAAAGTATATGGTATGTCCAGCCTTATTCCTTACTCGCTGAAAGGGTATTTCAACGGTGATTTCGGTTGCGGATTTACGCAATATTTTTATGCCGACCCCGCTACCTCCACCAGTGAGCTAACAGCCGTTCCCAAAACACTTTCTATCTATCCGAATCCTGCGAATGATATCGTAACCATCTCCGTAGAAGGTATGGGCAACGATATGTCCGGCAGAATTAACATCACAGACGCAGCAGGGAAGATAATCTATAAGGCAAAGACCGATAAGGCTAGCCTTACCCTTCCTACTTCTGCTTTCCCCAACGGATTTTATATGGTTTCGTTTGAAGAAGAAAAATCGAAAGCCGTATGGCAAAGCAAACTCGTAATCTTGAAATAGAATTTGGATAACATGAAGGATGTTCCTTTGAAAGGAATGTAGTTCTGACTAAAGAATTACATTCCTTTTCTTTTTGACTGCAATTCTTACTTCGTTCCCGAATAGCCCCAATCTTTCAGCCATTGAAGAATTTTCTCTTTATAATTTCCCTGAATGATGACTTCCCCGTCTTTGACGCTGCCGCCCGTACCGCATTTGGTTTTTAATTGTTTGCCTAAGTCTTGTAAATCTTGTTCTCTACCTATAAAACCTGTTACAAGTGTTACCACTTTCCCTGCGCGTTGCTTGGAATCCGTCATCACCCGAAGGCGTTGTTTGTCCTTGGCTAAGGTTTCCGTTATTTCTTCTTCTTCTTGGGGAAGATGAACATCAGGGTTGGTAGAATAAACCAATCCGCCATTTTGATTTTTTTTCTTAGACATGAGGATGAATGCAAAATTAAAAAGTCAAAAAAAGAAAAATAAAGAAAGGCTGTTATTGTTTTTTACATGCCAGCACAGCCTTCCACAATACTTCTGCTGCCTTGTCCCAAGTAAATTTTTTCACTTGCTCCGGTGCTGCGGCAATCAGCTTGGCGCGCAGAGTTTCATCTTTATAAAGCTGTTCCATTTTATGGGAAATATCCTGCACATCTGTAGGGTTTACCAACAAAGCCGCATTGCCACCTACTTCCGGCATGGAAGAAGTATTGCTCACGATGGTGGGCACATTGCATTGCAACGCTTCCAGAATAGGAATGCCAAAGCCTTCAAACAGGGAAGCATACACAAGCGCATAAGCACCGCCTATAATTTTGCTCAGCTCATTTACATTCATATAGCCCACCCATTTTACATCTTCTTTGAAGGGCATGGTGTGGCGTAGTTCTTCCACTTCTTGATATTTCCAGGCAAGTCTTCCTACAATCACCAGTTTCATCTGAGTACGCTGCCGTTTTTTGAAAGCGATAAATGCCTTTAGCAGATGTACGACATTTTTTCTCGGATGCAATGCACCTGCAAATACAAAATACTCGCATCCGTCGGCAAATTGTTTTTTCACGGCTTCGCGCTCTTCCGGGGCAAGCGGTTGATAAGCTGCATGTGCGCCGTTGTATGAAACATCTATTTTCTCCTTAGGGATATGGTATTTCTCTGCAATGTCGTTTTTTGAAAATTCGGAAACGGTAACGATACGGGTTGCTTTTCGGGCAAAGCGCGGCGAAAATTTTTGCAGGTAATGTCGGATGGAGCGACTCAGATGATGCGGATAATGCTCGAAAGCGAGATCGTGCATCACTAAGCAGGTAGGCGTTTTCGTACTCAGCGACATCAACCCGTCGGTAGATAAAAATACATCAGCCTTATACTTGCGCAAATAAAAAGGAATACGCAGTTCGTACCAGATATAGAACAAGACAGGATGCCTTGCGGGAGGCCCGAAGGTAACCGGCGTTACATTGTTTGCAAATACAAATGACGGATCATAAGGACGGTCGAAAAAAAAGATGAACTCATGTTGCGGATTATTTTTTACAATCCGTTTCAGTGTTTCATGCGTGTACCAGCCGATGCCTTCTAATTTTCCTTTTAATAAAAGTCTTGTATTTACTGCAATGCGCATATCCGTATTGGCGGCAAAAATATAATTTTACAAGCGTATCGCTTCGGTTTTTCAAAAATATACATGCGCCGCTTCTTTGCTAAAAATATTCTGTTTGTAGTATTTGTCAATCTGCTGGTAAAACCCGTATGGGTATTTTTCATAGACCGCACGGTGCAAAACAGGGTAGGGCACGATTACGGAACCTATCAGGCTTTGCTGAATTTGGGTATCATCTTCCAAATCCTGCTGGATTTCGGCATTAATAATTATACAAGCAAAGCCATAGCGGAAAATCCCGGGAGCATCCGAAAGCTGTTTCCTGCATTGCTCACATCTAGGTTATTATTGTGTTTGCTGTATGTAGCCCTTATTTTTTTGATTGCCTTATCCCTGGGCTATAACGGGATGGAATTGTATTTGCTTGCGGGCATTTCCTGCATTCAGTTGTTGAACTCTACGTTGCAATTTATTCGTAGTAATATAGCCGGTTTGCATAAGTTTAAGTTGGATGGAATATTGTCCGTGAGTGATAAACTACTGATGATTGTCGTATGCGGTTTTTTGCTGTATTCCTATGGCTCTTCTTTCCGGCTGGAATGGTTTGTGGAAGCGCAGGTGGTATGTTATGCCGTTTCGGTTTTGCTGGGATTACTCTTGTTGAAACATATAGCGAAGATGCCGGTGAGGTTTTCGTTAGATGTGCGGTCAGTCGTTTTTCATATTCGGAAAAGCCTTCCCTATGCCTTGCTTATTTTTCTGATGTCGGTTTATACCCGTGCGGATATGCTGATGGTGGAGCGGCTGAGCGGGGAAGCAGGAAGGCAAGAAGCAAGTATTTATGCTGCTGCTTATCGTTTATTGGATGTGGCAAATATGGTGGGACTGATGGTGGCGGGCATGTTGTTGCCCATTTTTGGCGGTATGATTGCTCGCAAAGAAAATATGCAATCGCTGATAAGGTTATGTGTCAATATCCTGTTGCCTATTTCTTTTTTGGTGATGATGATAGCCGTATTTTTTAATAAAGAAATCATGCAGCTCCTGAATGCCGCCTTGCCGCAAAGTAAAGGGCTTGTGTTTCTATGGTTGATGGCGGCGTTTCCGGCATTTAGTATTTCCAATGTATATTCTACGCTGCTGACGGCTAACGGCAATTTGAAACTAATGAATAAAATTGCTTTTGCGGGCGTGGTAGTCAATCTGATGTTGAATGCGATTTTAATTCCGCATTATCAGGCACTGGGTGCGGCGGTTACGGCTTGTATTACTCAAAGCTTTATCGCATTTGGTTTTTTGTTTTTTGCCAAAAGAGAATTGGTGTTGAAAGAAGATTTCAAATGGGTGTTTTCTTTTTTTTATTATTTACTGCTGCTTGGGTTTATAAGCTTTGTTATTACTCAGTTGCCTATAAATTGGATGATTCAATTAATCATTGTGGTTTGTGCCGGATTAGGGATGATTTTTCTGCTGCGGTTTTTGGATGTGCGGGAGCTGAAGAAGTTGCTGCGGAGGCAGTAGTACCCAATAGCTTTTGAATTTGCTTATACTTTTTCTTTGCTGTTGCGAACGATAACATCTGCGACGGCAGCGAACTAACACTACCGACTTTTGGTCAATTCTATTTTGTTTTACATAATACACCTTTAATTTATTTCAACCTGATTAGGCGCCACCATGCTGATGGTCGCTGGAATGTTACAAGCACAGTTGGGAACAGTTGCCGAGGTAGTTACAGGATAAACGCTGTCGCACGGAGGGTTTCCTAAACTGCCAAATGTGGACCAGGCGATTTCACTGCTGCCTGTACATGAACCATTCGGAAAATCAGTAGCCTTATAGTTGTAAAAGCAGCGTTACAGATAGGTACATTACGGACCTGTCCGGGATTCATTATGTAAGCTTGCTCCCATTGAATACAACATTGTTGTAATACGGGCGGATTACTGCCGGGCAAGTATCCGCAAGTTGCCGTATTGCGCCAACATATCACTGTTACTACCCAACGGCAATTGGTATTATTGGTAATGGTAGCTGTCGTCTGTGTATGGCTGTTTATAGCAAACAGTATGAGTAGGGCATGAATGAATTTTTTTCATGATTCTCATTTTACTTAACTCAAATTTAACTAAATTTGGGAATAGACGAATTTCCATGAAAAAGATAATCATCCTGTCTCTGTTCTCAGTCGCCTCATTTTTTTCGTTCGGGCAAGCAGCTCCGCCCATTCAGTGGCAGCAGTGCTACGGCGTAGCGGATGATGAATTGATTTACGCTATAGACACCTTACAAAACGGAGCGGGGTATTTTTTTTGCGGACGGGGAAATTGTACCAATAATACCACTGCAGATTTCTGGGTGGTGAAGACAGATTCCCTCGGGCAGGTGGTATGGCAGCAATGCTATGACAATCAGGGAAATGTGGAGACGGCGACCAGTATCGCCACTACGGATGACGGCGGCTGCATAGTGATAGGTGTAACTGCTGTTTCCATCAGTTCTGACCGGGATCTATGGGTGATAAAGATAGATGCACAAGGTACTTTGGTATGGCAAAAGACCTTAGGCGGCTCGCAGGATGATGCCGGCGGTGTTCCCAAAGTAGTAAGAACGGCGGACGGCAATTATGTAGCAGGAAGCTGGACTCAATCGAATGACGGGGATGTGAGCGGAAACCACGGCGGGTGGGATCTCTGGCTGCAGAAGTTTACCGGCGCCGGCAATATCCTTTGGAAAAAAACCATAGGCAGCAGCGCTGATGACAAAATAATGATTGTGAATACCACTCAGGACGGCAGCGTATTGGTAGGGGGCAGCGTATTTGCGGCTGACGGCGATGTGCAGACCGCCTACAGCATAGGCAATGGCTGGGTGGCAAAGGTATCTGCAGCCGGCAGCATCGTGTGGCAGTACACTATAGGAGATTCGGTGAACAGCAACAACGTGCAATCTGCTTGTGAGACCAAAGACGGCGGGTATGTATTCAGTTTAGACAATTATGACGCAGCGCCTTACGGAGGCCACATCCTCATGAAGATAGATGCCGCCGATAACGTGGTATGGCAAAAAACCAGGTTAAATTTTTCTTGGGAACCGGTCTCAGTTCTTCTTTTGCATCAGGCGTCGGATTCCGGTTTTATCCTGGGTGGGTGGCGATACCGCGGCTTATCAGAAAATGACAGCCTTATTAATTATTATATGGCGCGTGTAGATGCCGCCGGGGAGACGCTGTGGGAGAAAGCGTATGGCGGCAGCAACCATGATGGGCTTATGCAAGCCAAACAAACGGTGGATGGAGGGTATGTATTAGCCGGATATACTTTGTCGAATGACGGCAACGTAAGCGGAAACCACGGTGGTAGAGACGGGTGGGTGGTAAAGCTGAAACCCGATGCGCTGACGAACGTGGCGGATATGCTCGCAGCCCCGGGAAATATAATATTCTACCCTAATCCGGCAACGGATGTCATCCATTTCAGCGAAAAGGTAACGGTAAGCATCATCAATCAGCAGGGGCAAACTGTATTGAGAGAATATGATGTGCAACAGATACCGATAAACAGGCTTGCAGCCGGTACTTATTTTATCCTGCTGTCAGACAGTAAAGGACAGATAAGGAAAGTAGAAAGGATGACCAAGATGTAATTACCGAGTTGTGGCAATCTTTATTTTTATTCTTTTTTCTCCCCTTCCGGATTAGGCAATTCCTTCGCTTCCCGCTTGATGATGAATACGGCGTTCTCATAGGGCTTTATGCCTTTGCCGTGTTTCCATGCATATACCTTGGTGAACTCCGCGCCGAAGTATAAAATAATCGCCGTATAATATACCCACGAAAGGATAATGATGATGGCGGCAGCCGCTCCATAGGTATTTGCCATATTGGAACTGCCAAGGTAGTAACCGATTAAAAACTTGCCGAGGATAAACATAAAGGCGGTGAAGCGTGCGCCTATCTTCGCATCTTTCCATGATATTTCCGCATCCGGCAACACTTTATAAATCACCGAAAACATAAACGATACGATGAAGAAAAGTATAATCGTGTTGGCAATTTTGAATAAGACTACCGATTCATGATTGAACAATTGCGTGAGTTGGTCGGTAAGTAAATCGGCAATGGAATTGATGAATAACGAAGTAATCATCACGAAGCCAATGCCTATAATAATAGAAAAAGACAATAACCTGTTTTTCAAAAATTTTACCCAACCTCTTTTCGGTTTTGCACGGATAGACCATATAAAATTGATGGAATCCTGAATGTCGGCAAATACGCTTGTCGCACCGAAGATTAAAATAAACAATCCTATAAAACTATATTTTGCGGCGCTTCGTTGTTCTTTCAGGGTTTGGATGATTTGCAGTAAATAATTAGCTCCGTCTTCGCCCATAAGCCCACGTATTTGCGCATAGAGTTTTCCGGTTACTTCTTCCGTTTCAAAAAAAAGACCGGTAAGGGAAATGACGACAAGCAACAGCGGCCCGATGGAAAAGATGGTGTAATAAGCCAGCGATGCGCTTAGCTTCACCACATTATCATTTTGAAATTCATTAAACGCCTCTTTCAAAAGCCCAAAATATTCTTTGGGCTTTAGCTTCCGGGAATTATTGCGGGGTCGCAGATTTAGTTTCGGTTGAAGGCGCTTCATGCTGTAAGGAATAAAAACCTATGCCAGCAGTGAGTGGACATCACGCGGCAACCGTCGGTTTAGTTTGCATCACCTCGTCTATTTGCTCCAGTATTTCTTCCGTCAGCTTGGGATATAGCTCTAAGGCTTTCAGGTTTTCGGTCAGTTGTTCCTCTTTTGTAGCACCGAGTATAGCCGTTGTAACATTCGGGTTGGAAATGCACCAGGCGATAGATAAGGTAGCAAGTGAAGTTTCCAGCTCATCGGCTATGCGTTGCAATTTTCGTACGGATGCAATTTTGGCGTCGCTTAGGGTTCTGTCTTTTAGCCAGTCAAAACCTTCTAATGCTAAGCGGGAATTTTCCGGGATGCCATCGTTGTATTTTCCGGTCAAGAGACCGGATGCGAGCGGACTCCATATCGTGGTGCCCATGCCTATGTTGCGGAATAATGACAGATAATCCGATTCCATTTTGTAGCGTTCAAAAAGATTGTATTGCGGTTGCTCCACAGCCGGTCCTTCTAATCCTAATTGCTTTGCTGCCATGTGTGCTTCCATAATTTCAGCACCGCTCCATTCACTTGTGCCCCAGTACAGGATTTTCCCTTGTTGGATGAGTGTATTCATCGTGCGTACGATTTCTTCCATAGGCACATTAGGGTCGGGGCGATGACAATAATAAAGGTCTATATAATCTACCCGAAATCGCTCTAAGGCTTCGTGGCAGGCTTCTACCAGATGCTTGCGAGACAGTCCTTTTTGGTTGGGTTGGTTGTTTTCTCCTCTCCATCCGAAAAAGACCTTGCTGGAGAGAACATAGGAAGAGCGATCCCAGCTTTTGTTCTTCAAAATCCTGCCCATCATTTTTTCCGATTCGCCACGTGCATATACTTCAGCGTTATCAAAAAAATTAATCCCGCTTTCGTATGCGAGGCTCATCAATTTGTCGGAAAGATGATCATCCGTTTGTTTGGCGAAAGTAATCCAAGAGCCTAAAGACAAGGCGCTGAGTTGCAAACCGGTCTTTCCCATTCTTCTGTATTCCATAATCGTTCGTTTTTTTTAAATCTGTAGGTGAAGTTAGCGGATATTGAGTTTATCTTCTTTCATATCGTTGGAAACTGAAATCGTACAGATGCTTTTCATCCGCTTGATGCTTTTCTTCCCATATCAGTTTCCAGACGGCATCTTCTATCTCCGGAAAAAAAACAGTCGCATTTTCGATGTGCGTATAAACTCTGGTAAAATAAATACGGTCAATTTTGTTCATCGTTTGCCGGAAGATTTCGCCCCCGCCGATAATGAATCCTTCATCTGTATGTTCCTGCTTCATGCGTTTGATACCTTCTTCTATATTGCTAAAAACAAGTACGCCATCGGGTAAGGATAAATTTTTTCGAGTGGAGATGATGATATTCAGTCTGCCGGGTAGCGGTTTTCCCAATGATTCATAGGTTTTTCTACCCATCAATACCGGCTTGCCCATTGTTGTTTTTTTGAAAAATTGTAAATCCTTAGGCAAATGCCAAGGGAGCTGATTGTCTATACCGATAGCATTGTTTTTAGCGGCGGCTACTATGGAGGAAAGTATCATGTGCAATTTCAAAAAAGAGTTAATCTTTATACTGCTACCGGCGCTTTTATATGCGGATGACAGCGATAGTTTTCAAGAGTGAAATCTTCAAATTTAAATTCAAATAAATTGCTTACTTCTTTATTGAGTTTCATCGTAGGCAGTGGATAAGCTGTGCGGCTCAGTTGCAATTTAGCTTGTTCCAGATGGTTGTTATAAAGATGCAAATCACCGAAGGTGTGTATAAATTCTCCGGCTTCCAGGTTGCAAACTTGTGCCATCATCATAGTGAGCAAAGCATACGAAGCAATATTAAACGGTACTCCTAAGAAGGCATCGGCGCTGCGCTGATACAATTGGCAACTCAATTTTCCATCGGCCACATAAAACTGAAACAATGCGTGGCACGGGCTTAATGCCATCTGAGGCAGGTCGGCTACATTCCATGCATTTACTATCATGCGGCGGCTATCGGGGTTGGTTTTTATCTGATGCAGCACGTCTGCTATCTGATCGTAGGTTTTCCCGTCAGCGCCGGTCCAGCTTCGCCACTGATGACCATACACCGGACCAAGGCCGCCGTTTTTATCTGCCCATTCATCCCATATACTCACTCCGTTTTCTTTTAAATAATGAATATTGGTATCGCCGCGCAAAAACCAGAGCAGCTCATGAATGATGGATTTAAGATGTAATTTTTTAGTAGTAACGAGCGGAAATCCTTGTTGTAAATCAAAACGAGTTTGATAGCCAAATACGCTGAGGGTACCCGTTCCGGTACGGTCGGTTTTTTGCACACCGTTGTCTAAAATATGTTGCAGAAGATGATGATATTGTTGCATGGCTGTTCAAAATTCCCATATCAAGAGGCAAACACCAAATTTTAAAATCCACAATTAATTCATCATTATCTATTTCCTTTTTACTTTTGGCATTCCTTAAAATATGAGCCAGACACTTTCCATCGTTATTCCAGCCTACAATGAAGGCGCTACCATTCACCATATTCTTAATAAAGTGAAGGCGGTGAAGCTGGTAAACGAGATGCAAAAAGAGGTGATCATTGTCAATGACTGCTCTAAAGACAATACGGAAGAAGCCGTAGAAAAATATAGAAATGAAAACCCCGATTTGCCCATCAGCTATTATAAACATGAGGTAAATAAAGGGAAGGGTGCCGCCCTGCACACCGGTATTGAAAAGGCAAAAGGCGATTACGTCATTATTCAAGATGCCGATTTAGAGTACGACCCCAATGAATACAACATCCTGCTCAAACCGATTTTGGATGGTTTTGCCGATGTGGTCTATGGTACACGATTTATGGGCGGAAAACCGCACCGTATCTTGTTTTTCTGGCATTCTATAGGCAATCGGTGGCTCACGATGCTTTCCAATATGCTTACCAACCTCAACCTTACCGACATGGAGACCTGCTATAAACTCTTCCGCAGAGAGCTCATCCAAAATATAAAATTAGAGGAGAAAAGATTCGGCTTCGAACCGGAAGTAACCGCAAAAATAGCCCGCATACCTAAAGTCCGTATTTATGAAGTGGGTATCTCTTACTATGGCAGAACCTATGAAGAAGGAAAAAAAATAGGATGGAAAGATGGCTTCAGAGCTATTTATTGCATTCTGAAGTACAATCTTTTTAGGTAAATGCTTGTGTTATCCCTGAAGTAAAAGAAAATATTCATCTCTTCGTTTTATTTTTAATAAGGAAAAGTCCCACCTTAAACAAGCAGGTCGTACGAAATTATTTTTTCGGACGATAGTATTTGTATAAAATGTAGAAATGCGCCTTTATCGAAAGCATATTTTCCCAATTAACTATTCCTCGTACCTTTGCCCACTTAAATAATCGGAAATTATGGCAGAATTGCTGGTGAAAGACATTCGTGAAGAAAGACAAGGCGAGGCGTTTGCGCCTTTCGCGGAAGATCCGAATGAATACGCTAAAAAATTTTATATAGAAAGCTACGGTTGTCAGATGAATTTCAGCGATAGCGAGATTGTCGCGTCCATATTGCAGAGCGAAGGCTTTGGCGCTACGCGCAATTTTGAAGAGGCAGACATCGTGCTTATCAACACTTGCTCCATCCGCGAAAAAGCGGAACAAACCGTACGCAACAGGCTTACTACGTTCAAAAAAATAAAAGACAACAAACCGGGCATGTTAGTAGGTGTGCTGGGTTGTATGGCAGAGCGCTTGAAAGCAAAGTTTTTAGAAGAAGAAAAGCTGGTAGATCTCGTAGTAGGGCCGGATGCCTATAGAACCTTACCCGGCTTGGTAACGGAAGCTACGGGCGGACAAAAAACCGTGAACGTATTACTGAGCCGCGAGGAAACCTATGCGGATATTTCTCCCGTACGCCTTGATAGCAATGGTGTTACCGCTTTTGTGAGCATCATGCGCGGTTGTAATAATATGTGTACGTTTTGTGTGGTGCCCTTTACACGCGGTCGAGAACGCAGTCGCGATGCAGAAAGTATTATTGCAGAATGTCAGGATTTGTTTGATAAAGGTTTCCGAGAAGTAACCCTTCTGGGACAAAATGTGGACAGCTACCTACATGAAGAAGTGAGCTTTGCAAAACTCCTGGAAAAAGTAGCACTCATTTCTCCTTTGCTCCGCGTGCGTTTCAGCACATCGCATCCTAAAGATATTACGGATGAGGTGCTTTACACTATGGCGAAATACGAGAACATCTGCAAATACATCCACCTGCCGGTGCAAAGCGGAAGCACACGCATTTTGCAACTGATGAACCGCACCTATACCCGCGAATGGTATCTGAATAAGGTGAAACGCATTCGTGAAATTATGCCGGATTGTGGCTTGAGTACGGATGTGATCTCCGGTTTTTGTACGGAAACGGAAGAAGAACATCAGGAAACACTGAGCGTGATGGAGCTGTGCCGTTATGACATGAGTTATATGTTTTCCTATAGCGAACGCCCCGGAACGCTTGCTGCCCGCCGCTATGCGGATGATGTACCGGAGAATGTGAAAAAAAGAAGATTAGAAGAAATTATCCACCTGCAAAACCAACATTCCAAAGAAAGCTATCAGAACGATATTGGAAAGACGTTTGAAGTATTGATAGAAGGCGACAGCAAGCGTAGCGAAGCCGATTGGTGCGGCAGAAACTCGCAGAATAAAATGGTGGTCTTCCCCAAAGGAAATCATGACTATAAAAAAGGCGATTATGTGCAGGTGAAAATTGAACGGGCTACACAAGCCACGCTGATGGGGAATATTGTGGGGTAATTTTTGAGTGTTAGGTGGGCTTGTGCTGCATAGGGTTCACACAGAGAACGCAGAGAAAATGAGATATAGGGAGGTGATGGTTACTATTTCTGTTGAGCGACAATAATACCTCGATACTCAATAAATTTTGTAACTTGTATATAAGCAAAAACGAATTTTATGGGACAAATAATAACTATAGAATATCCCGATTACTTAGCCAATTCTATGAGAATGGGAGAAGAGGAATTTGGTAAAGAGATTAAAATATCTGCATTGGTAAAGCTATTTGAATTAGGAAAAGTATCATCGGGTACAGCTGCCAAAGTGTTGAAAATATCAAGAGTTGATTTTTTAGAGCTTTTAGCCAAATACAAAGTATCATTTTTCGCACAAGACAACTTAACAGAAGATTTGGCAAATGCTTAAAGTCGTTTCCAATACCACCCCGATTATCTCCCTGCTTACAATCGGACAACTTGAGTTGTTGCACCGATTGTATGAAGTAGTCTATATACCACAAGAAGTGTTTAATGAGATAGAAGCCGGAAAGAATAAAGAGTTTTACACCAATTTGTCTTCTGTTGGATGGTTGAAAATCGAACAAGTTAAAAACCCCCAAGCACTCAACTACTTTTTGGATTTAGATAAAGGAGAAGCCGAGGCAATAGTATTAGCGTCGGAACTCAATGCCGACCTGATTATACTTGATGAGATATTAGGACGATTTCACGCTAAACACGCAGGGTTAAAAATTACTGGAACGGTTGGCGTATTACTTAAAGCTAAACAAAGAGGATTTATAACCAACATAAAAGAACTATTGTCTGAACTTCGGATAAAAGGGATTTGGTTGAGCGATAAACTTGTAACCGAAATTCTAAAATTAGCAAATGAAGAATAACCTTTGCCACCGCCCAATAAACTGTATTGATGCAATGACAGAGTAAACAATAAAATGAACCTTAAACTCATAAATTAAATAAAATATTTCAAAACTGCTTGACAGAAGCTTGACAAAAATGAAAACCCTCCTCCGCATAGAAGAAGCCGCCATGTTTGGCTTGGGTATTTGGGCATTTAGCCGGTTGCCGTTTGCATGGTGGTGGTTTTTGGTATTGCTATTATTGCCCGATGTGAGCATGATAGGCTATGTGTTTGGGAATAAAACAGGAGCGTTTTTATACAATTTGTTTCATCATAAAGCAATAGCGATTGGCGTGTTTTTTTGGGGGATGTATTTGAATAATGACATCATCCAACTGGCGGGAATTATTTTGTTTGCACATGCGAGTATGGATCGGATGTTGGGCTATGGATTGAAAACGAATGAGGGATTTGGATTTACACATTTGGGAAAAATCGGGAAATGATGTTGAATTTTGAGTTGTATGAAACAAAAAATAACATGAGAAAGCTCAATAGAAATTCAAAGATGAACGGTGCTATCGCCACTGAAGTTTTACAGGAGTAGCGCTGCTTGGACAATAAAAAAAGTTTGCAGGTTGATAGATTGAAAACTTAGATGAAAACACGTATCAACTTGTAAACCTATCAACATATAAACGTATCAACCTATCAACTTGTAAAACGTATCAACATATAAACGTATCAACATATAAACGTATCACCTACAAGCCTATCAAAAATCAACTGACAAAATGGATATACAAAGCATAAAAAACAGGTTTGGTATTATTGGCAATTCGCCGGCGCTGAACCATGCGCTCAATACAGCTGCTCAGGTAGCTAATACCGATCTGACCGTATTGATTGTGGGCGAAAGCGGCGTAGGTAAAGAAGTGTTTTCACAAATCATCCATGCGCTTTCGGCGCGTAAGCATAATCCCTTCATCGCTGTAAACTGCGGCGCCATTCCTGAAGGCACTATTGACAGCGAATTATTTGGGCATGAGAAAGGCGCATTTACCGGTGCGGTGGACAGCCGAAAGGGTTATTTTGAAACGGTAAACGGCGGTACTATTTTCCTTGATGAAATCGGGGAAATGCCTTTGGGAACACAGGCGCGTTTGCTGCGCGTGCTGGAAACAGGCGAATACATTCGTGTAGGTTCTTCTAAAGTGCAGAAAACCGATGTGCGCGTGATAGCCGCTACCAATAAGGATTTGCTGGAGTTGGTTCACCATGGGAAATTTCGGGAAGATTTATATTATCGCCTTAGCACAGTGCCTATACGCGTGCCTTCTTTGCGTGATAGGAAGGAAGATATTCCCTTATTATTCAGAAAATTTGCTTCCGATTTTTCGGAGCGTTATCGTACCAATTCTGTGCAGTTGGATGCCGGTGCGCAGCAACTTTTACAGGAATATCCCTGGAATGGAAATGTGCGCGAACTGAAAAACATAGCCGAGCAAGTATCCGTTTTGGCTACAGAAAAACAACTGAATGCGGAAGCCCTCCATAAATTTTTGCCGCAGCGCGACAAACCTTCGATGGCCTTGCTGCCGCTGAACAATGGCGTGGCACAAAGCAACGGCAACAACATGAGCGCGACCGAACGCGATATTCTCTACAAACTTTTCTTCGATATGAAGAAAGATATGAACGATCTGAAAAAGATGATGTTTGAAATGGCGCAGACGCAGGGCTATCCCATGGCGGAAAACCTGATGCCGACTAATTATTCATCGCAGCCGGTGTATCAGGAAAGTATGCCGCAGTTGCCCCAAGCCGGTTTTAAACCTGTGGCAAATACCCCCATCCTGATTCATAATGATAAACTTGATCAGCATGAAGATGTGGAAGAAAGCCTGCTGCTCTCGGAAAGAGAAAAAGAGTTTATCATCAAAGCGCTGAAAAAGCACAAGGGCAGAAGACGCGATGCGGCGAATGAGCTGGGCATTTCCGAACGGACGCTTTATAGGAAAATTAAGGAGTATGATATCAGTGAGTGATGGGGTTTTGAGGGAGATTCCCTATAAACCTTATGCCATGCCTGCTATTCCTTTCCGGTTTCTGCAGGCTTTTTCATAATGGCGTACACCTCTATACCAAAGCCCAGCATCATGAGAATGGGAGCGAGCGTTATTCTTCTAAAACTGAACAGCTCTTCGTAATTAAACTGATGCGGATCGGGGCTTTTGCCTCCTGCGGTGAGCGCGATGCCGATCAGGATGAACGCAACACCTATGAGCATCCATGTATAATTGCTTTTATCAAAAAGAAAAATCTGATTGCCACGGGGCGTATCGGAAGAGGTTCTTGTTGCAGTTTTTTTAGTAGCAGCCATGCTGAATATTTTTTAAAAGAATAAAATTAATAAAGATCGTCCACATGCAGTTTCAGGTATTTTACTACGGAGCGGCGGGTGCTGATTAGCGAAATGAGAATGCCTACCAGGATCATTCCGACCATAAGCATCACCAGCCAGAAATTATCATGCAGTGCATTCAGCTCCGGCATATTGGAAGAAGCGAAGGAAATCACGAGCCATAGCCCGGTAACGGCAATGATACCGCTTATCAATCCGTTGATGACTGCTCTTTTTTCAAAAGGAAGCAGAATGAATTTTTGCGTCGCGCCTACCATTTGCATGGTTTTAATAAGGAAACGGTTGCTGAACATGGCAAGCCGTACGGTATTATCTATCAGCACTACGGCTATGACTATGAAGATAACCGAGATGACGCCGAGGATGATCCCTATGCGGCGGAAGTTGCTGTTCATCTTTTCAATCATCGTATTGGGATAGACCACCTCCCGCACAATATTGCTTTGCTTTACAAACTGTTCGATTTTCGTCATGCTGTCGCGGTTCACATACTCCGAGTGCAGATTCATTTTTATGGAGGTATAGAGCGGGTTGAAATCCAGCAATTGCATAAAGTCTTCGCCCATTTGCTCCTGCATTTCTTTGGCAGCTTCTTCTTTGGTTACGATGGTTGCTTTTTTTACAAATCCCTGCCGGTCCAGCATACCTTTCATGTCGCTAATCAAGGCAGGGCGGGTATTGTCATGGAATACGATTTCCATTTCAATATCTTCCTTAAATGCCTTAATCAGCCCGCGACCATTGAGCATAAACCACCCCAGTGTACCTAAAAGGAAAAGCACCAGCGACACGCCTACGATTGCGTAGAAATAAGAAGGTTTTGATTTTTTGGTGGCAGACATGTACGGATGAGTTGGCAGCGAAAATATAAAAATATCAATGGCGGCACACTATTCTGTTGTTAAAAAACACTATAGCGACAAAAAATATTTTATGTTGTTTTACCTTTTGCATTTTACATTTGAAAACTTATGCAAGACCTTAGGCATTTTTTTGCACCGATTCATTTTTTAGAAACCCAGCCTCCCGGCACTTACGACCCCACACAATGGGGCGCACACGTATCCTATGCTACCGGCAAAGGATTTGACTGGGAAGAAGCCGACATCATCCTCGTAGGTTGCGGAGAGATGCGCGGCGAAGACGAAAGCCTTGAATACGCACAATCGCCCGATGCCATCCGTAAACAATTTTATGCCCTATACAACTGGCATCCGAGTATCAAATTGGCAGATGCCGGAAATATCTTGGAAGGCGCTACCCTGGGCGATACCCGCGCTGCCCTGCGCACCGTATTAAAAGAAATAAGAGATGCCGGAAAAATCGCAATCCTACTCGGCGGCTCTCATGACCTTACCATGCAGCAGTATGAAGCGTTCAAAAAAGAAGGAACCATTATCAACGCCGCCGTGGTGGATATGAAAATAGATTTGCAGGACGAAGAATTAATCACTTCCCGCAGCTTCTTGATGGACATCCTTACGGGGCAACCCAATTTTATAAGGCATTATAGCCATATAGGTTTTCAAAGCTATTATGTACATCCCCACATGCTGGAAACGCTGGATAAACTCCGGTTCGATTTTTTCAGGTTGGGAAAAGTAAAAGAACAAATAGAAGAAATGGAACCTGTGTTGCGCGCGGCTCATTTACTCAGCTTCGATATGAATGCCATTCGTTTTTCCAATGCGTTTTCCAATGCCGATGGCTCGCCCAATGGTTTTGACGGGGAAGAAGCCTGCAACCTGCTGCGCTATGCGGGTATGAGTCCTGAAATGACTTCCGTAGGGCTTTACGGATATGATATGCGCAAAGATTATAAACAGATGACCGCCAAACAAGCAGCGCAAATGCTATGGTATTTTATAGACGGCTACCTCATCCGTGGCAAAGAAGCCAGGTTGTCGGATGAAGAGGAATTTGTAAAATTCCATGTGCGCTTTACAGGCAATGACACCTTATTCCTAAAAAGCAAACATACCAACCGGTGGTGGATGCAACTGCCGAACGAAAGCTTCGTCCCTTGCTCCTATAACGACTACCTCACCGCAGCCAATAACGAAATACCCGAGCGATGGCTACGGGAACAAGAACGACTGGTGTAGGGTGGGGTGATTGGTTGAATAGTTGATTGGTTGAAGGGGATATTTGTCAATTGCCCACTGATTTTTCAAACAGTAGCTCAAAGAAAACAATAAATTTGTAAGTAATGATAAGGCTATGAACACAGCTATAATAGACAGGCAAATCCACGATTATTTGGAACACTTGACGGCTAAGCAAAAAAAAGCGGTATTAACCGTAGTAAAAACATTTGCGGAAGAGGGTTGAATAGTTGATGGGTTGAAGGTGCCAATTGCCAACTGCTAATTACCAACTGAATTTAGAATTTTAAGACTTGATAGAGAATAAAAACATCATAGAAAAAGAAGAACGTGCAGTATTGGTCGGCTTGATTTATAAAGAACAAACCGAACCGATGCTGATGGAATACCTTGCCGAACTGGCTTTCCTCGCAGAAACCGCAGGCGCCGTTGCCGAAAAGGTATTCTTTCAAAAACTGCCTCACCCAGATAGCCGCACTTTTGTAGGCAAGGGAAAACTGGAAGAGATAAAAGCCTATGTGCAAGCCAAGGCTATAGACCTCGTCATTTTTGACGATGAACTGACCGGCGCACAGATAGGCAATATATCCGATGTACTGGGGGTGAAGGTAATAGACCGTAGTGATCTCATCCTGGATATTTTTGCGCGAAGGGCTAAGACCGCTCAGGCAAAAGTGCAGGTGGAGCTGGCGCAATACCAATACATTCTTCCGCGCCTGCGTGGCATGTGGAAGCATCTGGAACGCCAAGGCGGCGGCATAGGCAGTCGCGGACCGGGTGAAACGGAAATCGAAACCGACCGCCGGCTGGTGAAGGATAAAATTTCCCTATTGCGCAAGCGGTTAGCAGAGATAGATAAGCAATCCATTACCCAAAGAAAAGAACGCGGCACTTATATCCGCCTGGCGCTGGTAGGCTATACCAATGTAGGCAAAAGCACATTGATGAATGTCCTCAGCAAATCGGAAGTATTTGCGGAAAATAAGCTCTTTGCTACGCTGGATACCACCACACGCAAAATCGTCTATGAGCAGACTCCTTTTTTACTGAGCGATACGGTAGGCTTTATCCGCAAGCTGCCGCACCATTTGGTAGAGAGTTTCAAAAGCACTTTGGATGAAGTACGGGAGGCCGATTGCCTGCTGCATGTAGTGGATGTATCGCACCCCGGCTATGAAGACCAGATGGGAACGGTAAACAAAACCCTGCATGAAATAGGCGCATTCGACAAACCGACCATCACTGTCTTCAATAAGATGGACCTCTACGAAAAGAATGTGTTTGATGAATGGCTGCAAGAAGATGTAAAAACGGAACTCATAAATCAGCTCAAAAAACGCTGGGAACACGAAACCCAGGGCACTTGTGTATTTGTATCTGCTGTAGAAAAGCGAAATATAGACCTTTTGCGCACTACGATTCTGCAAAAAGTAAAAGCCTTGTACGAGCAACGCTACCCTTACCTCACTAATTTTTATTGAATAGTAAAATACCCTCATTCTTTCACCTCCTTCCCTCCTGCACGTCTTTAAGAAGATTTGCCACCCTATTGTTTTGCCCATAAATCCAAAACGGTTGTACGGTAATATTGCCTAAAAATGAGCTTATACCGTATACAAAACAACACAAACGAAATCGTTGAAAACGGAAATTATCGTTATATCATGAGAAAAATCTCCACCTATTTTCATAAATTTAGTACGTGATAAAACGGTTGTTCGACATCGTTGCTACACGTAATAGGGAAGAACCCGATGCCGTGATGCTTGCCGCAAAAGAAAACGGCAACTGGAAAACCTACTCCTGCAATGAAGTATGGACGACAGCCAATCATCTTGCCACCGGCATTCTATCCCTGGGTATCAGCAGGGATCTATCCACGCCGGAAAGCCAGGAAAAAATCGCCATTATAGCTCCCAACCGCCCCGAATGGATTATGACGGATATAGGCGTGCAGCTAAGCGGCGCCGTCCTCACTCCCATCTATCCTACCGTGAGCGTACAGGATATGGAGTATATTCTGAAAGAAGCAGAAACACATATCGTATTCATAGCCGGTAAGGAATTGTATAAACGGTTCAAAGATTCATTCGCAAAAACACCCTCTATAAAACATATTTTCTCTTTTGACGAAATAGAAGGTGTGCGCCATTGGAAAGAATTGATACAAAACCAAGAGCCGCCGAGCGAGACGCATCTTGATAAAATAACTGAAGATACCCTTGCCACCATCATCTATACATCAGGCACTACGGGCAATCCCAAAGGAGTGATGCTCAGCCATTCCAATATTGTACACAATGTGCAGGACAGCATGTGCGAATTTTGGTTTGCCGAAAAAAACGCACGCGCGCTCAGTTTCCTTCCGCTGAATCATATTTTTGAACGCACCGTTACCTATATCTACATCCATGCGGCAGTAGCCATTTACTATGCACAAAGTATGGAGACCATAGGCGATAATCTGAAAGAAGTAAAGCCGATTGTGTTTACCACCGTTCCCAGATTGCTGGAGAAAGTGTATGAGAAAATAGTGTCGAAAGGAAGGGAACTGAAAGGGCTTAAACACAGTCTATTCTTTTGGGCGTTGGCACTTGCAAAAAAATATGATAACATCAACCAAGGAAGCCTATGGTACCGTTTGCAATTAACCATAGCCAACCGGCTTGTCTTCAGCAAATGGCGTGAAGCACTGGGCGGCAACGTGAAAGCCATTGTTACCGGCTCGGCGGCTTGTCAGGAACGGCTCATCCGCATCTTTACCGCAGCACGCATCATTATCATGGAAGGATACGGACTCACGGAAACCTCCCCCGTGGTATCGGTCAATAAGTTCAATAGCGAAGACCGCAGGATAGGCACCATCGGCCCTGTCATACAAAATGTAGAAGCCAAGCTGGCACCGGATGGCGAAATCCTGGTGCGCGGAAAAAACATTATGATGGGCTATTATAAAAATCCGCAACTCACCTCCGAAGTGATTCATGATGGCTGGTTTCATACAGGCGATATAGGCACGGTGGTAGAAGATCGTTTCCTGAAAATAACCGACCGAAAAAAAGAAATCTTCAAAACCTCGGGTGGCAAATACGTAGCCCCGCAGGTAATCGAAAACAAAATGAAGGAAAGCCTATACATAGAGCAAATACTGGTAACCGGTGCCAATAAAAAATTCGTAACGGCATTGGTCGTTCCGGCTTTTCCCTATGTGCGGAATTATCTTAACGAAAAAGGACTGCCCGTGCCGGAAACGGATGAAGACATCAACAAGCTGAAGGACGTACGCTATCTGATTCGTAATGAAATCAACAAATACAACGCCCAATTCGGACATGTGGAGCAGGTGAAAAAATTCCGGCTGCTGGATAGGGAATGGACGATTGATGAAGGTGAGCTCACTCCTTCACTAAAACTAAAAAGAAAATTCATCGAAGAAAAATACAGCAACCTTATTCGGGAATTGTATGGCGAGGAAGCCTCGTAAGAACCAAAATGGATTTTCTGCGCTATTTTCGCGGTCAAAATTTCACATCTTTTGAAGGGTATTCATTTTCTGATGGTCTGTATCGCTTTAATGTGCTGCACATATCATGCAAGCGCGCAAGCCGTGCCGGATACTTCTATGAACCGAGTGCTGCCTGACTCCGCCCTTGCCAAGCAACAGGAAGTGAGCGCCTTGCCCAACGATGATGCAGGAGTGGTCTTCCGTCCGCAGGAGGAACAGCATAATGCCAAGAAAGCCGGGCTTTATTCCGCACTTCTTCCCGGTGCAGGACAGCTATACAACAAAGATTACTGGAAGATACCGCTTATCTATGCAGGCGCAGGCGTAGCAGTTTATTTTTATACCAACAACCAAACCAACTATCGCAAATACCGCAGAGCCTACATCCTCCGGTTAGATAACGACCCTAACAACGATACAGAACTCATGTATTCTCCGGCAGAAATAAAAACCTTGCAAGATGAATACAAACGCTGGCTGGATCTCACAGGGCTGTTCACCGCCGTAGGCTATACCTTGCAAATACTGGATGCCGTAGTCTTTGCCCATCTCAAGGAGTTTGACATTTCACGCGATATATCTTTTCGTATGCAGCCCGTAGCCTATCCGAATGGAGGTATGGGCTTTGGTGTTGCCATGCATTGGCGGTAAATTTCGATTAGTTAAAATGTTCTGTTCAAACCCACTACATACCTGAATCCAACATATTGCGGCGCTCCATAGGGTGGGCGGTTCAAGAAAAACGGCATATCGAAGCGAAGCGTGAGCGGTTTTGCTTTTTCAAATACGCCCCATTTTTTGATGGTAGCAGCAAATCCCAATCCGGCATCTATGCGCACATCACTCACCATCGTGGTAGGCACGGCATGGTAATATTCATTCAGGTTGTGGATACGGCTGAGTTCTATTACACCCATATCGGCAAATCCATAGGCATCTATATGCAGCCAGTTGCGGGTAAGCTTCGGTTGCCATCGAATATAGTTGTCAAAATCAAGTTCGAGATTGAGGCTTGCACCGCTTCTTCCTTTATAACCGATCAGCACTTCGCCGTTGCGCTCATCCGCCACAAAATAGCCGGCATAACCACGCAAATTCAGCCCGCCGCCTTGTTGAAAATGATTCATTTCGTAGCGGGATGTGCCTTGCCAGCTATCCGGAACAACGCCTATGCTTCGTGTATATTTATCCTCCATCATTTTCTCAGGATTACCACCTGCCAGCCATAGCGCACTTTCGTAAGGGAGGTTTGTACCCATTCCCGCACGGGCAAACAATCGGCTACGCAATTCAAACTTGTGCAAATACAATGTATTCTTTACCTCCAACTGCACATAGCTATAGTTGAATGCGTTGGCTTCATTGCCTCCCAATAGCGGGGCTCGGAAACTTGCGGTAGCCGAGCCATAACTTTTTTTCGTGTTATAGGTTCTTGTGAGCGCTATGTTAAGGCTGTTGTTAGGATGCTGATTGTTACTGCTCCATTCGTGTGGGTAAAGCAGATAGTCTCTATCATGTGTACGTGGTCGCCATAGGGCTTGAAAGTAAATCTGCGCCAAAATGTTGTCGGTAGGTCGCCAGTTATGTCCTATTCTTCCATAGGCAAGCCCGTCAAGATAGCGAATGTTCAGTTGCTCTTCATGGTCGGGATGATTATAGGAAACGGGTGAGCTATAGTTGAAGATAAAGTTAACCGGAGCATATCGCTGATAATAACCTTCGCTTTGATAGCTTAGGTAGGCATCTTCTTGCAAAACATGCGTATTCCACCATATACTTGCGTCCATTTTGTGCATGATGTTCAGGTAATTTCCTTCTACATGCGCTCCTAATTTTATTCCATCCACAGGATTCCACCATAGGTCAGGGCGGAGATACATTCTATAGCGATGACGATCCGTAGGGTTGCTTAATCCGCCGTCTAATTGTAGTTTCATAGATAAAGGAGGGAGAGGTAGGTTGCGCGTTTTACGATTGTCTAAAGGATAAACATCGGCAAGTCTGTTGGAGGTATCTATCACTACGTGTTGTATGCCGGAAGGCGCTTTTATTACCGCCGTATAGTTGCTCTGTAATTTCCCCCATCCATACCATTTAGGCAATGTATAGGCATCCGTATTTTTAACGAACCAGGTATTAGGGATATGATAAGATTGTTGTGTACCGTTCTTTTCCGTGATAGTAAAATCTATAGGCATCTGCATTTGCCCTTTTCTTTTAAAATGAATAGCAAAGCTGTCGGTATTCTTTATTTTTTTGACAGAAGAAACGGAATAATCTATTTTCTTCGTTGTTTCAAACCACTGATCGAAAAACCAGTTCAAATCCACTTTGGTAAATTGTAGTACCGAGGTTTTAAAATCTTCAAAATAAGGGTGCGCCATTTTCCATTGGTGAAAATAATGCTGCATTGTAGCGAGGAAAAGGGAATCTCCCAATACATACTGCAGGTTGTAAAGCATGGTGGCGGTTTTATAATAGACCATTCCATAGCCGCCTTCATGTCCTAAGGCATTGTTGAAATCATTAGAATGGGTATTCAAAGGCAAAGGCTCTCCTTTTAAAGCGGTGGAGATATAGGCGTTATATACGCGGCGGTCGCGCGTATCCACCGGTTCATAAAATTTGCGGCGATAAGTAGATTTGGGTGGTGATTCTTTCAGGAATTTTCCGTCTATTTTATTCAATCCCCAAGCGGTGAGAAATTGTGTAAACCCTTCGTCCATAGCAGCTCTATAGGTTTCGTTGCTGCCTACCATTCCATAAAACCAGTTGTGTCCTATCTCATGTACCAGCAAGCCTCTATAGCCGGGCTCGCCTCCGCCATCCAAGGTAAGCATAGGGTATTCCATTCCATCAGCGGCATCGGCAGCTATCATTTTCGGGTAAGCATACATGCCTATATCTTCCGAAAAAGTTTGGATGATCTTTGCTACTAAGTCTGCACTGTTTTGCCAAGCGGCAGCGTGTGGTTCTTGAGCTAAGCCCACACATTCCACACCGTTCCAATAGGTAGTGGCAATACGGTAAGATGGATCGGCTGTAAAGGCGAAATCATGGACATTCTCGGCATAAAAACGCCATGTCTTGCGTTCTCCTTTTTTATAGGGAATGATGGTGGAAGGCGGTTCATTCCATTTTTTGGAAGCGAAGTTTTTTATATCGAGTTTTTCGCGAAGTTCTTTAGGCAATACTTCTTCCCGGTTTTGAAGCGTGCCGGTAGCTTCTACGATATAGTTGGAAGCGAAATTCAACGACACGTCATACACGCCAAATTCTCCGTAAAACTCTTTATTGAGATGCTGATAGGTGTCCCATCCGAATTTCCGGTCATACACACAGAGCTTAGGAAACCACTGTACGCCGTTGTAGTGCATAAAACCCCACGCGGGGTACATTTTCATTCTTCTGCGTGTAGCGCCATTGTCGTAATAGGTTTTGAAATCCATCGTGAACTGCACCGAACCATTCGGATACAAAGGTTTGGGCAGATATACTTTCAGAATCGTATTGTCCAATTCTGTTTTCACTGCGCTGCCATTGACGTGTAGGTTTTCTACCACAGTGCCTAATCCGGCGGCTTCATAGCGCCCCAGCCGGCTGTTAAACTTCATTGCTTTTTCCAGATCATGCAAGTACGAGCCATTTACAAAGGCATTTTGAAACAAATGAAAATACACGAAGGATAACGTATCGGGCGAATTATTCACGTATTCTATCGTTTGGCTGGCAGAGATGATATGCGTGGTTTCATCCAGCACAGCTTCTATTTTATAGCCCACATCCTGCTGCCAATAAGCCTTATCCGGCATTCTGTTTTTCCAGTAATAGGGATTGTTTTTGCTGCGGTAGGCATCTAAGCTTTGCGCCGCAGCATCCTTCATCCAAAACAGAGAAAACAATAAAAGAGTACAGTATTTCATGGCTATAAAATAGTTGCGAAAATACTGCATCAGGTGTAACCTTCAAATGGCAGTTAGCGGTTAGCAATTAGCAGTGTGGAGCTATGTGCGATGAGGCATTTATTTCTTCTCCTTTGTTTCAAACAATTTGTCTTTATCCACCACTGTTACCTTGGTTTTGTCTTTCAGCGTGCGGGCGATGGCGCCAAAAGGAGCGGTTACTACTTGTTCACCGGCTTTCAGTCCTTCGGTTATTTGAATGTATTGATTATCCTGAATGCCGGTTTTTACATCGCGGATGGTTACTTCTTGCTTGCTTTCATCATACACAAAAACTATTTGACGTAGTACGTCAATTCCTGTAGCTTCATTTTTCTTTTTGATACTATCGGGATAATCGCGCGTAGTAACGGCATTGACGGGAATAGACAAGATATGATGTTCTTTGCGGGTTTGAATTTCTACCGATGCCGACATGCCCGGCTTAAAAGGGAATTTATGAGTTTGTGTTAAAAGATCGGCATAGCTTTCCGGCAAGATAAGGATGTGTACGGTATAATTGGTTACCTGATCGGTGCTTGTAGTAAGCGAAGAGGCTGTGGTGCTGGAAACCGCAATTTTTGAAACCGTTCCGGTAAATTTTCTGCCCCGGTAGGCATCTGCTTCGATGAAGGTAGTGTCGCCGGTTTTTACCTTGGCAATATCGGTTTCGCTTACATCTACACGCACCTCTATCCTGCCAAGGTCGGCAATGGTGAGCATATCCGTACCCGCCATCTGTGCCGTGCCTACCACTCGCTCGCCGAGCTTTACATTCAGGGAAGAAATAATACCCGATGTAGGGGCTATAATGGTGGTTTTGCGGAGGTTTTCCTGTGCTTGCGAAAGATTGGCGCCAGCTGCTTCCACGCCGTATTGACCACCGGTTACATTGGCTTTGGCAGCATCATAACTTGCTTTGGCGGTTTTGTACGTGCTTTCCAATTGCTCAAATTCCAGTGCGGAAATTACTTTGTCTTCATACAGCTTTTTGTTACGGTTGTAATTTGCTAATGCCTGCTCATATTGTGCTTTTGCTTGTGCCACCATCTCCCGCGAATTAGTTACCTGCGCACGAGTCTGCTCCATAGACGCTTGAGCCTGACTGACCATAGACGCGTAAATAGCCGGATTGATCTTGACAAGAAGTTGCCCTTTTTGCACTGTGTCGCCTTCTTCTACCGTAAGCTGAGTAATCTCACCACTTACTTCGGGACTGATTTTTACTTCCGTTTCAGGATAGATTTTCCCGCTTGCCGTTACGGTTTCGGTAATAGTATGCTCGGCAGTTTTTTCCACCGTTACTTTTATGCCTTCCTGCTTTGTGGATTTAGCGATGAGGATGAGTAAAATAATTACCGCCAAGCCGCCGCCCATCCACCACCAGAGTCTTTTATTTTTCATTTAGACAATATATTTAGACAATCAATTTTAGACAATAGAGTAACTCCACTTCCACTATTCAATCCAACCAAATTACTTCACCTCGCTTCCGGCGTTCACCTCATCCGTAGGCGCTACAAATACCAGTTTGCCTTCCGCATTTTCCGCCATTAAGATCATTCCATTGCTTTCAATGCCACGCATTTTCCGAGGAGCTAAGTTGGCAACGACTACTACTTGCCTGCCCACAATTTCTTCCGGTTTAAAATGCAAGGCAATCCCCGAAACAATCGTGCGTACTTCATCGCCCATATCCACCTGTAACTTCAATAGCTTATCCGCCTTTTCTACTTTCTCGGCTTCCAGTATTTTCCCTACACGCAAATTTACTTTGGCGAAATCATCGAATTGGATGGTGGATGAGTGGATTGTCGCCTCTTTGGAGTCTGGAGTTTGCTCTTTGGAATTTTCTTTCACTTGCTTTTGGCTTTTGTCTTTTAATTTTTGAACCTGCTGTGCGACTTCTTTATCCTCAATTTTTCTAAATAAAATCTCCGGTGCGCGCAGCGGATAGTTTACCTTTAAAAGGTTCATTTTACCCGCATGTTCCCAATCCAGCATTTTTTCTACTACCTTCATCATAGAACACATTTTTTTTGCGGTATGCGGCAAGAAGGGGTTAATGAGAATGGCAAGATTTGCGGTTAATTGTAGGCAATGATGCAGACAATTATCAATCAGCTTTTGATTTTCGGGTGTTTCCGAAAGGCTTTTCGCTACTATCCACGGTTCTTTTTCCTGCATGTATTTATTGCCTTTCCGTGCAAGGTCTATCACTTCAAACAAAGCATCCCGGAAGCGATATTCCTCTATAGAATTTTGAATTTTGAGTTTTGAATTTTGAATTTCTTGTTCTAATACGGTATCTTTTTCATCCCTTACTTCTTCATGAAACATAGGCACACGACCGTTACAAAGTTTGTGCATCAATACAAAACCGCGGTTCACAAAATTGCCGAATACCGCAGCCAGTTCATTGTTGATGCGATCCTGAAAATCTTTCCAGGTAAAATCATTGTCTTTTGTTTCGGGTGCATTGGCGCAAAGCACGTAGCGCAAAGCATCTTGCATATCCGGAAAATCTTCCACATATTCATTTACCCATACCGCCCAGTTGCGCGAGGTAGAAACTTTATCGCCTTCTATATTCAAAAACTCGTTTGCGGGCACATTTTCCGGCAGCACATAGTTGCCATGCGCTTTCAGCATAGCCGGGAAGATGATGCAGTGAAACACGATATTATCCTTGCCTATAAAATGCACTAATTTGGTATCTTCCTGTTGCCAGTAATCACTCCATAAATTCGTCAATTCTTTGGTGGCGCTGATATAGCCGATGGGCGCATCAAACCAAACGTAGAGTACTTTCCCTTCCGCACCGGGCAAAGGCACGGGCACGCCCCAATTGCTATCGCGGGTCATGGCGCGCGGTTGTAATCCGGCATCTAACCAGCTTTTGCATTGCCCATAGACGTTTGCTTTCCATTTATCTTTCTTGCCTTCCACTATCCATTGTCTCAAAAAATCCTCGTAGTTATTTAAGGGAAAATACCAGTGCTCTGTTTTGCGTTTTATTGGTTTTGACTGGCTCAGCGCACTATGCGGGTTAATGAGTTGCTCGGGCGAAAGTGTAGAGCCGCATTTTTCGCATTGGTCGCCATAAGCGCCGGGATTGCCGCATACGGGGCAAGCGCCTACAATATAGCGATCGGCTAAGAACACCTGTTTTTCTTCATCATAATATTGCTCCGTTTCCTTTACTTCAAAAACGCCTTCATCGTACAATTTCTTAAAGAATGCTTGCGCTGTTTCGTGATGGGTTTTATTACTTGTGCGGGAATAGACATCAAAGGAAATCCCCATTTGCTCAAAGCTATCTTTAATAATCGCATGGTATTTATCCACCACCTGCTGTGGAGTAATGCCTTCCTTCATAGCGCGGATGGTGATGGGCACGCCGTGTTCATCGCTTCCGCAAACGAATTTCACGTCTTTTTTTTGCGCTCTTAAATAACGTACATAAATATCTGCCGGTAAATAACAACCCGCCAGATGCCCTATATGCACCGGCCCGTTGGCATAAGGCAAAGCTGCCGTTACCAGATGTCTTTTAAAATCCATTCAACAAATAAAATTGGACTGCAAGATACAGTGAATGGTTGATTGGTGGATGAGCTTGGAGAAGTGGGGGAATGGAGGAGTTGATTTTTCTTCAGAAATAAATTTGCGAAACCAAATAGTTGCGCTTATATTTGCAACCGAACAGTTTCTTAATAAGTTTTTATCAATAATGAGAAGAGATGTATTTCAAGCCATAGCCGACCCCACACGCCGGGCGATTATCGCGCTCATAGCCGTTCATGCAATGACGCCCAACACTATAGCCGAGCATTTCGATACCACCAGGCAAGCCATATCGAAGCACTTGCATATTCTTACGGAATGTGAACTGGTGAAGCAGGAAAAAAAAGGGCGCGAAATTTATTACACACTTGAATTGGAAAAAATGAAACAGATAGATAAATGGCTGGAGCAATTCCGGAAAATATGGGAAACGCGTTTTAACCAACTTGATAATTTATTAACCACCATAAAAAAACAAAAAAATGAACAAGAGCCTTTTATTTGACTTTACCGTCAACAAAGAAACCAACACCATCCACGTAAAACGTGAATTTGCCGCCGAACTGCCGCTTGTATGGAAAGCATGGACTACGGCTGAACTCCTCGACCAATGGTGGGCACCTCAACCCTACCGCAACCGTACCCAATCCATGGATTTTCGCGAAGGAGGCCTCTGGCTTTATTCGATGATCAGTCCGCAGAATGAAACCCACTGGTGCCGATTCGATTATGAAAAAATTGATACCGAACAACGATTTACCGGTCTGGATGCTTTTTGTGATGAAGCAGGAACCATTAATACCGAGTTTTCGAGAATGCACTGGGAAAATGTTTTTAACGAGGCGGATAACAGCACTACGGTAACGATTACTATTACGCTGGATACCTTGGAAACCTTGGAAAAAATAATAGCAATGGGCTTCAAAGAAGGATTTACGATGGGCTTAGAGCAACTGGATGCCTTATTACCTACCTTGAAAAACTAAGTATATTCACAACCATTCTTGAAATGAAAAACAACTTGGCTATAGGAATCGGGGAATACAACCATGCCTTGGAAGAAAAAGAAAAAGCTATTTGCAATTTGCTGGCACAAGAGATTTGCCATCATCTCCCCGAAGCGGAAAATAAAATCTGGCATGCGCATCCGGTATGGTTTCTCGATGGCAATCCGGTGGTCGGGTACAGCAAGCAAAAAGCAGGCATTCGGCTGATGTTTTGGAGCGGTGCAGATTTTGAAGAAGAAGCCCTGAATGTGCGTGGAAAAAAATTCAAAGACGCATCCGTTTTTTACCAAACGGCAGCAGAAATTAACACAGAGGATCTGCAACGATGGCTTCAAAAATCAAGAACCATCCAATGGGATTATAAAAATATTATAAAAAGGAAAGGGAAATTGGAACGGCTACAATAAACAGTTTTCCATTCCTTACGATTGTTACGTTTTTTTTACAGAAAAACGTTCATTGTAAACCAACAAAAACAACCAGATGCAATCAGAAAAAATTACTGTTTCCAGTACGATCCAAGCGCCTGTAGAGAAGGTTTGGGAATATTATACACGGGCGGAACACATTACGAAGTGGAATTTTGCCTCCGACGACTGGCATTGTCCCCATGCAGAAAATGACTTGCGAAAAGGCGGTGTTTATAAAGCACGCATGGAAGCCAAAGACGGCAGTTTCGGTTTCGATTTCGAAGCGGTATATGATGAAATCATAGAGAAGAAAAAAATAGCCTATACCATGGGCGACGGCAGAACCTGCATTACTGAAATGGAACCATCCGGCAATGCCACAAGGGTAACCACCACCTTCGATGCGGAAACCATCAATCCTATAGAAATGCAAAAAAACGGCTGGCAGATGATCCTGGATAATTTTAAAAATTATGTGGAGCGGTAGCCTTCCTTATGTCTTGCAGGAATATGCTTCCTGCAAGGCTTTTTTCTTCTCTTGCAAATAGCGCGGAAAATTATTGCATAAAAAACGGCTTTACGATTATATTTGATAGTTATCCCCCGATATCTTCTTCAACCAATCGTATTGAAATGAAAAAGCGCTATAGTATTTTCCTTTTTTTTCTCTGGGCTTTTATGAGTGATACCGCTACGGCACAATTGAGCTATGCGGATAGTATGCAGCGGAAAATAGCCACGCAGAAAAACGATTCTACCAAAGCACTAGATGCACTGAAACTCGCATTTCACTATATCTTCAACGACTCTGCACAATCCAAAAAATACATCAATATGGCATTGCGCATATCGCTGGAAAAAAACATCCGCTATGCAGAAGTGAATGCCTATAATGTGAACGGAATCTTTTATGATATACAGGGAATGAGCGACAGCGCCTTGTATTATTTCCAAAAAGGACTGGAGGTAAATAAGCAATACGGATTTGCGGATATGGACGTGCGGCTGCTCAACAACCTCGGCATGTATAGCTGGAATAAAGGATTTCTGACGCAAGCACAGACGTATTTTTTTGAAGCTATAGATAAAAATTCCTTAGTAACGGATACCGGAAAACGGCAGGATGAAAGCGCCATGCTTTCCAATATCGGGCTGATTTATCAAGAACAAACGCTCTATGAAAAAGCGCTGGAATATCACTACAAAGCGCTGACGCTGCGCCGTGCCCGGAAACTGAATCGCTATATCCCTATTTCCCTCAATAATATAGGTATTTGCTGCAGCCACCTGGACAGTATAGATAAAGCAATTACGGTTTATAAAGAGGGAATCGAACTGGCAAGAACCATAGACGATAAACGTACACTCCTTGATTTGTATGACAATCTCGCCGCTGCCTATCTCATAAAACAAGCCTATGCCGCCGCTTTAAATTTATATAGGGAAATCATTGACGGCAAAGACAAATTCAAAATACAAGATAAAGTATTGATGAATGTGGAGGCAAAAACCGCCGGTTGCTATCTTTTGCTGCATGATGTACCGAAAGCCTGGGTGCACATGAACAGAGCGCTGGACATGCTACAGCAGCAACCCGAATTGAAGCATTATGCCAATTCTGTTTATTCCTTTGCGTCCGCACTTTATTATCAGGATAACCAACCCGAAAAAGGATTTGCCTATAGCATGATGGGGCAGGAGTTAAGCGATGAAAATGCAAAGGAAGAAAGTCTTCGCAAAACCACCGAACTGGAAGTGCAATATGAAACCAAGAAAAAAGAAGCTACCATAGCCGGACAACAATTGCGCATCGCCAAAGATCAGCGGGCTATAGCGCAGCGGAATGTAGGGCTTATCCTCATCAGCTCGGTTGCCTTGCTGGCATTTGGTGGTTTTTACCTGCTTTATAGCCGGCGAAAAATAAAAGCAGAGAAAGAAGAAGAACAAAAAATAAACAGCGCCATTTTTGAAAGTGAGCAAAAAGAACGCATCCGCATAGCCCGCGATTTGCACGATAGCATCGGACAAAAATTATCGGTCATCAAAATGTTGCTCTCGCAGCACACGCCGGATGAACATACGATAAAAGCCGTCAATTATCTGGATGAAACCGTAACGGAAGTGCGTAATATTTCGCATAATCTTATTCCCGAAATACTGCATTTCGGATTGGTGAATGCCATAGAATCCCTTGCCGATACCCTTAACAGCACAGAAGATATTCATATAGACCTTGCGGTAGATGAAGCCACACAACAACTGAAACTTCCCCGCCAGACAGAATTATCCATCTATCGCATCATCCAAGAAATCTTCGCCAATATTTTGAAACACGCCCACACCAAATACGTGGCTATAGAAATGAAAACCTTTGCCGATCATTTGCAGATAGATATACAAGACAGAGGAATCGGCTTTCCGGCATCTGCTATAGAGCAATCGCAAGGTATCGGATGGAAGAATATTTTTGCCCGCATCCGGCTCATCAACGGCAGCTTGAAAGTGGCTTCGGATAAGAACAACGGATCGCAGTTTTTTATCAATATTCCTCTTGTATAAAAAAAATCAGTGCATAGCCCAGCCTAGCAGCAGCCAGCCGATTACAATCAGCGGCGCCGGTATCTTGGTGAAATAAAGGATGCAGAACGTAATGAGCGTTACCACTACATTCAGCCATTCAAAAGGCATAGCCTGAAACAATACCGCGCCCGAAGCCAGGATGATGCCTACTATAGCCGCATTAATTCCTTCTAAAGCGCGGAAGATAATCACATGCTGTTTCAGATTTTGATAAAGCGGGAAAAAGAAAAACAGCAACAGCGTACTGGGCAAAAAAACCGCCACCGTAGCCGTAAGGCAGCCTAAGATTTGCCAGAAAGTTCCATAATCGCTCATGATGACGCCGCCTACAAAACTGCAAACGGAAAATACCGGACCGGGAACCGCCTGCACCATTCCGTAGCCGGTCAGCAATTCTTCGGAACTGAGCCAGGATGGATGATGCAGCGATGCAGGACGATTGACAAACTGATAAAGCATCATAGGCACAAGGGCTTGTCCGCCGCCGAAAACAATCGTCCCGAAGCGATAAAAATTTTCAAACATATTGAACAGCCGCCTATGCTCCCAGTTGTTGCTGCGCGCTACTTCGGAGAAAATACCGGCCAGCACGAAAATCAAAAAAAACAGCCATAGATTCAGCCAGTTGATAGGCTTGGGTTTGTCCAGTTTTTTAGGAATGCGTTTGTCGCTGAAATTGCTGATAAAGCCCGCTACCACCAGTATAATGGGGAAAACCCAGGGAGAGCGGATCAGGTAAGTGGCTATAGCTGCGCCCATCATGATGAGGACGGTTGCCAAATGCTTTACGCTTTTGTTCATCATCCGGACGGCAGCATAGGCAATAAAACCTACCGACATAGGCTGCACATAGAGGAATAAATTTTTTTGAATTTCTCTGGCATTAATAAACAAAAGCAGAAACGAAAATGCGCCCATAATCACCACTGCCGGAAGAATCCACAACAGCAGCGAGGCTACTGCCAGCGGAATGCCGCCCCGCTTCAGCGCAATGAGCACTACCGTTTGCGTAGAAGAAGGACCCGGAAGCATCTGGCAAAAAGCATTGTATTCCAGCAGTTCTTCTTCGGTTACGTCTTTTCTTTTTTGCACAAATGTCTTTACCATCATGCCCAAATGCCCTTGCGGACCTCCGAATGCCGTACAAGCATAGAAGAAGACTGCTTTCAGAAATGGTATGTGCCGTAAAAACATAGCCCCAAATTGCCAGTGAAAAATAATCACAAAAATCGGTAAATCATATTCTTTCCGTTCCGCACAATGTTTATTATCTTGCGTCGCAAATCATTTCCATTCATGAAAGGTTTATTACTTAGCGCCTTGTACGACTCTGTTCAATATGGCATCGGCTCGATTCTCTGTGGAGTATTTATGATATTGATGGCTATAGAATTGATCTATGTCATGTCCAAATATTTATTGCCTCGCAAACGTAAAGATTAATCCTCTTGCCGCTGTCATCTCACGATATAGCCGCCATCCGTACCGATTACCGCTTAGCCGCACTGGATGAAACCAGCGCCGGCAGCGATCCGTTTGCTTTTTTCTCCAAATGGTTTGAAGAAGCGCGTACTGCTGCTATAGACGAGGTAAATGCCATGACCCTGGCTACCTGCGATCAGGAAGGAAAGCCCCACGCAAGGATTGTATTGCTGAAAGGACTGGAAGAAGAAGGCTTTGTTTTTTTTACCAATTATGAAAGTGTAAAAGGACAAAATTTAAAACAAAACCCTCATGCGGCATTGGTTTTTTTCTGGAAAGAACTGGAACGGCAAGTGCGTGTAGAGGGCATCGTCGAAAAATGTTCCGGCAAGATAAGCGATGATTATTTCCACTCCCGCCCCGAAGGAAGCCGCCTCGGCGCCTGGGCAAGTCCGCAAAGCAAGATTATAGAAAGCCGTGAAATTTTGGATAAAAACTATGAACGATATCAATCCGAATTTTCGGAAACCATTCCCCGCCCGCCGCATTGGGGAGGATATGTATTGCAGCCGCAGCACATAGAATTTTGGCAGGGCAGAAGCAGTCGTATGCACGACCGTATCGTCTTTGAAAAAAACGGTGCAGCGTGGAAACGCTTTAGGCTGGCGCCATAGAAATTCCTTTTCGTTTATTTATTTTTTACTTGTGGCATTAGGCGATGCACGCCTGAGTTTCTTGTTGTATTTTCTCTAAGCGCCTGCGATTTTTCATCGTTTGTTCTTTTTTGTAGTTTACAGAAATACTTATACTAATCTCAAAAGCAAATTCCCATCAATACCTAATATTTGATTGAGTGCTTTAAGAAAGGATAAGGTAGGTTTTCTTTTGCTGTGCATGATTTCAGAAAGCTGTGTATCAGTAGTATTAAGCATCTTAGCCAGTTCTTTTTGCTTTAGCTTCTTTTCATACATTTTTAGCTCCAGCAAGCCTTGCAAGGTTTCCGGCATAGGTATTTTGTAATGTACATCTTCATAAGCCTTTACAATAGCTGTAACGGCGGTAAGTTCTTTTTGTTCTTTAGCAGTAAGGTTATCAAAACCGCCTTTTTTAGTGGCAAGGGCTAACAACTTTTCCATTTCTGTTTCTGCTTGCTCAAATGCTGCTTTTGTTATCTTGGTTTCCATATTCTAAATGTTTTTGCAATCAATAGTATCATATTGTTTATGAGTACCGGCAAACCTTATGTATAGTGTTCTTTTGCTTTTTTCAACAAATGCTAACAAACTGCTGTTCGTGTTAGCGAAGCGCATCCCGAACTACAGATAAAAGTAGTTTGCAATTTGCAAAAACCACGGATTGAAAATTCTTTTTTATCTGTTCTTAGAAATTGCAAATTCCAAAGAACCATGTTAAGATGGTCGGGAGATATATTGCATAATGGCTTTATACTCTCCCGGTGTTACCTTGGTTATGTCGTTTTTTATATAAATAGCATTGTACTTATCTATTAATTTCGTATTGGGTCTATAAGGGTCAATAACTACCATCTTTTTACCTTTAGAAAGAAAATGGTTTTCAAGATAATCATTGATGCCACTGTCTTTGAAGCCATACCCTATTACAACAAGCACCTCCGAGGATAGTAGGTTATTTTCAAAATGTTTAAAGAGGTTTGCATAATATGGGTCGTCTGAATAGTATCTGATTTTATTAGTCGTGCCACTTAAAAAATCCGGCTCTACTTCGCTATGAAGTTTCATAAAATCTAATTCGCCAGTTGCCGGATTGTTAGCTTCAACATAAAAATCGGATACGCCATAGTTAGCTTTTAAGCGTTCTCGTTTTGAACCGTCGGTATAAACGATGTTGTTGAATATACTGCCGTGTAATTTGAAGAAACAAAGCGGGGTGTCGAACTTATCAATAAATTGCTCCAACTTAACCCGATAATACTTGTGTACTCTTCTGTTAGTTCCGGCGTTGAAATCAAAACTTACCGTTCCATAGTAAGGGGAACCCCCAAGTTTAAAGCCGTCTGAGAAATGTTGCCATAGCTTACTATGATGTCTGCCCAAATGGTCGAAAAATAAATCATGATTTAGTGAATGCACTTTTAAATCGGTAAAGGGAATTAATGCCGCTAAAAACATTACAAAGTCTTCGTAAGGAGGATAATTCGCAAGGGACACGTCCTCAAAATACGCTCTCTTATGAAGAAGCTCAGCAATTAATTGGTTGAAGGTTCGGTTAAAATCAGCTATACAGTTAAGGCAGTCCTTTATTAAACTTTGTTGCTTGAGATGACGCTGTTTAAATCTATTATAGAAAGCCTCTATCGCTTCCTTGTTTTGCTCGCTATAGAGATAGCCAGAATAGAAATCATAAAATGTTTCATAGTGAAATTGCTCATCTTCCTTTAATATTTCTAAGCTATAAAATTCAAGGAACTCCTGCACAAACAAACGCTCCTCCCAGCGCAGCCACCTATTGGGGTCTTCCTGCCCGTTTAAAAAAATGGACTGCATGTCTGAATGGATTAGTATCTCCGCCTCATTAATTTTTGCAAGACGCGCGTTAAGATCGGTAACGCGTGGTAGCCCTTCGGGTACGGAAAAACCTGATCCTAATAAAAATGAAACTACCGGCCTTACGTTATTAACTTGTGGTTTCTGCATAGACACAAAAATATAATACGTTTTATAGAATGTACCTAAAACACAATCTACTTAATCAGATAGATTACCTCGCCCCAGCTAAGCTACAATCTACATACTAAATATACCCAACAAACGGCTTTCGACCGCATTCGTAGCACTTTTATATTGTTCGCAAGGTTACATCTACATGGCTCCGGTTAACACAAGTAGCATCACAAGGCATAAAAAAACCACCTTAAAACCTCAAAGCATAGTCAGCATTGAGGTTTTAAGGTGGCTTCGTGCCCAAGACCGGATTCGAACCAGCACGTCCTTGCGAACGCTGCGACCTGAACACAGTGCGTCTACCAATTTCGCCACTTGGGCAAGCGGCTGCAAATGTACGTTACCATAACCGAACGCGCAAACTATCTTCAAGAAACATTTTATCTCCCCGTTTCACATCGAAGGCTTCGTAAAACTCAGGCACGTTGGGGAAGGTGCCGTTTACCCTGTATTTTGCCGGTGAATGCACATCTGTAAGTACTCTGCTGGCAAGCTGCTCTTCACGAATGGAATAAAGCCAGCCCAGAGCATAACCGAGAAAATAACGCTGTAACGCATTGAACCCGCCGATTTTTTCATTCTTTTTATAGGCTTCCGTTGTCTTGAACGCATCCAGACCGATAAGGATACCGCCGAGGTCGGCAAGGTTTTCGCCCAGCGTAGCGCGTCCGTTTAGGTGAATGGTATCCACCGGCACAAACCCGTTAAATTGCTTTACCAGCACAGCGGCACGTTTGTTAAACTCTTCTTCGTCTTTGGGTGTCCACCAGTTTTTCAGGTTGCCATACGCATCATATTGCCTTCCCTCATCATCAAATCCGTGCGTGATTTCATGCCCTATGGTGGAAGCTGCGGCATAGCCATATACCAGTGCATCATCCAGTTCTTCATCCCTATAGCCCGGCACGGTAAAGATGCCTGCCGGCAAAACGATTTCGTTGTTGGAAGGATTGTAATAGGCATTGTAGGTTTGCGGCGTCATGTCCCATTCTGTACGATCCACGGGCTTTCCGAGTTTATTCAGCGAATAATTATTCCACCATTCATTCACGCGCAGCATGTTGGCAGCATATCCGTTTTTTTCGATTTTTAGGGAAGAAAAATCTTTCCATTTATCGGGGTAGCCTACTTTTTTTGAAATTTTGCTGAGCTTGTGGATGGCTTTCTGTTTGGTACTGTCCGTCATCCAGTCAAGTTTTTCGATACGGGCTTTATAGGCTACCCGCACGTTTTCCACCATGTCTTCGTAGCGTTTTTTGGCTTTTTCATTAAAATATTCTTTGGCAAATAATTGTCCCAATGCCTCGCCTATGGCTGTTTCTTCCACATCCAGCACGCGCTTCCAGCGGGGACGCATTGCCTGTGCGCCACGCAGCGTCTTGCCATAAAAATCGAAATTAGCCTGCACAAAATCGTTGCTCAGATAGGTGCAGAAACTATTGACAAGATGAAAGCTGAGATAGTCTTTGAGGATGGGTAATTTTTCGTTTTTCATCAGCAAATCCAGTTCCTGCAAAAACTCCGGCTGCCCGATAATCACACTGTCTATGCTATGAACACCAATGGTTTTTAGGGTTTGCTCCCAGTTGCTGTTGGGGTATTTTGCGGCAAGAGTGGTTATTGCCATTTTATTATAATTCCTATAGGGATCGCGGAGGTCTTCGAGTTTGCGGGATGTTGCAGCCAGCTTTTTCTCGAAGGCTATGATGCCGGCGGCTTTGGCAGCGGCAGTTTCCTGGTCCTCGCCCATTAGCAAAAATAACCGGGTGATATAGGCGGGATAGGCTTCGCGTATTTTGGTGGTGCGGGCATCCGTGTGAAAATAATAATCCCGGTTGGGCAGCCCCAGTCCTCCTTGAAAAATATAGTATGCCATTTGTTCGCTCTGCATCTGGTCTTGCCCCACTCCTTCGGAATAAAATACTCCGATGCCGTGGCGGTGCAATTGTGCTGCATAGTCGGGAATCTGTTGATGGTTTTGCAGTGCGGCGATTTCGTTGAGTTTTTCCTGCAAAGGATTAAGTCCGTCTTGTTCTATAGCCGTGGTGTCCATACCGCTTTGCCAGAAATTGCCGATCATTTTGGAAAGGGCATCGTTGTTCTTTACGGCTTCTTCGTTAATGGCAAGTTTGCGCTTGTAAAGCTCTTCATTCACGAGGTTGGCAATGCCCCAGGCGGATTCCTCGGCGGGGATGGGGTTATTCCCGATCCATCCGCCATTTGCAAATTGAAAAAAATCCTCACCGGGACGTACCGTTGTGTCTATGTTTGATTTTAAAATATCTTCTTTATGGGAAGATGTAGCGGTCGGCTCATTATTGCAGGAGTATAGGAAGGCGGCTACCGTAAAGGCAAGCAGGAATTGCTTTCTCATTGATTCTTTTTAAGGGAGCAAAAATAGCGTTTTGAAAAAGAGAAAAAAGGGTATAAATAAGGTTGTTTTTTACTGCCTCAGAAAGATGCGATGCTCGTTCCCGTTATTTATAACTCTATACCGCAACCTGTATATTTGCAGCTATAAACAAGTAAGGATTATCGTAAACATTCGCTTTCATGATTCGCATAGGGAAAATAGCCGCTACGCACGGATTGCAGGGAGATATAGTACTGGCTCATATACTGGATAAAAAAGGCTGGTTGAAGAAAAACGAGGTGCTGTTTCTGGAGCTGAATAAGGGAAGTTTTATTCCTTTTTTTGTGGTACAGATTAAAGCAGATAAGGAAGAAGAATGTGTGCTGAAGCTGGAAGATATAACCACTATAGAGGCAGCCAAAAAACTCATCGGCAAGCAAGTGTATGTGGAAGATGCAATTTTGGAAAAACAAAAAACCGATACGCCTTTGCTATGGACAGGCTTCACGATTATAGATCGGAAGCAAGGGGAGATAGGAACGATAAAGGAGGTAATGCAGACAGCACATCAATGGCTTGCTTCCGTAAACTATAACGGCCGGGACGTACTCATCCCTCTGGTTCCGGAAATGATACTCGACCTGAATGTGCGTAACAACTATATCCGTATGGATTTGCCCGAGGGGTTGCTGGATGTGTAACTAATTCCCTTACCGTATCAACGTCAAATCTCCTTTAGCCAACTGCAATTCAGCTCATTTGTATTTGTACGTTTTGTAATGTGCTGTATTATTTTCCAACACTTACTTACACAAATACAATAAATTCAGGTGGCTTAATTTCTTGATGATTACCGGGCGATCCAAGCGCTGGGATCTTGAGGTGATGATTTATCGTTAGCGCCTACTTTCCACAGCTCAAAGTGCATCAGGTATTCGCCATTGTCATTCGGCCCTACGGTACCTAAGTTTTGCTTCATAGTTACTTTAGCGCCTTTGTTTACGGCTACATTGCCTAAGCGCGAGTAAACGGTGAAGTAACGTCCATGATCTATTAAGATACATTGCCCTGCACCCGGCACATAAAAAATGCTTTTTACAATCCCTCCAAATACAGCCCGTACACCTGCATTGGCATTGGTTTGTATCTCGATACCGTTGTTTTCCGTTTCGATATTATAGACGGGGTGTTTTTGTCTTCCGAAACGCTCGGCTATAAATCCTTTCTCTACCGGCCAGGGTAGTTTTCCTCTATTGCTTTCAAAATTGTCGGAGAGGGCGGCTACCTCCGGTGTCAGGCTGAGGCTATAGCTGGTAGGTGCCGGTCTGGAAGGTCGTGGAGGCGGTGTGGCTGAGGCGGTGGGTTTGGAGCTTGTCGGATCTTCTTTGGTGGAGGGATATTTGTTTGCTTCGGCGTTATAGCGCGGATTACCGGGTATGGCGGATTTTGTACCCGAGCCCGTTACCACTTTTATTTCCTGCGATTTTCTGGCTGCTTCGGCGGCACGCTCGGCGGCAAGTCGTTTTTCTTCTTCTGCTTTCAGGCGGGCTTCTTCTTTTTTACGCTCTTCTTCCGCTTTCTTCCTCGCTATTTCTATTTCTTTGCGAATGGCTGCACTGATGGCTTTCTCTAATTGCTTCAGTGATTTCTGATTATTGGAAATCTCGCGGGAGAGTTCCTTTTCCTTCCCTTTCAATACGGCTACTACTTTATCTTTTTCATTCGTTTCTTTTTGGATTACCTGTTTCTGTTGTTCCTCCGCTGTGCGTAAAATATTTTTTTGAGATTTTGCCAGGTTCAGCACGGATATTTTTTGCTCGATATTCGTGTTCATGGCTTTTATCTGGTCGGCCTGGCGTTTGCGGTATTCCCTATATTTTTTCAGATAGCGCACCCTGCGAATGGCGGAATTAAAATCATCCGCAGAAAAAATAAACGCAAGCATATTATAGGCGCTTTTATTCATGTAGGAATACCGGATGGATTGTGCGTAGCGCATTTTAAGAATGGCGAGCTTGGCGCGCAGTTGCTCTATTTCTTGGGCGGAGAGCTGGATGTTGTTGTCTATAGCGCCTATTTCTTCATTGATATTGGCGATGAGGCGTTGGCGTTCGGCAAGTTTGGCTTGCAAGGCACGCAGTTCGGTAAGCGATACTTTCTTGTCGTTGCGGGTAGCATCCAGTTGCTGCTGTGTTTCTTTAAGGCTTTCGAGAATATTCTTTCTCCTGCTTTCCAGTTCTTGCCGTGAGGATGACGGCTGCTGCGCGGAAGATGCGAAGGTGCAAAACAGTAAAATCAGTAACGTGCTAAAGCGCATGAATGAAGAATTAGAAACGGCAATCAGGCAAAAATAACCAAATATGCTTCTGAACGAAATCTGCACGTGGTTTTTAAGATGTCGTTAAACAGGAATTGCCCTATGAACAAGAAACTGTTTTTATGTTTTGAATCTTGCATCGCTTTGCAGACTTTTGTTTATTCTTACAAGATAGGAGGATAAGAAGGTTTGTAAAGGCAATGGAGAAGGAGCGCCAGTGAAGCCTTCCACGCGCTAAGCCTTTTATCCTGCAAAAAATAAAAAAAACAATTATGATGTATTCGATGACGGGTTTCGGTCGGGCAGAAGGGAATGTGAACAACCGGCAGATTGTAGTGGAGATAAAATCGCTCAACGGCAAACAATTTGAAATGGCTGCCAAGCAACTGCCGCCCGTGCTCCGTTCCTACGAACTGGATCTGAGAAATATGCTGGCGGCAAAGCTGATGCGCGGCACTATTGATTTTAACATAGCCATCAAACAAGACGGTGCTTCCCGCCCCATGCTTATCAATACAGACCTGGCAAAATACTATTATCAGGGGATGAAGCAAATAGCACATGACCTGGGCATAATGGAGGAGAGCATCCTTTCCACGCTTATGCGGATGCCGGAAGTGATCGTAGCCGACCAGGATGTATTGCCTGAGGAAGAATGGGAAGAAGTAATGCAGGTCATCCGGCAGGCTGCCGACCAGCTGATGCAGCACCGCTACGATGAAGGCGCTACGCTGCAAAAAGATTTGCTGGAACGGATTAATAATATAATGGCTTTGCTGGAAAAACTGCTGCCGCTGGAGCCCCAACGTGCCGAAAAGATAAAGACCAAACTTGATCAATCCCTAAAGACAATGGTAGGCGCTGAAAACGTGGATGCCAACCGCTTTGAACAGGAAATCATTTATTATCTGGAGCGTATTGATTTTTCCGAAGAGAAAATACGGCTGAAACAGCATTGTGATTATTTTATAGAAGCCGCTGCCGGTGCAGAGTTTACGAAAGGGAAAAAACTGGGCTTCATCCTCCAAGAGATAGGCAGGGAAATCAATACCCTGGGTTCCAAAGCCAATCATGCCGATATACAGAAAATAGTAATCGAGATGAAAGACGAGCTGGAAAAAGCCAAAGAACAAATCCTGAATGTGTTATAACTTTCGCCCCCGAATGATGAAAAAACTCCGATTTTTCTGTACCGCCATCCTCCTTGCACTGAGCAGTATAGGGCTACAAGGTTGCTTGCCTTCGCCCTATTATCAGAAAGTGTATTCTTTGCCTAAAAACGAATGGAAATACGACCATCAGCTTTCTTTCAAATTCAAGATAGAAGATACTGCGGCGCTACACCATTTATATTTTATCATCCGCCATACCGATGCGTATCCGTTTTCCAATATTTGGCTATGGGTACATCTTAAACCACCCGGCGCTGCGGATTTTGAAAAATTGAGAATAGAAATCCCGCTGGCAGAAACCTCCGGAAAATGGCTGGGACGCGGCATGGGTGAAATATGGGAGCAGCGGATGCCTTTAACTACCGACGAAAAATCGCTCCTCTTTACCAAGCCCGGCCTTTATGAAATACGCTTGGAGCAAAACATGCGGGTCAATCCGCTGCCGGAAATCCTGCAAATAGGCTTGCGCGTAGCCAATGCCGGCCATAAGAAAGCACCACCAACCCCACACTGATGAAGATATTCACCACATTATACGTCTTGCTGCTGGCTTATATTGTAGCCGCACTGGTATTCTGGGGAATCAGTTTATACAAGCAAAGTGAACGCATTTATGATCAGGAAATGCTTCATCTGCACAGCGTAACGGACAGCACCTTACAACCCTTGAAATTTCAAGCTGCCAAAGCCCAATTCGAGGATAAACGGGTGCGCCGCATCAAGCAATACGTAGGCGAAGGAAGCACGTTTCTGTTGATTATCCTGATAGGCGCAGGAGTGGTCTATTCTTCCTACCGAAGAGGCGCAAGGCTCAGCAGGCAGCAGAATAATTTTATGCTGTCGGTAACGCACGAACTGAAATCGCCTATTGCCGCCATGAAGCTCAATTTGCAAACACTTGAAAAGCATAAGCTGGATGAGGAAAAAAAAGCCATGCTTATAGGCAGGTGTATCAGCGAGAGCAACCGGCTCAATGATTTATGCAATAACATTCTGATGGCTTCGCAGATGGAAGGCAATCAGTATAAACCCGTTTTTGAGCGGCTTCATTTTGTGGCATTTATCGAATCCTGCCTGTCGTCTTACCAGCTCCGCTATCCCGAGCGCATTTTAATCGAACATCATGTAACCGACCCGGTGATTGTAGCTGATAAGCTCATGTTGCAAATGGCAGTGAATAACCTCATCGAAAATGCACTGAAATATTCCACCAGGCCTATACGTATTCATAGTTTTGTAAAAAGCAGAAAATTATACTTCCGCGTGAGCGATGAAGGAAGCGGCATTCCCGATTCCGAAAAGCAACAAATCTTCCGGAAATTCTACCGTATGGGAGCCGAAAAAACCCGCACCTCAAAAGGAACAGGGCTGGGGCTATACATCACGGAAAGAATCATAACGGAGCATAAAGGTAAAATAACCGTCAGGGACAACAAGCCTAAAGGAGCTGTGTTTGAAATAGAACTGCCGTTTGCATAGGTGTTTTTCCCCCTGAAAACCTTTGTAAGAAATCTCTTTGAGAATTGCCGTCTATGATTATCTTTGCACCCTCATTTCCATCGGGGAATTAGCTCATTTGGTAGAGCGCTTGCATGGCATGCAAGAGGTGACCGGTTCGATTCCGGTATTCTCCACAAGCTTTAGCCGCCGAAAGGTGGCTTATTTATTGTACGATAAAGCGCTGTTTATAGCCACGCTTGTTTTCGGTTGGGTACAAAAATCCTCATTCTTTTCTCCTTTTTTATATACGGAGGGTCTTTCTTTTTACAAAGGCAATCTATTGATTGTTATAAAATAAGGGCTGTCAGGAAACCGCCGCCGCTTCTTAGCGCAGTTTTTTTTAGAGAAGGGACAAGGGCTAAATCCCCGTTTGATAATGTATGAATTTCACATAGAGAAAAGAGGAGAGGAAACATGGAAATTTGAGCTGGAAGGTGTGAATATGCTTATAGACGGCTACGCTGTAAAAAACGACAAACACCTTATCTTACATCCTGCACATACCATTGCTTATTTCTATATGGACGGCAACATCTACTCCATTAGAAATAAGGCTTTCTACCGCACTGCCGAAGACTTTTTTGACTTGATACAAACACAGATTCATCTGTTGAAAAAGACAGGATAGCAAGATATGCTTAATCGGCAGTCCTGTTGATACTGGGCCGGTAGTCCGGTCTTCTGCCAGTCCTATAAAAAACAGCATTGTATTTTATATAGCTGTAAAAGCCGTATTCATTCATGCTGTGCAACTGCTCATAGGTAGGCCGGAAGCGGTGCATATAGTATTTCAGGCTGTCGCCCTGCAAGCCGGTGAGCGTTGTTACGATTTGTTCATTGAAGGTATAGTCAATAAATTTTTCCCGCTGAAACTGCTCAAATTCTTTTTGGAAAGCGGCACGCTGGCGGTTTAGTTTACTCATAGCGCTAAACGGATGACGAATCACATCTAATCCGGTTATTTTTTCATATTCCAAAGCAGTTTTGTAAAGTTCATGATACTTGAGGCTGTCTTTCACAAAATCCTTATACCATCCTTGTAGTTCGTATTCCGGTAATTCTATAGGCGCAGTCTGCATCAGTATTTTAAAATAGCCCGGTATCGTTCCTTTCGGAATACGCACCCTTGCGATTTTATAGCCTGTTTTTCTAAATTCAATCAGGTCATCCGCTTCCGCGGCAATAGAGAAAAGCCCGTCCTCACCGGTTATCATGCTACTGCCCGTGCGAATGTTTTCAATCAGCACATCCTTCATAGACGTTTTGCTGTGCATATCGCTTACACCGCCTTTGATGATAGCGCTGTATAGGGGTACGGATAAAAACAGAAAAATATACAGGAAAAAAAATCGCAGCATGGCGTGCTGAAATTACAAGATACAAATAAAAGCTGGCGCAGTGATTTGTTAAAATACCTTTCCTTGTATCTTTGGCGGCGATGTACGGATTGGTAAAAAATGTTCTTTTTCGCAAAGACCCGGAGCGCATACACTATTGGGTAATGGCAAAGCTGAAAATGGCTTATAGCAATGTATTGAGCAGGAATCTTCTCAAAAAACTGTTTACCGTTTCCCATCCTTCGCTTCAAAAACAACTATGGGGCATCACCTTTCCCAATCCGGTGGGGCTGGCTGCCGGTTTTGATAAAGATGCAAAATATACCGACTCCTTAGCCTGCCTCGGTTTTGGGTTTATAGAAATAGGAACGGTAACCCCCCGCCCGCAACCCGGTAATCCGCAACCGCGTTTATTCCGGCTTCCCGCAGACAAGGCACTCATTAACCGGATGGGTTTTAACAACGATGGCGCTGCGGCTGCCCGGCAACGGTTGCTTCAGCGAAAAGAACGGATCATCATAGGTGGTAACATCGGCAAAAACAAAGACACGCCCAATGAAAACGCCATGGACGACTATGAAAAATGCTTTCAGGAGTTATATGAAGTGGTAGATTATTTTGTGGTGAATGTGAGCAGCCCCAATACGCCCGGCCTGCGCGACTTGCAAGAAAAAGAACCGTTGATGCACTTGCTCAACCGGCTCATGGAGCTGAATAAGCAAACCGGAAAACCCAAACCGCTCTTACTCAAAATAGCACCCGACCTTACCGATACCCAACTGGATGACATCATCGCCATCGTAAAAGAAACCGCTATACAAGGCCTTGTAGCTACCAATACCACCATCGAGCGCAGCGGCCTGCAAACCGATAGAGCCGAAGTGGAAAACATAGGCGCAGGCGGGTTGAGCGGCAAACCGCTTATCCGACGTGCTACGGAAGTGATTCGCTACCTGCACCGCAAAAGCAATGGAACGATTCCCATCATTGCCGTAGGCGGCATATTTACTGCTAAGGATGCCAAAGAAAAACTAGATGCTGGTGCCTCGTTGGTGCAGGTCTATACCGGCTTTATCTACGAAGGTCCAGCTATTGTAAAAAATATTTGTAAAGGCTTAATTGCACATGAATAATAGGAACGACTTATCTTATTAAAAGATAATAAAGGCATCTTGGCTTAAATTTTTAACAACTTTAAAAAGGAACGCACGAAACGTGCATTGTATTTTCAACTACATTACAGAACAATGAACATAGCAGAAATGTTTACCGCCGCGTCGCTTATCAGTTTGGTAACGCTCACCATTTTAGAAATCATCCTGGGGATAGACAATGTCATATTTGTATCCATCATCATGGGGCGACTGCCGGAGAAAGATCATAAACGAGCCAGACGCTATTGGATGATTTTCGGCATCATCGGTCGGGTAATTTTGTTGTTTTTGCTGGGATGGTTGCTTGCGCAAAAAGGAAAACCCGTCTTTACTTTGTTCGGTAAAGGCTTTGATATAGCCAGCTTGGTTATGTTGGTGGGCGGGTTATTTCTTTTAGTAAAAACCGTAATGGAGATACACCATAAACTGGAAGGCGATGAAGAAGCCAAGCAAAACGAAGCCAAATCCAAAGCCACTTCTTTTGCCAATGCTATGGGACAGATTATTCTCATTGATATGGTCTTCTCGTTCGACAGTGTCATCACCGCATCGGGTATTGCCAAGATATTACCCGTAATGATTACGGCTGTGGTGATCGCTATGGTTATTATGTTCCTTTTCAGCGAACGGATCGCCAATTTTATTCATAAACATCCTACCTTAAAAATGCTGGCTCTATCCTTTTTGGTGATGGTAGGCATGGTGCTGATTGTAGAAGGGTGGGATGCCGAAAGAGCACACGATATGCACCTGAAAAATTATGTCTATTTCGCTATGGCGTTTTCCTTCGGCGTGGAAATGCTCAATATGAAATTGCGCAAGCAAAGCAATGTCGTGAAGCTGAATGAACCTTCCTATGAGGACGGAAAAGAAGATGCTTTAAAACCGAAAGAAGAATAATGAATATAGGGTAGGGTAGGCGCAAGTATAAAAATTATAGCCTTCCGATCTTTGTCCTTGCACCTTCGTACGAAAATTTTTGCTCCCTGTGTTTTCCCTGCAAAACACCTCATAAAAATTCAAGAGTAGAACCATGTCTCAGCAATACGAACAATACAAAAGCATTACCCAAAAAGCAGCGGATTTCAACAATGCCGCCGCCGTGCTGGGATGGGATCAGGAAGTGTATATGCCGGAGAAAGGTTTTGCTTTTCGCGGGCGGCAGTTGGCTACACTGGCTGCACAAGCGCACGATCTGATTACATCGGAAGCCTATGGCAACTTACTGCATGAGCTTGCAGAAGATGGAAAATTAAACGAAGTGCAACAACAAAACGTACGCATCAGTCTGGAAGATTACGAAAAGAATAAAAAACTGAGTGCGGCGTTTGTAGAGCAAATGACGGCGCAGTCCACCGCAAGCTTCAGCGCCTGGATAGAGGCGCGCCATAAAAACGATTTTTCTCTCTACGCACCGGAGCTGGAAAAAATGATCGCACTCAAGAAACAACAGGCGGAGCTATACGGATACGAACAACACCCCTATGATGCCTTGCTGGATGATTATGAAAAAGGCGCTACGGTGGCTATGCTGGACCCTGTTTTTGAAAATGTACGGGAGCAACTGCAACCGGTACTGGCAAAGATTAGCAGTGTGGAGCAGGTCTCTGATGCGTTCTTTTTTCAATCGTTTGACAAGCAGAAACAATTTGATTTTTCGATAGAAGTGCTGCGCAAAATGGGCTATGATATGGCAGCGGGCAGACAAGATTTTTCCGAACACCCCTTCACCACTTCCTTTGCCCCTACAGATGTGCGCATCACCACAAGAGTGAGCGAGCAAGATTTTAGTTCGCTGCTATGGAGCAGCATTCATGAAGGCGGCCATGCGCTGTATGAACAAGGGCTGCCGGAGGAACAATACGGACTGCCGCTGGGTGGTGCGGCATCCTTATCTATTCATGAATCGCAATCGAGGCTTTGGGAAAACTGTGTAGGCAGAAGCTATGATTTTTGGACGTATTTCTATCCTCAATTACAAGCCTTTTTCCCTGCACAATTGAAAAATAAAAGCACGGAAGATTTCTATAAAGGAATGAATAAAGTGCAGCCTTCGCTCATTCGCACCGAGGCGGATGAACTTACCTATCATTTTCATGTGATGATTCGTTATGAAATAGAGAAAGCGCTTCTCGGCAAAGAACTTAAAACAAAAGACCTCGCCCTTGTTTGGAATGAATACTATCAAAAATATCTGGGCATTTCTGCGAAGGATGACCGCCAAGGCGTGTTGCAGGATGTGCATTGGAGCCACGGCAGCTTTGGGTATTTTCCTACTTATTCACTCGGTAGCTTATATGCAGCACAGTTTTTTGCGCAAGCCGCTGCTCATATAGGCAATCTGCACGAACAAATAAGCGCCGGAAATTTTGCTCCATTGCTGCAATGGCTACGCACCCATATTCATCAATACGGACGGCGCTACCGCAGTGAAGAATTGTGTGTGAAAATTACCGGAAAGCCGTTGGATTTCTCTGCTTTTCTGGAAGGCATTCAAACAAAGTATTCGGGTATTTACGGTCTGCGCTTAGGGGCGTAGCAATATGAACGCATTCATCTGTCCAAAATAAGCGCGAAGCTTAGGGATGTGTAAGCTCGATTAACTCGTCTATTTTCATACCTCCTTCAGCGGTTTTAATGAGTTGCTTTTTCTTATCATAAATCACCATGAAAGGAAGGAAACGCACGCCGTAATAGGTGGCAAAAAGGTGTTGTGCGTCTTTGTAGAGGTGCATTTTCGGTTGCCCGGTTATGTTGTATTTTTTATCAAATGCTCTTGTTACCGAAAGATCTACGGGAGAAATCATATAAAATTCAGTTTTGGAAAAGGAATCAAGATGCCGGATAATTTCCTGCGTCAGCCATTCACAATGTTCGCAAGTTGGGCTGAAATAAATCCACACCGAATAGGTTCCTTCCTCAATGTGAAATGTATTAAACTCCGTGCTGTCTAAATTCAAAAAAACCAAAGTCGGCATCCCGGTATTTTTCAAATAAGGCAATGTATCCGTTTGTGCAGCTGCTTTATAGGCAAGGATCAAACAAGTTGCCAACATCATCCATACCGGCGCGTATTTCTTCATGTTTTTATTTTTCGGAAAGGTAAAGTTAGGTTATTTGTCATAGGCAATTACTGGTTTTGATGAAATGTGCTTTAAAAAATCATCCTTGAAAATCCAAAATCTCATTTTCGATTTTCAAGGATGAAGCCAGGAGCCGAAACCGTCATTTTGAAATGAGCAGCCCGGTAGAAACGCCTATAAGAGGATTTGAAAAAGGAGTAGGGCGGCTACATCCATGCTTTATATTTTTCTATAAAAGGATTGCAAATTTTAATGCACATATAGCCCTCGTACCGTAAGAAAATTTAGCTTTGCAGCGCTACTTGTTTATGCAAGTGGTATATTCATCCATCTATATTTAATATTCTAAAAAAACATGGCTATCATAGCGCCTTCCATACTGTCTGCTAATTTTCTCAATCTGGAGAAAGACATTGAAATGATCAATCAAAGTGAAGCGGATTGGTTTCATTTGGATGTGATGGACGGAAGATTTGTACCCAATATCAGCTTTGGGCTGCCCGTTATCGCCGCGATGAAAAAAGCAGCGAAGAAAGTGTTTGATGTGCATCTAATGATCGTAGAGCCCGAAAAATATTTTGAGGATTTTGCCAAAGCAGGTGCGAATATCCTTAGCGTTCATTATGAAGCGAGCACACATTTGCATAGAAGCCTGCAAGCCATAAAAGCACTGGGTATGAAAGCCGGTGTGGCCATCAACCCGCATACGCCGGTAAGCGCCCTGGAAGATGTGATAAGCGATATAGACCTGGTGTGCATGATGAGCGTGAACCCTGGTTTTGGCGGGCAAAAATTTATCCCTCATACTTTAAAGAAAATAGAAACCTTAAAAGAAATCATCCTGCGCAATAATGCCGGAACACTGATAGAAATAGACGGAGGCGTAACGCTTGAAAACGCAAAGGATATTCTCCATGCAGGTGCGGATGTGCTGGTGGCAGGCAATACGGTTTTCTCTTCCCCCGATCCTATAGCCACCATACAAAAACTAAAAGCCACAGGAAAATAATTTCGGAGTATATTCGTTTTTGGTGAACCTGTGTTCATGAAGGCGCACCGGGCTTCTGATGCTGTCGGATGTCTGGCGCAAACCCAAAAAATAATTGCGAAGAACTTGAAAAAAATATCTGCATCTCTTTTACTGTTGCTGATTGTATGGTCTGCTGCTGCACAGCAAGCCGTGCTCACCGGTACTGTGAAAGACGAACAAGGCAACCCCATAGAACTCGTAACCGTAGCGGTGGAAGGCACAAGCATCGGTACGCTTAGCCTGCCGGACGGCACCTATGAACTGACGCTCCCTTCCGGTACAAAACATACCCTTGTATTTGATTACATGGGGCTTTCCATACAGCGCAAATCAGTAACCCTTAGCGCCGGAGAACGCCGTGTGCTGGATATGGTATTTAGCAAAAAAGAAAATATATTAGGTGAAGTAATAAAACGCAGCGACCGCACCAAAACGGAAATAGGAGCCATACAAATAGATGCTTCGAAAGCAGGGCTGCTGCCCAGTACCGTAGGCGGCATTGAAGGCATTTTAAAAACATTTGTAGGCTCTAATAATGAACTTACTTCCCAATATACCGTGCGCGGCGGCAACTATGATGAAAACCTGGTGTATGTAAACGATTTTGAAGTGTACCGTCCCTTTCTTACCCGCAGCGGACAACAGGAAGGGCTTAGCTTTATCAATGCGGATCTGGTGTCGAATGTCTATTTTTCAGTAGGCGGTTTTCAGGCGCGCTATGGTGATAAGATGAGCAGCGTGCTGGATGTGAATTATAAACGCCCGGAAAAATTCGGCGGCAGTGTCATGCTTAGTTTGCTGGGCGCCAGCCTGCATTTGGAAGGCGCTACACGCGATAAAAAACTAACCTACCTCATAGGGCTTCGGCAAAAAAGCAATCAATACTTATTGCAAGCGCAGCCTACCAAAGGCATTTACAATCCTTCCTTTACCGATGTGCAAGCCAATGTAAACTATCGCCCGAATGATAAATGGGAAGTGGATATTCTTGCCAATTATGCACGCAATCGCTTTACTTTTTATCCCGAACAATCGGTGAGCACCTTTGGGGTTATCAACAAGGCGTTCAAGCTCGAAACCTATTTTAATGGAGGAGAAATAGACCAGTTTGACTCCAGATTTGGCGGCATTTCCGCATCCTATAAACCCGGTAAAAAATTAAAACTGAAATTGCTCGCATCCGGCTTCCAAACGGATGAACGCGAAACCTATGATATTCACGGGGAGTACTCTTTAGGAGAAATAGAAACGGACTTAGGAAAAGAAAATTTCGGACAGGTTAAATATGGTCTCGGCACGGGCATCATTCATACCTATGCGCGCAATTATCTAAAGGTAAATATGGGCAATATAGGGCATCGCGGATTTTATGATGCGCAGAAACATTTTATTAGTTGGGGACTGGATGCTCATTATATTTCCATCAACGACCGGCTTAGGGAATGGGAGCGCAGGGATTCTGCCGGATTTACACAACCCTATCTGCAAGATTCGCTGGTGATGATGCGGTTTTATAAATCCGGTGCAGATTTTTCCTATATGCGCTACAGCGGCTTTATACAAGATAATTTCCGGTTTAGCGATTCACTGGATCTGACGGTATCAGCCGGTTTGCGGTTTAATTACAATCAACTGAATGGCGAGTTTATCCTTAGCCCACGGGTGCAGCTTGCCTATAGCCCCAACTGGAAACGGGAGGTAATATTTAAAATTGCGGGGGGAATGTACGCCCAGCCTCCTCTCTATCGCGAAATGCGTGATCTCAACGGAAATGTGAACCAGGGGCTGAGGGCACAGAAATCCTTGCACTTCGTAGCCGGTACCGATTATAATTTTAAAATGTATAACCGCCCTTTCAAGCTTACTACGGAATTATATTATAAAAAACTGACCGACCTCGTTCCCTATGAATATGATAATGTGCGCATCCGCTATTTTGGACAGAACAGCGCAGTGGGCTATGCTTACGGAGGTGAAGTGCGTTTGTTTGGCGATCTGGTAAAAGATGCCACTTCGTGGATAAGTGTAGGGGTGATGAAAACAGCTGAAGACGTGCTGAATGATAAAATTGTTTATAAAAATACGCTTGGAGCAGACAGCGCTACGGTTTATCCCGGTTATATTCCACGTCCTACCGACCAGCGTTTTATGCTGGGGCTTTATATGGAAGACTACCTGCCTACGAACAAGAATTTTAAAGTTCATCTCAATTTTATGTATGCTACGGGATTGCCTTTTGGCCCGCCGGATAAGGAACGCTATGCCGATACGCTCCGCCTGCCCGACTACCGCCGTGTGGATATAGGTTTTGCTGCTCTACTCTGGGACGGTGCCAAAAAAGAACGACCCGCCCATAGCTTCTTCAAAAATTTTAATCATGTATGGCTCAGTTTGGAAGTATTTAACCTGCTGGGCATTCAGAATACCTTGTCTTATACCTTCATTCAGGATCAGACCACAGGGCGGGAATATGCGGTACCCAACAGGCTCACCTCACGGCTGCTGAATGTAAAACTGGCAGTAAGTTTTTGATGTTTTTAATCTCCGAAACCCTTTACTATAAAGAGATGAACAAGATACTTCAAAAAAAGTTTGTAAAACTTTTGGTGGGCAATCGGATATTTTTATCTTTGCACCCCGTTCTGAAAAGAACATACGGTTGATTCCGTAGCTCAGTTGGTAGAGCAATACACTTTTAATGTATGGGCCCTGGGTTCGAGTCCCAGCGGGATCACTCCCAAATCTTAAAACTCCTTGATAAATACTTCAAGGAGTTTTTTGTTTTTTTGGTTCAAACATTGGGAGGTTACTTCCCAAAAAACGAAAGGTTGTCTTTTAGGACAACCTTTTAACGTTCTTATTTTTTGAAGCAGTTAATCTTTCAAAACAGTACGGCTGATGACAATTTTCTGTACTTCGCTGGTGCCTTCGTAAATCTGGGTGATTTTAGCATCGCGGAGTAAGCGTTCTACGTGAAATTCTTTTACATAGCCATATCCTCCGTGAATCTGCACGGCTTCGCTGGTTACCCATTGTGCTATTTCGGAAGCATAGAGCTTTGCCATAGATGCCGACAAGGTATAGTCTTGATGCTGGTCTTTGGTCCATGCGGCTTTGAGGCACATCAGGCGGGCACCTTCTATAGCGGTAGCCATATCGGCAAGTTTAAAAGCAATGGCTTGATGATTCATGATTTCCGTGCCGAAGGCTTTGCGTTCTTTGGAATATTTCAACGCCAGTTCGTAAGCGCCGCTGGCGATGCCTAATGCCTGAGAAGCGATGCCGATACGTCCGCCGGCAAGGGTTTTCATAGCAAAGGTAAAGCCGAAACCATCGTCGCCAATTCTGTTTTCCTTAGGCACTTTCACATCTTGAAACATGATGCTGTGCGTATCGCTTCCGCGGATGCCGAGTTTGTTTTCCTTAGCGCCTACGGTTACACCAGCCCAGTCTTTTTCTACAATAAAAGCGTTGATGCCTTTGTGTTTTTTCTCGGGGTAGGTTTGTGCGATTACGAGATAATAAGCAGCAGAGCTGCCGTTGGTAATCCAGTTTTTGGTACCGTTCAGCAAGTAGTAGTCGCCTTTGTCTTCGGCGGTGGTGCGTTGTGATGTAGCGTCCGAGCCGGCTTCGGGTTCGCTCAGCAAAAAGGCGCCGAGTTTTTCGCCGGTAGCGAGCTTGGTGAGGTATTTTTGTTTTTGTTCTTCATTGGCGTAGGTTTCCAACCCCCAGCACACCAGTGAGTTGTTTACACTCATACATACGGAGGTGGAAGCATCTATTTTAGAAATTTCTTCCATAGCCAGCACATAGCTCACGGTATCCATGCCCGAGCCGCCGTATTTAGGATCTACCATCATTCCCAAAAAACCTAATTCGCCCAGTTTTTTTATTTGTTCCGTAGGGAATTTTGCTTGTTCATCGCGTTCGATTACGCCGGGCAACAGTTCGTTTCGGGCAAAATCTCTTGCCGCCATTTGTACGGCTTTTTGCTCTTCTGTAAGTTGGAAGTTCATATTCAGCTATGATATTTATATATAAAAAGGAAGAGCAATGATACGGCAATGTTCTTTTACATTCAAGAAAAAGCATACTATTTTTCCGTGAGGAGCGCCTGTATCGTGATCTTTTCTCCTTTGAAATGCACATGTTCTGCCTCTACCGGTGGTATTCTTACTGTCATTAATCCGTTGTTGAAACTGATCCGTGCCGACTTTTCATCCAGTCCGGTAGTGAGGTAGGCATCCGTAGTGTCTTGCAGGATGGCTATTATTTTCACCTCTTCATCGGTTTGGGGGTTATGCACGATTTTATAATTGCCGTTTACCGTGGGCAGTTTCCCGAATTTCAGCACCAATCCTCTGCTGTCCAGGCCTATGGCGATCATGGTATTGCTTGTGTCCTGTAGGGTTACGTTTACGGTTTCATAGACCTTATCGTCCACCATCCAGGTGCCATCTTTTATTTCATTGCGCACAATGGTGCTGCGGCATGAAAAGAAAAGAACGCAAGAAAACAGAACGAGGAAGAGGAGGTTTGTTTTTCGCATACGTTCCCAAAGCTATTGATTTTTGAGAACTCTCAGTTGCTTTATAAAGAAAAAAAGCCGCGAAGCAATTTGTCCGCGGCTTTCCTTCTATTTATACTCTTTATTACCCGTTACGGCTGTCTTAAGTCGGCAGAAATGAGCAAGCTGTCGGTTCCCAGCAAGTTTTTAGCCCATACATCGGGTACTTTCACTGCTACCTTATTGGAGTTTACCGTTACATTAGCCTCTTTATTATCCAGACCGGTAGTATGGTATGCATTGAGGGCGCTTCCTTCCGTAACCGTAATGGCTATTTCGCCGGCTGCCGGCGTGCCGCCTACTATTCTAAATTTGCCATCAGTAGTAGGGATGGTGCTGCCGAAGGTAACCGTAATGCCGTTGTTATTATCGGTGGCGGATAAAGTGGTTTGGGTAACGGTTACACTCGTGGCGGTTCGGGTGTTGGCGCCAACTCTCCAAGTATTGGTGGTAGAAGGCAGGTTGTCGTCTTTTTTGCAGGCGGTAAAAAAAAGCCCGACTGCCGCAGTTGCTAAAAGGATTTTTTTCATAACATTTGGATTTTTTGTTTCAGCCTATGAGGAAAACAAAACCATGCCTGCCCGGCTATCTTTTCATTTATCCTTCCGCTAAAAAATAGTTAAATGCAATAGCCTATGCGCCAAAAAATAATTGCAACGGCTTTATAAATAAGGAGTAACAGGATGGGGATAAGGAAAAAGCCGAGCGCTTTTAGGCATTCGTTTAGAAAAAAAACGGATGCTTCCAAATTGTTTCTTTATAGATGGCTGAGGCTATATATGCTGCAAAAGCGGTGGACGAATAAATAGTTCAAAAAAAAATTTCGTTTGATGGGAAAAAGGCATACCTTTGCCGTCCAAATTAAAAATTTACCACAGTAAGCAATGCCTACTATACAACAATTAGTTCGTAAAGGTCGTGAGCAAATCCGCGCAAAATCCAAGTCTCGTGCGCTGGATGCTTGTCCACAACGCCGCGGTGTTTGTACCCGTGTATATACTACCACTCCAAAAAAGCCAAACTCTGCGCTTCGCAAAGTGGCAAAAGTGCGCCTTACCAATAAAATAGAGGTGATCGCTTACATACCGGGTGAAGGGCACAACCTGCAAGAACACAGCATCGTGTTGATTCGCGGAGGCCGTGTGAAAGATTTGCCGGGTGTACGTTACCATATCGTGCGGGGTGCTTTGGATACAGCGGGTGTGAAAGACCGTAAACAAAGCCGTTCTAAATACGGTACGAAGAAAGAAAAAGCAAAAAAATAATTTTTACTAAAAGTAATTTTCAATAAACAATGAGAAAGGCACAAGCCAAAAAGCTTCCTTTAGCTCCCGATCCAAAATTTAACGACAAACAGGTTACCCGTTTTGTAAACTGCTTGATGTGGGGTGGGAATAAGAGTATCGTATTATCCGCTTTTTATGATGCTTTGGATAAAGTTTCTAAAATGACCGGTGAAGAGGGTTATGAAGTGTGGAAACGCGCATTAGTCAATGTAACACCAGCTGTAGAAGTACGCAGCCGCCGCATCGGTGGTGCTACTTTCCAGATTCCTTCGGAAGTACGCCCTGACCGCAAAATATCTCTGAGCATGAAATGGCTCATACGCTATAGCCGCGAACGCAATGGTAAAACCATCGCCGATAAACTGGCAAATGAAATAGTAGCTGCCAGCAAGGGTGAAGGCGCTGCTGTAAAGAAAAAAGAAGATACACACCGCATGGCTGAGGCCAACAAAGCCTTTGCACACTTTAAGGTATAAGCTCACTTATTATATTTGGAGAAACCGCAGCACTTATGTTGCGGTTTTTTATTTGCCTAAGGACTGCCTATTTTTGAAGGGTTGATATGAAACTACTTCCCCGGGCGCTTTTATCTTCCTTATCGTTTATAGAAGAATTTAATCTTAACGAATTTCAGGAAGCCCATAGACATCCCTCCGCTACATCCCTACGTTTCCATCCGCGGAAGATCACTCCGGCAATAGCCGGCACTACCGTTCCCTGGTGCGAAACGGGGATTTACTTGTCTGAGCGCCCTTTGTTTACTACCGACCCGGTTTTTCATGCGGGAGGATACTATGTGCAGGAGGCGTCTTCCATGTTTTTGGATCATGCCGTCAAACAACTGTTTCCGGAGCAAACTCAGTTGCGGGTGTTAGACCTCTGTGCCGCACCGGGTGGAAAATCCACTTTACTGGCATCCTTACTGACGGAAAACAGCTTGCTGATCAGTAATGAAGTAATCCGTACACGGGCTGCCATTCTTGAAGAAAACACGGTGCGATGGGGTTATACCAATCATTGGGTAACTAGCAATGATCCCAAAGATTTCGGAACGATAAACGGCTATTTTGACCTCATGGTAGTAGATGCGCCTTGTAGCGGTTCCGGGTTATTCCGAAAAGACCCAAAAGCGTTGGAGAACTGGACGATGGAGAATGTAACAATTTGCGCAGCCAGGCAAAAACGCATCCTTGCCGATGCCTGGAATTGCCTAAAAGAAAATGGGGTGCTGATTTATGCCACATGTTCCTTTTCTCCCCAGGAAAATGAAGAAATACTGGATTGGCTAAGCGATGAATTTGAGGTATCATCTATACCGCTTCGCACGGAGAAAAAATGGAATATTGTAGAAACATTTTCCTATAAAAACCGGCTTTGCGGTTATCGTTTTTTTCCTGACAAGCTGCGGGGTGAAGGATTTTTTATTGCTGCAATAAGAAAAAACAGTGTGTCTTCTCCAACAAAAATTCCAAAAGAAAAACCCTCCTCCCTCGAAAAAATAAAAGAATATTCCAAAACTATTTTAACCGAAAACAATTGGCATTTTATAGAAAGCCCTGACGGATGGAAGGCAATTCTGAAGGAACATGAAGCGGATTACCGATTGTTGAAAAGCAGATTTTATTTGCGAAAAACAGGCGTGAACATAGGCACCTTCACACCCAAGGAATGGATACCCCACCATGAAGTGGCTATGAGTATTGACCGGTATAAAGACCTGCCTGCTAAGGAGGTGGATAGGGAAACCGCGTTAAGATTTTTGAAAAAAGAAGATATTGGGAGTAGGGAACTTCCAAAAGGTTGGTATCTTGTAACGTATCAAGGGCTTTCTTTAGGATGGATTAAATCATTAGGCAACCGGAGCAATAACTACCTGCCCAAGCATTGGCGAATAAGAATGGAACTGCCGCCCGAAGATCAGGCATAAAAATTGTTTGGATCAAAAAAACAGCTTATTTCATGATAAGACATTTTGTTTGCATGTTTCTGCTTTTGCTTGTCTGCAGTTTTGCACAGGCACAGAAAAAAGACAGCCTTTTTGTATATGACGGCGGGGATGGCTGGTTTCTTAATCATAGGGTGAAAAAGGGAGAAACTATCTTTTCCGTTGCCAGAAATTACCATATTCCTCCGGCTATGCTTGCCGATGCCAATGAAATGAATTTACGCCAGAAGCCCATTCCCGGTAGTGTACTGGAAATACCGCTGGGCGCCTACAATCTCAAAACGGAAACCGGAATGTACACCGATGAAATGCGTCCTATTTATCACCGGTTGCGCGCCGGAGAAAGCCTGAAACGCATTGCAAAAAATTCCAGCGTCAATCAGCGCCGCCTGCTGGAATGGAATAATCTGACACCTAATGACCTTTACGAAGGTGTGGTGTTGAAAGTGGGATGGATACTCTATGATCTTACCGGCACTTCCCTTCCGCCGGTGAAAGAACCGGAACAACCGGTTACATCGCAGCCGCCGGCATCTTCCGTGGCGGTAAAGCCGCCCGTTACGACTCCTATGTTACGCCAACCCAAGCAGGATACGTTTCGCTTCACCTTGCCACCGGTAAAAGATTCACTGGAAGAGGAAAAAACAGAGGCGGAAATAATCTATGACGAGCAGACGGTACATGGCATTATAACGGAAAAAGGTCCTGCCGCTTTTTTCAAATCCAATAATGGCAGCGCCAGTTTCTACTATGCTTTTCATAATAATGCGCCTAAAGGAGCTATCATCAAAGTGCGGAATACGGGAAACGGTAAAACCGTATTTGTAAAAGTGCTGGGAGCTCTTCCCAATACTGGGCTTTATCATAATTGCATTATCGGTATCAGCAGCAGAGCTAAGGCAGCACTCGGAGTAGGAAGTGAAAAAGCCTGGTGTGAACTGAGCTATGGGCGGTAAGTTAGGAAGGGAATAAGTCTATTAAATCCATAAATTACGTCCACAAAAAAGAGATTGCAGCGCCTTCGGCGCTGCAATCTCTTTTTAACCCATTAAACTATCCCCGCTCTCATCATCGAATCAACGTAACCTCTCCCTTTGTGCTGTATTTTTCACCATCGGCAAATTCTATTTCGAGATAGTAATGATACACACCGGTATCTAAGGGTTCGCCTTTGTAGGTGCCGTCCCATCCGTCTTTCGTCAGCTCGCCGTTGATGTGATAGACCTCTTGCCCCCACCGGTTGTAGATGCGGAAGTACTTGATTGTATAAGCACGCTTCATAGGCAGTAACGGACGGAACACATCATTCCTTCCATCCCCATTAGGCGTAAAGGCATTGGGAATGGATACCGTATGATTTATATCTGCCACGGTGAATGCCAGCGAAGCCGTATCCCAACAACCCGCCAGGGTATAGGCAATCACCGTAACGGTAGCCGGTTGATACAAACGTAGGTTC
>JAEZZY010000046.1 GCA_023418315.1 Bacteroidota bacterium
TACCCTGCCAGCATGGTTTCGCTGAAATTACTTTTATAATATAGGAACCGGCTATCCACATCATATTGTTGCAGTTCCGTACCCAGCAATATACTCAATCGGGTATTTACATAATATTTCCCTTCCAGTCTCACTTGCATCCGCTCATCCCGCTGCGATCCGGGTAGTGTATCAAAACGGGTTTCATCTTTATTATAGCTATAACCCGCGGCTGTATATAGGGTGAATTTTTCGTTGAAATGCTGTTTGAAAGAAGCCGTAGCCGTATAGTTGTTGTTTTTCAGATCGTAGTTTATTTTTTGTCCGGGTTCAAAAGGGTCGGGTATGGCAATGCCGCTTTTTATTTCATTTCCGGCGATGTTTATTTTCAGCAAACTATTCTTACCGGGCTTCCAGGCATATCTTGCAGAGCCGCCATAGCCTTTAGGTACGTTGTAAAAATCCACATTGGTTTTTATAAGCCCATAGAAAGGTTGCAGGTTATTGTAATAAGCGGTTACGTCGCCGCCACTGTTTTTCCATAGCTTGCTGCCACTTGCGTAGATGCCTGCCATGTTAAGTCCTATGTTGGCGGTACTTTGCTCCGGAAGATCGAGACTGCTGAGCTCTAACACCGAAGAAAGCGCCTGACCGTAGCGGGCGGAATAGCCACCGGAGCTAAAAGACACTCCCTTGAACTGAAATGCTCCGAAACGGCTGCGGGTAGCCACACCGGGAGGCCCGCTGAAGAATGCGTTTTGCACCACAAGCCCGTCTATAATATAAGCCGCTTCACTTGCATCACCCCCGCGAACGAAAAGCCCGTTTTGCGCACCCTGTTTTTGTGTGCCGGGGAGGGTTTCTATAGCACGCACCACATCCGCTTGTGCGCCCGCTGTGGTTACGATGTCCAGAGGTTTTAGCACAGTCTTGTCTTTGTCATTGCTTGCTTCAAATGCTCCCGCTGTGATGCTCACTTCTTCCAGTGTTTTTGCGGTGTTTTTGATGGTGAGGGAAATGCCGGTTATTTGTTGATCTACGTTTACTTGCGTACCGGATGAGGAATATCCTACGGCGGTAGCCACTATGGTTTGCATTCCTTTTTCAGTAGTAGAAAACAGAAAAGCTCCGGAGCTGTCGGTGGTAGCACCGTCCAAGGTATTATCCAGTGATACGCTGGCTCCGCTTACCGGGTTGCCTTTTTCATCCAATACCCTGCCGCTTAGGTTTACCTGCGCAGCCATATTACCGGCGAAAAAAAGCAAGAATAAACTATAAAAAATAAATTTTGGAATACTCATAAATAATTTTGATGATATTGATGGCACAAAACTAAGGAGTAACATTTCTGTTTCGAGCAAGATATTCGGTCAGCCGGAATATAGGGTCGGTAAACCGAACCGAATGGTCGGTGAATGCCCCGAAGTCTTTTTCTTAAAATCTTTTAAAAAAATCGGGAAAAATATTTGCCATTTCAGATGATTGCTTACATTTGCAGTTGATAGGGTTTATAGGGGCTGGCTTGTTCTCAAGTCGGCTTTTTTATTTTAGCCTGTTTTTATCCTCCGGCTTTGTTATTTTATCTGATGCGGCTTTATATTAGCGCGCAAAACCTATAAGAATATTTTGAAAATAGCAGCACATTATTATCTTTACGGAAGCAAGAATCGTTCAATCATTACAGCAATATGAAAAAAATAATATTCGCAGGTTTAGTAGGCTTTGCTTCCATCAGTTTTTTTGCGTGCAGCAATGGCGACTATGATGCCAATCCTAATACAAATAATAGTAACGTAGGCAATCCTTTGTTGAATAACGGAGGTGGAAATAACAATACAACGGCACTGACTACCGGCACTTGGAAGATAACAGAATATACCCTGACCACATCTTCCGGCAGCAGCGATTTGTTAGGGTTGGTGGACGATTGCGAAAAGGATGATTTATATACCTTCCAGACGGATAAAACCATACTCAGGGATGAAGGCGCTACAAAATGTTCGCCTGATAATCCTCAAACAAAAACCGACGGAACATGGGATATAAATGGCGATAAATTTACCGGTACGAATGATGAAGGAAGTCAAACCTGGGATATCGTTACGTTGGATAATTCCACTTTTAAAATAACGGCCACCAAAACACTGAACGGCGAAAATGCCACCGCTACACAGGTCTATTCCCGTCCTTAGAAAGCTAAGTTAATTTTATAGGCATCAAAGAAATTTCGGAATCATATAGCTATGAGAAATTTGCTGTGTGTATCTGAATTTTTTCGGCAAGTTCTTCTGCTACCTTGCTGCCCATTGCCACGCCCATTCCTCCCATTCGGAATGCGCCGAATATACGGTGTGAAAGGGCTTTCACAATAGGTTGCTTATTGGTTCCAAAAGCCATGATGCCGCTCCATTGCCGTTCCACTTCAAAAGGTATCGCAGGCAGGATAATTTCTTTCAATTTGGATTTCAAATCGTGAAGGATAAGCTCGTTTTCCCCGAATGAAGTAGTGGTTTCGCCTTCAATATCTAAATTTCTTCCGCCTCCGAATAAGACTCTGCCTTCTATTTCCCGGAAATAATAATAGCCTTTGTCGAAATGGAAAACTCCTTTAAACGGAAGCTTGGTTATAGGTTTTGTGATGAGTACTTGTCCGCGTCCGGGAGTAAGTTCTTCTTCCGGTAAAAGTTGCTTGGCAAAGGCATTGGTGCAAATGCTCAGGGTATGAGCGCATAGTGTTAAATGATCTTGCCACAGACTGTCTTTTACAAAAACGGCTACCTGCTGTTCTTCTTCCTCAAAACCCGTAACCTCTGCTCCGGTTTTTATTTCTATGGATTTGGATAAAGCAACATCCATCAATGCCCGCATCATCTTTCCGGTATGCAGTGATCCTTCACCATGGTTTTCAATTAATGCTTTTGTATCGTTTTTTCGGAATCCGAACGGTTCTATTTTTTCATTGGCTAAGCGGAAAGTGGTGGTTTGGGTAATGGGGCGTAGCAGGTTGTTCAGATAGTCCAGCCGGTCCAATACGTACAGTTCATCTTTATGGATCAATTCATAGCTACCGCTTGCCTCGTAGCCTATGTGTTCATCTCCCAGGCGCTTCCTTAAAATAGCTAATCCTTGTTTTCGTTTTTCAAAAAGCGAGAGTACTTCTGCTTCGGTCATGTGGGTAAGATCGTCCAGCAATTCCGTAGGGCTGCCCATACAAGCAAAACCTGCATTGCGTGTGCTGGCACCTGTGGGCAGCAAACCCCGTTCTAAAACCAGCACCCTGTGAGCAGGGTATTTTTCCTTCAGCTCAATGGCAAGGCTAAGCCCTACGATACCGCTGCCGATAATGATATGATCGTATGTCAGCAGACTATGTTGTTCCCAATAACTAAGCATGGCTAAGGCATTTTAGAGAATGCACGATAAAATGAGGAGCGGAGCGGCAAAAATACAAAGGTTCTATAGGGGAAATCGGGCTGAGGTTTATTTTCTTTCCACTACATATACATCCTCATTATCCCGTTTCATCCGGTATTTTTCGCGGGCAAATTTTTCCAGCACACGCGGGTCGGAGATGAGGTCTTTATGGCGTTTTTCTTGAAGGGCTATTTCTTTTTCGAGATAGGCTATGTTGTCTTTGGTTTCTTCCAGCAAAGCCTTACGGTGTCGCTGCGTATTCCAGTTATTCTCATCAAAAAAAATCATCCAAACAGCAAAGGCGCTGCCGGTTAAGATGAATTTATTGGTAAAGAAACGAAGCCATTTTTTGCTCATTGCCTATGAAGTTTAGAATTAAAGAACAATGTCCTTCATTTTAAAAAAGTTTGTTTTCAAAAAAGAATCATTCCTCTATGAAATGCGTTATTCCTTTAAATGAAAGACATTGTTCCGGATAATTTATTACTTACCAAATTTAAGTTTTTTGCCGGGATAATAGGCTACTATATCCAGTTCTTCTTCAATGCGCAGGAGCTGGTTGTATTTTGCCATACGGTCGGAGCGACTTGCAGAGCCGGTTTTTATTTGTCCGCAGTTGAGCGCTACGGCGAGGTCGGCAATAGTATAGTCTTCTGTTTCTCCGCTTCTGTGGCTCATGATGGTATTATAGCCGTTGCATTGGGCAAGGCTTACGGCATCTATGGTTTCGGTGAGGGAGCCTATCTGGTTTACTTTTACCAGCAAGCCGTTGCCTACGCCTTCGTCTATACCGCGTTGCAAGCGTTTTACATTGGTTACAAACAGGTCATCGCCCACTAACTGTACTTTATCTCCCAGGCTCTCGGTCAGCATTTTCCATCCATTCCAGTCATCTTCATCCATGCCGTCTTCTATGCTCACTATCGGATATTTTTTGCACCATTTTACCCAGTAGGCTGCCATTTCTTCACTGCTCAGTTTGGCACCGTTTGATTTGTGAAATACATATTTCTTAGACTTAGCATCATAAAGCTCGCTGATGGCGGCATCCATAGCGATTGCTACTTGTTCGCCAGGTTTATAGCCGGCTTTTTCTATGGCTTTCAGCACGGTTTCTATGGCTTCTTCATTGCTTTGAATGTCTGGTGCAAAACCGCCTTCGTCGCCTACATTGGTAGAGTAGCCTTTATCTTTCAATACTTTTTTCAATTCATGAAAAATTTCCACGCCCCAGCGCAGCCCTTCGCTGAATGTGGAAGCGCCTACCGGCATTACCATAAATTCCTGAAAATCTATTTTGTTATCCGCATGAGCGCCACCATTGAGAATGTTCATCATAGGCACGGGCAAGGTTTTGGCATTAGCGCCGCCTACATAGCGGTATAGGGGCAGCCCTGTAGTTTTAGCAGCGGCTTTGGCGGTAGCGAGGCTCACTGCGAGGATAGCATTGGCGCCGAGTTTGGCTTTGTTTTCCGTACCATCCATTTCTAACATCAGCTTGTCCACTCCGCGCTGGTCGGTTACATCCCATCCATAAAGTTCTTCCGCCAGTTTGTCATTTATATTGGCTACGGCTTTCAGTACGCCCTTACCGAGGTATTGTTTTTTATTTCCGTCGCGAAGCTCCACGGCTTCATGTTTGCCGGTAGAAGCGCCGGAGGGTACGGCAGCACGGCCTGTGTGTCCGTCACTGGTACATACATCCACCTCTACGGTAGGGTTGCCACGTGAATCCAACACCTGGCGTGCGATAACGTCTGAAATGAAACTCATTGTTTTTAGGAAGTTTTTAGTTGATAAAATTTGCGCAAAGGTAAGTGGTAGCGTTGAGGATTTTTAGGAAAAGCAGAGGAAAATTCAAAATCAGTAATGAAAAAAATCAAAATTCAAGACCCAAAAATCACCCGCCGGAATCTCATTCATCGGGCTAAAGATTTTTTTAACGTAGTTTTTAGCATTCAGGCATTGTAATTGATTGGTTTTAACAGAATCATATAGCATTTGAAAAATAATTTCGATAAACAAAAAAAGGAGAAATAAGCTATGAAATTAAAATTCATTCCGGTAGTTCTTACTGCCGCTCTTACTTCTGTCTTTACCCTCTTTATCGCGGGAAAGTATCAGGATCGTTTACCGTTTGTATCCTCTGAGGTGAAAAACCTGCCGGTCAATTATGCCAACTATAAATTCGTTGGAGCAAGCAGCATACCTCCTGCCGATTTTGAGCAAGCAGCAAGCGCTTCCGTGGAAGCTGTAGTGCATATTAAAACGCAGACAAAGGGACGTAAGGTAACTGCCAGAACCGGTGATTTTTTTGAACAGTTCTTTGGGCCACAACAATATTATATGCCCCCGCAAATGGGCTCCGGCTCCGGGGTGGTGGTATCGCCCGATGGCTATATCGTAACCAATTACCACGTTGTAGCCAATGCGGAAAATGTAACCGTTACCTTTAACGACCGCTATACTACGGAAGCGGAAGTGGTGGCTAAGGATGCCTCTACCGATATTGCCGTGCTGAAAGTGGATGAAAAAAACCTGCCTTATATGGAGTTTGGCAATTCTGATAACGTGCGCCTCGGTCAATGGGTGCTGGCGGTGGGCTATCCCCTTACGCTGGATGCTACGGTAACCGCAGGTATCGTAAGCGCCAAAAGTCGTTCGTTAGGTATCAACCGCACCCAATCCGCATCGGCTATAGAGAGCTTCATTCAAACGGATGCGGCCGTAAACCCCGGTAACAGCGGCGGTGCATTGGTGAATACCGAAGGACAATTAATCGGGATAAACTCCGCCATCGCCTCGCCTACCGGTTCCTATGCGGGCTATTCCTACGCTATACCGGCTAACCTCGTAAAGAAAGTGGTGAACGACCTTACTAAATTCGGTACCGTGCAGCGTGCTTATCTGGGTATTGAACTTCGCACACGCAACCCCCGCGACCTGACCATCAGTGAAAACCGTATTGAAGGAGTGTATGTGGCCGGCGTTCCTGAAAACACAGGGGCGTATCAAGCGGGTATTCGCGAAGGCGACTATATTACTCGTATCAATGACATAGCCGTCAATTCCGAACCGGAATTATTGGAGCAAATTGCCCGGTACAAACCCGGCGATCATGTAAGTGTTACCTATATAAGGGATGGAAAAGAACGAAATACTTCGGTGCTCTTGAAAAACATTAACGGCAACACGTCTTTGATGAGAGGGCAGGCTGCAAACACGGCGGTTTTACTGGGTGCGAATATGCGCCCGCTTACAGAAAAAGAAAAATCCGAATACGGAGTGGAAAACGGCGCGATCGTAACCGATATTTCTTCCGGAATCATAGCCCTGCAAACCAATATGAAAAAAGGATTTATCATCCTCAGCGCCAACGATACTGAGGTAAACAGCGCCGATGATGTACAGCGAGTATTAGCAAAAACAGGCAAGGTGCGCCTCGGCGGTTTTTATCCGGGCAATAATGCCATGTATTACTACGGACTGAATATAGCCCAATAAAAAAAACAACATTCTCTAAAAAAATCTCCCGGTATAGGGAGATTTTTTTTTATGAACCTGTCCGTATTTCAATAAAGCAAAATCAGTTTTTACAGGCAACATCAGGCATTTCTAAAAATATAGAGCTACCATAGTGAAATGAGTTTCATTTTTTTACCTTTGTGTCCCAATCGGTTTCGTAGCTCAGTTGGTAGAGCAGCTGACTCTTAATCAGCGGGTCTAGGGTTCGAGCCCCTACGGAACCACCAATATTAACAAGGGTTTTAGCGAATCATGCTAAAACCCTTGTTTTTTTCGCAACCTATTCGTAACACATTTCCTAAAATTATTTAACTCCGGCGCATAAAGGCAAGCATCCGAAAGAAACCCTTTAGAAAAAAGGAAATTGTTTTCACACATTTAGTTTTTGTATTTTCGTCGCTGTATTTTTTTAACTATATCAGTAAGGGTATCACCTGCGTTGCAGTTTGATGTTCTTATTGTCCAAATATATTTTTGATTATGGGATGTGGAAATTGCGGCACGGGCGCCAATGGAAAGCCTGCAGGCTGCAAAAGTAACGGCGGATGCAGTTCCGGAGGTTGCAACAGGTTGAATGTTTTTGACTGGCTGAGCGAATTGCCCTTGCAAGACCATGCCAAGCCGTACAATGTCATTGAAGTATCGTTCAATAAAGGAAGCCGTAAAGATTTTTTCAGAAACAATACACCGCATGTGCTTGAAAAAGGACAAATGATATCCGTAGAAGGTACAAGCGGCTACGATGTAGGCATGGTAAATCTCACCGGCGAGTTGGTGCGTCTGCAAATGAAGAAATATGGAGTAAAGGATGACATGAACATTAAACGCGTCATGCGCCTTGCTACAGATGAGGATCTTTCCAGTTTTCAAAAAAATAAAGAAAGAGAGCAGGAAGTAATGGTGCGAAGCAGAGCGATAGCCCGGCAGATGAATCTGGAAATGAAAATCTGCGAAGTGGAAATCCAGGCAGATGGCAAAAAAGCAACCTTTTTCTATACGGCAGATGCCCGTGTGGATTTTAGGGAGCTGATTAAAACCTATGCCAACGAATTTAAGCTGAAGGTGGAAATGAAGCAGATAGGTGCCAGGCAGGAAAGTGGAAAAATTGGCGGTATAGGCTCTTGCGGCAGAGAACTTTGTTGCAGCACCTGGCTTACCGATTTTAAATCCGTGAATACGACTGCTGCCCGTTATCAGAATTTATCTATCAATCAAACGAAACTTTCCGGTCAGTGCGGACGGCTTAAATGCTGCCTTAATTACGAACTGGATACTTATATGGATGCGTTGAGGGGTTTTCCCGACCATGCCGATACCATTGAGACCCGCCAGGGAACAGCTCATCTCCAGAAAAAAGATATTTTCAAGAACCTGATGTGGTATAGCTTTAAGGAAAGCAATAAACAATACCCCTTGTCTATAGCACGTGTCCGCGAAATTTTGAAATTAAATAAAGAAGGTAAAAAACCGGATGAGCTACAGCCGGAAGAACTTGAAGTGAATACGGCTAAGAGCTCGGTAAAAGCCGAAATGGGTTTTGTGAATGATGTAGGACAAATCTCATTAAAAGCCTTAGAAAAATCCCCTAATAAAAGAAAAGGAAAACCGAAACAAAAATCGCCACAAGGAGCGCAGCAGCCATCCGCTGCAAGCAATCGTGCGCCGCAACGTCCTTCCGGCAAGCCGTCGCCACAAGGTCAGCCGCCGCGAAAGGGTGGAGGTCAGCCTCGTCAAGAAGGTGGAGTACCATCCCAGCGCCAAGACCGCCCCAAAGGAAACGGAAACAGACCGGAGCGCAAGGATAGGGATGCGCGAAAATAATCTTAGCGGTTATCGTTCAATCAACCCAAGCGTATAGGCACATTTGATCAGCATCTCACGAGAGGAGACACTGAGTTTTTTGAACAATAAGTTTTTATAAGCGGTAAGAATGGTGCGGTTCATGTTCAATTCTTCGCAGATTTCCCGGTTGGTTTTATTGGTACACAGGTTTTTTAATACTTTCAATTCCAGGTCGGTAATCAGCTCGTTTTTACTATGCTCCAGCTCATTGGGGTTGATACCACTTTCGTAAAAACTGCCGGTGTAATGGACGTTTAGCAAAGCTTTCACTACGGTAGCCGCATCCGCATATTTATCCATAATGCCGTTACAGCCTATGGCAATGGCTTTTTTTACATTATAAGGATGAACGGCTTTTGAAAATAAAACAAATTTTAAATCCGGCACAGCATGTTTAAAGGCTTCTATATAATGCGCCGTTTCATCTTTATGAAGATGCCAGTCGGCTATGCAAATGGCAATATCTTTATGCGTGGCAATATATTCTTTTAGCGCTTCTACCTTATCCGTAGCAAAATGCACGTTCATATTTTCATGAGTGCCGATAAAAAATTCCATGCCGCTTCGGAAAATGGCATCGCTTATGACCAAGGCTATTTTTATTTCTTTTTTTGATTTACCGTCCATCTTTCTTACACTATTTTACAGACAAGATACCGATGTGGATAGCAAATAGAATCAGCTCCGCACGGTCTTTCACTTTTATTTTTTTATAGAGTGATTCTTTTAGTTTTTCACATTCCTTCATGCTAATACCCATATTGCGGGCTATATCTTTCATGCCGGCCTCTGTGCAAAGCTGCGATAATATATCCAGTTCCAGATAGGATAAATGGAAGGTAAGGCTTTCATGCGTTATTTTTTCTTTATCCATAGGATTGTAATTCTCACTTACAAAATCTCCCTGGTCGTGGATGGATTTTAAAGCGCGATAGAGCTTATCCGGGGTAAAACCTTTCAGCATAAAGCCATTGGCGCCGATCTTGATGGTGCGGATAATGCTCAGCTCGTTGCTAATGGAAGAAAGCACCAGCACTTTCACATCGGGATATTCTTCCCGCATCCGTTTGAGTGCCTGATAGGCATCGGGCATCGAAATGTCTATAATACATATATCCGGAGCAGCAGACAGCCTTCCTATGCCGGCGAATAAAGAATCAATATCTTCTGCACTTACCTCAATGGACAGGTCGTCAAAACCTTCTATTGTTTTGTGTAGGCCGGCACGGAAGATGGCATTGTCATCGGCTATGCCGATCGTGATTTTCTTGCTTAAGGACATGGTTTCCTCTGTTTTGTTTTACGGTCAGTACCTCGTCAAAATACAATCTATTTGCAAAAAAACAACGCTTTAAAAGATGTTTTGAAGTTGTGGAAAAATATAGGGGATTTTGTACAACATATTTTATATTTGTCTCTGAAAATCAACCCGCTTGCATTATCCCTGATGAGAGAGCTCGTAGCCAGATTAAAACAATTTATTGATGACAAAGGCATAGGTGTTATAGACCTTGCCTTGCTGCTGGGTTACTCCTCGCCACAAAAGCTGTATAGGCTGTTTAATACCGAAAATGCAAGCCCCAGTGTGCAGATTATAGAAGATATTTCAAACAAATTTGAAGACCTGAATCTCAACTGGCTGTTTACGGGAAAAGGGAAAATGTATAATCCTACCAATGTTGATTACGACTTCAAGGAAAAATATTATCAATGCCTTGAAGAAAAAGAACAACTCTATAAAAAGCTGCTGAAAGGCTGATTTTACGCGTGTTTTTATAGGTTTATAGCAATATCCCTCTAACGATTTTTGCGTATATTTTTCTTTTTTACTAATTTTTATTCTCCTACAGCTTTTCTCGTTTCCCGGATACTCTACCCAAAAAATAAAAAATAATTTATCGGGGAGATTTGGTTTTGTAAAATTATACCGTATATTTGTTATCAAAGATGTTTGAATATAGTAAACTCTGTTTTACATTTGATTCACGCATTCGTAAGTAGAAAATTCGTTCTAGTATATAAGTAGAATAAGCTCTTTAGGTTGACGTATAGAAAAGCGAAAAAGCTGTGCCTTTCTAGGCACGGCTTATTTTAAAAATTTATTAAAACTTATTTTATGATGACAGCTCGTAATCCAATCAACATTCTATATGTTGATGATGAAATCAACAACCTATTGTCTTTTAAGGCAATGTTTCGTTTGAAATATAATGTTCATTTAGCATTGAACATTAAAGAAGCCACCCAAGTACTGGAAAAAAACACTATCCATATTCTGCTTACCGACCATCGGATGCCCGATATTACCGGTTTGGATTTAGTAGAAATTATAGGGAATAAATATTCAAACCCTGTAGCTATTCTTGTAACAGGCTGCGCTCCGGAAAGAGAAGCCAGGGAGGCGATTATGCAAGGAAAGATTTATGCTTGCCTGCCTAAACCCTGGGATGAACTAAGGCTGGAGCAAATGCTCAATGAAGCCTATGCTTATTATAAATTGAGAAACGAATCGAAAGTTTCGATTACCAATTTGCTTGCTAACCAATATCTGAAATCTCAAACATCTATATCTGCATTTTAACCTCTGTAAAAAATCTCGTGCAAATAAAGGCTGCCTGATGAAGGCAGCCTTTTTAGTTTCCTCGGGAGATGCTACGCGCTTATTTTAATTCAAAGCTTTCGATAAACTTCGTAGTGAAGTTTCCTTCCCGGAAGTCTTTGTTTTTCATAAGCTGCTGATGAAACGGAATGGTGGTTTTAACGCCTTCTATCACATACTCGCTGAGCGCACGCTCCATCGTATGGATTGCTTCTTCTCTTGTTTGTGCGATAGCAATTATTTTACTAATCATAGAATCGTAAAAAGGAGGGATGGTATAGCCTGCATAGATATGCGAATCTACCCGCACGCCGTGCCCGCCTGGTGTATGCAGCACCGTGATGTGTCCGGGGCTAGGGCGGAAATCGTTATAAGGATCTTCGGCATTGATGCGGCATTCGATGGCGTGCATCTGCGGCTCATAATTTTTTCCGCTTATAGGTATGCCGGCTGCAATTTTTATTTGTTCTTTGATGAGATCGAAGTTAATCACTTCTTCCGTTACGCAATGTTCTACCTGGATGCGGGTGTTCATTTCCATAAAGTAGAAATTACGATGTTTATCCACTAAAAATTCTATGGTGCCTACGCTTTCATAATTGATGGCGGAAGCGGCTTTTATAGCGGCTTCTCCCATTTTCCGGCGAAGCTCCGGGGTCATGAATGGCGAGGGCGATTCTTCCAACAGTTTTTGGTGTCTGCGTTGGATGGAGCAATCCCGTTCGCTGAGGTGGCATACGGTTCCGAACTGGTCGCCGGCAATCTGGATTTCTATATGGCGGGGTTCTTCTACAAATTTTTCCATGTAGATTCCGTCATTTTTGAAAGATGCGGCAGCTTCCGCTTTGGCAGTAGTATAGGCACGCTCCATTTCTTTTTCTTCCCACACTACACGCATGCCTTTGCCGCCGCCGCCGGCAGTAGCTTTTATAATGACGGGGTAGCCCATTTCTTTTGCCAGTTTCCTGGCTTCATCAAGGCTTTCCAGCAATCCTTCTGAACCGGGAATGCACGGTACGCCGGCTTTTACCATTGTTTCTTTTGCCGTCATCTTATCGCCCATAGCGCGGATCATTTCCGGTGTGGGTCCGATGAATTTGATATGGTATTGTGCGCAGATTTCTGCAAATTTTGCATTTTCTGCAAGGAAGCCGTAGCCGGGGTGGATGGCATCTGCATTGGTGATTTCTGCCGCTGCCATAATGTGTGGGATATTCAGATAAGAATCTCCGCTTTGTGCCTTGCCTATACATACGGCTTCATCTGCAAAACGCACGTGCAGACTGTCTTTATCGGCAGTAGAATAGACTGCTACCGTTTTAATACCCATCTCCCGACAAGTGCGGATGACACGCAAAGCAATCTCTCCACGGTTGGCAATCAGTATTTTTTTGAACATAAGTTTAACTTAGCTAATAACTGGCTGATTTGATAATTTGAGGAAACCTGAATAGCTAATTAACCGATAAGCTAATTAGCTAATGATTCTATACTTTTTCAATTTCAAACAAGGGTTGGTCGTATTCTACGGGGGAAGCATCATCTGCCAGTACCCGAACGATTCTTCCTGAAAAATCGCTTTCTATTTCATTGAAAAGTTTCATGGCTTCGATGATGCAGATCACATCGCCTGGTTTTATATCATCGCCCACATTTACAAATGCAGGTTTATCCGGTGAGGGGCTGCGGTAAAACGTACCAATCATAGGAGATTTGATGATGGTGGTATTGCCTCCGGAAGTTGCCGGTGCGTGTACGGGTGGGGCAGCCGCTTCAGCAGGCTGTGCAGGTGCGGCTATGGAAGCCTGGGGAGCAGCAGTTTGTAGGGGCTGCATAGGCATTGGCGCTTGCACGGCTACAAACTGGGTTTCGCTTACTTGCGATTGCTGTTTGATGGTTATTTTAAAATCTCCCTGCTCTATCTTCAGTTCACTGATGTTTGATTTGTTGATGGCTTTTATCAACTCCTGTATTTGCTTGTATTCCATAAGGAAGTTTTTTTTGTATTGGTAGGATGAAAATAAACTATTTTACTCGTTCTACATAGGCACCTGTCTTTGTGTCTATTTTTATCATTTCATCAGTATTTACAAACAAGGGTACCATTACGGTAGCGCCTGTTTCTACGGTAGCGGGCTTCAGGGTGCGGGTAGCGGTATCGCCTTTTAGTCCCGGTTCGGAATAAGTAATCTTCAGATTCACGGTGGGCGGCAGCTCTACACTCATGGCCAGTTCCGATTCTGTATTGACCAAAATAAAACATTCCTGTCCGTCTTTATATAGTTCGGGACGGTCTATTTTATTTTCCTCCATGCTGATTTGCTCAAAGGTGTTGGTGTCCATAAAATTGTAGCCTGTATCATCTTTATACAAAAACTGATAAGGACGGCGCTCCACGCGTACCGGATGAATGGTATCGCCGGAGTTCCAGGTTTTTTCTATGCTACGTGTGTTATCCACCCCTTTTAGTTTTGCCCATACTTTTGCTGCGGCGCGGGCGGTTTTATTTTGTCCGAATTCGATTACGGAATAAAGTCCATCATCCAGTTTGATGATAAGACCGTTTCTCATGTCTGCGGTAGTTGCCATTATTTATTTTTTATGCGGAGGGCAAAGGTAAACATTTGGGCTAAAAACTCATATTTCCTCCAGACTATAGCAATAAAGAAAATACAAGACATTTTTACCGACATTATACCTCTGCTCACCGACTGCGGACTGTGATTAGCCTATTTACTCTGTTTTATAGGGCGGCGGCATCCTACTTTTACCGTACAAATTGAACATCATGCAAGAATATCAAAACCCGCAGCAAGAAGAGAGAAATTTTTTCCGGGGACGAAAATTCAGAAATTTTGAAGAACATAGGGCGCGTAAACGATTCGGCTTCGGGGTCGTGATATTAGTGATAGGCCTGATTGTGCTGCTTAGGCAATTAGGATTTGAAACCTTGCTGCCCATTCGTCATTTTTGGCCCTATATACTCATCATCATCGGACTGGTACTCGGTATTAGTAATAAGTTTCGCAGTGCGGCTCCGTTTATTTTGCTGATTATAGGCATAGCCCATGCTGTTCCCGCTTTTCATTTTCATTTGGGAGATCAGGTAGTCTATTCCAAACGTTTGGTAGCTCCTCTTGTTCTGATTGGCGCAGGTCTTTATTTTCTGTTTGTTTCCAAAAAAAAAAGCTGCTTCTCACAAGGATGCCGCACCCCCACCAATGACCAAAACTATGTGATAAAGGATGTCATCTTCGGAGGTTCAAAAGAAATAATTACTTCCAAGAGCTTTGAAGGAGGCGATGTAACGGCTGTTTTCGGAGGAGCTGAGTTGAATTTTACCCAGGCAGAAATGGCAAAGGATACGGCGGTTTTAAATGTGAGAACAGTATTCGGCGGTTGCGAAATTATTGTTCCCTCCAACTGGGAAGTAAAAAGCGAAGTAACTGTATTGCTGGGTAGCGTGGAAGACCAACGCACTTTGCGCATCACCGATGGAAACATTGCTAAAAAAACACTAGTGCTGCGTGGGCTTTGCTTGTTTGGCGGAGTGGAAGTTAAATCATATTAATATCTGAAACTATGCTACAACCATTTATCGTAAATCTCGTTTTTGGAATATCTTGTGAAGGGATTTTTACCGATCAATATGAAGAACAGCTACGGTTGGTGTTTTCGGAAAATGAAGACGGAGCTATACAAAAAGGAAGAATCATTGCTAAGGAAATTGCCGGACATTTTACGGACAGGCTGGGAAGGATTATGGAATGGAAATTTATAGCCGTAAAAGATATTTCCCTTGTAAAGCTGGATAACGGCAGTTTGCTCTATTCCTCTATAAAAGAAACAGAACCGATCGGAATGATTTGAAATGGATTTTGAATTTTTACGACCTGTATATTTTTCATCATAAACACACCAATTTTTGCCCATTCTCAACAATAGGCGGTTTTTTCCGGTAGTGCTGTTGCTTATCGCTTTTGCGGTAGGCTACGGCATTTTGCATTATTTGTATGAGGAAGAAGTGCTTTCGGCGGTGGATGCTTTCCTCAGCGCTTCAGTTTTTACGGGTTGCGTTTGGGCAGGTTCATCCATAGCCAAAAACTATCCGACACATGTAGCCGCCATTATTTATTCCATCATCATCGGGATGTTTACCGGTTTCGTTTCTTATACGATTTCGGGATGGCTTCTGCAATGGTGGTATGCGGAAAACACCGCTTTTCGTGATGCCTATGAAGCCTCTCAATTTACCCGATTGTTGCTGCATATTCTCTCCGCCTGCTGGGTTATTTCGCTGGGTGCCATGAAACGAAAAAATGACGATCTGGAAGAAAAAATGACCCATATAGCCGATGCTGCTACTTTGCATAAAGAAGCGGAATTATTCAAACTCCGGCAGCAACAGCAACCTCATTTTTTATACAACAGCCTCAATTCTATAAACGCACTTATCTTAATCCTTCCGGAAAAAGCGCAGGAAATGGTGGGCAAACTTTCGGATTTTTTGCGTGCCTCCGTAAAGCGGGACGCAGCTGCCTATATTCCGCTTTCCGAAGAGCTGCACTATATTGAAACTTATCTGGCAATAGAATCGGTGCGCTTTGGCGATCGCCTGCGTGTGGTAGTAGAAAAACAATTCCATGAAGATGCGGTGATTCCGCCATTCATTCTGCAACCTATTCTGGAAAATGCACTTAAATTCGGAGTCTATGGCACCACCGGAGAAGTGATCATAAAAATAGACATCCGGCAGGAAGAAGATTTGTTGCAGATTTCTATTGAAAATCCATATATGGAATCTTCACAACCGGCTATAGGCACAGGTTTTGGATTAGAAGGGATTGCCCGTAGGTTGTATTTGCTCTATGGAAGAAATGATTTGCTTCATACCCACAAAACGCCCCATACATTCATCACCCGATTAAAACTGCCTCCACACCATGTATAAAATTATATTGATAGATGATGAGCCGCTGGCAAGACAATTGATACGCGTGTTGCTAAAGCCTTATCCATCCATGGAAATTATAGGGGAATGCGGAGACGGTTTTGAAGGATTTAAAGCCATTCAGGAGTACAAGCCCGATCTTATTTTTCTGGATATTCAAATGCCGCGCGTTACCGGTTTTGAGATGCTGGAGCTTTTGGAGGAACCGCCGTCCGTCATTTTTACCACAGCTTTTGATGAATATGCGTTGAAAGCTTTTGAAGCAAATGCTATAGATTATTTACTCAAACCCGTTACCAAAGAGCGCATGGATAAAGCCATGCAGAAATGGCTGCAAACCGCCTCGCAGCGAAACGCTACAAACACTCTGCATTTGCCGGACGGCGTTTTGCAGGAAGGTTATAAAAACAGAATTGTGGTAAAAGACAACGGGCATATACGCATTATACCCGAGAAGGAACTTTATTATCTGGAAGCGAGCGACGACTATGTCAAAATCTTTACTAAAGAAGGAAAATTTCTGAAGAAAAGCACACTCAGCTATATTGAAAAAACATTCGACCCGCGACGCTTTGTGCGGGTGCATCGTTCTTATTTGATACCTGTAGAACAGCTTATGCGTATAGAGCCTTACGAAAAAGACAGTCATATAGCTTTGCTGCACGGAGGTGCTAAGATACCGGTGAGCAAAAGCGGACTTGCAAAACTGAAAGACCTGCTGGGCTGGTGATGCTGCCTATGAAAGGGAGTAAATTCCTATAATAAAAAAGCCGGGATGACCCCGGCTTAGCTATAAAACCAATTTATATTACTGATGTGTAAACTTTCTTGTGCCGACTACTTTGCCTTGGCTGTTGTACAAACGCACGAAATAAATACCGGAAGGTAAATCTTCCACATCCAGTTTGGCGCTGGTGCTGCTTACTTTGTACACACTTACCATCTTGCCGATGAGGTTGTAAATACCGATGTTTTTTACTCCTAAATTGGCATCGTAAATTACATTTACCGAGCTTTTTGCAGGGTTAGGAAATACCACAATATTATCCTCGGAGCGGGTAATGGTGATAGTGGATGACGTTGTTTTTGTAGCAATAAAAGTAATATCCTTAGCGCTAAGAGGGGCACCGGCTACAGAAATAGTGGAGGTAACAAATGCACTGCTGCCCATGGCGGCTCCTTCATCCTTAAAATCAACATAGTGATACATGGTATCACCGGCATCTACAGGATTGGAGGTTCTTGTGGAGCCTGAAATATTATAATAGCATAGGTTGTTATCACACATACCGCCAAAATTCCATCCCGTAGGAAAATCATTATTGGTTATTTTCCATTCGTAAGTGGAAGTGGAAGAGGAGGTATTAATGACGCTATTAATCACTTTAATATCTCCACCGCCGGCTACGGAAGCCGTATCCCCATATATAGTCGTAAAACTTTGGGCAAAGGATAAAGTAGCTATAGATAAACAACTAAGAACACTAAGTAAAATCTTCTTCATACAAAATCTAATTTCAGTAATGCAAAATAATACAATAAATGTGGAGAAACAAAATTTATTTTGTCCTATGCTTTGTTAATTCTTTTCGTCTGCAATCCCCCTAAAATCCCGCTTTTCGCCAAACCAATATTTCGTAACATTGTCTGTTCGTTTTTAAATCAATTACTGTGCCATGAATAAAAGGTCCGTAACGTCAAAAGGGTTTGTAACCGGTGTGCTGGTCAGCAGCGTTTTATTTTTATTTATCCAAGCCAAGCCTGTAGATTCTTATTTTGAAATCTCCAAAAACCTTGAAATTTTTTCCAATCTTTTCCGCGAACTGAACAGCTATTATGTGGATCCTATAGAGCCGGGTAAACTGGTGAAAACAGGGATAGATGCCATGCTGGAAGAACTGGATCCTTATACCAATTACATCACCGAATCGGATATCGAAGAATATGAATTTCAGACCACGGGAAAATACGGTGGCATAGGGGCTACGATGCGCAAAAAAGGAGAAGACATTTTCATAGGCGATGTATATGAGAGCAGCCCTTCGCAGAAAGCAGGTTTGCACCCCGGCGATCAGGTAATTTCTATAGACGACCACAGCATTGCCGGTAAATCTATAGAGGATATAAGCCTTTTGCTGAAAGGCGCGCCGGGCACGCAGCTAAAGCTCAACGTGAAAGATGCCTATACCGGCGAGGAGCAAGTAAAAATGCTGACGCGCGGCGAGATAGAAATATCCAGCGTGCCTTACGCAGCGCTTATAGGCCCACAGAAAGATATGGCTTATGTGAAACTTACTCAGTTTACAATGGGTTGTAGCCGCACCGTGAAAAACTCGTTGGATAGTCTGAAAGCCGTGAAAACAGATTTGAAAGGCGTAGTACTGGATTTGCGCAACAACCCCGGTGGTTTGCTGGATGAAGCCGTAGCCGTGTGCAATTTGTTTGTAGATAAAGGTCAGCTTGTCGTTTCTACCAAAGGCAAACTAAAGGAAATGGATAAAGAATACCGTACGCCGGCCGTTGCCTGGGATAATAAAATTCCCGTAACGGTATTGATAAACGGCTATTCGGCTTCGGCATCGGAGATTGTAGCCGGCACCTTGCAAGACCTGGACAGAGGTGTGATTATCGGCTCCAATTCCTACGGCAAAGGATTGGTGCAGGTAACCAAAGAACTTGGCTATAATGCCAAGCTGAAACTCACCATTGCCAAATACTACACTCCCAGCGGTCGTTGCATTCAAGCGATAGACTATACCCACCGGAATCTGGACGGTAGCGCCGGTCGCGTACCCGATTCACTGAAAAAAGCCTTTGTAACCAAAGGAGGACGTAAGGTGCTGAGCGGCGGCGGTATAGAGCCGGATATGAAACTCAGCGACGACCCTATAAGCAAGCTCGCCGTGGTATTATACAGTAAAAATCTCATCTTCGACTATGCTACGCAATATGCCAAACAACATAGCGCCATCAGTCCCGCAGCAAGTTTTACGCTTTCTGAAACAGATTATAATGAGTTTGCAAAATATCTTCAAAACAAAGATTACTCCTATAAGACGGAAACAGAACTCGCATTGGATTCGTTAAAAGAAACCGCTACAAGGGAGAAATATTTTGACGCTATAAAACCTGAATATACAGCCTTGCAAGGAAAGCTAAGTCATGATAAACAAAAAGACCTTCAAAAGCATAAAGAGGATATAAAACATATTCTGGAGAGCGAAATCGTATCCCGTTATTATTATCAAAAAGGCAGGATAGCACATGGCTTGCAATATGATAAAAACATAGAAAAAGCTATTGCTTTAATTGCTGAACCTACACAGATGAGCGCTTTATTGCAAAAAAAATAATCCGGATTTTTATAGTAAGATGACCCACAAGAAACTACGAACATATTGCCTGAATTTTCCCGGAGCTACCGAAGGAATAAAATGGGAAGACCATACTTGTTTTATGGTAGCGGGAAAGATTTTTTGCATGACGGGAATGAATGATTACAGCGCTGTTAATCTCAAAGTAACTTCCGATGATTTTGACCTGCTTACCGAGCGGGATGGAGTGGAGCAGGCTCCTTATATGGCACGCGGCCAATGGATAAGCATTCAAAAACGAAAAGCATTGAAGCCGGATGAATGGACGCATTTCATTAGGCAATCTTATGAGCTCATAAAATCAAAACTTACCAAAAAACAGCAAGCAGAGCTGACAAGCTGAAATGGTAAATTTAGCAGTTGCGTGGTAGCTTGTCTTTTAAAAAGTTTATTTTTGCTTTCTTTACAAAAATTACAGCATGTTGATCGCTTCTCTTATAATCCTTGCTTATCTTATAGGCTCTATCCCTACAGCGGTATGGGTGAGTAAAAAACATTTTGGCATAGACATTCGCGAACATGGCAGCGGCAATGCCGGCGCTACCAACACGTTTCGTGTACTCGGTCCCAAAGCCGGTTCTTTTGTGATGCTGATAGATATGCTCAAAGGATTTATAGCAGTGAAGTTGTCGCTTATTTCTCCTTTACCCTGGTATAGCGAAGCCATCACCAATTTGCAGATTGTTTTGGGATTAGCAGCCGTATTAGGGCACATCTTCCCTATATGGGCAGGCTTTAAGGGCGGAAAGGGGATTGCTACTTTATTTGGGATGATTTTAGGCATTCAGCCGCTGGTAGCCGTAAGCCTTATTGGTGTTTTTTTATTAATGCTGTTTCTCACCCGCTATGTATCGCTTAGTTCCATCAGTGCCAGTGTTGCCTTTCCGGTTTTGATTTTATTTATCTTTCGCGAGCCGGAGATCAGTTATCGCCTTTTTGCTATCGCCACGGCTTGTCTGGTGATTCTTACCCACTACAAAAACATAGACCGCCTGCTGCATGGCAATGAAAACAAGGTTTCGTTGTTTAAGAAGAAGAAAGATAGGAAGTGAATAGGCTTGTAAAATTTCTGCAAAAGACATAAAAAAAGAAACTGCTCTCGCAAGCAGTTTCTTTTTGTTTTACAATGTTTTTTCTATTAATACACATTCACTTTAAAAACTTGTCTTCCGCCTTTGTCTGTTGACAACTCCAGCATATACATGCCCGGTGTGAGCGCATAATCTGCGGCTCTCCATCTCATTGTGTGAATGCCTTCTACTTCATAGCTGTTGTAGGGCGTAGCCACCAGTTGTCCCATGGCGTTATATACGTTCAGTTTTACCTTGGCGCTTTCTTGAATGTTGTATTCTATCTTCACAATCTCGTTGGAAGCTGCGGGATTAGGATAAGCTCCTACTACACTTATCGTTTCATTTATATCATTTACACCTGTAGGAAAGAATGAAGAAAGTTGAATTTCTTCCGCATTCAGGATTTCTTTTTCACCATTGGCTACTGCACCGTCGTAGGCTACAAAGGCTACCAGATGTATGTTTTTCTTTACCCATGCAGGGTTTATGGTAAAACTAATATTCTTGGTATAAGTAGTGTTAAGTACAGGTGTTGCCGGAATTACGCCGGTATAGCCCCATGCATCACCGAGAGCATCTCTAAGTGTGTTGTTGTGATACCAGTTGGTAAGGGGGCTGGCACCATTCTGAATGGAGGAGGAATAATTCTCTTGAGCATAACTGCCGGTTGCGGGGATACTGTCTTCCAATACATACACCTGAACTTTTAGCGGCACGCCCGCAGTAGGAGCCGATGTGAATTTTACGTTTACTTTGCCTGTATAATTTCCCGTACCTGCATCATATACCGTATTGGAAAAGCTTACGGAAACCTTAGCCGTAGTAGCTGCTTGCTGATTAAAATAGTTAGACCATTTGCTTCTACTAACGGAGGTCTTTGCTTCCCCCGAAAACATTTTTCTATCAATGGAGCCGTTGGGATAGCTGGTAACATTAAGTCCCGCGTCAATAGCAGCGCCTTCGGGAGTTTGTAACGCGTCTCCGTTATGGTTTGCAATTGCAATTAAGGTAGTGGGATTCGCAGCTTCCAGGTTTTCAAGAATAACCGTTCCTTCCGGACACCAGCCACACCAGGCACCGGTATAATCTTCAATGATTACCTTTTTTGTTTGCGCATTTACCATTACGGCAGAACATGCGACAAAAAAGAGTGGGAGTGTAATTTTTTTCATTTTCTATATATTTAGTTGTTTAATGATTTTTACAAAATATAACTTTTGTTTAAAAAAGAATAATATTAGCCGCTTTTTTTTAAACAGAAGGATAAAGGGAAAATTTCATTTATAGCATCACCTCTCCGAAGCTTAATTATCTCGTATGGTAGAGACCCAACCAAAACCGGCGTTTTACAACTGTATTTTATGGGGTGAGCGCCTATAATCTCCTATAAACCGTAGCTTAGCTCCTCGCTATGAAGATTTCATTTGCACAAAAAATACTCAGCTATTTATATCCCGTAAAACTGTGCAAGCGCGCCGGTGCGGTAAATCCTTTGCTGGAGCTTTTTCTATACAAGGGGCAATGGCAGCTTGCTACCCAAGACGCTATCTATTCCGATGGCAACCGTTACCGCCCCTTGCAAATAGCTTTTGGTACTATAAAACATCGGTTACCATCGGTAAAAAACGTACTCATCTTAGGCACGGGTTTGGGCAGTGCTGTCGTTATTTTAGATAAAATGGGCATTCGTCCGAAAATGGATTTGGTGGAGCTTGATGCAACTATTCTTCATTGGGCAAAAGAGTGTTTACCGGAAGGAATCATTCCCCACCTCCATTTTATCTGTGATGATGCAAACCATTTTATGCAGCAGAATACACAGCACTACAACCTTATAGTAGTGGATGTTTTTATGGGCAGGGAAGTGCCGGCATTCGTTACGGAAAAGGAGTTTTTGATAAGGTGCAGACAGGCGCTTACTAAGGGAGGAATATTTGTGCTGAATTATATTATTCTGCAACAAGAAAATTGGGAAAAGACCCTGTTGCACATGCAGGAGCTATTTCCCAATCATCAAATTCATACGCTCGGCGTAAACCGGATAGTAGTGGCTACAGTTTAGCCGATTGTATTCTCAATACTTTTCTGTTTTTCTTTTGTACCCGCATTTTTTCGGGTACGAGTTTGAGAATTTCCTGCATGAGACTGTTCAGTATTGCCATTTTTACAAAATTATCGGAAGTGATGAGGCTTACTTCACGCACCGGCGCAGGGTCTTCAAAATAGCGTACATTTTCCATCAAATCTTCGGTAAATTCTACGGTGGAAAGTTCCGGAAGCACGGTCAATCCGCCGTTTCGATCCACCATCTTGCGCAGGGTTTCCACATTGCTGCTTTCATAGCGGAAGGGCTTTTCGGCTTGCAGTTCTTTTACATAATCGCTGCAAAGATCCAACACCTGATTGCGCATACAATGTCCTTCATGCAGCAACCACAAACGATCCATGGCTATATCTTCCGGCGTTATCAGTTTTTTCTTCAACGCATTTTCGTCTTTGGCAAAATAGCCTACAAATTGCTCATAAAACAAAGGATATTCTTTTGTTGCACTTTCATTTAAAGGCGTGCTTACCAAGGCAGCATCTATCTCATTATGATACAGCGCTCGGATGATGGCATCGGTTTCCATTTCCTGAATGTACAGCTGCACATCGGGGTAATGCGACACATAGCTATCCAGCAGCGAAGGGATGATATAGGGCGCAATAGTGGGAATGACGGCAAATCGAAACTGACCTTCCACCGTATGTTGGTATCCTTGGATGATCTCACCTATTTTTTCGGATTCGGCAAGCGCTATCCGGGCTTGTGTTACTATCTTTTCGCCTATTTCCGTAACGGCTATAGGGTGCTTGTTTCTGTCGAATAATTTTACTCCCAGTTCATCTTCCAGCTTTTGAATCTGCATACTAAGCGTAGGCTGGGTTACAAAACATTTTTCGGCAGCAGCTACAAAGCTTTTATGCGTAGCCACAGCCACTACATATTCTAATTGAGTAATAGTCATGGTGGATGATTAAGTTACAAACCTAATACATTTAGCTAAGAGTGTAATGAAGGAGCAGGGGATATAGGCATATTACCTGGCGCCACTGCATCCATCCGCGATTCCGCCTCAGCAACCCATCTCCAACCCTTACATTTGCATTCAAAATATAAAAACGAATGAGCCAACCGCATCACTCTATTCCTCCTGCAGAGATGCTTGATTATATCCGCCAACATTATTTAGGAAAGAACATAACCGACTCACGCTCGCCGGCCGGCAACTGGATGGAGTTTACGCTGGAAAATATAGAAAAAGGACATGCCGAAATTTCCCTTACCGTAAAGCCGGAAATGACCAATCCCTATGGAAATATTCACGGAGGGATGATGTCTTTGGTGATGGATGAAACCATCGGGTGGGCGGTGTTGAGCCTGGGTATGGAGCATCATTATACTTCGCTCAATCTCAATGTAGATTTCCTGTATGCCATCAAGCAAGGGGATAGGCTAAAATCAATAGCCCGTGTAGTGCGGGCAGGCAAGAAAATAATCCATGTAGAATGTACGGTGCTGGATAGTGCGGGCACGCTTTTGGGCAGAGCCGGAAGCAATCTTATCGTTACCAGTATGAAGCCGGGATAATGCCTATATAGACCCTATTTACTGACGATGCTCGTGCAATGCCACCAACGGAATAGTCGTGGTTTTTACCAGCGATTTGGTATGGCTTTTCTTAAAAATGCTTTCCAAGAAGGAATGTTTATGAGGCACAATCACGAGCCAGTCCATATTGTTTTCTTTGATAAAATTGTCCACACCTTCCTCAATGCTCGCTTTTTCTACAAAATGATATATGGGGTCTATGGATGCCAGCGATTGATGCAACGGCGTACCTTCCATACTGAGTTGCTGTTCTTCACTGCTTTCATTGCTGTTTCGATCAATGTATAAAATATGAAGTTGTGCCTGAGCCAAGGTGGCGAGGTGTTTCAAATCTTCCGCTAAGGCGCTATCCTCATTGTTTTTAAAATCGCAGGCATAGCATATTTTCTTCACTGCACGATAGGAATATCCGGTAGGAACGCCCAGCACCGGCACTTTCACATGCCGCATAGCGCCTACCGTATTGCTTCCGAGCCACATCAGGTCGTCTTTGGCGCCATCGTTTCCCAACACCACCATCAAGGGTTTTTCTTCTTCCGCTATTTCCTGCAGGCAATCTATAATATCCCCAAAGGTTACCTGTCCGGAAACGGTAAGTTGCGGATAAGTAGCTGCCAGTTCGTTTACCAGCGAATCCATGCGCTCTTCCGCTATTTCTCTGCCTTCGTCCAAAGGCATTACCGGCATAGGGTTTTCGCCAAAGGTAACGGGTATCATAAAGCTGTGAATCAGTTTTAGCGATGCGTGGGCAGCTCCCGCCAGCTTACAGGCGTAGTGCAGCGCATTGTCGGCGGCATCGGAAAAATCGGTAGCGGCAAGTATGTAAGGCATAGCGCTTAGTTTTTTACGGCTTTAGATTTGAATTTATTAATGGCGTTTATAGTGAAATCGCTCAAAACAAGTGTGCCACTGATGCTTGCTCTTTCCATGAGTAATTGATCCCAGTGTTCGGTGCCGCGCCAGAATATTTTTTTCAGTTCCCACATAGCCAGCGGGCTGCTGTTTGCCAGTTTATCTGCCAGGGTTTTAATCGCTTCATCCATCTCCTCTGTATTGCTGTGTATTTCTGCATAAAGCCCGTGTTTTTTCGCCCATTCGGCAGACCGCCATTCCGTGGCATCTATAGCAAGCTGAGAAAAACAAGATACGCCTATTTTTCGTTCTACTGCCGGGCCTACCACAAAAGGACCAATCCCTATGGCAAGCTCGCTTAGCTTTATAGAAGCCTCTTCCGTAGCAATCGCATAATCCACGGCGGCTGCCAAGCCTACGCCACCGCCTACCGCTTTCCCGTGTATGCGACCGATGATGAGCTTATGGCATCTCCGCATGGCATTAATCACATTTGCAAAGCCGCTGAAAAACTGCAATCCTTGTTCCTTGTTTTGAATGACTATCAATTCATCAAAAGAAGCGCCGGCACAAAACGCTTTTTCTCCTGCACTTTTCAGGATGATTACCTTCACGCGGTCGTCAATACCGAGGTCGTTGATGGATTTGGCGAGATCGCTCAAGATAGCGCCGGGTAAGGAATTACTTGCCGGATGATAAAATTCTATCGTAGCGATACCTTGTTCTACAGTATGGCGCACATAGCCTTCGGAATGTTGCATAAACGAATAATTTGTGTGCGCTAAGATAAAAACTAAATCAGATGTAAAAGGCTATGCCGTTTAATTTTTATAGGAAGTCTGATTATCTTGTTCTGCGTATTTTTTTTGGATGAATAAGATGGTTGATTTTATAGACCGCCACGCAGAGGCTGTGGTTCGCTGCGTCTTAGCTATCCTTCTGCTATGGGGGCTGGCAATGGTGGTTTTTGCTATAAAACCCTTTTGGCATGATGAATGGCGGCTTATTTACAACCTGAAATTTAAAACAGCCCGTGAGCTGTGGGGAGATCTGGAATTTACCCAGCAATTTCCGCGGGTGTATTTGCAACTCACCAAAATCGTAAGCTCCTTTTTTAACTATTCTTATTTTTCCCTTCGTTTTCCGGCTTATTTCCTTGCGGTACTTAATGTTTGGTTCTGTTTCCGATTGATGAAGAGGATGTATAAATCGTTTTTTTTAGAGCGTTATCTTTTCGTTTTAATGACCGTTTCCAACTTTACTTTTATTGAATATCTGGTACAGACCAAACATTATCAGATGGAGATATTGATGAGCCTGACAGCGCTTTGGCAAATGCTGGAAATGATATCCCTGTTTGAAAATGGGCTGCGTAATAAAGCCCGCTATGTGCTGCTCTGCACCGTTTTTTTGGCAGCGCCGTTTTTCAGCTATACTTATCCTATAGCAGTTGCACCGGTTTTTATAGTGGTGTTGTTACAGCTTTTTTTATGGAAAAAATACCGCCATAAAATGCTTTCGGCGCGGCAGCAACTCTTCCCGTTATTTCTTTCCGCCATAGCCATTTTTGTCTTTTACCTAATTGATGTGCGGCAGTTGATGAATGATGAAGAGATGCACACTTTTTGGAAATTTAGGATGGCAAATGAGGGCGAAAAAGGATGGGTTATAGGGAAAAATCTTTGGGGTTGGTTTGCGAAAATGGGCTCCGGCTTTGTGTTTGAACTGCTCTTTGGCGTTACGGGCATTGCTGCGGTGGTGTATGCACTCAGCCGGCATTTGCTCTATTTGAAAAAAAATGCGGACATAAACGGCTCCGCACAACTGCGGCTTTATAGCATCGGACTGACGCTGGTAGTGCTTGTGTTATTCTTTGCCGGAAAATTGCCTTTGAGCGAGCCTAAGTTCAATGCATTTACCATACCGGCAATTTCCATCTTAGTAATTTATTTTCTTTCGGAAATGAGAAAACGAAAAGGGCTAAGCATCGTAAAATTTTATACGATTGTTCTTTTTTGCGCACTTTCTGGGAATGTGATTACGTCCGTCATCCATAGCTTTACCCTGCCCGAATATAAAAAAAGAATGGCGATCTATCATGCCACGCAGGAAGCCATTTCCCTCGCACAAAAGGAGAACATTCCCATTCTTATCGGTCCCGGTGTTGCCTATCCGGATGACATTCATAGCCACATGCCGGGCATGCAACTGATTACAGCGGATTGTGTGTTAAAAACATTTCCGGCATATAGCGCTTCCCGGCAATTGCTTGTAGTGCCTATACGGCATATAGATTCTTTTGCAAAAGAATGGCAACAGCTTCCCCGCTCTTATCACCGGGTAATGATAGGGGATGGATTGGTGTACAAAATTTATGAACGATAAAGCAAGAATATTAAGGTGGATGCTCATGATTTCCGCTGCACCATTGTAAGGATAGTTGCTACGCCCACCAACGGATTTTCTTCATCTTCATCCAGCATTTCCACCAGCCATTTTACGATTCCACGTTTGATAAGCGTTTTCGGTTCATCGGGGTTTTCGGTTACGTCATTAGGCATTTTTTGTTTGCAGGTAAAACGTACATGGATTTTAGCTCCCGGATAAACCGGCTTTGTAAAACGCAGTTCATCAATACCATAATTCAGCAGCACCGGATTGCGCTCATAGCTGTCCACAAACAATCCTGCGGAAAGGCTCATGATAAAATATCCGTGCGCTACTTGACGGTCGAACATCGTTCCGTTGAAATCGCTATTTATTTTATGCGCGTAAAAATTATCGCCGCTCAGTTCCGCAAAGCGGTCTATATCTTCGGAAGTAATTTCTCTGGAAGCTGTAAGAAGCTGATCGCCCACATTCAGTTCCTCATAATATTTTTTAAACGGATGAATATCGGTTATGTTTCCTTTGGCGCCTTGCTGATAAACATTCGTTATAGCGGTAAGGGTGGTGGGGCTGCCCTGAATAGCGGTACGATTGAGGTAATGCAGCACGCCGCGTTTTCCCCCCATTTCTTCGCCACCGCCCGCGCGACCCGGACCGCCATGTATCAGCATCGGCATGGGCGAGCCATGACCTGTGCTTTCCTTAGCGCTTTCCCTGTTCAACACTAAGATACGACCATGCATCACCGATGCGCCGAGCACAAACGCACGCGCCAGTTTATCATCCGCAGTTACCAAAGAACATACTAAGGAACCTTTACCCATTTTAGCTAATTCAATCGCTTCTTCGATATGATTATAGGGCATGAGGGTACTTACGGGTCCAAAAGCTTCTATGTTGTGTACATCTGTTTTTTGAAAAGGAGCATCGTTAAAAAACACGACCGGTGGCAGGAAGGCACCTTTATTTTTATCGGCGCCGGTTACTTCAAAATTTTCGAGATTACCGATTACTACGGTTTGTGTTTTGGCAAGTAGTGCGATTTTTTCTTTTACTTCTTCGCGTTGCGAAATCCCTGCTAAAGAGCCCATGCGCACCCCTTCCACTTTAGGATCGCCAATGATGGTTTGCGAAAGCCTTTTTCCTAAGGCAATTTGCACATCTTCCACTTTGTCGGCAGGCACCATGATGCGGCGTACAGCGGTACATTTTTGTCCGGCTTTGGTGGTGATTTCTCTGGCTACTTCTTTAATAAAAATATCAAACTCCGGCATGTCGGGTGTAACGTCCGTTCCTAACACACAGCAGTTGAGCGAATCGGCTTCAAGGTTGAACGGGACGGCTTCTTCCACCAGTCGGGGATGTGCTTTCAGTTTTTTTCCTGTTTCCGCAGAGCCAGTAAAGGTTACGACATCCTGATTTTTTACATGATCTAAAATGCCGCGTGCAGACCCGCAGATCAGTTGCAGCGAGCCTTCCGGCAGGATTTTGGATTTAATGATTTCTTCAAAAACCGCTTCGGTAAGGAAGGAGGTAAGCGTAGCCGGTTTCACAATAGCAGGCACACCCGCCAGCAGATTCACCGCTACTTTTTCCAACATGCCCCATACGGGAAAATTGAACGCGTTGATATGGATGGCCACGCCTTCTTTTGGGGTCATGATATGATGTCCTATAAAACTACCCCCTTTAGAAAGACTAATGGGATCGCCATCCACATAATAGGTTTCATCGGGAAACTGACGGCGCAGGCTTGCATTGGCAAACAGATTGCCTATACCGCCTTCTATATCCACCCAGCTATCGGATTTGGTAGCGCCGGTGAGTGCGCTCAATTCGTAGAAATATTTTTTCTTTTCCAGCAAGTGCATAGCCAGTGCTTTCAGCATTCTGCCCCGTTCATGGAAGGTAAGCCTGCGCAAAGCTGGGCCGCCTGTTTTGCGGGCATAATCCATCATAGCGCCAAAGTCCAGTCCTTCGCTGCTTGCCGTATAAACTGCTTCGCCTGTGATGGCGTTATGAAGTGTTTCGCCTTCTTGAGTTGCCGTTATCCACTTTCCTTCTGCGTAATTTTTTAATTGTGTAAGAGCCATATTGCAATCTGAATGTAAGAGCTGCAATTTAATGGAATTATAGGCATTCATTTTATAGGGAGTTTATTATTTTGGGAAAAATGGAAAGCAGGGGATGAAGAGCGTAGTTTTCATACTTCTTTTGATGCAAATGGTTATTTGAATAACTTAGGTCTTTGACAACCCCGCGAGGAGGCAGAAGAGGAATTTAGCAGTTGTGATTTGCTTTCAACTTTTGAATAACTTAGGTCTTTGACAACCCGTTATCAATGGTTGAGACTGTTAGTTTAGTTGTGATTTGCTTTCAACTTTTGAATAACTTAGGTCTTTGACAACAAACGAAGAACCGGGACATCAGTACGACTAGTTGTGATTTGCTTTCAACTTTTGAATAACTTAGGTCTTTGACAACTAACATACGGAAAATAGCACTGAAAGAAAAGTTGTGATTTGCTTTCAACTTTTGAATAACTTAGGTCTTTGACAACAATGAGCGAATCGAATTTGACGCGTTGCAGTTGTGATT
>JAEZZY010000047.1 GCA_023418315.1 Bacteroidota bacterium
ATTGAAAAGTGGAAAACGCCCCAACGCACAAATCAACGCTGCGTTTCCCACTTTCCAACAGGATAATAGTAGTAATAGTGATTGGAAATCTTTAGTTTTAAACGTTACTAATTAGGGAGAGCTTTCATATTGACCCACTATCATATCCAAGTCTTATCATAAGTTTTGAAAGTTTTCTTTCAAGTGAAGTTGAAATTTTATATGGAACATTTCGATTAGGAAGTTTAGTATCATAGTTTCGATAATCCACTTTAGTTTGGAGGTTTTTTTGACTAAATATTGCCATGGAAAAAAAACTATCCTTTAAATAAAATGTCCTTATTTCAAAGTCTTTTTCTATATATTCTTGGAAAAGGGTTGGTTGAAAATATTGTGAGTTTTCGCAAAGTTCATGGTAATCAGTCATCGTAAAAACATTTGTATGCTGTGAAAAGCCATTTGCATACTTTCCGATGGTAAATTTAGCACCGGGATTCTTAATTGGCTTAGCAATAATTGCATTATACTTTTCCATGAATGTTTTTATTTCAATCAAGTCATTCGAAATCAAGGTTGATGGTATATTAATTTTTAAGTCAGTTGCAATTTTCAAATTAATCAGTTTATTAACCTTAATATCAAAAAAGCTATTTAACGAAAATATATTCGGGTCATTTTTGAGTAAATAGAAAATTGTTTCTGCAACATCGTTCCATTCATCCACGTAGTAGGAATGAACACGTTTTGTAAATTCATTTAATAATAAAATAGAATCCTTGTCAGTGGCAAAGCGATTATTTCTGATTTGTATACTATTAGATTTCAAATCCCCCCGACGATAATAAAAGGCTGCAAGGTTGTTAGAGTTAATTTCAAGTTGATCATTGACTTTGATTACATATTCATAGCCTAATTTGCATAATCGTAAATTAACTAAAGATAAGCGGTCAGTTTCATTTATACGAAGTATCTCTAACTTAGAGTACTTTTGTAGCCAAAGCATAATTGTATCAACACAACTATCTCCATCTTGTGTTAGTAAAAAAATGGTGTTTCTCATTACATAAATCCAAAATTAAAATCCAAAAAATGTTGTGCCTCAAAGTCCTTTTTCAAAACCTCATGTTCAATAGATTGTAGTCCTATTTTTTGCCTACAAGTGTCAATATGCTTTATTTCTTTTTGACTAAGTTGATTAATTCGTTTTTGGGGAATAATTTTCAGTACATAGTATTCTTCAAGTTTTTGGAGTTTTTGACATGAAAGTTTGTAATAATGGCACAAATAACTACTACTTAACTCTTCAAATGACCATTCATAAATTATTGCGTATTCTTTCGGATGAAGTTCTCCATCTAACAATGCAGTTAATAGTTCATTACTTAATAACTGATAACCACACCCATGATGAAAAAATATTCTCTCAGTAATGGTCGACAAATAATTCCATTTTCCGCTATGCTGTGGAGAGTCAAGTTCTGGATCAACAATTCCAATCAAATGCTCACCAGGAAAACCATTTTGAGTAATTAGTTTTTGAATCTCTCTTATATTGTCCTCCAAAACATTAACATACTGCTCAGCAGTTATTTTATTTTTATTTAATAGCACTTTATCATCATCATCTTCCTTAAGCATTTTTAAAACTCTTGTGCGAAGAGGGTAATTTAGTGATTTTATATAGGCATTTCTATTAATTGAATAAATGCTATCTAATTCCTTAAAGTCAATTTTTGACATATAATTTCTCAATGCACTGTTGTTATATACAGCAGTAAGATTTAAGCCATTGTTGAATCCGAATCCTAAAAATTCACTGATTGTACTGAAATTATCAGGTATTAATGTAGCAATTTGAGCCGCTATAAAACAGTCTCTTGCAAAAGGTTTTTTATATTTGTAAAATACTTCTCTGTACTTCTGCAAACTGCAACTAACACAACCTTTAAATGCCTTATTCTCTGCTTCAATGATTTCTCTATGGTAATTTAAATAATTATCTTTTGCAGCGATTTTTTGCAGCGATAAGAAAAAAGTTAAACACAAATACTGTACTAAAAAAAAATTCATATACTGTTATTTAGCTTAACACAAAAGAACATTGTAATTTAGAATTAATCATCTTAATTGTAATGTTATTTACAACCAATATGATAAATTATACAAAGTTTAATGCTAAAGAATATGTAAATAAAAGGGGTTATGCCCCCCTTTTATTTACAAGAATGAAAATGGTAATGTGGAAATTATCCTTCAATTCGCTCTAATGTAACATAATTATGCCATTCTTCTTCCGGAACATCTGGATTAACCGGCGCAGACCAAATCATATCACCCATCTCATCAAAAACTTCAATGTGAGCTGATTCATCAGGTCCAGTACACCAAGTATCTGTTCCATTATTACCCGGATTTCCAGACTCGTGCCAAGTTGTAGCTGTTCGAAGACCACCTTTTATAGCAAACAAGTTGACTACTTCATTCTCTTTAAACGCTTCAAACTTTGAAGACTTCAATGATTCTAATTTCATAATCACTCTGGCATTTAAGGCAGCCATAACCTTTTAAAGTTAAAAAGTGAAATTCAAAGATACTACCCCGCATAGCCCAATGTCAAGAAAATAACCCGCAAATAGTTTCGATTTGCTTAACCTTGTTTCGAAAATCGAAACATTTGTCATTTTTTTCCAACATTACGTAGAACTACGCATCATATATTGGAAAATTTTGGGTATCCTTGTTCAGGTTAAAAGCAATTGTAATGGAAATCAACCAAATAATAGCTGCTAAAATCAGAGAACGACGCCTCACCAAAAACCTTACTCTTGAATCGGTTGCGCATGATCTTGGCATCAGCAAGGCAGCCATGAGCCAGTTAGAAAACGGGCACAGAAAAATAACGGCAAGAAAAATCTTCCTGCTCGCAAAAGTTTTAGATGTGCCGGTTAGTTTTTTCTTCGAGGGAATCACATTATAATATCGAAAGCTTAAAATTTCTCAAGTCTTAAATGTCCCTTTGCCTAAATTTCTACAAGGGATAGTAGAATTAGATGATGCACGTAAAATAGCTCACGTTGATTAAAGTTATCACATCATTCAAAACGTTATAAACATTCTATTGAAGAAAATTTTTTCTTTGTTTGTTGCTACAAATATTACTTACAGTAGGTAGAATGCTCCAAACGCTTCCATCCTTCGCATGCCTCTTGAAGGGATTTCGGTAATGAGGGCAGCTATTTCACCTGCTGCATGGCTACCAGTTTCCTATAGATTCCTTGCCGTGCAAGCAATTCGGCATGGGTGCCGGTCTCCGCAATTTTTCCTTTTTCCAGCACGATGATTTCATCCGCATTTTGCACGGTAGAAAGCCGGTGCGCGATGACAATACAAGTACGTTGCTGCATCAGCGTATTGATGGCTTGCTGCACAATGCGTTCACTTTCGGTATCTAAAGAAGAAGTGGCTTCATCCAAAATAAGAATAGGCGGGTTTTTAAGAATGGCGCGTGCGATGGTAATCCGTTGTCTTTCGCCACCGCTCAGCCGCATGCCGCGGTCGCCTACGATGGTCTCATAGCCCTGCTCTTTCTGCAAAATAAAATTATGCGCATGAGCAATTTTCGCAGCTTCCTCCACTTGCTCTTTCGTTACGTGGCTACTGCCTAAAGCGATGTTGGAATAGATGGTATCGTTGAATAAAATAGGATCTTGATTCACTACGCCAATCAACGAATGTAATTCGCGAAGCCTATACTCTTTCACATTTACGCCGTCTATCAAAACCGCTCCACCCGTTACGTCATGAAACCTCGGTATCAAATCTACCAACGTGGACTTTCCCGCACCCGAAGCGCCTACCAGCGCTATTGTTTTTCCTTTTTGAATATTCAGGTTTATATCCTGCAAGATTTTTTTATCGCCATAGTTGAAATACACCTTCTTCAACTGAATAGAATCTTTAAAGGCTTTAATAGGAGTAGGCTGCGCCACTTCTTTGATGCTGTTGTCGGCTTCTAATAATTGTTCAATACGCTCTATCGCTGCGCTTCCTTTTTCAATACTCAAAAAAGAAGAGGAAAGATTTTTAAACGGATTGATGATTTGTGAAAACATAGCAATGAAGGTGAAGAGCCATTCTGCCGAAGTCTGTTGTTTGAAAATCAAATTACCGCCATACCATAGGATAATACCTACTACTAATACACCCATCGTTTCCGATAGCGGCGAACCCAGTTCACGGCGATAAGCAATGCGGTTTCTGGCGCGATGGTCTTCGTTGGTGATTTCCGTGAAGCGAAGTTTTTGATGCGTTTCGGCATTAAAGGATTTTACTACACGCATTCCGGAAATCGTTTCATCTAACACCGCCAGCATTTTCCCTAAAAGCTCCTGTACCGTGTTGGAATGTTTTTTCAGCGATTTACCGATTTTCCCAATCAAAAAAGCCACCGGTAAAAGCAAGATTAAAAACAGCGTCATCTGCGGGCTGATGATGACCATCGAAACAAAAAAGAAAACGATCGTGAAGGTTTCTTTGATAAACACTTCGAGCGTGGAAACGACAGATTGCTGCACTTCATTCACGTCATTGGTCATGCGGGAAATAAGGTCGCCTTTTCGTTCTTCGGTAAAAAAGCTGATGGGCAGGGAAAGGGTTTTTATAAATAAATCATTTCTCAATCGGCGGATGACGGCATTGCGTATCGGGTTGATAATGCAAAGCGATAAATAGCCGAAAAGATTTTTCAAAAACGTAAACCCTACAATGATGCCGATGATGATGGCAAGCGCTGTGGGTTTTTCGTAAGTGAGAATCAGTTCGTTTGCCTGTTGCGATATTTTTTGCACCAAACCGGTGCCGCTGTTTTGTCCTTCCGGTAAACCGGCATCTGCAAATAATACCTGTAGCGTAGGCGCCAGCATGGTAAGCGAAAAAACAGAAAAAGCCACTTGCAGCAGGGTCGTGAAAAAATATAAACCAATCTGTGGCTTATAACTTTTTAAATAGTTGAATATCCTTGAGAGTCGTTTCATCTGAATGTTCTTAGTTGTTTTTTATTTGCCAGATGGAACTTCATGATGGCAAGCTTCTTGATGGAAGAACAAGTTTTATACTGCTTGCCATCATGTTCGTTTCATGCGCGCTTATTCAATGGTATAAGATACGCTTCCGTCTTTTTCGTCTTTGAGCTGTACGCCGGCTTTCGCAAGTTCGTTTCGTATTTGGTCGGAGGTAGCAAAATCTTTCCGGCTGCGGGCATCTTTGCGAATCTCTATCAACAACGACATTACTTTGTCCAACACTTCATTATCCTGATGATGCACCGGTTGTAATCCGAAAATATCTTCAAGATAGGTTTTGAACGTTGCTTTCAGCAATTCTAAGGTAGAATCAGCCAATGCGCTTTTTGCTATTTGTCCCCCTTTCATGCCATTGATGACCGGAACTAACTCAAACAAATTAGCAATGACTTTCGCGGTGTTAAGGTCATCATTCATAAACTCCGCACATTCCTTGCACCAGGTTGTTACTTTCTCCTCCAATGCGGCATCATGAGTTGGGTTATTCTTTTCTGTGGTTAATTCTTTCAGCACTTCATAGGCTTCCCACACTCTTTTCAATGCCTTTTCGGAAGCTTTTAATGCCTCATTGGAAAAATCCAGTGTGCTTCGGTAATGTGTTTGTAAAATATTGAAGCGCACGGTCATAGGGTGGTATGCTTGTTCCAGAAGGGGATGAGTGCCGGAAAATAATTCCGTGAGCTTGATAACGTTGTTATAGCTTTTCCCCATCTTCCTTCCGTTGATAGTGATCATATTATTATGCACCCAATAACGCACCGGAGGATGCCCATGAGCAACGGTACTTTGTGCAATTTCGCTTTCATGATGGGGGAAAAGGAGATCCATGCCGCCGCCATGAATATCGAAGGTTTCACCCAAATATTTGCTGCTCATAGCCGAACATTCAATATGCCATCCGGGAAAACCTTCGCCCCACGGGCTTTTCCATCGCATGATGTGCTGTGGCGGTGCGCTTTTCCATAGGGCAAAATCCACTTTATTTCTTTTTTCATCCTGCCCTTCGAGGTCGCGGGTGGTTTCTAATAAATCTTCTAATACTCTTCCTGAAAGCTTTCCATAGGGATGTTGCTCAGCGTATTTTTTCACGTCAAAATATACAGAGCCGTTTACTTCATAGGCATATCCTTTTTCTATGATATCCTCTATCATACTGATTTGTTCTATGATATGCCCGGTAGCTGTAGGTTCTATGCTGGGCGGCAGGTTGTTGAATTGCTCCATAGCCCAATGGTAAAGACCGGTGTATTTATGCACCATTTCCATAGGCTCTAATTTTTCTAATTTGGCTTTTTCGCCTACTTTGTCTATGGCTTCACGTCCTTCTTCTTCAAAATGCCCGGCATCAGTAATATTGCGTACATAGCGTACTTTATAGCCTAAGTGCATGAGGTAGCGGTAGAGAATATCAAATGTAATATAGGGTCGAGCGTGTCCTAAATGAGACTCGCCCGAAACGGTAGGTCCGCACACATACATGCCTACATGTCCCGGAACTGCAGATTCAAATTTTTCTTTCTGCCGTGTATAAGAATTATATAAATGAAGCTCAGACATTATTTTTCAAAAAAATGAACGGCAAAAGTACGGAGGTTTCCTACAATGCAAACAAAGAATGCTGCAAAGAGGAGCAATATGTATAAAAAAAACCTCTCCGAAGAGAGGTGTTATTATTGAATTTTATGCAAACTTGTAGATTAAGCAGTTGCTTCATCCAACACGGCATTCATATTTCTTACGGCTTCTGCTGATTTGTTGAAACGTTCTTGTTCGTCTGCATTCAGCTTGAAGTCAATAATTTTTTCCCATCCGTTTTTACCGATGACTACAGGCACGCCCAGGCAAATATCTTTTTGGCCATATTCGCCATCCAGCAGCACGCAACAAGGGAATACTTTTTTCTGATTGCGGATAATGCTTTCCACCAGAGCCGCTCCGGCAGCGCCTGGCGCATACCATGCGGAAGTACCTAAAAGCTTGGTGAGTGTAGCGCCGCCCACCATTGTATCAGCAGCTATTTGTTTCAGTTTTTCGGCATCTAAGAAATTGCTTACCGGTGTGCCGTTTAGCGTAGCCAGTCTGGTAAGTGGAATCATAGTGGTATCCCCATGTCCGCCGATTACGGTAGCGTGGAGGTCGTTGGCAGAGCAATCCAGCGCTTGTTGCAGATAGCATTTGAAACGGGCGCTGTCCAAGATGCCGCCCATACCGATGATACGGTTTTTAGGAAGACCGGTAGCTTTCAGTGCCAGGTAGGTCATGGTATCCATAGGGTTGGAGATAACCACGAGGATCGTGTTAGGAGAATGTTGTAATAAGTTTTTAGCAACGGTTTCCACAATTTTCGCATTCGTGCCAATCAGTTCTTCGCGGGTCATACCGGGCTTACGCGGAATGCCGGAAGTGATGACACATACATCAGAGTTTGCAGTTTTGCTATAATCGTTTGTACTGCCGATTACGCGCGTATCAAAGCCCAGCAATGATGAGGTCTGCATAATATCCAGGGCTTTCCCTTCTGCAAAACCTTCTTTAATGTCCACCAATACCAGTTCTTCCACCATTCCCTTTCTCGCAATGTTGTCTGCGCAAGTAGCACCTACGGCACCTGCACCTACTACGGTTACTTTCATTTTTATAATTGTATTTATTAAGTGAGAAAAATAATTAAATAAAACTGCTGCAAAGATAAGTATTGCAGCCCAATGAAATTTTCGCATGAATAAGAGGCAAGGATTTTTTTAGATCCCGGCAGCAGAATGCCGATAAAGCTTCAGTGGCGATGGCACCGTTCATCTGAGGAATCCTATAAAGCTCCCAAACCCCACTCTCTAACGCTCTACTAATCCCGAAACAACTAAATTTGCCCTATGCAACTCTCCATCCCACAGCAAATAGCCAACTATATAGGCGGTAGCCTGCAAGCCCCTATAGACGGGCATTATATAGACAACATCAACCCCGCCACCGGAGCCGTATATGGACAAATTCCCGATAGCAACAAAAAAGATATAGAAGAAGCCGTAGGCGCTGCAAAAGCCGCCTTCCCCGCATGGAGCACCACATCCCTTGAAGAACGTTTTAAAATCCTCAACCGCATAGCAGAGCTGATAGATGAGCACTTAGAGGTATTAGCTCTTGCCGAAACCAACGACAACGGAAAACCCCTATGGCTTTCCAAAAAAGTAGATATTCCCCGCGCTTCCAGCAATTTCCGATTTTTTGCTACGGCGCTCATGCACACCAGCACCGAGAGCCACAGCATGGAGGATAAAGCTATCAATTATACATTGCGCCAGCCTATAGGCGTAGTGGGTTGCATCTCTCCGTGGAATTTACCGCTTTATCTTTTTACCTGGAAAATTGCGCCGGCGCTTGCAGCGGGCAACTGCGTCATTGCCAAACCAAGTGAGGTAACGCCTATGACCGGCTATCTGCTCAGCCTTATTTGCAAAGAAGCGGGATTGCCGGCAGGTGTGCTGAACATTGTCCATGGCAGCGGTTTGCATTGCGGCAGCGAAATCGTAAAACATCCCGACATTAAAGCCATTTCCTTTACCGGCAGCACGCGCGCGGGAAAAGATATTGCCGGCATCGCCGCGCCGATGTTCAAAAAAATATCGTTAGAGTTAGGCGGTAAAAATCCCAATATCATCTTTGCCGATTGCGACTGGGAGAAGATGATGCGCACCACGTTGCAAAGCTCTTTTGCCAACCAGGGGCAAATATGCCTATGCGGCAGCCGGATATTAATTGAAGAAAGCATTTATGAAAAATTCAAAGAAGAATTTATAGCCCGCGCAAAAAAACTAACCGTAGGCGACCCCTTGGAAGAAAGTACAAAACAAGGTGCGGTAGTAAGCAAAATGCACTTCGACAAAGTATTGAACTGCATAGCGCTGGCAAAAGAAGAAGGCGGGAAAATACTATTGGGCGGTGAAGCTGTAACCTTATCGGGCAGGTGCGAAAACGGATATTTTATTCAACCGACTATCATCGAAGGGCTGGGTGCGGAATGTCGTACGAATATGGAAGAGATATTCGGTCCCGTGGTTACGTTACAATCTTTCAAAACAGAGGATGAAGCCCTACAACTTGCCAATACTTCCGACTACGGATTGGCTGCTACGATATGGACGCAAGATGTAAGCCGGGCGCACCGCGTAGCGGCGAAGGTGCACAGCGGCATTATATGGGTCAATTGCTGGCTGCTGCGCGATTTGCGTACTCCTTTTGGAGGGTTTAAAAACTCCGGCGTAGGCAGAGAAGGCGGCTGGGAAGCGCTGAAGTTCTTTACCGACCCTAAGAACGTGTGCGTAGAGTTATAGGCGCGTTCGCTTTGATGAGGTCGTAAGCTTTGCTGCTGTACTCAAATGCGATATTGTTTTCGCCGGCGATGTGCTTGTGGTAAAAAAAATAGAGTTGTCCGTCTGCCGGTGTTTTTATAGGGCTTTTAGATACTACGATAAAGGTTTGGGTACGGAGTCCGTATGCGGTTTTTGTTTCCGGTGTTTCGGTAGAGGCATATTTCACTTGCACGGCTCTGTCCGCATCCAAGTCTTGTATATAGGTTACTTTGGTGAGTTGGAAATCCGCAAGCTCCTCCCATTTTATTTTTCTTGTCCGGAAGAGAGAAATCGCTTTTATCCCGCGGCTGTCTATGCGCACAAGAGGAAGCACGGTATAGGTCAGTATCCAAATATTCAAAGCGCCAAGTAGCGCGAGAATGCCTATCAGGGAAACCTGCGTGTGATAATTCGCTTCCGGCAACACGCTTATAATACGAGGAAAAATGGAAAAAGAAAGCATACACACGATAGCGAGCATCATCAACATTATTTTGTTTTTGGAAAAGATATAGTACGTGGGTTTCATGAGTTTTGTTGTTCGATTTCTAATGTATCGCATTAGCGGATAAAGAGTCATCATTCATTTTTTGAAACCTTATAAAATGCAGGGTAAAGGATTTGCCGCTGCTTTTTCTTTCGTTGTATCTCCCTCACACATTCTTGCATACAAAAGAAGTTGGGCAACTTTTTCAAAAATTGCCCAGCTTGAAAACTTTTTGACAGAATTATTTTGCTGACAATAACCTTTATCGTAATATTGCAATTTGTAATTAAACAGAAAATGGGGGCAACAAAGACCGAACATTTTACTGACAAACAAAACGCCATTGCAACACTTGCAAAAGCGTTGGGGCACCCTGCACGAGTTGCTATCATTGAGTATTTAATAAAAACAGACAGTTGTATTTGTGGCGACATCGTAAACGAATTGCCGCTTGCACAACCAACCGTTTCGCAACACTTGAGAGAACTCAAAAACGCTGGACTGATAAAAGGAAACATTGAAGGTAACGCCATTTGCTACTGCATAGACGAAAAAGCGTTTAATGCTTTAAACAAATATTTTTCAAACATTATAAAACTAACTAATAAAAAGTGCTGTTAAAGGTATTTTTTTAATCACTATAATCGCAATATTGCAATAATACAAAATTGAATAACAATGAAATTATCAGAAATCAAAAACATATTGCCAACGTTAGACAATGTGCAATTTCAATTAGAAAACAGAACTTTTGTTCCCGAACATTTTCACGTTACCGAAATAGGTATAATAACAAAACATTTTATCGATTGTGGTGGCACAATCAGAAATGAAAAGGCTGTGAACTTTCAACTTTGGAACGCTTACGATTTAGAACATCGTTTGAAACCCACAAAATTGCTCAACATCATAAAACTTTCAGAAGAAAAATTAGGTATTGGCGATTTTGAAATTGAAGTGGAATATCAAAGCGACACCATCGGAAAATACGGTTTGGATTTCAACGGTAAAACCTTTGTACTGAAAAATAAAGCAACAGCTTGTTTAGCGCAAGATGCTTGTGGTATTCCTATTCACAAGCAAAAAATAAACTTGGAAGAATTGCAAAACAATTCTTGTTGTACGCCTAATTCGGGTTGTTGTTAAATTAATTTATTCAAACACAATTCAGAAAAAAATGAAAATTGCATTATTCAGCGACGTTCACGCTAACCTTCCTGCATTGGAAACATTTTTTAAAGATATAGAAGCAAGAAACCCTGACAGTATTTATTGTTTGGGCGACTTGGTTGGTTACAATATTTGGGCAAATGAAGTAATAAACGAAGTTCGTAAACGTAAGATTCCAACCATTGCGGGAAATTATGATTTTGGCATTGGACGAATGAGCAACGATTGCGGTTGTGCTTATAAAACCGACCACGAAAAAGACAACGGAAAAATTTCTATTTCTTTTACCAATTCTATAATGAAAGACGAGGAAAGAGCTTATTTGCGAATGCTTCCTGCACACATCAAAGTTGAATTTCAGTTGAACAACGACAAACTGAATTTACTTTTAGTGCACGGGAGTCCACGAAAAATAAACGAATATCTTTTTGAAGACCGTGAAGAAAAAAGTATGCTGCGTATAATGGAACAAGCCGATGCCGACATTATGTGTTTTGGACATACACACAAACCTTATCACAGAATTTTAAATTCGGGAATTGGCGAACAAAAACATTTTCGCCACGCTGTAAATATCGGCTCTGTTGGTAAACCAAAAGACAATGATGTAAGAGGTGGTTATGTGATACTTACAATCAACGAACAAAGTTCCGTTTTAGACAAAAACAGTATTCAAGTAGAATTTATTCGCTTTGACTACGACATTGAACGTGCGGCAAAAGCAGTTGAGGAAAGCATTTTGCCCAACGAGTATGCAGAAAATTTGAGACGTGGTTACTAAACTAAAAATCAAACAAAATGAAATTTTCAAACGATTTCTTCTATTCAAAAGAACATACTTGAGTTCTGTTGAAGCTGTAAAAACCGTCGGCGATATATGTATGCCTGTTTCTAGAAAAATCATTAAAACAAATCAGCAATTTTTGAAAATACCAACTTTCATTAACGACAAACCATACGGAAAGGTGGGCTGATTAAAATTGAAATCTCCACAACGCAGAATTGCAAAATTTATTGAATGCAGAACAAGACAAGCAAATTAGTACAATGCAACCAAAATTAAAAGTTCTCGACCGCTATCTTACCCTTTGGATATTTTTAGCAATGCTTTTGGGCGTTGCTTTGGGTTATTTCTTCCCTAATATTTCAAATGTAACCAATTCCCTTTCTGTTGGAACGACCAATATTCCATTGGCAATCGGTTTAATTTTGATGATGTATCCGCCATTGGCAAAAGTGGATTATTCCTTATTACCTCAAGCATTTAAGGATAAAAAAGTAATAGGAATTTCGCTTTTTCTTAATTGGGCAATTGGCACATTGTTGATGTTTGGATTAGCCATTCTCTTTTTAAGAAACGAACCAGATTATATGGTAGGTTTAATTTTAATTGGTTTGGCAAGATGTATTGCAATGGTAATTGTATGGAGCGATTTGGCTAAAGCCAACAGAGAATACACGGCTTTATTGGTTGCACTGAACAGCATTTTTCAAATATTGTGCTACAGTTTTTTGGTTTGGTTTTTTATCAATGTGTTACCAAATAAGTTAGGAATAGCCAATTTCAACATTAGCGTTTCTATGAAAGACGTAACCGAAAGTGTTTTAATATACTTGGGAATACCATTTTTAGCAGGATTTTTAAGTCGTTATTTACTCGTTAAATCAAAAGGTTTGGAATGGTATAACCAAAAATTTGTTCCCAAAATATCGCCCATAACCTTATATGCTTTGTTGTTTACCATAGTGCTGATGTTTAGCCTGAAAGGCGACAAAATTTTAGAATTGCCTTTCGATGTTTTAAAAATTGCCATTCCTTTAATGATTTATTTTGTACTAATGTTTTTTGTGAGTTTTTTCATTGGAAAATCAATGAAACTACCTTACGACAAAAACGCTTCGATTGCTTTTACTGTTACTGGAAATAACTTTGAATTGGCAATAGCTGTAGCAATAGCCATATTTGGAATTAATTCGCCACAGGCTTTTGTGGGTGTTATAGGACCCTTAGTGGAAGTTCCGGTACTGATACTATTAGTAAAGGCAAGTTTGTGGATGAAGAAAAAATGCTATTGAGACAAAATAAATAATAGGATATCGGAATTTCCACACTTTTAAAGCAGTCAGGCAACAGATATTGCTTAGCCGCTATGGTTATTTATTTTATTACAGTAAGCCTACTGCGGTAAATTTCTACTCCGTTCGTTATGGTAATAAGATAATTGCCGGTCTGCAAGTCAATAGCTGAAAATGGCGCTTCATATTTGCACGGCCGGCTGCTATCATTAAACTCAGGATGCCATTCAGCTATTTTCCTTCCCATAACATCATAGACGAAGATTGTTACTTTTTCCTTTGTTTTCATTTGATATTCTATCGTCAGCCTGTCCTGTGCAGGGTTATCAGGGTTCAGTGGGATGTACATAGGATGGCTTTTTACCGAGCCTAAACATACGCATATATAGCTGTAACAAACTATGTTTTCTGATTAAAATACGCCTCTTCTTCCTTTAAATCCAGAAAAGGATATTCCTTCATCAGGGCTTGTGTTTTTAGCAGATGATCATGAAGGAATTTTTGATGGGCTTGCGTTTCAGGAAACCGGGGACGGTGTTTTTTGGCTATGACGAGGCTGCTCACTTTATCCATTATCAGCCTCGTTTCCGCATTCATGCACGTTTTCAGAAATTGCTCCCATACATATTGCGTAGCGCTGTAGTTGGGATGCACATAGTCAATATCATAAAAACGATAATCGCGGAGAATATCTATCACTAATTCGTAGGAAGGAAAATAAAAAGTCTGCTGATTTTTTTCGCAAAGCGAATGTACCGCTTCTATCAGCCTTGCTTTGCTGCGGTTGTTCTCCACCACGCCGTCGCGAATATGTCGTACCGGGCTGATGGTAAACATGAAATGTGCCTCAGGGTTCATCTGCCATACGGCTTCCATACTTTCCTGCAACTGCTGCCGGATAAAGGGCGTATCCAGCAATCGTTTTTCAAACCATTGCCCCGGCGCGCGGTGGTTATTGGCTACCGGCAGGTTATTTTTTTTGAGATAATATTGAAATGCCGAACCAAGCGTGATGATAATCCATTTTGCTTTGCCTATGGAATGATGCGCTTCCTGCAAAGATTGATTCATCATCGTTAAAGCCTGCATTTTATCTGTATGCGAAAAGCGGGTATGATGCGCCCAACTGTTCCATAATTCATTCAGATAAAACAAATCATTTTCCTCGTATGCCTTTCCGGAAACATACCTGCCTATGCTTTGGGCTACGCTTAGGGGATTAAACAAAATACCATGCGGATTGGCACAAACGCTGAATTTATATTGCGATAGCCGCTCGCTGATGTGCTCCGTAAAACAAGAACCCATCAGCAGGATATCATCCGTATAGGCGATGGATGGGGCGATGGGTTTTATATCAAGTTGCAGTGCAAATTGCATGACGGTCAGTTAGCGTCTATCTTCTTGCTTAGCTCTTCACTTGCCGTTACTAAAGGCAGGCGCAATACATTTTCACAAATATTCATTTTAGAAAGTACATATTTCACACCTGTAGGATTTCCTTCTGCAAACAACAACCGGATGCGATCAAGGAGTTGGTAATGCAATTGCTGCGCTTTGTAAAAATCTCCTTGCAACGCCCAATCCACCATAGCCGTAAAATCTTTGGTATAGCAGTTTGCTGCCACGGAAATCACTCCTTCCATGCCTATAGCGATTTGCGGAAGCACCAAATCATCATCCCCCGAAAGCACTGCAAAATGTTCCGGTTTGCTTTTTACAAGCTCCATACATTGCGCAAGATTGCCGCTTGCTTCTTTGATGGCGATGATGTTTTTACATTCATGGGCAAGTCTTAATGCGGTAGCGGGAAGGATATTTGTTACCGTTCTGCCGGGCACGTTATAGAGGATAATCGGTTTATCCGTAGCAGTGGCAATGGCTTTGAAATGCTGATAAATCCCTTCCTGCGAAGGCTTGTTATAATAAGGCGCTACGCTAAGGATGCCCGCCACGTGCGTAAGCTGGTACTCGTTTAGTTGCACGATTACCTCAGCCGTATGGTTGCCGCCTATACCGCACACTACCGGCACTCTCTTATTTGCTTTTTCGATGATGAAGGCTAATATTTCTTTTTTTTCTTTTGCTGTGAGCGTAGGTGTTTCGGCAGTAGTGCCGAGTGCTACCAGGTAATTTACTCCGTTCTCTATAACGTAGTCAATGAGTTTTTCCAATGCCGGAAAATCCACTGAGCCGTTTTTCTGAAAAGGTGTAACTAAGGCTACTCCGGTTCCTCTGAATGCGTGAGACATGATTTAAAGTCAAAAAATTTAAAGTCAAAAATCAAAAGCCATTCTTATTTGAATAGCCTATTTATTCTTCCTCAAAAAAGCCCATTTTTTCAAACTTCTCAATGCGGGCATCTATTCGTTTATCTGCGCTTTTTTTGTTCAGTTCTTTAATTGATTTTAGGAGATAATCTTTCAGCGTTGCTGCCATCGCTTCGGGGTCACTATGGGCACCGCCCACCGGTTCTTTAATGACATCATCCACTAAGTTAAACCCTTTCATATCTTCGGAAGTAAGCTTGAGCTGTGCTGCTGCTTTTTCTTTGTTGTCCCAGTTGCGCCAAAGGATGGAGGAGCAGCTTTCGGGTGAGATAACGGTGTACCATGTATTTTCGAGCATAGCCACTTTATCTCCTATTCCTATTCCTAATGCGCCGCCGCTTGCTCCTTCACCTATAATCACACAGATGACGGGTACTTTAAGGTTTACCATTTCAAAAAGATTACGAGCTATGGCTTCTCCTTGCCCGCGTTCTTCTGCCTCCAAGCCTGGGTAAGCGCCGGGGGTATCTATCAAGGTGATGATAGGGCGGTTGAATTTTTCTGCCATTTTCATCAGGCGGAGCGCTTTTCGATAGCCCTCAGGATTGGCCATACCGAAATTGCGAAGCTGGCGCATTTTAGTGTTGGTTCCTTTTTGCTGTCCCATCACCATTACCGGCATTCCGTCCAGCTTGGCCATGCCGCCTACCATAGCTTTATCATCTTTCACCTGCCGGTCGCCGTGCAGTTCTACAAAGTCGGAGAAAATTTGTTCTATATAATAGAATGTATAAGGACGCTCGGGGTGGCGGCTGAGTTGCACACGCTGCCAGGGCGTAAGGTTTTGATAAATCTGCTCTTTGGTTTTTTGAATGGTTTCTTCCAATTCTTTGATGCTTTTGGAAACATCTACTTGCTGATTTTTTGAAGACATTTCCTTGAGCTTATTGATTTGCGCATAGAGGTCTTCAAGTGGTTTTTCAAAATCTAAAAATTGCATAGCTGCTGTTTAGTAAAACAAAAGTAAGGGTTGAAAAGTTTTTCTGAACAAGATTTGTTGCTTTGGAAGTTTTGTATTTATATTTGCAGCCCCAACGGAAATGGATCGGTAGTTCAGTTGGTTAGAATGCCGCCCTGTCACGGCGGAGGTCGCGGGTTCGAGTCCCGTCCGGTCCGCAAACAAAAGTCCTGATTTCAGGGCTTTTTTTGTTTTGCGTTGTTTTTTTCGAGTGCGTTTTTTCGGCATTTCTACTTCCCACTAAGCGTTATCTTTGCACTCTTATTTTTTTAATAGAATGCTTACAGCAAACGAAATACGCCATCAATTTCTGGAATTTTTCAAATCCAAACAACATACCCTTGTTCCTTCCGCGCCCATCGTGGTGAAGAACGATCCCACGCTGCTTTTTACCAATGCAGGGATGAACCAGTTCAAAGATTATTTTCTGGGCAATAAAGAACCGCAGTATAAACGCATAGCTGATACGCAAAAATGCCTACGGGTGAGCGGTAAGCACAACGATCTGGAAGAAGTAGGCGTGGACACCTATCACCACACCATGTTTGAGATGCTGGGCAACTGGAGCTTTGGCGATTATTTTAAAAAAGAGGCAATTGCCTGGAGCTGGGAATTGCTGACGGGTGTCTATAAAATCCCTCCAGACAAACTCTATGTTACCGTTTTTGAAGGCGATGAAAAAGATGGGCTGCCATTTGACCGGGAGGCCTATGACGAATGGAAAAAATGGATCAGCGAAGACCGCATCCTGAAAGGCAATAAAAAGGATAACTTCTGGGAAATGGGCGACACCGGCCCCTGCGGACCTTGTAGCGAAATACATGTGGATTGCCGGAGTGATGAAGAAAGAAAAGCAGTGGATGGAGCGAGCTTGGTGAATAACGACCATCCGCAGGTGATAGAAATCTGGAACAATGTATTCATGGAGTTCAACCGCTTGAAGGAGGGTACGCTGCAACCGTTGCCCGCCCGCCATGTAGATACCGGAATGGGTTTTGAACGATTGGTGCGCGTGTTGCAGGGAAAGCAAAGTAATTACGATACGGATATTTTTACGCATACCATTAGTGAAACGGAAAAAATCGTTGGGAAAAAATATGATTTCAGCGACAGCAAGGAAGCTGTAGCTTTCCGTGTTATCGCCGATCATATCCGCGCAATTGGGTTCACCATAGCCGATGGGCAACTGCCCGGCAACACCGGAGCAGGCTATGTGATACGCCGCATCCTGCGCCGCGCCGCCCGTTATTATTATTCTTATCTCGACTATAAACAACCGCTGCTGACCCAATTGATGCCGGTACTTGCCAAGCAATTTGAACAAGTATTTCCCGAATTACAACAACAGATAGACCTTGTGTGTAAAGTGGTGAAGGAAGAAGAAGAAGCATTTTTGAGAACGCTGGATAAAGGAATCAAACGTTTTGAAGAATACTACGGACAAAAACTTGCCGATTGCTCCGGGCAAGCGCCTATAAGCGGTCCAATTCTGGGAACTTCCTCCGAAGCCATCCTTCATCAATTAGAAAAGCCGGGCATTGTCATTGACGGAAAATTCGCTTTTGAACTGAATGATACTTATGGTTTTCCCATTGATCTTACTCAGCTCATGGCGCAAGAAATAAATGCCACGGTAGATATTACCGGCTATGAAGCCGAAATGCAGCAACAAAAAAACCGCAGTCGTGCCGCAACCGTTGTGGATACCGAAGATTGGATTGTATTATCAGAAGGACAGACCAGTTTTATAGGCTACGATACATTAGAAACGAAAACCAAAATCCTTCGCTATCGTAAAGCCAAAGTCAAAGGGAAAGAAAGCTATCAGCTGGTTTTGGAAACCACTCCCTTCTATGCAGAAAGCGGCGGGCAAGTAGGCGATAGAGGCAGTCTGCAGTTTGCCGAAGGCAGTTTGCAAATCAACGATACCAAAAAAGAAAATGACCTCATCCTTCATTTTGCAGAACACCTTCCCGCGGATATGACCGGTGAAGTAATTGCCAAAGTAGAGGAATCCAAACGTAGGGAAACGGAAGCCCACCATAGCGCTACCCATTTGCTGCACGCAGCTTTGAGAACGATTTTGGGCACGCATGTAGCCCAGAAAGGTTCACTGGTGAATGAAGAGCAACTGCGTTTTGATTTTTCCCATTTTTCTAAAGTAACGGAGGAAGAATTGAGGAAGATCGAAGCGCTGGTGAATGAAAAAATCCGGCAAAACATTCCGGTAGTTATAAAGGAAATGAGCAAAGACGAAGCGGTGGCTATGGGTGCTATGGCTTTGTTTGGCGAAAAATACGGAGATAAGGTGCGGGTGGTGATTATGGATGAAAACTACTCCATAGAGCTGTGCGGAGGCACGCATGTAAGCAATACCGGTGAGCTGGGCCTGTTTAAAATAAAGCACGAAACCGCTGTGGCTGCCGGCGTGCGCCGGATAGAAGCCCTAAGCGGCACAGCAGCCGAAAACTATGTGAACGACCAGATCCGCGACCTGCAAGCGGTGAAGGCAAGCCTGAAAAATGCTAAAGACCCTATAAAAGCCATCGAAAAATTATATGAAGAAAATAACCGTTTGCAAAAACGCCTGGACATGCAGGAAGCAAGAATGCTGGTAGGTATTCGTAATGAATTGTTGCAAAAAGATGAGATTATCCATCAGGTTGCTTTTGTAGGCGATATAGTAGAAGTGGCTTCGGCGGATGCGCTGAAAAAACTCTGCACCGATGTGAAACACCACCTCACCGACCATGTCATCGTCTTGGGTGCCAATATTGACGGAAAACCTTTCGTGGCTATAGGCGTAGCAGATACGGTACATGCTGCAAAAGGACTGGATGCCGTAAAAATCATCAAAGAACATATTGCTCCGCTCATCAAAGGCGGAGGCGGCGGACAAAAAACGCTGGCTACGGCAGGCGGGCAAGATGTAAGCGGTTTGGAGGCTGCGATAGAAAAAGTGCGTGCATTATTGAGGAGTACCCAGGCGAATTAATTTGCTTTATTCCAAGTGTTTATAGGGATTTATCTTTTCCTGCGCAGGGCATTTAGTTTCTTAGATGGTTGTATCCACAGATATGCACAGATATTCACACCGGGTTTTGCACAAAAATCTTTATATTTATTCTATTAAATTGAAAATCAATTAATAAATTGCCTGTTGCATTGTGGATAAATCGGTAATAATTTCATAGTGGGAATTTGTGGGAGTTTGTGTTACTTTGTGATGAAATGTTAATATTGACATTTTCATACACATGAACAACCTGCTCGGCGAATACGAACTCACTATAGATACCAAGGGTAGATTTTTACTGCCCGCCGGTTTCCGTAAGCAGCTTCCAGAAGATGCCGGCAGCTTCGTGATTAACAGGGGCTTTGAAAACTGTCTCTCCCTATACCCTAAAAATAATTGGGATGCACTGGCAAACAGCATCAACCGTCTCAATGAGTTTAATCCTAAGGTTCGTGAATTCAAAAGATTGTTCCTGAATGGCGCCACACCCGTAGAGCTGGATAGCGCCGGGCGCTTGCTGATACCCAAACCCTTGCAGGAACATGCAAACATCACAAAAGATATAGTGTTCTCGGCACAAGGAAATAAAGTGGAATTGTGGGATAAAAACGCTTACCATCACTACTTGCAACAGGCATCGGCTAATTATTCCGACCTCGCATCCGAAGTGCTGGGTGGCGGCTACATTAATCCTCTTGAAAACCTTACGAATGGATAAGCCCGCTTTCTATCATACGTCGGTATTGCTAAAGGAAGCGGTGGACGGATTAGACATAAAAGAGAATGGCGTGTACGTAGATGCCACCTTTGGCGGCGGCGGACACAGCAGAGCGATCTTAAAAAGACTGGGAAGGCAAGGAAAGCTCATCGCTTTTGATCAGGATAAAGATGCCTGGAGAAATAAGCCCGAAGATGAACGGTTGATAGCGGTGAATGAAAATTTCAGGTACATGAAACAGTTTCTGAAGCTGCATCATGAGCCGCAGGTGGATGGCATATTGGCGGATCTCGGCGTAAGTTCTTTTCAGTTTGATACGGCAGAACGCGGATTTTCCATCCGGTTTGACGGAGCCTTGGATATGCGCATGGACCGGAGAAGCGCCACTACGGCAGAAAGCATTTTGCGTGCCTACAACGAGCAGCAATTGCATAAAATGTTTGAGCAGAACGGAGAAGTACGGAATGCCAAACAGCTTGCAAAGCACATCGTCATGAACCGTACCAAAGGCGGACTGAAGAGCATCGAATCCTTCAAAGCCATGATAGCCCCCGTGATGAAAGGCTTACCGCACAAATACCTCGCTCAGGTGTTTCAGGCATTGCGGATAGAAGTGAATGATGAATTGGGCGCTTTGAATGATTTTTTAAAACAAAGTGAACAATGTTTGAAATCAGGCGGGCGGCTTTCGGTCATCACCTTTCATTCGCTGGAAGACAGAGTGGTAAAACGGTTTATAAAACAAGGCGGAGAAGAAGTGAAAGAGCCGAGCATTTTCGGAAATGAACGAAGCAAATGGAGTATGAAAGCGATGCACAACAAACCGATAGAGCCTTCCGAAGAAGAACTTAAAAATAACCCGCGTGCAAGAAGCGCACGTTTGCGAATAGCAGAAAAACTATAAATGCAGGAATCACATCACATAGCAACCACCGGGGAAAAAGACGAAACGCTTTTGCCGCCTGCGCCGACGGAGCGTGTGCGTAGCGACTGGCGTGCCTTCCTCGACAAGCTTTCTTACAAAGGCATTGTAAGCAATGTGCCCTTCCTCGCATTTCTTGTAGTCCTCTGTGTGATTTATATCAACAACAATCAAAAAACGATAGAAACGCAGCGGGAATTGAACAAACAAAATCTGGTATTGAAAGAATTACGCTGGAAATACATGGACATCAAATCACAACTGATGAATGCGAGTATGGAAACCGAGATCATCCGAAACTCGGCGGTCATAGGCATGAAGCCCATGCTGTTTCCCGCTTATAAAATAGAAATTGATACGGCTAAAACGATTGCACAACATTGAACATTAAGAAGGACATACGGTTTCGTGTATATGTGGCATTTACCTGCATCTGCCTGCTGGGGCTGGCTATCCTCATAAAAGCAGCAATGATACAGATGAAGGAAGGTGCCCAGCTTCGTTCTCTGGCGCATCAAATGCTTACACGCAATACCGAGCTTCCTGCCGAGCGGGGTAATATTTATACCGAAGACGGCTTGCTGCTGTGCTCTTCCATTCCTCAATTTGATTTACGCGTGGATTTTTCGGTGATTCAAAAAGATAGTTTCTATAAGCATGTAGATGCGCTGGCAAGTTCCTTGTCCGGGGTATTTCAGGACAAGTCGGCGGCTGAATACCGGAAAGAATTGGTAACCGGTTTTAAAAAGCAACGAAAATACTATCTGCTCAAGCGCAATATTCCCTACTACGATTATCAGGCGGTAAGAGGATTTCCTATTTTCAATAAAGGACAACGTCGTGGCGGCTTGATTGTAGAATCAAAAATCAAACGCATCAATCCCTATGGAATGCTGGCATACCGCACTATCGGTCTTTATAGGGAAAATGCAAGAACCATAGGGCTGGAAGCTACTTGCGATTCTATCCTCAAAGGAGATAACGGCTCCCGCATGGAACGCAAGCTCACCGGCGGCGTGTGGATGCCTTTGGAAGGTTCGGAAACCGACCCTGTAAACGGCAAAGATGTGGTTACCACCATAGACATCAGCATCCAAGAAGTGGCAGAACACGCATTGCTTAGCGTACTCCAACAATATGAATGTACCTACGGCACGGTAGTGGTGATGGAAGTAGCTACCGGTAAGATAAGAGCAATGGTCAATCTCGGCCGCCAGAAAGATGGAAGCTATTGGGAAGATTATAACTACGCCCTCACACAAGCCGAACCCGGCTCCACCTTCAAACTCGCTACCCTCACCGCCTTGTTGAAAGACGGCTATATAAATGTAGAAGACCCGGTAAACTGCGAAGGCGGTCAAAAACGTTTTGGAAAACGCGTCATGCACGATTCCCACCACGGGTTAGGCATCATGCCCATCCGCGAAGCCTTTGCGCATTCCTCCAACGTGGCTATGGGATCGCTGGTGCACAAGTACTACGCCGATAACCCTAAACGATTCGTAAAACATTTGAAATCGCTTTACTTAAATGCCAAAACCGGCATTGACCTGCTGGGCGAAAAAAAGCCTACGATGATAGAACCCGGTGAGCGTGACTGGAATTCCACTACACTTCCCTGGATGGCTACCGGCTACGGTATAATGGTTACACCGCTACACACTTGTATGCTCTACAACGCCGTAGCCAATGACGGTAAAATGATGAAGCCCTACCTCATCAGCGCCATTAAAGAATATGGCAAAGAAGTGAAAAAATTTGAACCTACGGTATTGGTAGAAAAAATAGCAGATGAAAATGCAGTAAAACAATTGCAAGCTTGCGCACGCGAGGTGGCCGTTTCCGGTACGGCAAAAAGCATCGCCTCGCCTTTCTATCACATCTCCGGGAAAACAGGAACGGCGCAAGTGGCCGATAAAGGCATCAAATATTCCGACCGCGTGTACCAAGGTTCGTTTGTAGGTTATTTCCCTTCCGAAGCGCCGCGCTATACCGTGTGTGTAGTGGTAAGAACCAAACCGCGCTCAAGCGCTTACTACGGAGGCACGCTTGCCGCACCGGTCTTCCGGATGGTAGCAGATAAACTATTTGCCAACGGCATGGGAATATGGAATGGTCCGCTGGACAGCATTTCAAGAACCGCCAATAACGGGGTAATGGCAAAGCATGTAGCCACCGGCAGCGCCTATTCCAGAATGTTCAATGCATTGGGATTGCCGGTAACGGCGGATGTGCCTAAGAATGCCCTGGCAAGATTAACCTTGGACAGCAGCAAGCAGGTACAGGTTATAAAAGAAAACATCGTGTATGGCATTGTGCCGGATGTAAAAGGACTGGGATTGAAAGATGCGGTTTATCTCTTGGAAAACGAAGGCATGAAAGTATCCGTAACCGGTCGCGGGATGATACAGAATCAATCCATACCGCCAGGTACAAGAGTAATAAAAGGACAACAAATTGTTTTGGTACTGAGTTAAAAAAAATGGCAATCATAAAAGACATAACAACCCTGATGCCGGTAAAGCAAATCATCGGCAACGCACTTGCGGAAGTAAATGCCCTATGCATTGACAGCCGCAACGCAACAGCAGGTTGTGCGTTTATTGCCCTAAAAGGAACGGGCGTGGATGGTCATGCCTTCATTGAAAAAGCAATTGCACAAGGTGCCTCCGTAATTGTATGCGAAAACCTGCCTCCGGTGCTCCATGAAAAACTAACCTATATACATGTGCCGGACAGCGCTATGGCAGCGGGTATGATGGCTTCGGCTTTTTATGGCTATCCTTCTCAAAAAATGAAAATGATAGGGGTAACGGGTACGAACGGCAAAACTACTGTCGCCACTTTGCTCTATCAACTTTTTAAAAAATTAGGCTATAAAACCGGGCTGATCTCTACAGTTCAAAATCATATTGATGAGGAAGTGGTTGCCGCTACTCATACCACACCGGATGCCATCAGTATCCAATCGCTTTTGGCACAAATGGCGGACGCAGGTTGCACCCATGTGTTTATGGAGGTAAGCTCCCATGCCGTGCATCAGCAGCGTATTGCCGGTATCGAATTTGCAGGCGGCATCTTCACCAATATCAGCCACGATCATCTCGATTATCATAAAACATTTGACGAATACATCCGCGTAAAAAAAGGATTTTTCGACGGGTTGCCTAAGAACGCATTTGCGCTTACCAATATAGATGACAAGCGCGGAATGGTGATGTTGCAGAATACTGTGGCATCTAAAAACAGCTATAGCCTGCGCACTCCGGCTACTATAAAAGGGAAAGTGCTGGAAAACAACCTTACCGGACTGGTGATGATGGTGGACAATCAGGAAGCGCATTTCAGGATGATCGGCACGTTCAATGCCTACAACCTGCTGGCGGTGTATGGTGCTGCTATGCTTTTAGGGGAAGAGAAAATGCAGGTACTCGCAGTGCTGAGCAACTTACAGGGCGCTCCGGGGCGTTTTGAAACAATCGTTTCTCCACAGGAAAAAATGCTGGCAATAGTGGATTACGCCCATACGCCTGATGCACTGATCAACGTACTGGCTACCATCAATCAGTTACGCACAAAAGGACAGCAGCTGATTACTGTAGTGGGTTGCGGCGGCGATAGAGATACGAGTAAGCGCCCTATAATGGCCGAGGTAGCTACCGAACACAGCGATAAAGCCATCCTCACATCCGACAACCCGCGTAGCGAAGATCCCGAAACCATCTTGGATGAAATGGAAGCCGGATTGAAACCGACACAGAAAAGAAAAATCTTACGAATAGCAGACCGGAAAGAAGCCATTAAGACAGCCTGCGCTTTGTCCCATAGCGAAGACATCATTCTCGTGGCAGGCAAAGGACATGAAACCTATCAGGAGATAAAAGGAGTGAAATATCATTTTGATGACAGGGAAGTACTCCGGGAAACATTTGAGTTGTTGGGAAAATGAACAGAAACAAAGAACGAATAGTAAAGAAACAAAAACGAACACTAAACACTAAAAGCTTCACACTAAACACTAAAAAAACTTGCTCTACTACCTGTTTACATATCTGCGCGAAAATTTCGGACTGTTTGGTGCGGGGGTGTTCTATTATATCACTTTCCGTACGGCACTCGCTATCATTCTTTCGCTTTTCATCACTACAGTATGGGGCAAGGGATTGATTAATTTCCTACAGCGTAAACAAATCGGTGAAACGGTACGCGACCTTGGGCTTGCAGGCGAGCAACAAAAGAAAGGCACTCCCACTATGGGCGGTTTGATTATCATTGCCGCTATTCTTATTCCTACTTTATTATTTGCCCGCATCGCCAATGTATATATCATGCTGATGCTGGTGAGTACGGTATGGCTAGGGCTTGTAGGTTTCCTGGATGATTATATAAAGGTCTTTAGAAAAAATAAAGAAGGGCTTGCGGGACGCTTTAAAATATTAGGGCAAGTAGGTTTGGGCATCATTATAGGGCTTACGATGTATTACAACCAGCACGTGGTAACGAGCAGGGAAGTGATTGAAGGTACTCCTACGATTTATAATCCTACGGAAGAAGTCGTTTCAAAACCTTTTGAAAGAAGAGATGAAAAAGGAAATGTGCGGGAATATGTCCATGTGCGCACTTCCACCACTACGATTCCGTTTGTAAAAAACCATGAAATGAGCTATGCCGCAATTGCTGAATTTTTCACTAAAGACCGCGATGCTTTGGAATGGCTGACACCTTTGATATATGTCCTCTTTACCATCTTCATCATCACTGCGGTCTCCAATGGCGCTAATATTACGGATGGCATAGACGGTCTGGCTACCGGCACATCAGCCATTATCGGCGTGTGCTTGGGTGTGTTCGCCTATGTATCCGGCAACTACATTTTTGCCGATTATCTCGGCATTATGAATATTCCCAATCTGGGTGAGCTATCCATATTCATCGGTGCTTTTGTAGGAGCTTGTGTAGGTTTTCTTTGGTACAATGCTTATCCGGCGCAGGTATTCATGGGCGATACCGGAAGCCTTGCTATAGGTGGCATCATCGCCTCACTTGCCTTAATCATGCGCAAAGAATTGCTGATACCGATTATCTGCGGCATTTTCCTCGTAGAAAATCTATCCGTGATGATACAGGTAGCTTATTTCAAACACACAAAAAGAAAATACGGTGAAGGCAGACGCATCTTTTTGATGTCGCCGCTGCACCATCATTATCAGAAGAAAGGATACCATGAAAGCAAAATCGTTACGCGTTTTTGGATCGTGGGAATCATCCTCGCCATAATGAGTATCGTAACCTTAAAACTGAGATAAACGTGAAGGAGAGCCACAAAAACTTAGTGATATTGGGTGCTGCGGAAAGCGGTATAGGCGCGGCTTTGCTGGGTAAACAGCAAGGATGGGAGGTTTTTGTAAGTGATGCCGGCAGCATTCGCGAGCAATATAAAAAAACATTGAAGCAGGCAGCTATTGCCTATGAAGAAGGTGGCCATTCATGGGATAAAATAGCACTGGCGCATTGTGTGGTGAAAAGCCCCGGCATACCGGATAAGGCAGACATCGTGAAAAAAATTCGCGCAGCAAAAATTGAAATCTGCAGTGAAATCGAATTTGGTTTCCGATATAAAGGAGAAAGCAAGATTATAGCCATTACGGGCAGCAATGGTAAAAGCACGACTACAAAGCTCACCTGCCATATCCTCAAAGAAGCCGGATTTGATGTGGCGATGGTAGGCAATATCGGCTACAGTTTTGCACGGCAGATAGCCGAAAAACCGGCGGAATGGTATGTGATGGAAATCAGCAGTTTTCAACTGGATGATACCCGCTTTTTCCGTCCGGATGTAGCCGTGCTGTTGAATATCACACCCGATCATCTCGACCGATACGATTATGAATTTGAAAATTATATCGCTTCAAAATTTAAGATAACCGCACAACAAACAAACTCCGATTATTTCATAGTGAATATGGACGATGCCGTGATTGAAAAATATTTGAAGACACATCATTTACAACCCAAAACTTTATTTTTTACGATGAACGAATTACCACACAACGATGAAGGAGCATTTATCAACGGAGAGGAAATGCGCATTTACTATGATGGTGAAGAAACCAACATGTCCATTCACGATTTATCAATTAAGGGAAAACACAATCAGTACAACGGTATGGCAGCAGGAATTTCAGCACGTATTGCAGGTATCCGAAAAGAAAAAATCCGCGAGAGTTTTACCACGTTTGAAGGACTGGAGCACCGCCTCGAATATGTGGCTACCATTCGCGGAGTGGACTTTATCAACGACAGCAAAGCCACAAACGTAAACTCCGTATGGTTTGCCCTCGAAAGCATGAAAAAACCTACTATACTGATTTTGGGCGGGCTGGACAAAGGAAATGACTATAGCGAAATTGAAGAATTAGTAAAGGAAAAAGTAAAAGCAATCGTATGCCTCGGCGTGGATAATATGCCGATACACCATTTTTTTGACGGCAAGGTGGAGCATATTGTGGACACGGCAAGCGCAGCCGATGCAGTGAAAGCATCCTATGCGTTATCTGAAAGCGGGGATGTGGTCTTGCTATCGCCCGCATGTGCAAGTTTTGACCTGTTCAGAAATTTTGAGGAAAGAGGTCGTCAGTTTAAAATAGCCGTGAAAGAATTATAAAACAACCTGTGTAAATGGAAGCCATTATAAGAAATACAAAAGGCGATAAAGTGATTTGGGCGGTAGTCATCCTGCTGTCTATGATTAGTTTGCTGGCGGTGTATAGCTCTACACAGTCTTTGGCTTATCGTATGGATAAGAACGCTTCGTATTATCTTGTAAAACAGTTGATGGTATTGGTTTTCGGCTTGTTTATCATCTTTATGTTGCATCGGGTAAACTACCGGAAATTTGCAGGCATTGCCGTCTTATTATATATAGTGAGCCTTCCGCTATTGCTCTATACCTTGTTCTTCGGCGCCACTCTCAATGAAGGATCGCGGTGGATAAAACTACCGGTTATTAACCTTACGTTTCAAACCTCCGACATGGCAAAACTGGCGTTGTTTATGTTCCTGGCAAGGTTGCTGAGTACGAAACAACACGTCATTCAGGATTTAAGAAAAGGATTTTTGAAAGTATTGACACCCGTATTGTTGACCTGTATTTTAATTGCGCCTGCCAACCTTTCTACCGCATTGATGCTGGGCTTTACCTGTTGTATTTTATTCTTTATAGGAAGGGTAAAAGTGAAGCATATCCTGCTTTTGGTATTAACCGGTGTCCTTAGCGTAGGAGTTATTTACATCGGTTCTAAACTCACCGGAAAAGGACGTGCCGAAACCTGGGAAAAGCGCGTGGAAAGTTTTATAGGCAGTAAAGAAAAATCTCTTGATGATAAACGTGATGATGATTTTCAGGTAACGCAGGCGAAGATTGCCATTGCAAGCGGCGGCATCTTTGGCCAAGGCCCGGGTCATAGCCAGGCAAAGGATTACCTGCCCCACGGCTATTCCGATTTTATTTATGCCAATATTATTGCAGAGTATGGCTTAGTCGGCGGAGCGGTACTCATCTTTCTCTATCTGCTGTTTTTATGGCGCAGCATTTTGATCTTCAAAAGATGCCCGTTTGCGTTCGGCGCCTTCCTTGCCGTAGGGCTGAGCATCACACTTGTTTTCCAGGCTATGCTGAATATGGCGGTGAATGTACACCTCGTGCCGGTAACGGGTTTGACGCTTCCGCTCATCAGCATGGGCGGCTCATCTATATGGTTTACGAGCATTGCCATAGGCATCATACTCAGCGTAAGTCGCTATGTGGATGAAGAAATGACTACCGATAAAAAGAAACCGATAAAAGAAAAAGAATCGAATCATAAAACCACAACTAATCCGGAGTTGATTCCGGCATAAACAGAGATGAAATCCTTACGTGTAATCATAGCAGGCGGTGGCACCGGCGGGCACATTTTCCCCGCAGTGGCAATCGGTCATGCACTCAAAGCCATGAGTGCAGACAGTCGGCTGCTGTTTGTAGGCGCAAAGGGGAAAATGGAAATGTCGAAAGTGCCGTTGGAAGGTTTTGAAATAATAGGATTGGATATAGCCGGTTTCAACAGAAGCAACCTGCTGAAGAACATAACGCTACCTTTTAAAATGCTGAAAAGTTATTTCGGAGCAAGGAAAATTCTACATGATTTTAAACCCGATGTAGTAGTGGGGGTGGGCGGTTATGCAAGTTTTCCCATGCTGAATGCAGCACAGGGAAAAGGCATTCCTACCTTAATACAAGAACAAAATTCCTATGCAGGAAAAAGCAATAAATTATTAGCAAAAAAAGCAAAAGCCGTGTGTGTGGCTTATGAAAATATGGAACGCTTTTTCCCGAAAGAAAAGATACTCCTTACCGGAAATCCCGTACGAAAAATTATATCCGATAATAAAATCAGCAAAGAACAGGGCAAAGCTTGGCTGGGGATGGATAGGGAAAAAATCACCGTGTTGGTAATAGGTGGCAGCCTCGGCGCTAAAGCCATCAACGAAGCTATGGACAACCATCTGGAAGAGGTTTTAAGCTGGGATGTGCAATTGCTTTGGCAAACAGGTTCGCCTTATTATGAACAAGCAAAAATACGTGCAGCAAAATTTGGCGATAAGGTGAAAGTAATGGAGTTCATCCGGGAGATGGATTATGCCTATGCGGCAAGCGATGTAGTGGTATCAAGAGCGGGCGCTTTGTCTATTGCAGAGCTGTGTATTGTAGCCAAGCCGGTGGTATTCGTGCCCTATCCCTATGCTGCGGAAGATCATCAGACAAGCAATGCAATGGCCCTGGTAAACAGCAATGCGGCGCTGGTGGTGAGCAATGATAAAGTGAGGAGTGAATTATTACCTAAGCTGAAAATGCTGATAGAGAATGTAGAGATGCGGGAAGTGATGAAAGAAAATCTGGAAGCGTTAGCAATAAAAGATGCGGATAAACGCATAGCAACTAAAATAGCGGAAATAGCAGAGAAGAAATAAATGGTAAACCTGAGCAACATACAAAACGTGTATTTCATAGGCATCGGCGGCATTGGCATGAGCGCTATAGCACGCTATTTCCATGAGCAAGGCGTAAGGGTAAAAGGCTATGATAAAACAGAAACAGGTCTTACTAAAAAATTGCAGCAGGAAGGCATCAATATTCATTTTGAAGACGATAGTAACTTGCTGGATAAAGCTGCGCAATTGGTGGTTTATACCCCTGCCATTCCGAAAGACCATACAGAGCTCAATTGGTACAAGGATAACGGCTATGAGGTTGTGAAACGCAGTGATGTACTGCAATGGATCACGCAAGAATTATTCAGTATCACCGTAGCAGGTACGCATGGCAAGACTACCGTTTCCACCATGATTGCATTTTTGCTACGCGAAACCCAATACGGCTGCAATGCTTTTCTCGGTGGTATTTCCGTAAACTACGAACGCAATTATTGGGGCGATGAAAATAAAACCGCCGTGATAGAAGCCGATGAATATGACAGAAGCTTTTTGAAACTGCATCCCGATATAGCGGTACTCACCTCTATGGATCCCGATCACCTGGATATATACGGAACGGTGGAAGAAATGGAAAAAGCTTTTCTTCAATATACCCGCAATATAAAACAGAACGGCACGCTGGTAGTAAAACACGGATTGAAGCATAGCAGTGAATTTACAGTAAGCAATATGCTGACGTATAGCCTGCAAAACAGTGCGGCAGATGCCTATGCTGCCAACATTATTCAGCGAAAAGGAAGCTATGTATTCGATTATATAAGTAAGAGTGGAATGATAGCCGCCGTGGAAATGAACATTGGCGGAATGCACAATGTAGAAAATATGGTGGCAGCAATCACCGTAGCTATGATGTTGAAAATTGATGCGGCACAAATAAAAAATGCTGTGGCAAAGTTCAAAGGAGTGAAGCGCAGATTTGAATATGTGGTGAAGAAGGATAAGCTGGTTTATATAGATGATTATGCCCATCATCCTGAAGAGTTGGCGGCCTTAATCGGTAGCGCCAAACGCCTGTTCCCCGACAAAAAATGTGTGGTCGCTTTTCAGCCGCATTTGTTTACCAGAACAAGAGATTTAGCCGAAGGCTTTGCACGCAGTCTGGATCAGGCAGATGAAATCCTGCTGCTGGATATTTATCCCGCACGTGAATTGCCTATAGAAGGAATTACCGCTCAAATCATAGCCGACAGAATGAGCAATCCGGCACATACGATTTTGTCGAAAGAAGGATTGCTGGAGTACGTGAAGGTAGCCCCCATAGAGTTATTCATCACTGCCGGAGCCGGCGATATAGATAAATTGGTAAACCCTATAAAAGAGATTTTGGAAAACAAATAATGACTAAGAAACGTAAAATATCCATACGCAAACTATTGCAAGCCTTCTTCACATTCGTGCTGACAGGTACTTGCATTGCTGCGATATTGAGCGCTTCAAAAATTCAAAAAAGCGAAAAACTGAAAGCTGTGTTTCTGCATGTAAAAAATGAAGATCAATACCAGTTTTTAGATAAAATAACATTATTGAATACCCTAAAAGAGAAGAACGACTTGATGGTGAATGAAACAAAACTGGGCTTTATTGATTTAAAAGCAGTAGAGCAGGATGTTTATGAAAATCCTTGGGTGGCTGAGGCGCAGGTTCATATAGACAATCAGCGCAACATGCACATCTATACTACGCAACATACGCCGGCGGCACGTGTTTTCTTTGAAGACGGGCAAAGTTTTTATCTCAATAATTCCCTGAAGCTGTTGCCTACTTCCGATAAATTTACCTACTATACCACAATCGTTACCAACGTTCCGTGGTATAATGACGACAGCCTCAATCTGGTAGCGCGCGCTAAGGTAGTAGCTCTTGTAAAGATGATTGAGAAAGATAGTTTTTGGAGTGCGCAGGTAGAACAAATTTCAATGACACCGGATATGAATTTTGAAATCTATCCGGTTTTGGGAACGCATAAAATCCTATTCGGTGATACCACAGAAGCTGCAAGAAAACTCGAAAATCTTTTTGGCTTCTATAAAAACATTCTGAACAAAATCGGATGGGATAAATACCAGGTGCTGGATGCCCGTTTTAGCGATCAGATTGTAGCCTCGCCTGCTTTGCAGTTTAAGATTCCGCCGAAAGGATTTATCAGCAATATGGATTGGGTGAAAACCCTGATGGGCGCTGAGCCTAAGGAAGTATCGGATACAAAGCTGGACTTGTCGCTCGTAGGTAATTATACACAAGACGGTATAAATGAAAGCGCTAAGAAAGCCGTTGCTTCGCAACCCGCCACTGCTTCCGCTTCATCCGCTAAACCCGAAAAAAACAAACCACCCATTACAGTGAAGACTACGCATTCGGCCCCTAAGACCGTATCGCCGAAACCCTCTGTAACCTCTAAACCCTCTATGGTTCCTGCAAACCCATCCGCCAAAGAGAAACCTAAGCAGCAGAGCAAGGAGAAAGAAAAAACATTACCACAAGCGCCTAAGAAACAAGATAAACCGAAGAACACAACGCCTGAAGAAAAGAAAGAAACAACCCAACCAAAATATATTTTGAACTAAACGCTTTAATAACACTAATAACTACACAATATGTCCAAAAAAGAACAACCCATCATCGTCGGTCTCGACATAGGCACTACTAAGGTGGTAGCCATAGCCGGGCGGAAAAATGAATTTGGGAAGCTGGAAATCCTCGGCTTCGGCAAGGCAGAATCCGCAGGGGTGAGTCATGGTGTGGTGATGAACATTGAGCAATGTATCAAGGCTATTCAACAAGCCATTGAAAAATGTGCACAATCCAATCCACATCTGGAGCTCAAAGAAATGTATGTAGGCATTGCCGGCCAGCATATCAAAAGCCTGCAAACAAGAGGCGACCGCGTACGCACCCATACGGAGAGCGAAATAGACAAAAATGATATTGACCAATTGATACGGGATCAGTACAGGACATACATCCCGGCGGGTGATCAGATTATTGACATTATTCCGCAGGATTATTCCGTGGATAATACCCCCAATGTGATAGACCCCATAGGCATGAGCGGTGTGAAAGTGGGCGCTAATTTCCACATCATCACCGGCGATAGAAATGCCATTCGCAATATCAAGCGTTGCGTGGACAAGTCGGATTTAATCACTCGCGATTTGGTATTGCAGCCTTTGGCTTCTGCGGCGGCTGTAATGAATGATGAAGATTTGGAAGCCGGTGTAGCCATCGTGGACATAGGTGGCGGCACTACCGATATGGCGGTTTTTTATGACGGCATCTTAAAACATACCGCCGTCATTCCCTATGCAGGGGTAAATATTACCAATGATATACGCAACGGCTTAGGCGTGCTTCGGGCGCAGGCAGAACAAATGAAAGTGCAATTTGGTACCGCCCTGGCAGATGAAGCCAATGCCAATGCCTATATCACCATTCCGGGTTTGCGCGGTTTGCCTCCCAAAGAAATTTCTGTAAAAAATCTTTCGCACATTATCCAGGCGCGTATGCAGGAAATACTGGATTATGTGGTGTTTCATCTGAAACAAGTAGATCTGGATAAACGTTTGTACGGCGGCATCATTCTTACTGGCGGCGGCGCTCAGTTGCAAAATATCATTCAGCTTACAGAATATGTAACCGGCTTAGGCGCACGCCTCGGCTATCCCAATGAGCACCTTGCAGGCGGTCATGCGGAAGCGCTGATGAACCCTATGTATTCCACTTGTATCGGGCTGATATTAAGAGGTTATAGCGATTATGAAAATGACCGACTCCGCTTTGTGGGCGATATGCGCAACTCCATGAGCATGGAAGGCGATGCCTTTCTGAAAATAGACGCTAAGGAAGAAAAAGAAGAAACTATAGGGCAAATGGAAGAAGCTACCACAGAGCAAAAACAAAAAAAGCGTTCGGATAGGATTACCCGCATGTTCGGCATTCTGAAGGATAAGTTTGTTACCATTTTCGAGGATGTGGAAGATGAGGAAATACGGTGATGAAATTCCAAATTCCAAAGAGTAAGTTCCAAATGACAAATTCTAAATTCAAAAGCAAAACACAATTAAACATTCATAACTCAAAATTTAATTACTAACCCATTTTAAAAACAAACCGGTATGATACACTTTGAAATTCCCAAAAATCAATCTTCCATCATTAAAGTGATCGGCGTAGGCGGCGGCGGTGGAAACGCCGTAAATTACATGTACAGTCTTGGCATCGAAGGGGTGGACTTTGTAGTCTGCAATACCGATCAGCAAGCGCTTACCTTAAGTCCTGTGCCTAATAAAATCCAGTTGGGTCCGCACCTCACACAGGGTCTGGGCGCCGGCGCCAATCCCGAAATCGGCAAGCAGGCAAGTGAGGAAAGCTTGGAAGACCTTACCAAAATATTGAAAGTAAATACCCGTATGGCATTCATCACTGCCGGTATGGGTGGCGGCACCGGAACAGGCGGCGCACCGGTATTGGCAAAGATTTGCCGGGATCTGGACATCCTTACCGTAGGCATCGTTACCATGCCTTTTACCTATGAAGGACGCAAACGTATGAAACAAGCACAGGAAGGTATAGACCGCTTGCGCGAGCATGTAGATACCATTCTGATTATCTCAAACGATAAGCTGCGCCAGCAATTCGGCAATCTTCCGTTCACACAAGCCTTCGCAAAAGCCGATGATATTTTAGCAACGGCGGCTAAGTGTATCACGGATGTTATCAATACTACCGGACAAATAAACGTGGATTTTGCAGATGTATGTACGGTAATGAAAAACGGCGGCGTAGCCATCCTGGGAAGCGCGGCTACAGCAGGGGATAACAGAGCCTTGCATGCAGTGGAAGAAGCCATTAATTCTCCTTTGCTCAACGACAGCGACATCCGCGGTGCAAAATGGATTCTGCTCAACATCACTTCCGCTCCCGGTGAGTTTGAACATACGATGGACGAAGCTGAAGAAATACAAGCATACGTGCAGCAGCAAGCAGGCGATAATTGCGATGTGATTCTCGGTATGGGACATGATCCGAACCTGGAAGATAAGATTGCCGTTACCGTCATCGCTACGGGATTTACCCATAAAGACCTTCCCGTAGAGTTGCCTATGAAAAAAGCGGAACCGCAAAAAATAGTAGTGAGCCTGAGCAATAATAACGGCAACAACGCCACTCCTGCAGATGCAATTTCCTCACTGCCCACGTCCGAAAAAACAACCGAACCCGTTATCAATTCGCTGGATTTGAAACTGGTTGATAAAAACGAGGCTACAGCCTTCAATCCGCAACCTGCATTTCCTACAGCGCAGCCGGAAAACGACTGGCGTTTTCAGTTAGATAATCCTACGGCTCAGGAAGAAACGAAAGAACCCGTATCCAGTTTTTCTGCACCGGAAGATTTCAAAGAAAAGCTGAATCAAATCCAACTCGTTATTAAAAATGAAGAGGAAAATAACGATGAATTTAAAATAGGAGAGCATTACCTCAGTGATGATGAAATAGCGGATAAAAAGGCTTTTGAAGAACAAAAGAAAGCGCTTGAAGACCGTGCGGAACGTTTGCGCCGTATGAGTTTCAATATCAAAGGAAGCGAAGCGAACGATGAGATGGAAAATGTACCTGCCTATGTGCGCAAGAATCTTAACATAGATAACGGCGTAGCTTCTGCAGATACATTTTACAGTAAATACAGCATTGGGGTAAATGATGATAAAGAGAATAATCAAGCCTCCATCCAAACGATTAATACGTTTTTAGACGGCAAGAAGCCGGACTAAACCCTTTCCCTTTTAGTGTTCATATTGTGTAAACTCCCGTTTTCCAGCGGGAGTTTTTTCATGATGATTATAGCTTGCCCATCTTGCAAGGGTATCAGCACGCTTACCGTAGGAGGTCGCTATGCTTAAATTATAATTTTGAAATAAATCCCTGCTAAAAATCCGTCCCTAAAGAGAAATGCCAGAGCGGTTTGGTGGTCAGTCCTTCAATATTCCATGCGGCATCAAGGCGGAGGAAATAGCCGAATACCATGGTGCGGATACCGGCGCCATAGCCTATAGCTACATCGGTGCGGGGCGGTGAGATAAGCACCGTAACGGGATTGTAGCCGCTGCTCGGTATGTACTGCGGAAAGATATAATTACGCGGCATCGTCTCTTGCGTAGGCACTATCCCATTCCACGCATTCCCTATATCCAGGAATCCGGTAAGCTGTAGATTTTTGAGCAGGGTGCTTTGTATCGGGCGCTTCATAAAGCTGGAAAGAACGGGTGCGCGCAACTCTACATTCACCACGCCGTAGGTATTGCCGCTTCGGGCATTTTGCTTATAACCCCGCAGATTGGTGGCGAGCGCCTGAAATCCGAAATTTTCACCGGGCGAAGGTCCAAAAGCATCTTGCTTGGCAAAAAGCCAGTTGTCCACACCGCCCATTACATAGTTTATCTTTTTATTGCCGCCGGAATGTGCATAGGCAGCGCGCGAGGCAAGGATAATGTTCTTGTATATTTTTTTATAATAGCGAATGTCCGTTCCTACATTATAAAGTCCGCCATTGGGTTTGCTTAGCTCGTAAAAATATTCCCCGAATAGCTTCAGCCGCACACCGTTGAGAATGTTCAGCGCCGGATTTTTGGTATTGTCGTGCACATATTCCACACGGCTCAGCGTCCAGTAGCGGTGGGGAGGGTTGGCAAGGGAAGAGGAAAGCGAGGGGTCGTCTATGGCTTTGAAATTTATATTATCCTGCCGAAAACCGAGGTGCATACGGATGCTGCGTACCCTGTCAAGCGGATAAGTAGCGCTTCCTTGCAAAAGATTAGTGGTGGTTTTTTGCACCCAGTCCACATACTCTACCCTGTTGTTGCTATACACATAGCCCACACTTACTTTCTGATTATTTTCGGTGCGCAGGAGCAAGATATTCCAATCTACCCGTCGCGTTACATTTTCATATTGAAGAAAATAATTCATTCCCGAAAAATTGATAGGCAGGCGGATGCCGCCGGTAAGCCTCAGGTTTTCCAGCGCATCGTCCAGGCTGATGGTCAGCATGGCTCCGAGCGGCGGCATAGCGTAATTTTGGTCTATAGGCTGGTATTTGGTAAAAAGAATGCTGTTGTCAAATTTAAAACTGAAAAAATCCGGTTTAAAGGAAAGACGATAAGGCTGCGCCCGCATCTTCACATAGCTGCTATCTACCAGGATAGAATCTTCATCCGATAGCGCATGCAGTTCCGGTATGTGGGACAGACTGTCTATAACGGTTACTATAGGCGATGTGTCGGGCTGTATTTCCTCCTGTATTTCGTCTGAAAATTCGCTCTGGAATATAGTGCCTGTTTGCAGGCGGATGCCTCCTTCTGTTTGCTCTTTTATAGGAGCGGATTTGTTTTCCGGCGTTACGGGATGGTTTTCTACAACCGGTACTTCGCCTATATTATTCGCCCCCGAAAGTGTTGTGGAGCGTAGCGTTAACGGTTTTGTATGTTCATCCGGCAAATCCAGCGGACGGAAAAAAACATGGTAATCTTCTCCTACCTGGATCACTTCGGCGGTTTGGCGGCTTGCCGGATTGTATTGATGAAAAAGAATGCTGTGGGAATAGTTGGTAACCGGCACGGAGTAGGCAGAGTCCATATTATCAGCGGTGCGTCCGAACAAGACCACATATTTATTCACCACGCCGTTGGTATCATAGAGATAAGCAAAATTTTCTCGGCCATAGGGTATCGGCTGGGTGATGTTTCCTTTTTTAATATCGGTGAGGCGAAGCAGGGTAGTGCTTTTTGTTTTGGTATCGTAAAAATAAGCGTTCATTGGGCCGGTGGGCAGTTCGTTTATTTGAGCAGGCACTTTCAAATGGGCTTGTGGCCGGTTCGATAAAAACACGATGCCTTTTCTTGCTCCTCCGCTCACATACCAAGGTTGCACATCATCCCAAATATCGTTGGTGATAGGCGTCAGTCGTGAGCCTTTCAAACGAAACTCATACAAGTCTGTCTGGCTTTTTTTGATGGTAGAAAAGATCATGCGCAGGTCATCCTCCATGAAGGTCATGCCCAGCACCCTGTCAAAGCGGTTTTGCGGAACGATATAATCCTGTAGTTTCGATTTTAATCCGTCATAGATACGCAGCCTTGTCTGGTTTTTCTTTCGGTAGAGGATAGCCAGTTTATAGCCGGTATTATTCCATGCCAGTAACGGATAATCGGGATCCGGCAGATCGTTATAGTCTTTTATGCCGCCGGAGATGATGGCTGTTTTGGTTTTATCGCCGGTAGCATGCTGGATATAAACATTGAATACGCCATCCAGCCAAGATACATAGGCTACATCCTTTCCTCTGGGTGATACGCGTATGTTGCGGATGAGCGTCCTGTCGTTGGGTACTTGAATATGCAGAAGGGCATTAGCCGTGTCTGGTGTTTCCAGCACCAGCGCATCTTGCTCATACACGCTGTTATAAAATTTTATAACCGAATCATAGGTGCGTTTCACATCCATGCCCAAGGTCGTTTTCAAGCCGTTGTTGAGGTTGCCTTTCATTTGCATGGAGTAAAGCAGGTTTTTTACATGGCTTTCTCCGAAACCTGCGGAGATAAACTTCCAAAAGGCTTTGCCGCTAAGCTCCGGGTTTTCTTCAGAAAGCTCATAGAATCCTTTGGTAGGATTGGCTTGTAAAAAATTTTTCCAGTTGGTTTCGCTTTCCGTATCCCATCCATCTACGAGATAGGCTATAAAGCCCGAAGTTACCCAGATGGGCAGATTAAGGGAAACTGCGTTCTTTACAATTTCTTTCAGGCTTTCTCCAAACAGCATACGCTCCATCACCACACGGCTCATGCCTGCACGCAGCTGCCGGTGCACATCCGTATGCACACCGGTATAATACACCACCAGCTTGTCGCCCACTATATCTACCGTGCCGGTAGGCAGGTCTTGGGTTTGTGCCGTGGTCTTCCTGCCTATATTGGTCTGGCGGTAGTCATCATAGCTGTTGTAAAGAACAATGCTGAAACGCCTCGGAAAAGAGCCGCCCATTTTGCGCTCCACGATGCGGATGTCTTTCTCCGCCTGCTCGGCTACATAGCGTGCTAATTGCCTGCCGGCGGCATCATAATGGTAGATTTTGAAATGTTCGGTATTAAAAAAGCGCCATTCAAATTTGCGGGTTTGGATTCTGTTCTGACCAAATTTTTCCAGATAGGCCTGGGCAAAAGAATCCTTGCAAACAAGGAGCAGACATAAAAAGACAATCCCCTGAATAATGCCCTTGCCTGTTACCCTGCGATGCTTAATTGTATTGAAAAAATCCATCTCTTGCTTATACACTATGTTTGCATTTCTAAATTAGGTAAAATAATCATGCTGACGCTCAAAAGTTTCACTTTTAACCCTTTTCAGGAAAATACGTATCTTATCCTTAACGATGAAAATGAGTGTTGGATTGTGGACCCCGGAATGTATGACACTGCCGAGACAAATGAGCTTCATGCCTATATCGAAACCCAGCGCCTCACTCCGCAAGCCATTATCAATACCCATACGCATATAGACCATATATTCGGAGTGCAGGGTTTGATGGAGCGCTATTCCATTCCTTTCTCTTTTCATGAAAAAGACCTTCCGGTGCTACAAGGCGCTGCCGGCTCCGCAGCCGTTTTCGGGCTGGATTTCGGAAAAGCGCCGGCCTATCATTCGTTCCTAAAAGAAAAGGAAAAGCTCCTGCTGGGAACGGATGAAGTGGAAGTGCGTTTTACGCCCGGACACTCACCGGGGAGCATTGTGTTTTATTATCCGCAGGGCAAATGGGTGATAGCAGGCGATGTATTGTTCAACGGCAGCATCGGCAGAACAGACTTGCCGGGAGGAAATTTTGATACGCTTATAAAAAGCATACGGGAGCAATTATTCACTTTGCCGGATGACACAACAGTTTATCCCGGACATGGCCCAAGCACAAGGATAGGCGATGAGAAAATGTATAATCCGTTTTTGAAATAATCTTAGGCATTTATCTAATACTTTTTCATCGCTTGATTATGCAAAACATCATCTATTACCTCTCCACCTGCGATACCTGCAAAAGAATCTTGAAGGAAATCCGGGCAAGCAACTATGATTTCAACATGCAGGATATAAAAACGGAACCTATAAGCGAAGCGCAACTGGAAGAACTGAAAAACAAAGCCGGCAGCTACGAAATGTTGTTCAGCAAGCGCGCTATGTTGTATAAATCTTTAGGGCTTGCCGGTAAACATCTTTCCGAACAAGACTATAAAAAATATCTTTTAACACATTATAGTTTTCTGAAACGTCCCGTGTTTATCTATAACGGAGAACTGTTTATAGGGAGTGATAAAAAAACGGTGGAACGCCTGAAAGCATCACTACATGAGCAAAAAAACACCCGTTCATAGGAGGTGGGAAAATACAATTGCTTGCTCCTATTTAGGGCATAATACTCACCCCGTTCGGATTAAAATTCCTTCTTAATGAATCCAGGAAATGAGCGGTATCGGCAGCAGCTACACTGCTTACGGGCATCACTACATAGAAGGCGGAAGAATCGGCAGCCACTCTCATCTCTACATTATTGCCGTAGCTTTTCAGCCGTTGGGTTCTTCTTGTAGCTTTTTCCATCGCATCATAGGTGTTCAGCAGCACATCAAAACTCAGCAAGCCGTCGTTTTCCGTCATCGCCGGCGTGGTTTCGGGAGGTAATACTTGAGCCGTGTCGGCAGGAAGTACAGGCAGCGTTTCTTCTGTTTTTACCGTGTCTTGGTTGATGAGAAGCGGCAGGTCTTCGGTGGCTTTGTGTTCGTTCATGTACCGGATACCGAAGAAAGCCAGTGCAGCGGCGGCTACCAAGCCGCCTCCCCATAGCGCTATTTTCCCCCAGTTGATGGTGCCTGAAGAAGAGCTTGGATCATAGGCAGGGGTAGGGTAGTTGGGTTCCAGCCCGGCATCGGAAATGACGTTCGGAGCAGCGGTATGCGCAGTGCTGTATGTTTCTTCCGCACGTTTGGCAAACTTCATGGTAGGAAGGGGTGGCGGTGTATGGGTAAAATGAGGATCGGTAACGAAGGCGGTTTTCCCGCGTTCCTCTACAAATTTACCGATGCCGGGTATTTCCACGGCTTTCCCTGCGTGCATATCCGCTCGTGCCTGTATGCTGAATTCCCGTAGCGAATTAGAGGCTTTGCTGATGCTTATCTGCTCGTTGGTAGCGATGAAGTTGGCAAGATTATCATCAATAGAGCCTAACTGGGTCATTACGATTTCATAAGTAGGCGCAGTAAGCGCTTCGCCGTCATAGCGTGAAGATTTTTTCTTCAGCTCCAGATTGCCCAGCCCGTGTATGTAAACAAAATTGTTTTTTATTAAGAACAGCCCAATGTATTTAGCAATATCCATGATAATAAATGCGTGTGTAAATCTGCCGTAAATTAATAAATAACCAACGATAAAACAGTAGGGTCATCAGAATTTTACACGCAGCCCGCCGAAAATGGTGAAGCCGTATGCCTGATAATTATACCACCGTTGATATTTATTGTCGAAAATATTATGGATGTTTAGGAATAAGGACAAGCGGGGAATGAGGTTGTATTCGCCGCCCAAGCCCGCATCAAATACTGCTTTGTTCTTTACCGTAAGGTTTGCTTCGTTGATGGTATAAATCCCATCCAGCACACGGCTGTAAGCAGTAAACGTAAACTCTTTAAACGGACGGAAACGGAAGTCGGCATTAAAGCGCAACGCCGGTTCGTGAAAAACATGCGTATGGGTATGCTCGAAATAATCGTAGTAGGCACCGCTAAGTTTCAGACTGAAGATATCCGCAATATCATACCGCAAAGAAGCCTCCATAGATACGGCTTTTACATCATCGTACTGAACGAAAAAGCTATTGTCCGTACCGAAGTTATTGAGGAACATGGGAAAGTCTTTATAATCGCGGTAGCTGAGTTTACCGGAAAAATGAAAACTGTTTCCCAGTCCGAAGGAAAGTCCGCCAAATAATTCATCCTGCTTGGTTTGCTTTTGGATATAAAATGAACTCAGATAGGGATTGTAGGAAGTAAGTTGTTGAAACGTGTTTTGTTGCAGCGTGCCTTCCCACCCGGCAAATACCTGGAATAAGGCTTTCGGGATTTTATAGGACAAATAAAGATCGGGCAGGATATAGCCGTTGCCGTTTCTTCCCGCTGTGGGCTTAATGCCTATATGCGCTTTGAGTCCTTCCCACTCATAGCCAATTTTCGGGGCAAACTGAAAAATATTATTGGCAGAAGAGCTTCCGTTGTGGCTGTTGCTGAGGTTAGCCAGCCATAGGGCTACACTTGCCGAAACGGTAAACTCCTCATCCAGTTTTTTGCTGGCGGGTATAGCCACATGGAACATGGTTTCCGTCATTCCTTCCCGTCCGTATATACCTGCTTTCACCGCGGGATGATATGCGATGCCTGCGGCGTTGGGTAATTCATTCACCGCATCTGCCGATAGCAATATGCCGGTATAAACATGCTGGGGTGCAGCCGCACCGGTATCTACATAGCCGCCGTAAAGTGCGTATTGATGGCGTAAGGCTTCCACACCGGCGTGATACCGCAGGGTTTGGGTGGTGAGGTCGCCGGTGGCTTCCAGCCCGGTAAAAGCAGTGCGCTGGTATTTGAGCGATCCTTGCTGTTGCAAATGATGCACATGGATAGCCGTAGCATAGTTTTCGCCTTTAAACTGACCTATACCTGCATCCAGATAAGCAGTAGATAAATTGCCTCCTCCCAGTTTCACATAGTTGGGGAAAGGGAGCTCGGTAGAGTCCTTGCTGAGCGCCAGCGGGCGAATAGGCAAAGCCGTATAAGAATAGGAAAGCACTTGCTGCGGCACGTTGTATTCAAACATGGGAAGAGCCGTATCCGCAGGTGGCAAGTCGGGCGAGAACAAGGGCTTAGGCGCTTGTTTCACCACGGGTTTGTACGATTGGATTACTTCTATCGTCTGGTCTTTGAGTACCGTGTCTTTTTTCTGTGCATATAGGCTCATACTCAGAAAAGATAAAACGGAAAAAAGGAAAATCTTCTTCATGATCTATGAACTGGCTTTACTCAACGGATAGTTTGGTTTGTTGTTTTTCCAAGGTCTTTACCTCATCTAATTTTTTCATTGCTTCCTGCTTCAGCTCATCGTATTTCGCATTTTTGATAATGCTTTGCAAGGTCGCTTTCGCATTGAAATAGTCTTTTTGCTTCGCCATAATATCTGCCAGCAGGATGTAGGATTTTACTACCCAGTAATTATTTCCGTTGTTGGATTTAAGGTTTGCCGCGGCTTGCGCTTCTGCTTCTTTCATCTTGTCCTTAGCATAGTACAGCTCCGCTATTCTGTATTTAGCCTCATCGGCTATGGCAGTATTTTTTGTGTTTTTCAATTGTAGGTAAATCGCCAATGCTTCTTCCTGTTTATTTTCCAGTTGCAGGGCTTTGGCTTTATAAAAATTCACTTCATCGGTAATCTTCGTATCCGCTCCGGGCAGGGAAGATAACGTATCGGCATAGCGGGCAGCGGCTTCTATATGTTGCTGATTGTATTCCGTGCGCATCAGCCCGGTATAGGCAAGTTGCAAATTTTCCGCGCTCATGGCATGGGTGCGCAGGTGCTTGTAATATCGGTTGGCATTGGCAAAATCATCGTTGTTATAGGCAATGGTTGCGGCATTCTTAGCGCTGTTTTCTGAAAATTCATTCCAGGGTAAATCCAATACTTTCTCATATTCCTTCAATGCGGTATCATATTCTTTGAGATGGAAATGGCTTTCGGCAAGATAGTAATGCGCCCTTGTGGTGAAAAGCCCCGTAGGATATTTTTCCAGATAAGAAGAAAGTGATTTTTTCGCTTCTGCCCATTTGCTGGCAGCTATTTGCGTTTCCGCTGCATAATAATAAGTGGAGTCCAGTGATTGTGCTGCATCGCTGCCGATATTATTTTCCGTTAAAAACGCCGCATAGGCTGCCGGTTGGTTTTGTTCAATATAAAGACTGCGGAGTGCTTGCTGTGCGTCTGCTTTTTCTTCCGCAGCAGGGTAGTGGATGATGATGTGTTTATAGGCATCCATCGCTTTATCATCTTTATTGAGCTGCTGATAGGCAAAGGCTGTTTTCATCCATGCCTTCACGCTGTATTCTTTACCGGTGTTGTTATCCAGCAGCGGTTGTAAAGCTGTGAGGGCAGCGGTGTATTTATCGTCTTCTATATAGGTCATTCCCAGTTCATAACGCGCATGGGTGAGGTAGGGAGATGCCGGAGTTTTATTCAGAATCTGATTCAGGGTTTTTATTTTCAAATCGGTCTTTCCGTCAATCCCCGCTATGATGGCTTTCTGCAAACGCGCATAATCCGCTTCGGAGGTAGAGGTGGACATTACCTTGTCGTATAGGGCTTGTGCTTCTTTAAAGTTTTTCTGCATAAAAAGCGCGTCGGCCTCGCGCAGCATAGCGGTAGTGGCTAAGGCATCGGAATATTCGTCGCCTTGTTGTCGCGCTTTGCTGAAGTAAGATTGCGCCGCCGCATAATCATTCAGTTCCATTGCGGCATAGCCCAGGTTCAGATGAGCATTGGCTGCGGTAGCCTGCGCACTGATGCGGGAAGCATTTCCTTCGGCACTCTCCACAAACAATTTGGAATAATGATAAGCCTCCTGGTAATTCCCGTTTCTATAGGCAATATCGCCTTTCCAGAAATAGGCAGCCAGCTGATAATCTTTGTTTACGGGTTGTTTCAGCGAATGGTCCAGAAAAGTTTCCGCTTCCGGAAGATTGCCATCCTGCAATTCCTGCATGGCATTTCCGTAGGTTACTTTCTGATAAATATTCCAGTAGCTGTTGCTGCGGTCATCTACCTGTTGCAGTAGTTTATAGGCTTCTTTATAATCGTTGGTGCGTAGCAATAAGCCCGATAGCAAGGTGCGGGCTTCGCTTGCATATTGGGTAGCGGGGTACAAGTGAAACAAGGTGCGAAAACTATTCAGGGCATCTTGCTGAAAGCCCATTTCATAGGAGAGCATCCCGTGCATCATCAGCGAAGCTTCCTGCTGTTCTTTGTTTAACGGAATATCCGCCGCCATGCCGAATGCGTTGCGCGCACCGGGTTTGTTGTTGGTTTTAAGATAGGCATCTCCTAAAAGATACATGGCGGTTTGCCCCAGCGAATCCCGCGAATTGCTCAGTGGCTTGAATTTTTCGATGGCGTTTTCCCATTCATGCACCTGATAGTAACTATACGCCATTTCATACAGTTCTTCCTTTCTTATTTTATTTACGTTTTTATAGTAGTATTCAAAATAAGGAAGTGCATCGCCATAGCGTTTTTCTTCAAAAAGAATTTGGGCGGCTAACAAATGCAATTCATTATCGTAAATGGATTTTTCTTTGCTCTTTGTCAGTTCAAAAATCTTATCTAAGGCTTCGCTTTTTTGTCCTTTGAAATAATAAATCTCCGCCACATAAAAAGAAACGATGCTTTTGTATTTGGGGTCTTTATCTATTTTTTTGAAGCTGTTTAAGGCTTCTTCATATTTGCCGTCGTTATAGGCAAGCAATCCGTGGTAGTAAGTGCCGGCATTGGCATAGCGTCCGCCTAATCCGTTCACGGTTTCAAACAGCGGTGCCGCTTTGTCGAATTGTCTGTTGGTAAAATAACAATAGGCGAGTTGAAATTTGAGCTCGGCGATTTCAGAATTGTTGAGGTTGGTTAATTGCACCTGCTCAAAAGCGGGAATGGCTTTGGCGAATTGCTGCTGCTCAAAATAATATTCCCCCAAAGCGTAGGAAACACGTTGCTTATGCGCCGGATGGGTAGCCTGCGCCAGGAATTGCGAGGCCGAGTCTTCAGCATTCTCCGCACGTAGTTTTAGCTGCGAAAGGGTTTGATAATACCTTGCCGATTCGTTGGCATCTATGCTGTTGTTGGCAAGCAATTTAGGATCAAGTGCAAGATAACGTCTTGCCGATTGCGCTGCCAATGCGTAATGTCCCTGACGATATTGCTCCTCTGCCATCCGAAGCAAAGCATATTGCGGCTGGCGGATGATGTGTTCCTGAGCGATAGCGTTGTTGCTGAAGCATAACGAGAAAAAAGCACCCGCTATGAGGCAGGATGCTTTTCTTGTCGGTATTTTATTCATTCGGTTTTGTTAGAAATTCCACGTTACATTAATACTCGGGAATATAGGTAATTGATACACTCTTACATTTTGTGTACGTTCAATATAGAAAATATTATTCCTATTGTAGGCATTCGTTACTGTTAAAGATGTCTCAACATTGTTGTTCTCACTTATTTCAAAGCGTTTTTTGGCGGAAAGATCCAGGCGGTGGTACCAGGAAAGGCGGCCTCCATTGAGCTGCTCTGCATACAAAACACCTACAGAACCATTGCTTTGCAGGTAATTGGTGGTAACGCCGTTTTCAAAGATGTTCGGGTTTTCATAAAATCCTTGTGTCTGTGTGAAAGGGAAGGGTGAGCCCAAATTATAACGCAGCGAAATTTCAATATCTTTTTTCTTACCCAACTGATAGGAGCTCACCACATTCATATTGAAACGGCGGTCGTATGGGGCGGGGTATTCCTGCGCTTTGGCAGAGTCAATCACGCTTTGCGCCACCAGAGTGGTATAGTTTACTTTTTGGTAGGAAGCAGCGGCATAGAGGAAGAAACGATCCTTGTTATATTTTGCGGAAAGATCCACCCCGTAAGCTTTGCCTATACCCGCCATAAAATCGGGATCGGTCGTTTCTTTTTTTATGCGGTTCAACTCTATGTTGCGGGTAAAATTTTTGTACCACGGCTCCAGGTTAAATTCAACATCGCGCACATCCACTTCCAGTCCTGCTATAAAATGGTAAGCGGTTTGGAGATTGGTAGATACGTCATTGCCGTCTATATCTTTAATGGATTGATCGGGGCTGAGCAAGAAGCCGTTGAAGAAGTTTACAATATCTCGGTCGGATTTGGTGCTGATGATATTCTGGGAATAAATACCTGCTGCGGCTTTGATGCGCACGTTAGGCGTGGCGTTATACTTCATCCCCAGGCGTGGCTCCGGCGAAAGTTTGGAAAGCGAGGAGTAATACTGCATCCGGACGCTTGGTTCTATCACGAATTTAGATCCGAAGTTTTTGCGGTAGATGGCAAATAAGGCAGCACTTGTATTGTTCCGGTTGAGATCGGTGGCAATGTCTGCGGAGTTGATATAATTAAGGGTGGTATTCAGCCCGCTTACTTCCAGTCCGTATTTCACCATGCTATAATTAGGCAGGTAGCTGGTAAAGTCCACTGCCCCTTCAAAGCCTTTGATGCTGCTGGTGCGGTTGGTGTTTTTTGAAATGGCTACGCCGGCTTCGTTGGCGGCTATATCATAGCTGGAATAAGCAAATCGCCCGCTGATGAGTGTTGCCGAGTTGCCTGGCGTTACCACAAATGTAGCCCCCGCGCCGCGTGCTTTCCAGTTGAAATCGGCTTTCTCTGCTGCCGTAACCGGATCTAAGACTCTGGCTTTGTCATCAAAATTAAATCCGAAAACATTGAGCTTGCTTCCATTGTCGCCGCTCAAGGTTATTTTTCCGTAAAGATCGGTGAAGGAATAAGGCAATCCGCTTTTAAAAGGCTCTCCGAATCCGCCGTAGATGGATTTGCTGGTGCTTTCCAAATAACTGTGTTTGGCAGAGAGTAAAAAGCTGAGGCTGCTGCCGCCTTCTTTTTTAGGTTTTATCAACGGCCCTTCCAGCATGGCACGCGCCATGATGGGCGAAACGGACAGCTTACCGCCAAGCCGGTTTTTATTTCCGTCTTTGGTACGTATATCCAGAATGGCGCCGGTGCGGTTGCCATATTGTGCTCCAAAGCCCGCCGACTGTACATCCACATTCCGGATGGCATCGGTTTCAAAAACGGAGTAAAGCCCTATGGAGTGGATGGGATTGTAGATGGTAACGCCGTCCAGCAAAATGCCTGTCTGTACCGGAGATCCGCCGCGGATATAGAGCTGCCCGCCCTGGTCGCCGGTGAATACCACACCCGGTACTACTTGCAAATACTGCGCAATATCCGGCTCACCGCCGGAGCTGGGTAGTAATTTTATCTCACGCGGGGTAATCGTGGTGGTACCGGCATTTACCTGAGATATTTTTTCTTGCTGGCGGGCGCTCACCGTAGCCTCACTGAGGGTGCGGGGAAGCGATTTTATATAGAGTTTCTGAGTTACGATTTCATTGGCAGATACATCCACGCTTACCGAGGCGGTGTCATAGCCCATAGTGGTGGTGGTGAGGGTGTATTTGCCCGGCTTCACCTGCGGAATGGAAAAGTATCCGTTCACATCCGTCTGCACGCCAAGCTCCGCACCTTGCAAGATTACAAGTACATAGCTCATAGGCTCGCCCGATTTTTTTTCATAGACGAACCCGCGCACGGTGCCCGTTTGGGCGAAGGCTATATTGCAGGCAAATAAAAAGGAAAGTGCTAAAATGAAGCGGCTGCGCAGCATGGAGTATGGTGTTTTAATTTTTTAATATTAAAAGGGAACAAAGATAGGAATTACGGTATTGCCACCAAATGTCTGGTGGGGCTTCGAAGGAGTTTATTGTAATGGCTTTGTAATATTTTTTGTATGGCGGGGAAGGAATGGAAAATGTTATTGTGTGGATTTTTAGTAAGAAAGGGCTTTACCTTGTTCAGATAATGCCCTTTGAGATGTTGAATGTATAAAGTCAGGAAAATTACCCCTTTATTCTTTCACAAATTTAAACCGTTCATTCATTCAGGATTTGTGTTTTTGGGGCTGCATGCAGCCCCAAAAAAAGAATTATTTTATTCATGATTTTGTTTTTTTGATTAAAGCAATCAGTTTTTTTGAATGATTATTTTTTTGACCAGTGTAGTATGGTCGGCAAAGCGGATGTGCAGGTAATAGATGCCATCAGCTAAGCCTTCAGTAGAAAGTCGGTCGGTGTTTGGATTTGTTTGTGAGCGGAGCAGTTTACTGTCTAAAGAATACAGGGATAGTTTCCGGATGGTTTGTTTGGGCGGATGGTCAATATAAATATAATCTGTGGCGGGATTGGGATAAACTGCAAGAGCATCCTCTTGTTGCAAAACAGGAAAAGAAACAGATGTGGCAGTAGTGGTTTTATAACGTGCCATGTAAAGCGCATAACTATAATTATCAGAACGATAATTACCTCCAACTAATAATTTTCCGTCTTGTTGCAATAGAATTGACTCAACTTTATTAGGCGGTGATGACCCACCCAATTGCCTCCAAACCATAATCCCCCAATAGCCCCATGAATAAAGGCTACTGTCTGTTCTGCCATCAGGCATTAATCGGAATATAAGATAAGACGGGCTGGCAGAAAAGATATTCGGAATATAGTAAGTTGCCATAACGATTTTCCCATCAGACTGCAACGCCATATCCGTTACTTCATTAATTCTAAATAGTAAACCTGCAAGACCGTTATGCCCAAAACTGCTATCCGGTTTTCCTAAGCTGTCGAATCTTACTACAATAGCGGTATCATAGTATGGGCCAAATACAGTATTGGGATCATACACATACACATGCCCTGCAAGCAGTATCTTCCCGTCCGCTTGTACGCTCATGACTGTACAGTTGTAATCCGAAGGCAATAGGCCGGGAGAAGTTAAATTCAAATCACTGTAAGCTACTCCCGTATAGTTGAAAGAGGTATCAAGACGGCCATCGGGTAACATGCGGATAGCCGTAAAAGCAGCTGCACCATTTAAGGCATTGATTCTTGCCTTACCACCTGCCACTATCCTTCCGTCAGACATTACGGCTATAGTATTGGGGACAGCATCGGTAAACCCTTCATGCAGTTTTACGCTTCCATGCAATCCAAACGTGGAATCCGGGTTTCCGTTGGTATGGTAGCGTATCACTTGCAAGGTATCCTGCCCGTCATTGAAATAACCATACGCTACTATTTTCCCATCGGGTTGCAAGGCTATGGAGGTAAGCGTGTCAGCTGCTTCATTGTACGAAGTAAGTATATACCCGCCGCCGCCAAAGCTGCTATCCGCTGTTCCGTTGCTTTTTAATCGCAACAGCAGGAAATCGGAGTGGGTGATGCCGGTATCTGCCGTGCCGGCTATTATGATTTTACCGTCTGTCTGTAAGCATACGGAAACAATGCCTGCGTTTTCCAAGCCGGCAGGCGGGTAAAAACGTCCGTTCTCCGCAAAGCTGCTGTCAATGCTGCCATTGCTGTTGAACCGCATCGCCATTGTCTGCTGCCCATACTTCCTTTCCCCTTCCACGATGATAATCCTGCCATCCGGCTGTACCGCCATTTTTACAACCGCCCCCGTATCACCGGTATAGATACCGTCAATGGCAAATGTGGAATCTAAACTGCTGACGGATTGTGCATAGCTTGACACATTTCCCAACACCCCTAACAGCAATAAAAAGAAGACTTTTTTCATGAGACCTGTTTTAGGCATTTAAAGTTACACAAATCTTTTAATGCGTATGTGTAAGGTGGGCTGTGAATGTTGGGTAACTGTTCCAATCGAAAGTGGTTCACTCTTTTCAAAACATACTCCCCATTTGACTCCCTTATGTCTATAAATTCTCCATCTTCAAAATAATCGTACTGGATTTTTTAAATAGACATCAGCATAATAATCTTCCTGAAAGGTCAGGTGAAAAGGTTGCGTAGCTCATTCACGCATCACCCTTTCTTTATCTTTTCCCAGGTATCGTATAGGCTTTCCTGAGCGGGGCGATTTTCCGGCATCTCATGCAAGGGCTGACATGCCACGAGGCTATCATGGCAATCGGCAGGAAGGGTTTGGTAAAGACGCGTACCTTTCGTTTTCCAGGCAATCATTTCCTCACTTACTTCTTTGATGATTTTTCCGGGATTGCCCACTACCAGCGAGCGCCTTGGGATTTTGGTATGGGCATGGATAAAGGACAAAGCGCCTATAATACTTTCATCGCCTATCTCCACATCATCCATAATGACGCTGTTCATCCCGATCAATACATTTCTGCCGATGACCGCACCGTGGATAATGGCGCCATGCCCTATGTGCGCTCCTTCTTTCAGCAATACGGTAACACCCGGAAACATGTGTACCGTGCAGTTTTCCTGCACATTACAGCCGTCTTCTACCACAATGCCGCCCCAATCGCCGCGTAGCGCCGCGCCCGGGCCTATATATACGTCTTTGCCGATGACTACATTGCCCGTAACCGCCGCCTGCGGATGCACAAAAGCCGAAGGATGCACCACCGGAATAAACCCTTTGAACGAATAAAACATAATAACCCAAAAGTAAAGAAGTAAAAAAATAGAACAAACTACCCCTATAAAGCCAACTATTTTATAAAATAAAGTACTTTGTATTGCATGATACTGTTTTTTGCATAGATTTGTGTCGTAAACGTTACTGATGAATTTAGAGAACACGACTTCACAAATGCGCAAAGGGCTGCTGGAACTATGTATTTTAGGGATTATCCACAAGGAGCGGGAAGCCTATACTACCGATATTCTGGAGCAATTGAAAGCAGCACAACTGGTAGTGCTGGAAGGCACGTTGTATCCTTTGCTTACCAGACTGAAAAATGCAGACATTCTTAGCTACCGCTGGGAAGAATCCACCTCCGGACCGCCCAGGAAATATTATTCCCTTACCAAAAACGGCGTCAAAATATACCAGCAGCTTAAAACGGCTTGGGATGAATTCAGCACATCCGTCAATCATTTAACCAACTAAAAATAAATTCATGCAACGAATCATTCAAATCAACATCGCCGGCCGCCTCATTCCGATAGAGGAAGATGCCTACCTGTTACTTCGCGACTACAATCAGTCTCTGGAGCGCCATTTTGCCCAAGAAGAAGGCAAGGATGAAATCATCCAGGACATCGAGTCGCGCATTTCCGAACTGTTTTTCATCCGCTTGCAAACCGGCACGCCGTGCATAGATAGAGCAGATGTACAAAAAGTAATAGACACGCTGGGCAATGCCTATACGCTGGGTGCGGAAAACGCAACGCCCCATAGTCCTTACCTGCCTGCTGCTTATGCAAAAGGCTCCTATCAGCACGGGCGAAACAACAAACGCCTTTACCGCAACCCCAATGACAAAATGCTGGGCGGCGTGTGCGGAGGGCTTGCCGCTTATTTTGATATAGATACCGTCATCGTGAGGTTGATAATGGTCGTATTGTTTTTGGGTGCAGGTATCGGGTTGCTGGCATACATCATTGCATGGATCATCATACCGCTGGCACGCACACCGGAAGAACTCGCCAACATGACCGGCGGCGAACCATTGACCTTTGAAGGACTGAAAAGAAATGTAAGCGAAGAGCTTAAAGACTTGAAATCGCGCAGCGAAACCATGACCTCCGAGCTGAAAGATTTTTTCAATAAAAAGAAATAAACGGTGCCGGATCTGTTTACATAATTTGTCTTTTTTATAGGAATATGAACCAGGGAAACGTAGAAAGCCGCCCTATAGGTACGAAATTTTTACAGCCTTTAAATATGCCGTGATATTCACGCTTTCACCTACTTTTGCCAGTTCATAAACCAACACGCTACATGACACTTTCCAAAGAAGCCCGCATCGGATTACTGGTGTCCATATCCATCCTCGTTTTCTTTGCCGGGTTTTATTTCTTGAAAGGCTCTAACCTGCTTTCGGGTGAAAAAGAATATTTTGCCTATTACGATAATGTACAGGGTTTGCAACCTTCCTCCTCGGTGCTGGTGAAAGGAATGCAGGTAGGGCGCGTAGCCGGTATCGAATTGGATAAAAACGGTAAGGTAAAAGTAACACTGTCGGTAAATAAAAGCATGGACATCCCTAAGGCTACCGTTGCCAAGCTCATATCTGCGGATTTGCTGGGTACCAAAGCCATCAGTCTGGAGCTGAGCAACTCCGCCGAACTCGCCGAAAACGAAGAAGTGCTGCCCTCTGCTATGGAAGGTGGAATTATAGATGCCGTCTCTGCCGAAATCACGCCGCTGTTGCAAGATTTACGCCATGCCGTAGGCACGTTGGATACCTTGCTGCAAGGTGTAAATAACGTGCTGGATGACCGGGCACGTGCCAACCTCCAAGCCAGCATTGCCAACCTGGATCTTACCATGAAAAACTTTCAGCAGCTCTCCGGCAAGCTGAATGGGGAAAGCGCACACCTCGCCTCCATCATCCGCAATGCTGATGATATTACCACCAATCTGGCTCAAAATAACGCCCGCATCGAAAACATTTTGAAATATACCGAACTGACTACCCAGCAGCTTTCCAAAGCAAAGATAGAAGAGACACTCAACGAATTTAAAACCGCTGCCAATCAGTTGCAATCCGTCGTTTCAAAAATCAATAACAATGAAGGCTCTCTCGGTTTGCTGGTCAATGACAAGCAGCTTTACAACAATCTGAAAACAACGGTGAATACTGCCAACAGCCTTATAGCGGATATAGAAGCACATCCTACACGATATATTAACGTTACTATCTTTGGCAGGAAAAAGCAAGAATAGGAATCCTGTTTTGATGATGATGCAAGGGCTACAAACAGCGTTTCCGCAAGGGAACAGATGTGCGCACGAACGCGCCAAATCTGCTATACCCCGGATGGTACTCGTCTTGCTGATAGGGTTGCTCGGCACTCCCGTTTTTTCCTTAGGGCAAAAGCCTATGGATACTGCCAATAAACTAAATATAGAAATCCTCCCAAGCGGCGGCACCAATCTGCAATATATCCAAACGGACTCCGGCGCTATCAATAAGCTCATCAACAATGTGCAGCTCCGGCAGGGTGATACCTATATGTATTGCGACAGCGCCTATGTGGACCTTGCAAAAAACAATATGCAGGCCTTCAGCAATGTGCGTATCGTACAAACGGACGGCACACGGGTGGAAAGCGATTATCTGCGCTATATAGGCAATACCAAAAAAGCCTATCTGCGCGGCAATGTGGCGCTTACGGACGGCAAAGCCAATCTATGGTCGGAAGATTTATATTATGATGTAGGCACGCGCATAGGCACATACAGCCAGGGCGGCACCTTGCAAAATGATACCACTACCTTATCCAGCAACAGCGGTATGTACAACGCCCGCACTAAAGACGCACGTTTTACTGGCGAAGTATTCGTTACCAACCCGCAGTATAATGTCGTCTCCGACGATCTCGGCTATAATACCCGCACAGAAGTAGTAATCTTTTACGGAAAATCAGTAGTAACCAACGACCAGTCGGAATTGCGCACCAGCAGCGGCACTTGGGATGCACTTCAAAAAATAGCCCATTTCACCACCCGCTCTTCCTTGCAGGATAATGCTCAATACATAGAAGCCGACCAGATAGATTATAACCGCAATACCGGCTTCGGTATGGCTACGGGCAATGTGATTTCTATAGATACCGCTCAAAAACTGACACTTTATAGCGGTCATGCGCAATACAACGAAATCACCAAACAACTCTATACCACCCGCAACCCCGTCATGAAAAAAATGAACGGCGAAGACAGTCTGTTTATTCGTGCCGACACATTTTATAGCGCACCTGTGGTAAAAATAGATACGATGGCCATAGATACCGTGCAGCCTTCGCGCACTGTAAAAAGCAAGCTGCGAACACAGGAGGAAGACTTCGGCAGGGAAGAAGACAGCGCGGTAAAACGTTATTTCATCGGCTACCACCATGTGCTGATTTATTCCGATTCCTTGCAGGCAATTTGCGACAGTATCAGTTATTCGCAGGCGGATTCGATCATGAAATTAATGTACGACCCTATAGCTTGGAGCCGCAACGGGCAAATATCCGGCGACACTATTTTGCTTTATACCGACAGCAGCAGGTTGAAGAAAATTTATGTTCCCAACAATGCGCTGCTTGTTTCCCAATCGGGTCCGGCGCAGGCAAAACTCTACGACCAGGTGCAGGGAAAAACCCTTACCGGGTATTTTGAAGACAACAATATCCGGGAAATGATCGTATTCCCCAATGCGGAATTTATCCATTATTCCACAGATGAAGAAGGAGCCTATATAGGTGTGGTAAAAGGAGAAAGCGATAAGCTGCGCGCCATTTTTGAAGACAGGAAAATCAGCAAGGTCATACCGGAGCAGCATCCCAAATTTACGATGACCCCTATGCAACAGGCGGTGGGCGGGGAGTTTAGGCTCAGCCGTTTTCAATGGCTCATCGAGAAACGCCCTAAAAGCGTGCAAGAACTTTTCGACTATGAGCAGCACCAAACACAGCCTGAAGAAAAAAAGGAAACAGTGGCTGAACCCGCCATCGTTGTTCCCGAAAAGAAAAGACAACGAAGGGGAAGACGGAAATGAGAGGTTTCTCTTACACCCCATCCATTATCGCTTATCTTTTCTTATAAAGCGGCACGGTGGAGCAAGGTTCTCCGTACATCAATGATTTTACTACCGGTCTTAGCTTTTCCGTAATGGCTATATAGGCAAAATCCGGAACCGGCGTATCGCCGCAGCCTTTTATTACCACGCGTTTATCGGTATATTCTTGTGCATCTATAGCGGAAACGGATTGGTGAATCAGATGACGTGTCAGTTCTTCCCTGCTGCCCATCCACACAGAGGCGGCAACGGGTTCCAGATAAACCGCAGCAAGCATAAAAGCCCATACGGGAAGGATGGCATCCACCGAGCAGAACAAGGCGACATGCTTCCCTTCATAGGCTTGCCAGTCGTGGGTTTGCAGCGCTGCACGGTAGTCTTTTTCTTTCAGAATCATTTCTCTGAATAGAAAAGGTTTAAGATCGAAATCGGCGATGGTGTTTTCCGAAGGAAGATAGGCGGTAAGATCCAAGGTGAGAATACCGCTCTCGGCTACCCTGTTTACGATTGTTTCCATGGGGCAAAGGTAGTATAGTGCATTGAGGGCGTAAAATATAGGATGCCTAAGCACCGAAAGTCAGAATCTATGAAGCTTCATAGAAATCCTCAGTAGAACGGTGCTATCGCCACTGCTGCTTTATAGCATTCCGAACGGTGAAGCCCCAAAAAATCGTTTGTTACATGGTGGGCATCAGCATGTTTTCAAAGCGGGGGCATTTGTTTTTATCTACAGCCCAGAAGCCGGTAGTAAGATCGCCGCGGGTGAATAGGGAAAGTTCAAAACCGCCTACACCGCTGCTTGCCGTGCGCAGCCCGGAGGAGTTGATGTCGTAAGAAACGGTGATGGAATAGCGTTGGTAATCGAGTTTGAGCGTAGGGATGATGGCGTCATTTACACGGTAAAACAAGCCGCCATAGAGTACGAACATTGTTTTCATAGCCGCGTCATATTCGCGCCAGCTTCCTAAAGCGCCGAATATTATTTCCTGATAAGCGCCTTGTTTGGAATAGTTGGAATGAAAGGTGAGCGCCAGTTTGGGATCTATAGCCCATTGAAAGCCGAAATTGCCATTCCATTTAGTATCCATTCGGATGAAATTTTCGCTGGGGTTGAAGGCGGCTTTGGGTTTATTGACATGGTAGGCTGCTGCGCCGAGGTAGTAATTGACTGTATTTTCCCTGCCCATAGAGCTGTTGAAACTGATGCCGGCTCCAATATCCAGATAGCTGAGTTTTACATTGTTGATGGTTTCTCCGCTCGCGTTGTTGGCGTTATAGCCGCCTATTCCGTACTGGGAGGCGAATTTCATTTTATTAGGATCTACCGAGCGCTGCACATAGCCTGCTGTGAAACCGGCGGAGAGGTAGGACTGGCGGTCATCTTCCAGCGATTTGTTGTAGTTGATAGCGGGATATACTTGTAAGCTGTTGAAATTGATGCTGCCGGCATGGTCGTAGGTAGCGGTTACGCCAAAGCTGAGGAAATCAATTTCGCTAACGGCTATGCGGGATTCTACGGAAGCCAACCCTGTTTGGAAAGGTACGGAAATGCTGCTCCATTGATTTCGGTAATTGATTCCGGCCTTATAATCGCCACTGAAAATACCCGTCAGTGCAGGGTTTCGGAGGATGGCATTTTCATAAAATTGTGAAAAATGAATATCCTGAGCTTGGCTTACTTTCCCTATAAGAGTACTATTCACTACCAATAAGATTATGCTGACTATTTTTTTCATCCGAGGATAGTTGTTTGTTGAGAACGATTAATTTATAGCGGGTTTATCTGATTAACGAAATATCTCCTTTTTGCTGCACATTATAGCCCGTGAAGCATACGGCATCTACGATATAGACATACACATCGGGATTCAGCGGCTGGCCTTTGTAAGTGCCGTCCCATCCGAAAGATTCATCATTGGGCCTAATGTTTTGCGCTTCATACATCAGCTCGCCCCAACGGTTATAAACCCGAAATCGTTTTACGATGGTAATACCTTGCCCCTGCGGATAGAAACGGTCGTTGGCGCCATCGCCGTTGGGCGTGAAGGTATTTGCCATAAAGAGCAGACTGTTATCGCAGGTGATGGTTATCTGCACATCGTCGGAGGCTTTACATCCGTATTCGTTGGAGACATGTACGGTATAGGTGGTGGTTTCGTTAGGTGTAGCGGTAGGGTTCTGGCATTTTTCACAGCTTAGCGTGGCGGAAGGAGTCCATAGGTAGGCGGAGGTGTTGGTAGCGCGAGCCAGCAACATCACGGAAGTGCCCGCGAGAATGCTCTGGTCTTCGCCTGCATTTACGGTGGGCGTAGGGTTCACGATCACGCTTACATAGCCGGTATCTACAAAGCAGCTTCCCTGGCGAATAACAACCCTATAGTAGGTGGTCTGTTCGGGAGATGCCGTAGGATTGGCAATAGTGGGGTCGCTTAATCCTGTAGAAGGAATCCAGGTATAGCTATCGCCGCCACTGGCGCCGAGCTGGGCTACTTCCCCTTTACAGATTGTATCGCCTTTGCCGAAGTCTATAGGCTGTGGCTGGATGACGGTTATTTTCACCAGATCCGAATCATGGCATCCGTTCTGGTCGGTGCCGATTACCTGATAGGTTATGTCTTTGGTAGGAGAAGCAATGGGAGAGGGACAATTGGTGCAGGAAAGGTTAGTGGCAGGCGTCCATACATAAGACAAGGCTCCGGTAGCTTGCAAGCCTATGGATTGACCTTTACAAATGGTTTTGTCTTCATTTGCGTTTACATTGGGCAGCGGCAAAATTGTTACAGTTACTTGATCGGTATTGGAGCATCCGTTGCCGTCTGATCCGGTTACGGTATAGGTAGTAGTGGAGGATGGGTTGGCTATGGGGTTGCTGCAATTCGTGCACGATAATCCCGTAGCGGGTGACCAACTATAAGCATTTGCACCTGTAGCTTGTAGCTGGGTAGTAGAAAGGTTACAAATCGCTACATCGGGACCTGCATCTACCTGTGGAGCGGGGTTTACCGTAATCGTTACCTGTGTGGTGTCTTTACATCCGTTGGCATCGGTACCGATGACCGTGTAGGTAGTAGTGCTGGTAGGAGAAGCCGTGGGGTTAGCACAATTGGTACAGGATAATCCTGTAGCCGGCGACCAGGAATAGGTTTGCGCACCGCTCACCTGTAAGGTAGTGGAGGTGCCTTCGCAAATGGTGGTATTACTGCTTGCGGTAATGGTGGGCGGTGTGTTTACGGTGATGGTTATCTGATCGGTATTTACGCAATTGGCAGCGCTTGTTCCCGTGAGGGTATAAGTAGTGGTGGTGGTTATATTCACTGTAGGATTGGAGCAATTGGTGCACGACAAACCGGTAGCAGGCGACCAGGTATAGGAGGCGGCTCCTGTGGCTTGCAGTTGGGTACTATTTCCAAGACAGATAGATTGATTTGTTCCTGCATTCACAGGCGGCAGGGGATTCACGGTGATGGTTACCATACCTGTATCCGGACAGTTGGCGGCATTTGTTCCCGTTACGATGTACGTGGTGGTAGTGGCGGGCGTAGCCGTAGGGTTCGCACAATTGGTGCACGATAATCCCGTGGCAGGCGACCAGGAATAATTTTGTCCGCCACCGGCTTGCAGCGCTACGCTGGCTCCGGCACAAATGGTGCTGGGCGGGCCGGCGGTAATATTGGGGATAGCTCCTACCTGCACCGTTACGGAAGCGGTATCGTAGCAGCCATTAGCATCCGTGCCGGTAACCTGATAGGTGGTAGTAACGTTGGGCGAAGCCGTGGGTGATTGGCAATTGGTGCAGGATAAACCCGTAGCCGGAGTCCAGGTATAGCTCACCGCTCCGGTAGCCGTTATCTGTACGGAAGCGCCGTTGCAAATACTCGGTGGCGGTCCCGTGGTTACATTGGGTAGCGGGTTCACGGTTACGGTTACCTGCGTGGTGTCTTTACAGCCGTTGGTGGCCGTACCTACCACCGAATAAGTAGTGGTAACCGATGGCGATGCCACGGGATTGCTGCATGTAGTGCAAGACAATCCTCCCGCCGGTGACCATACATAGCTGCTCGCGCCGCTTGCCTGTAGCTGTGCCGTGAGCGTTTGCCCCTGGCATAGGGATGGCGGTGTAGGAGCGGTTACATTCGGTGCGGATAAAATGGTAATGGGTTTAGTTATGGTGTCTTTACAACCTTGCGTAGTGCCTATGATTAAAGTTACAGTATAGGTTCCCGGAGCATTGTAGTAATGTGTAGGATTATGTGCCGTGCTGGTGCCGCCGTCGCCAAACGACCAGCTTCTGGTGCCGACGGGGTTGTAGGCGGAAAGCACCGTATCATAAAATTGTACCGTACCGTTTTTGCATATAGCCGTCGGAGAAAATGTAAAATCGGCATCTATCTTATCCACCACTACCGTATCCAGCCCCTGCACCGGCACCTGGCAGGAAGATCCGTCGCTTAATATAACCCGTGGAATGTATCTCCCCGGCTGGGTGTAAGTATAGGAATAGGTATTGGCGGAAGTAGTTTGCGTAAAACCATTATCCATATCCCATACATAGGCTTGCGTATTGGAGGCGGCGCTGGTAAAATTAACCGTCAACGGAAGACAGCCGTTCTGCGGTCCGTAAGAGAACGTACCGGTAGGGCCTAAGACTACGATTGTTTTGGTAAGTGAGTCCTTACAACCTATTCCATTCTGTGCTTTGAGCTTTACCGTATAAGTGCCCGGTATCGTATAGATGGTAGTCGGGTTTTGAGAAGAAGAAGAATTTCCATTTCCGAAGGTCCATATTATATTACCCGCACCGGTAGAAGTATTGTTGAACGTAACCGTCAGAGGCGGGCAGTTGGCAAATGTATCGCTTGCTGTAAAGCTGAGGTTAATACCCATCACATGGATGGTTTTTGTAAACGTGTCTTTGCAGGTCATATTGTCGGTAACGACCAGCCTTACCGTATAGGTGCCTACAGCAGTATAGGTATGCGCCGGACTTGCTGCAGCAGAGGTGCTTCCATCGCCAAAGCTCCAGGCATAGGTAAGGTTGTTGCCCGTAGAGGTATTGGTGAAAGGAACCGATGTATTAGGGCAAGCGAAGGTATCCGGTACGGTAAATGCGGCATTCGGTTTTACTGCATTTATATAATTGGTGCGAGTGAAAGAGTCTTTACAGCCTAAATTATCCGTTACCACCAGCGTTACCGAGTAGAGCCCATTAGCCGTATAGCTGTGGGATACATTGCTTTGGTTAAGAGTATTCGAAGTGCCATCACCAAAACGCCAGATATAACCGGTGATAGTATTCCCTCCGTTATTCGATTGGCTGGTAAAATTCACAGGTAAAGGCACACAGCCGCTTAATGGTGTTCCGCTAAAGTTAGCCGTAGGGCCAAATACGGAAATATAATTTGTCTTCACCATAGTGTCTTTACAGCCTTTGCCGTCGGTAGTTACTAAGGTTACCGTATAAGTTCCGTTAGTCGTATATGTATGAGAAGTAGCGCTGCTGCTGTTGAGTGCCGTACCGCCATCACCAAAATACCAGTCGTATTTGCTTACCTTGTTGGTATTGGTGGTGGGAATGATTTGAGCGGTAAAGCTCACGGTTTCTCCTTTGCATATAGCCGTATCGTTTGCGGTAAATGTAGGGTTGATGTCGTATAGGGTAATCAGCTTGTCTTCTTCGGAAGTACAGCCCGTAACGGCATCCGTCGCCACTAAGGTTACGGTATAGCTTCCATACGCAGGGAAGGTATGCGTAGGGCTGGTAGTGGTTACGGTAGGCGATCCATCCCCAAAATCCCAAACATAGGTAAGCGAGGTGGCATTCGTGCCGGTAGAAGTATTATTGAAAGTTACCTGTAGTTTATTGGTGCAATTATATACCGGCGTAAAATTGGCGGCAGGATAGTTTACCGTAACATAGTTAGGAAGAATCAGCGTATCGTTACAGCCGTTGTTGGATGCTACGAGGGTTACCGTATAATTTCCACGGGAGTTATAGGCATGAGATACAGGATTGGTACCCGTGGTCGTTTCCTGCGATCCATCTCCAAAATACCAGGTATAGGTAGTGCCCGTGGGGCCGGTAGAAGCATTTGTGAATTGAACCGTATCCTGCGGACAAATGGTCAAAGGCGCTCCGGTAAAACTTGCCGAAGGCTTTATGCCTATATTTACGGTAAGCGGCAAGCTGGTAAAGCTGCAACCCTGCCCTACAGTGTAAGTGATGGATACGGTATAATTGCCTGCGGTGCTGAATGTATGGCTCATGGTAGCGCCTCCGGCTATATTCCCTGTTCCGTCCCCAAAGTTCCAGGTATAGTTGGTAACAGGTACATTCGGTGTGATGGAGGTGCTGAAGTTGATGGTGGCGGGAGCACATCCGCTTGGCGGGTTGGCGCTTAGGGTCATCACTCCCTGATACACGTTAATATAATTGGTCATTACAATTGTATTACTGCACCCATTCGCACCCGTAGCCGTAAGCGTTACCGTATAATTGCCGAAAGAAGTATAAGTATGTGTAGGATTTGTTGCCGTGCTTGTAGGCGATCCGTCCCCGAAATCCCATACATAGCTGGTGGCGCCCACACTGGTATTGGTAAAGTTTACCGTAAACGGTGCTGAGCAGCTCATCTGTGCGTTGGAGGTAAACTGCGGCGTGGGGCCGGTATTCACCGTAACAGTACTGTATGCCGTATCGCTGCAATTATTAAAATTGACCACCAGCATCACCGTATAAGTACCTTGTGCGGCATAGGCATGTGTGGCGTTCGTGCCGGTTGTAGTGCCTCCATCTCCAAAATACCAGGTGCTCGCACCGGCTCCCGGTTGCGACGTGTTGGTAAAGGTAACAGGGTTGCCCGTGCAAGTTGTGGTGGCGCTTTGGGTAAAAGAAGCTGTGAGGCTGCCGATATTCACATAAGCATTTTTGGTAACTGTATCGGCACAGGCACCGTTGCTGGCAATCAAGGTTACATTATAAGAGCCTAAGGCATTGTAGGTATTGGAAGGACTGGTGGATACGGACGTATTCCCGTTTCCGAAATCCCATAGGTAAGAGGTAGCGCCACCGGTAGTTGTATTATTAAAATTAACCGTAAGCGGCAGCGTGCAGGAAGCAGTATTGGTAGCGGTAAAATCGGCATTGGGTTTATTGACGATGGTAATGTAGTTGTTCTTGGTAACGATTTTGGTACAATTGGCAGAGTTGGTTACGCTCAGCGTTACATGGTACGTACCCGGCGAAGAATACGTATGCGCAGGATGCTGCAAGGTGGAGGTAAACCCATCTCCGAAATCCCAGAAATAGGTGCCGGCTCCGGTAGATCCTAAATTGGAAAGGTCGGTAAACTGCACGGTCTTAGGCGCGCATTGCGGAATCGTATCACTTGCGGTAAAGTTTACCGAAGGCGTAGGCACGGCGTTGATATATGCCGTTACCGATTTCGTATGGGTGTTGTTGCTCGCATCGGTTACGGTCAGCGTTACGGTATATTGGCCGGCATTCAGATAAGTGGTGGAAGGATTTTGCAGGGTAGAGGTAGTGCCGTTTCCCAGGTTCCAGTTCCAGCTTACCGGTGAACCGGTGCTTGCATCAGTAAACTGCACCAGTATAGGCGAGCAACCGCTCGTAATATTCGAGGTGAAATTGGCGGTGATCTGGGCGTGAGCCTGGCTACAGCAAAAAATGGAAGCAGCAAGGCACACCCAAATGCGTATAAATGTTCTCATACGGTTAGTTAAGATTTAATAAAATAAAAGACGTTTGTTTATAGTCTTTCGGGATTAGGTTGTGAATAAGAAAAGCTTAACAAAGATAACAAATATGTAAATAATGTGTTAATCTATTTTTGGAAGAAAAAATCGGGGATAACCTGTTAATAAACTTGGCGTTTATATAGCTGTATAACATTCTCTAACCCATAGTAAAGTGCATCCGCTATTAAGGCATGACCTATAGAAACCTCCTGCAACTCCGGGATGGTTTGAGCAAAAAATTTCAGGTTCATCCTGTCCAGGTCATGCCCGGCATTGATGCCGAGCCCTTTGGAGGAAGCCGCTTTTGCCGCCTCTATATAGGGTTGTACAGCCGTTTCTTTATTGTTTAAAAACTGAGCGGCATACGATTCGGTATAAAGCTCTACTCTGTCTGTGCCGGTGTCGGCGGCGGCGCTTGCCATGCGGCTGTCCGGGTCTATAAAAACGGAAACTCTGATGTTTTCTTTTTTGAATACTTCGATAATGCCGATGAGGTAGTCTTTGTGTTTGATCGTATCCCATCCGTGGTCGGAGGTGAGCTGCCCCGTGGCATCCGGCACTAAGGTTACTTGTTCGGGTTTTACATCCAGCACCAGTTGCACAAATTTATCTTCTCTGGGATTGCCTTCAATATTAAATTCCTTAGTGATGACCTTACGCATATCATAGACATCCTGGTAGCGGATATGGCGCTCGTCCGGCCGCGGGTGCACGGTAATTCCATCCGCTCCAAAACGCTGGCAATCTATAGCCGCCTTCACCACATCGGGGTTGTTGCCGCCGCGACTGTTGCGAAGGGTAGCTATTTTGTTGATGTTTACAGACAGTTTTGCAGGCATGGGAAATTTCTTTTTTTATAGGGAGGCAAAATTACCGCAATTCTCTGTTTAAGTTGGGAGACTCCTATATGCCTTCCTAAAATCTGCTTAAAATCCTCCTTCCTTCCTATTGGCAAAAGCAATAGACCTATAGATTTTTTAAAAAAGATAAAAAACTCCTTTATTGGGAAATAAGGTCTAATTTTGGCGGCGTAAACGATTCAAATGTTCTCCAAGACTTGTGAATACGCTATTCGTGCCATGATCTACATCGCACAAAAATCGAAAGACGGTAACAAAGTAGGCATTAAAGAAATTGCTAAGGGGATTGACTCGCCGGAGCATTTTATAGCCAAAATCTTACAAGACCTGGGAAGAAAAAAATTAGTCCAATCCGTAAAAGGACCCCACGGCGGCTTTTACCTCGATGCTCAAACCATCCAGTGTTCCATAGCCGACATCGTAAAAGTGGTAGATGGAGATACGCTTTTTACGGGCTGCGGCCTCGGATTGAAACAATGCTCCGAAACCCATCCCTGCCCTATCCACCACGAATTTAAAAATCTCCGAAAAGACATTCAGACCATGCTGGAAAAAGCCAAATTAAACGCATTTACCGAAGAACTGGAAAACAGCCTTACCTTCCTGAAAAGATAGTTTTTTTGATCAAATAAAAGATAAAAAGGTATTAATATCTATATAATAATGAAGCCGAATAGAGTATCAAAGCGTTTCTTGCTGTTGTCGTCCGTAGCGCTATTGGCGGATTTCTTCAGCGCCTCGGCGCAAGCGGCCGCCACTCCTTCCGATTTTTCCCTAACCTCCATGAAAGCATTGATGTGGCTGTTGTGCATCTTGCTGCTCATCGTCATCGTTACAGCTTTCGCCTTTCAGCATAAAGCAAAGGAAATACGGGACAGCCTTCGCAACCAGACAAAAGAAGGTCGGCAAAGCAGGTTGAAAGCCCATGTGCGCCATCTGAACAGCACACAAATAGCCAAACTGATAGACTATAAAAAACAGGTAAAAGGCGGAAAAGCCCTCCTTATTTTATTATCCGCCCTCACCCTCCCTAAGGGAGCCGCCTGGGCGCAGGATGCGGATAAGGTAGTAAAAGGGTCGCTCTTAGGCGAAACCGGTATTATCATTACCATCATTCTCTTGCTGATACCCTTGTTGTTTGCCATCGTATTCCTGATTGTGAAACTCTCGAATGCGCTCAACAATGCCAGAAACAAAAAATATTTGGAAGAAGCCGAAGAGCTTGCCGCTTACCTGCGCACTTTACCGGAAGAAGAAATAACCGGGGAATTGAAAAAACGGAAAGCGGCGCTGGATTATGCTCTGAGTCACAACGAACTTTCCGGCAACGAACCGGCGGAAGATGAACGGGGTTTGCTGCAAGTCAGTCAACAAACCGGAATGCCCATCGTAGCGCTTAAAAAGAAAGCCCTTCCCCGTCCGAATATAGACCCCGAACTATCCCGCTTGATCTTATGGTTTTTAGGTTGTGCTACGTTTTGGCTGCTGTTTGGTACCACTATCGGTGAATATATAGGGATAAAATTCGTAGCGCCCGATGCCGACCACGTAAGCTGGCTCAGCTTTGGCAGATTGCGCCCCGTACATACCAATTCCGTTTTCTGGGGATGGGCTTCCCTGGGCATGATAGGGCTTGCTTACTATGTGGTGCCGCGGGTATCCAATACCCGGCTTGCCAACCTGAAATGGGGCTGGTACACGTTATTTCTTATCAATGCCGCAGTGATCTTAGGCACTATTTCCTTAATGGCAGGTATCAACAACGGCGGCGGTGAATACCGCGAATATATATGGCCCATTATGCTGCTTTTTGCTATAGGACTGGTGCTCACGCTGATAAATTTCATCAAAACCATTGCCCGGCGCACCACCAGAGAGATATACATTTCCAACTGGTACATCGTTGCCTCCATTATTTTTACCATTGTCATAGCGCTGGTAGCCTATATTCCCTATTGGCAAAACGGATTGGGCGAAACCATCGCACAGGGGTATTATATGCACCAGGGTGTGGGTATGTGGTTTATGTTGTTTATGCTCGGTGTAGTCTATTATTTTCTGCCGCAGCAACTCAATAAACCCATTTATTCTTATAGCCTCGGTATCCTTGCTTTCTGGACACAAATCCTTTTTTATACCTTGATTGGCACACACCATTTCGTGTTCAGTGCCATTCCCTGGTGGTTGCAAACGGTAGCTATTGTAGGCAGCGCCGGCATGGCCATTCCGGTGATTGCAGGTACTACCAATTTCCTGATGACCTTCAAAGGCGCATGGTATAAAATTAAAGACAGTTATACGCTTCCTTTCTTCCTGGTAGGGATCATCTTTTATTTTACCGGCTCTATGCAGGGTACTGCGGAAGCCTTTCGCACCACCAATCTTATCTGGCATTTTACCGATTTCACCGTAGCGCATTCGCATCTTACTATGTACGGTATCATCAGCTTTTTCCTATGGGCGGCCATTTATGCCATAATCCCGCGGCTTACCGGCAAGGAAGCTCCGCAGATTACCATAGGCGCGCATTTCTGGCTGGCATTGATCGGGCTGATGTTTTATACCGTACCCTTGATGTACGGCAGCACGCTGAAAGGCTTGCTATGGATGGAAGGAAAACCTTTTATTGACAGTGTAATAATGATGGCGCCTTACTGGTTATGGCGTGCCATAGGCGGCAGCCTGATGTGGTTGTCCCATTTATTTTTCGCCTACAATATGTATAAAATGTTAGTGGTGCGGAAGGTAGTAGATGTGCGGGAAGCAGCCATTCAAAATTTAGAAAATCCAACAAGTTCATATCAACCCACTGTATAAATATCATTTGCATACGACATGGAACTATTTGATAATCATAAAAAGCTGTTCGGCACTGCTACCTTGTTATTCGTAGGATTGACCCTGCTCGTGGCGATAATGCCCGCTATCCGAAATCAAAACAATAACCAGCCCTTGCCCGGAGCCGAGCCGCTCAGCGCCGATGCACTCAAAGGAAAAGCCATATATATAGCCAACGGCTGCGTAGCCTGCCATACCCAGCAGGTGCGAAATGTGGATATGGATAAAATGTGGGGAAGCCGCCCCAGCCTCGCTTCCGATTATGCGGATATTCACCGTACGGATATTTGGCGCAATACCGCCACCCTGATGGGTACGGAACGCACCGGCCCCGACCTTACCGATGTGGGCAACCGCCAGCCTAGTAAAGACTGGAATCTGGTGCACCTTTATAATCCCCGCATTGTAGTGAAAGAATCCGTTATGCCCGCCTATCCCTGGTTGTTTACCATAAAACAAGAACCTTCTAAAACCGACGTGGTGGTAAATGTGCCTGCCGAATACCTGAACGGAAAAGAAGGAAAACTCGTAGCGAAAAAAGAAGCCCTATATCTTATCGCTTACCTGCAATCGCTCAAACAAACCAAACTGCCCGATGGCACCGAAGCCCCGCCGTTCCTATATAAGAAAGAAGAGAAAAAAACAGCCGATGCCGGAGAAGGAGCTATCCAGGTGGACGGAAAAGCATTATACACCACCAACTGCCAGAGCTGTCATCAGGCAAACGGCGAAGGACTGGCAGGTGCTTTCCCGCCGTTGAAAGGCAGCCCCATCGTTACGGGCGATAATCTGGAACTCTATGTGGACATCATCATGAACGGATACGACGCCAGACAGGAGTACGGAGTAATGGCTCCCATAGGCACTAATCTGGGATGGACGGAACATGAAGTAGCCGCCATCATCAACTATGAACGCACCAGCTGGGGCAATGAAGGAAAACAAGTAACACCGGAAGAAATAAAGAAAATCCTAGAAATTGTAAACCTTAAAATAGCGCAGCAATAAACCCAAAAACCAGCACATTTTTAACTAAAAAAGCATTCATGAAAAAGATAATGTTCACGCTCGCCCTGTTGCTACAAAGTCTTTGGCTGATTGCCTGCCCCGTGTGCGAACGAAACCAGCCCAAGGTGCTGAAAGGCATCACTCACGGCGCAGGACCCGAAAGTCAGTGGGACTATGTAATCGTAGGGGTAACGGCAGCCATCGTCCTCGCCACTTTATTCTTCTCCGTAAAATGGTTAATAAAACCCGGAGAACGATCCGAACAACATATCAAACGATTCATTTTAAACAACGAATAAGATGAACGACAAAAGCACGATATTCATTTTTATAGACGAGGAACAGAAACCGATAGCGCAACTGCAATCGCCGGTAAGTTTTGAGCTGGATACGCGGAAACTCACAGACGGAGAGCATACGCTGAAGATCGTCAGCAAAGACCCCACGGGCAAAGAAGGCATCCGCAAAATACCCTTTGTGGTGCGCAACGGACCGGCTATAGCCATAGAAGGTTTGGACGAACACGCCGTGGTAGATGGCGTATTGCCGCTCATGATTAATGCCTATGGGAAAGGAGATCAGAAATCCTTTCTTATAGAAGGCAGCGAAACACCGCAGAGTATCCCCTGGTGGATATGGACGCTGCTGATCGGCTTTGCAGGATGGGCGCTGTTTTATATGTTCCGCTATTTTTCATTGTCCTAATTTTAGTAGCAAAAAATGAACGAACGGAAAGACATTACCACGATAGAAGACATCAAGCTGATGGTAGATAGTTTTTACGGAAAGGTAAGAAACGATGCATTGATCGGACCTATTTTCAACGGAGTCATCCAAAACCGGTGGCCACAGCATCTGGAAAAAATGTACCGCTTCTGGCAAACTGTTTTGCTGGAAGAACATACATACTACGGAGCTCCTTTCCCGCCTCATGCCAAATTGCCCGTAGAGCAAAAACATTTTGATGCATGGTTGAAACTTTGGTATGCCACCCTTGAAGAACATTTTATAGGCCCCAGAGCGGAAGAAGCCAAATGGCGGGGCGATAAGATGGCGGCTATGTTTCTTTCAAAAATTGAATATTATCGTGCAAGTACCACAGCCCGACCTTTATTATGAATCGTAGCGCACCATCCATAGCCATAGCCTGCCTCTTCATCTGGATCGGCTTTGTATGTGCCATCAGTTTTATGGAATCCTGGCTCAAATTTCAAGCGCCGGGCGTTACCATACCTATAGGCTTGGGCATTGGCAGGCTGGTGTTTGGCGCGCTCAACAAAGTAGAATGGGTATTTGCCCTCATCGTCTGCTTCTTTATCGTGAAACGTAGCAAGCCTTATAGGACTTTGTCCAATGGTTGGTTAGCCCTCATTATCCTTCTTCTTACGCTGCAAACCCTATGGCTGTTGCCGGCGCTAGATGCGCGTGCAGAGCTGTACATACAGCAGCAACCCGTGCCGCCGTCCCATTTGCATTTTTGGTTTGTAGGCATGGAGCTGGTTAAAGTAGCTGCCCTTTTTATTACCGCTATTTCACTTTTTAAACAATCATATACGAACACATGGAGCAACAACAGATCATAGAGGCTATCACCGGCAAGTACCAAGCAATGGGCGAAAACCCCGATACCTATCTGAAAGGATTACTGCAAGCAAAACCCATCACCTACTGGGACTATGTGCAGGTAGATACCTTGCTGTCCCTTCAAAAACCCCGCACCCATTTTGCCGATGAAGAGATTTTCATCATGTACCATCAGGTGATTGAGCTGTTGCAGAAGTTGATGATACACGAAATAAAACAAGTGGTTTACAGCGAAAACTGCACGGAAGATTTTTTGATAACAAAACTCAGCCGGATGAATCGCTATACCAAAATGCTCATCACGTCCTTTGATGTCATGCGCGATGGAATGGACTATGATGATTACAATACCTTCCGCTCCACACTTACACCGGCAAGCGGTTTCCAGTCTGCACAGTTTCGTATGGTGGAGCTTTATTGCACACGCCTCAGCAACCTCATCAACGAAAAAGGGAAACAACGCCTTTCCGTAAATCCCGATATAGAAGAGTATTTTGAACACATCTACTGGAAAGATGCCGGGCTGAACCGTACTACCGGCGAAAAAACCCTTACCCTCCGTCAGTTTGAAGAAAAATATCAAGACGAATTTATAGCGCTGGCAAAAAAAGTAAAGGGCAGAACCATCGAAGAAATCGTGGATCGGATGCCCAATCCTTCCGAAGAGCTGCGCGCCATCCTGCGGGAATTTGACCGGCTTTATAATATAGAATGGCCGCTGGTGCATTTACATACAGCCAGGCACTACCTCGACAGCAAAGGGGAAAACAAAGCAGCTACCGGAGGCTCCGAATGGAAAAAATACCTGCACCCTAAATTTCAGCAACGTAAGTTTTTCCCCAAGCTATGGACAGAGGATGAACTAAAACAATGGGGCGAAGAGAACAACAGTTATAGCCATGTTTGAAGATAAAGATATCGACAAAATGCCCGGCCACTGGGTGCTGGCAAGAATGGGCAAAAAAGTATTGCGCCCCGGAGGCAAAGAACTTACCCAGAAACTAATCAGCGGATTAGGCATCACCCCTTCGGATCATATTGTAGAGTTTGCGCCCGGCCTCGGTTTCACTGCATCGCTCGCCTTGAAGCAGCGTCCGCTTTCCTACACCGGCGTGGATGCCGATGCCGAGGCGGTAACCCTTTTGCAATCCAAATTTACAGGCAGCAATATTCGTTTTGTACAAGGCAATGCAGCACAGACTTCCCTGCCGGCAGATACCAAAGACCGGGTGTATGGCGAGGCAATGCTTACCATGCACGCCGACCATCGCAAGGCAGAGATTATCAGGGAAGCCGCACGCATTCTGAAAAAGGGTGGGCTATATGGGATACATGAGCTGGGCCTTATGCCGGATGAACTGGATGAGCATACGAAAGCACAAGTGCAAAAAAGCCTGGCACTGGCTATAAAAGTAAATGCCCGCCCCTTGACGGCTATAGAATGGACACAATTGCTGGAGCAAAACGGCTTCAACGTAAAAACTATCATGAAAGCGCCTATGCAACTGCTGGAGCCTATGCGCATGATAGACGATGAAGGATGGGCAGGAACGGCAAAAATCACCCTCAATATTCTCAGGAATACCAAAGCCAGAAAACGCGTCTTGTCTATGCGGCGCGTCTTTCATCAATACGGCAAACAAATGAACGCCATAGCCATCATCGCAGAAAAAAATTAAAATCACACATACCATGAACATCTCAAAAGACACCCTTATAGGAGCCATAGTGGCGGATGACTACCGCGCTGCAAGCGTATTTGAACAAGCAGGAATAGACTTCTGCTGCAATGGCAACCGCACCCTAACCGCTGCCTGCGAAGAAAAAAACATCGCTGTGGAGGAACTGGTAGCCAAGCTGCAACAAACCCTGAGCGCACCGCTTCACAAACAAGAATCTTCAGCAGACTATAAATCCTGGCCGCTGGACCTGCTGGCAGATTATGTAGAGAAAAAACACCATCGCTATGTAGCCGCGCAAATACCCGTACTGAAAGCCTTCCTTGAAAAAATAGTGAACGTACACGGCAGCAAGCATCCCGAACTTGCAGAAATTAAAACTCATTTCGATGCCTGCGCTACCGAGCTTACGAACCACATGCATAAAGAAGAGCAGATACTTTTTCCCTTCATCCGGCAGATGGCGCTTGCCCGGCAGGCAGGAAAAAAAGAAGTAACCGCTCCGTTCGGCACCGTGCAAAACCCTATCCGCATGATGATGCACGAGCATGACACCGAGGGAGAACGCTTCCGCAAAATCCGGGAATTAAGCAATCAATACACCGCTCCTGCCGATGGCTGTAACACCTACCGTGCAGCTTTTGCCACACTTCAGGAATTTGAAGAAGATTTGCACCTGCACATTCATTTGGAGAACAATATCCTCTTCCCCAAATCCATAGAGCTGGAACAGAGCTTTGTTTAACCGCTTATCCGTAAATTTGTTTTCTTCCCAACATTTTTGCACATGAAAGACAACAACCCAAAGCAATACAGCTACGACACACTCAGCGAGGCGGTAAACGACCTCATCAAGCGCGGCTATACCACCGATTTTCTTCTGCAAGAAGAGAAGGAATGTCTGTATTGTCAAGAACATTCTCTGGAGCTATCACCCGAAGAATTTACCATTGATGAAATCTACCGTTTTGAAGGAATGAGCGACCCCGCAGACGAAAGCATCGTCTTTGCCGTTTCTTCCGAAAAACACGGGGTAAAAGGACTAATCATCAACAGCTTCGGCGCAGACTTCGGCTATCGCTCCTCCAAGCTGGTAGAACATTTGAAAAGGCATCTTTAATACAGCAATTATGAAAAGACATGAAAGCATCGTAGCCCTTTCCAGAGAGCACCATTTCGGATTGCTTTTTTGCTGGAAAATCAGACAGGGTATCAAAAACCAAGTTCCTGCAGAACGGATATTGCCCTATATCGCCTACTTCTGGAAGCAGCATCTGAAATCACATTTCGATGAAGAAGAAACCCTGCTGTTTGCCCCTTTGAAAGACGACCTCGTAGCGCAGGCTATAGGGGAGCACCGCCATATCCGATCCTTAGTGGAAACCCTTTCCCAAGGAAACGAAAACCCTACGCCGGATTCCCTTCTCTCCCTTGCCGATGCGGTAGATAACCATATCCGTTTTGAAGAACGTACACTTTTCCCTCATATAGAAAAAGCGCTTCCTGAAGATCAGCTTGCCGTGATGGGAGAAAAAATACAGCAACTCCACCAGGTGCAGAAAAAAGATGACTATGCTGATGAGTTTTGGGTAAAAACCTGAATCAGCCGCCCACTCGTTTTAAGGCTTGTTGGGCTTCTTTATATTCTTTGCTAAAGATCAGCGCCTGTTTATAATCCGCTATGGCTTCGCTTTTTTGATCCAATACTTCATGGCACAGTCCCCGGTTGTAATAAGCGCCGGCATGAGCAGGTTCTAAGGCAAGCACGGCGCTGAATTGCCGGATGGCATCTTCCAGCGAATCTTGCTGCATCAGCAAATAGCCAAGGTTGAAATAAGCATCGCTATAGGCTTTATCGCTTTCCAGGATTCTTCTGTATTCCCGCTTGGCTTCCTCATACCGCTCTCTGGTCTGGTAATACATGCCTTTGGCATACAAAGCAGCCGCATCCTTTGTATCTGTTTTATAGGCATTTTCATAATACAGCAATGCCACCGAATCGTTTGCTTTATCGTACAGCAACCCAAGCTGAAACAAGGCTTCTTTATAATCGGGTTGTATCTGCACTGCCGTCAGGAAGCTCGATAGCGCTTTGGCAGAGCTGTCGCTCAGGTCTTTGTAAATCATTCCTTTCAGGAAATAGGCTTCGGGGCTCATGGCATCGGCGCGCAGCACTTTGTTGATTTCGGTAAAGGCATTGGCATAATCCCGCGCATACACCAGCATTTTCGCCACTTTCAGCCGGGCTTTCGGGTCGGAGGGGTTAAGTTCTAAGGCTTTTCGGATCCACACTACCGAGCCGGAAAGGTCTTTGTGTTCAAAAAGTAAATCGCCTATGGCGCTGAAATATTCTGCCTTATTGGAATCCAGCCGCACGGCGTTTTTAAAATCATTCAGCGCCAGCGAGTCTTCCTTTAGGGAATGGAGCAGCACGCCTCGTTCATAGTAGAGCCGTGCATCCTCCGGCTTGTTATTTATTTTTTCCGTGGCTGTTTTCAGCGCTGCATTTTCGGCAAAGATTCCGGTAACCGGTTCTTTGGCAGACCGGCTATTTTGCTTGCAGGAGAAGAAAATGAAAACGGAAAAAAGGGATAAGAGGTACTTATGCCGCATAATTTTCATGGTGCAAACTTACTGAATGAAGTGGTTTGAATTTTATTTATAAAATGGGTTTAAAAAAATTATAAGGTGCATTTCCATTTTTCGCTTCATAGAGTATAGCGCTGTTACTTACAAATACCCGTTTTTAAGGCAAACAGCGCCAGCCCCGTCCGTGTTTTAAGCTGTAGTTTTTGGAAGAGGCTGTTTCTATAGCCTTCCACCGTTCTGCCGCTTACGTTCATCAGCTCTCCTATTTGCCTGTAAGTGAGGTCGGAGCAGATATGAGAAAGCAGCTCGAGTTCTTTTTCATTCAGCGAATTATCATTCCTGCCTTCCTTCATCATTTTGATAACGCTTCCCGAAACGATTTCCGAATGATAATACGACTGCTCGTAGAGAGTAGTGAGCGCTTTGTGCAGCTCCTGCGTGCTTGTGTCTTTCAGTACATAGCCTTGTGCTCCGCTTTTCAGCATCTGCACTATAGCGTATTCATTATCGTACATGGAAAGCGCCAGTATTTTTATATCCGAAAAACTTGGTTTTACCTTTTTCCCTTTTCTCCTAAGATAATATTCAAGCTGTCTGATAATTCAAACTCTTTTACACCGCTTTAATATGTTTCAGAGCAATTACACATTCGAATATTGAGCTTTCATTAATGCAATCTCCCTTTGAACGGCTTCTTTCTGCTCTTTCATCAGTTCGGCAGTTACTCTGTATTTTTCATCTTGGTTAAAGAATTTGAATTGCGGATTATGAAACAAATCAATCACTTCATCATCACTCCAATTTTGTTTCATAAAAGTTGCCATTTGATGAATAATCAAGTCTTTCATTTCTGATTTGTCAAAGGCTAATGATATAGTATTTGATACTTCCATTGTTCTACTATTGTTTGTTATCCAAAATAATCTTGGGGTAAAAAGTCAGGTATTCGGCAAGGATTTGTCAATGCAAAGTTGATTGCATCATTCTTTGAAGCGTGCCTCTCTACAAAAGAATTATTTTTCACATCAGCAAATGAAATCCATTCGGGTAATCTAAAATCATTATTCTTTTGGATAATTCTTCCATTAAACCACCATTCATCAATTTCAATTTGAACAGGTTTTGTATTGCCAAATAAATCTTTCATACTGTGAAATTTAATAGTTTTGTTTATCAGGAATTACACCTCTTACACCGCCTATTGGGTTTTCAACATCGCCCCTATATCGTGGGATTAAATGGATATGAACGTGCGGAACTGTTTGCCCTGCTGTTTTATTGATATTTATTCCAACATTAAATCCGTCAGGATTAAAACGCTTTCCTACAATTTCTTTGACTTTGTTAAGCATAAAAATACAAGCCGATTGTTCTTTAAAAGTCAAATTGAAGTAATCCGCACAATGCTTTTTAGGAATGATTAAAGTGTGTCCGTTACTAACAGGAAATTTATCAAAAATTGCGTAAGCGGTTGCAGATTCTAAAATCAATTCTCTTTCTGCATCGGGATTGCAAAACGGACATTCTAAATTTACCTTGTGCTTTATTTGGTTGTAATGCCTGTACTCGTAAATCTCGCAATTTTCATTTTTGAAAAATGATTTTGAATTTAAAACAACATTACACTGATACGTTTTCTTTTGATGAATTTTGTGCGTTCTGAAACCTTCAAATTGTAAATCACGCCTAACAGCTATAAACACTTTTCCTGTTGGTTTTACTAATTCTGAAAGCTCCATTAAGACGGTTGCTTGTTCTTCGGGAAGCAAAACATTCAGCACATAAAAACAAATAATTGTGTCAAATTTATTTTGTGGATATTCAGGAAAATAGTGCTTGTCGTAGCCTGTAATGTTTATCCCTTTTGCTTTTAGCAACTCAACATCTTTCCCAAAACCGCAACCGAAATCCAAGACATCGCCAACCAATAAATTTTTATTAAGCAAAAGTTTTGCGGGAAAAGACATAGAATCTCTTTCCTTTGCTGTTAAATGGTTGTATGGATTTGATTTTAAATTTTCCATTCTTCAAAACCACGTTTAGAAATTAAATAATCACAACTGCTTTGCAGTTGCTTTATTCCTGTTTCTTTCCAAGAATTAAAAGCATTATTCCCTAATAAGGCAACTTGAATTTCTTTTTTAAATCTTTGAGATTGGCTTTCGTTTAATATTTCCCAATAATCAAGAATTAAACTTTTTTGTTTTTCTATCAGTTCGGGAGAGGGGATTTTATCTCGTTTTTGATTATTCGTTCTTGAATCTGACGGTAATAAATTCCACAAGTCATTATTTTTCCAAATTGAAAAAGGAATTAAATGGTCAATGTCATACGAAGCAATTTTCTTTCCTGTCCAAACACAATAAACTTGCCCTTCTCGCTTCAAAATATCTTTGTAAATTCTTTTCGATTCAGCAATTTCTCTTCCTGTAATCGGACTTTTCAAAACTTCATTTACAACTTTTGAAATAGAAAGATTTTGCTTAGACGCATTTACTGAAAATTCCGCCCATTTAAAAAGAATTGAATCTTTTCCACTAATGAAACTACCTAAAATTTTAAACGCTTCGTAGTATTCAGTAGGAATAGAAAATGTTCCAAAGTTTTGAATTAAAAGCTCAATATCAACATCAGCGTTTCCCTTCCGCAAAACCCCGTTTTCAAAATTGAAAATGGAATAATAATCATTACTAATTGAACGACCGATGTACTTCATTGGCATTCGTGTTATAGTATCACGAAGTTTCTTTGCCAATTCAAAAAAATCATTCTGTAAGTTTTTCGGAATACCTTTATTCTTTAAATCATTGTAGAAAACAGAGAAGCCGCCAATTTCTTTATATGCAGAAATTACATTTCCGAAAGCTCTGCCAAAAGCAAGGTTCGTTTCTCCATTGATTTGCGGAATTACTGTTTGCGATTCCAATATCGGATAGTAATACAAAATCCATTTTTCAATAAGCAAGCCTATTGGAAAATTAACCCTGTTTTCTGTAAAAAAAATGTAAGGGGAATTATCTTGAATAATATCAATAACTCCACGCAAGAGAGCAAACTTGTATGTTGTGGTTTTGCTATCTCGTTCAATGATTTTGCTGATATTATAAAAGACTTCGTTGTTCATTGTTTAGTTGGCCGGCTCCATATTAAGATATAAATAAGATTGAGGTGGCAAAACATTGAAATCCTCTTTTAAAGAAAGCGGGGTTTTGTATTTTTTTACATTCTTGATTTTAATTGCGTGTGCAATTTCCCTATCTGCAAAGTATTCATAGAAAAAATCTTCCGAAATACCTGAATATTGTTTTGTTTGCTCCCAAATTTCATTTGGGTCAGAACTCAATATATTAGCAATTTCAAATTCTCCAATAACTTGTTGCACAGGCGAAGAAGCATAAACAACTACCGTCTTTACATTTGGATTCTTGAAAATCACTTTACGAAACTCAAACTTTTTTATTCCTTCAAATATTTTGTAGGCAAATTCGGGTTTAATCGACAATAAAACTCTCATCGCTTTTTGTTTCTTTTAAAATGTTATTAAACTGCTCTTTTGTAATCGGTTTAAAACCTCTTGGTGGGTCATTTACCCCGCTTAAAACTTGTATATCTATTAGCTCTTTCATATTTATTCTATGTGGGAAAGAATAAACGTATAAGAACCTAACGACAAATGGTTTTGTTTTTTGATATTTCCACATTGCACGAAGTTGGTCTTCTGGAAAAACACTACTTTTCCGACAATACAATACAAAATCATCTTCGTCTCTAAAATCGTATTTTACCTCTTGTACAACTCCGATAGTAGAAACAACGCTTTTGTAGTAACCTCCCGTTCTATAAAAAACAAGAATATCGCCCGATTTTGGATGTGGTGTTAATGCTCGTGAAACATAAACTTTATTTATACCGTTTCGGTGTGGAAAATCTTCAATAAATTCTTCGGGTGATTCTGTGTTCAAAATAGAATCAGGTAAAAGCTCGGTATGATAATCAGGATAAATCGGGACAATAAAACGGTCATTATTTCTTGAAATAAAAGGATAACCTTGTTTCAAATTTTTAGCATCGGTTTTTTTACTAAAATCTCTAACATAAACCAATTCATCATTTTTCTTTCCCCACAATACAAAACCCCATTGTTCAAGCAAATCTATCAATCTTCTTTGTTCATCTCTTCTATCAAAAATTGTTACATAAATTTCATCTACTTTGTTTTTTAGGGCATTATCAAAAATAATTTTCATAAACCGTTCTCCCAGTCGGAAACCGTTATTGATAACTTTAAATGTTCCAACTTTCAGTCGTTTTTTTGAAGTAAAAACAGGAGTTATATCTGTATAACTTTCGCTTTTATCCTCAACTTTTAGGTAAAGAAAAGACAAGAGTAATCCGTTGTTTGAATTTATTGTAATGTATGCTTCTTCATCGTATTTTTTGATAAACCATTTGTCAAAACCGACATAATCCTCTTTTAAACTCGTAAAGAATTCATCATTAAGATTTATTCTGCCAAATTTCAACTTCTGTACATTAAGTACTTTATAGTTTACTAAATCAGGATGCTCTGCAAAGGTTTTTTCAAGGAATGAATCTATTGTAAATATTTTGCCATCTATTCCTAATTTTTTGGCTTTCTTATGTATTTTTTTATCTTCCGTAATTAAAATATCCACTCGACCAACAAAGACTTCATTTAACAATTGAGTGTCGTTCTTGTCATTTTCATTAACGTCTACCTTTTCTGAAACAGTTTTTACCTCAACCTGTAAAGGCGAAGGAATCTCTATTTGTTCGTAGCTGTCTAACTTAATCTGAAAAGCTTCTATAGTCTGTTGATTTTTGTATTTTTCAATTTCAGAAAGAGTCAAGGAATGAACGCACTTTGTATATTTTGCACGTTCTAACCAACGGTATAAAATACCGACATCTTGGTTTATTATCCTTGATGCTTCTCTATGAATGATAATATTAGTATCAAGTAGTGCTTTCATTTTTTACTTTTTTTGTTCAAAACCCTATCTAAGAGTTTAGCAAGAGCGTTTTGGACAGTTGGCCAAATGAAATATAAGATTGTTGCAAGAGCAATCCCAAGAGCAATCCATATTCCAATTGGAAAATTGGATAAAAACAAGACACTACACACAATGTTTATGAGAATTGCTAATGCAAATTGTCCAGTACCTATCCTTTCCGTTGAATAAATAGAAAAAAATGAAAATGATTCAGAATCTTGTTTTTTATTAAAAACAACAATGAGTTCATCTTTTTTAACTCGTCTATCTCCCAAGTATTTATTGAAAGATTCATATTCTAACGTTCTCACATTTTTTAGTGATGTATTGTCAAAGAAAACGATGTCATATCTATTTGGAAGTATGTTAAAAGAAAAGCAATACTTTATTTTACAAAACGCTTTGTTGTCAAAATATTTTGTTTTATTATCAGGTATATTTCTGCGTTCATTTACCTTAATATCATAAATAATTGTGGATTTACTTATTCCCTTTTTTCGCATAGAAATAAAGGATACTGTAGGCTTAATCCAAAACCTAAAATATACATTAGGTTTTTCTACTTGTTGATATTCTCTATATGGTTTAAGATTTAAAGTAGCTGAAACAATTTTATCTTTATCAACTTTTATTTCAGCAGGTAAAACACAAAGTTCATTTCTTCCACTAAATGTATGGATAACCCCTAAACTGTCTGTATTCGTTTTTAAATACTTTGTTGCACTAATTGAATCATTAAAAATAAATCGGCTATTATCGGCAATACTTAATTTATCATATAAGTCGCTTTTTTCACAGGCTGTTTCTACCCAAGGAATAAAAAGAGAAATTGTTAAACTATCATCTGTTATTGATTCTTTTGATATTTCAAACCCAAACTCAACTAACGAACTGTTATTATTAAACTCCCACGTACAAATATGAAACCGCTCCAATAGAACGGATTTGCTTTTATCTGTAAATACGAAAAAGGAGTTTTCCATTAAAATGCTAATTAGTTTGTTTCAAAATAGCGTTTCTTTCCTTTCACACTTTGTTCAAGTGCCAAAAGAAACGAAGATTTACCCGTTCCGTAAGTTCCAATGATATTGAACGAACGAATTCCTTTCTTGAAATCGTTCACAATTTGACCTACTACCTGTTTGGCATTTGGCGTTGGGATATAATTAAAATCCCTTTCAGTATCCCGAAGGATATTGACCGATGTTGTGAAATTATTTGCCATAGTATTTGTCTAAGATTGAAAATGCGTTCGGTTTATTCTTGAATTGCAATTCTTTAATTCCTGCGTGGTCTGTGAACGTAATATTTTTGTTGTCGCTCACAATTTCAGAAATTTTATTTGTCAGTCCCGAACGGTTCAATGCAAAGATTGAACAAGGACTGTTGTAATCGTATTCCAGCGAATTTAGGCTGATTGAATTTCCGTAGTCTGGATTGTCTAAAATCGAAAACAACAAAACCGATTCGTGCAAATTATCCCTGTCGTTGTTTTCGATTTGATATTGCTTGTCTTTTCCTTTACCAACGGTTTTCAATAAGCCAATTTCTGCAAGAATGCCCGAAAAACTATCTTCTATGTTATTGTTTTCCTCTTCATTTTTGTATGTGTTTACAAAAACCATAAAGTCTTTTGAAACCGTATTTTCATTAAAACTCAATTCAGGATTTGTTTCTTGAATCCGTTTAAGATAGTTTAAAAACATATCGTCTTTAAACAGTATTTTTTCCTTTCTAAACTCATTAAAAATGATATTGTATATAGATGCCAATCCTGTTTTGACAAGTTTATAATGCAATAGCCATAAACTTGCTTCGTCTTCTAAAAATGGATCGTAACCGTTTTCGGTATCAAAAAGTCTTGTTCCAAATTCGGTAGGATTGTCTTTACTGTCAATGATATTAAACGCCTTCAACCAATATCGAATTGCAGAAACCATATTTTTACCAACACCCAATTTTACAACAGCATCTTCACTATTGAATGACTGTCCTTCTCGCACAAAATCAAATCCCTTTTTCAGCCAAAGTTGTCGGCAATGAAAGGAATCATGGCCTGAAAAAGTATATTTTACGGGATGAGATTCGTTCACCATTTTCGTTAATAGGTTCTTTTTTGCACCTACAAAATAAGGCATTTTTAATAAAGCATACTACTCCACTTTTTCTATTAATTGCCATCATTTACCTATATATATTCTTTCCTACAGCCACTTTTTTGGAAGCAAGTTTTATGGCTTGCGCGCGCGAGGGGATGTGCAGCTTTTTATAGATATGGCTGATGTGGTTGCACACCGCGGTGAGGGCATAGAATAATAATGGGATGAAATGAAAAGCCGAAGCGGAGATATCGCTTCGGTTTTTTTGTAGTTGTATGATGATAAAAAAAATTGCCAGTCAAAACACCTAAATCGAACTTACATAACCACTTTATTGAAAGAGGCTACCGATATTATCGGCAGCCTTGGTGTAGATATTAATGCTGTTTTCTAATAAAGTAAAGGACTAAAGGCAAAGGAGCTAAAACTACTTGCAGAACAGAAACTTTAATTTTCCCATATTGAAAATAATTCCCAATAAGAAAGCAAATGTTTACAATGAAAAATAGTAGAACTGCCTTTTTTAGTTTAGGATTTACTGCCATATAAAGTTGCTGTATTTTAATATTGAAAAAGCATTTATTAAACGTTCTTTATTTAAATCGGAAGTATTATAGTTGGCAATTTCATTTTGCAAGGCTGTAACGTTATTATTAACATCTTCTTCATTGCCATCATTAATCGCATCTATAGCATTTTTAAACGAGTTGATATCATCACTAGATAATGTCATGACACTATTTAAAATAGTTACCTGACTTGAACTGTTCAAAAAGTCAAACTGACTTACATATTCTATCGTATTGTTGATAGTTTCTTCTGAAATAGCATCTATTTGTGTTGATAAATCAGGGCGAATTTGCTTCGCTGTAGAAATTATATCTGTATAATTAAGGGATGTGTGTGCTGCAAGATATGCTCTACAAAAACGATTATGGTCATACCCTAACTGGTCAGTTTCATTTGCTGGATCTGGGTCTGGATTAGGATTTACTGTAACAGGGCTATCATAGTGTGCCGCCATTGATGCACAGCCTGCTATAAGAAAGCTGACAGGTCCAAGTTCGGCACTTGCTAAACCGGCTGCAAGATCAGTCCATGCAACCTTATTTTGGTGACGAGTTAACTTAAATTGGGAATTTAACTGCCCATTAGTTTGAAAAGCAGGAGGTGATTGTTTTGTAGTTGAATTAGCTGATTGTTTATTGCATGAGCATATAACTATTGTTGCAATTATCCCTAATGAGAATAACAAAGATATTTTTTTCATTTTTTTAAAATTTAATTTGTTAATAAATAAATTGTTTCTGCTTTACAACCTTCTCCTACCGCGCGCATAGTTCCGGTTGCTTTTGCAAGGCAAACATACTCCTGCCGATTGACGTTTACCACCGTCGTTCGACGGTATTTTTCACCGTTTTTTGACGGTGTTTTTCACCGTCGTTTAGGGGAGGCATATATCTGATTTTATAAACGTAAGTACGCGATTTGGAATGGAAAAACAGAGGTTACCGCAGGGTCTAAAAAAAATTTCCCTTCTTTATAGTACAGTAGCGCGCCTTCTCCCTTCGTGGTAGCGTAAAACCGATAACTGAATTCCTTTTCCTTATTTTTGGTAACAAAACCATAGCCTATATAAAACTCTTTAGGAGCAATGTGTATATGCTCCGATAAAAGATTAACGGTCAGCGTCTTATTGTGAATATCATAAGGATTGTTGATAGGGATAATATGCAGTTCGGAATCCTCGTCCGCTGCCTGAAAGAATACAAGTTGTAAAGTAAAAAGAGAAGTGTCAAAAGGCTTCAACCTACAGGTTATTTTACTAATCTTTACCGGCACGCTGTCAAGTTTTGAAAATTTTGTGAGGAAATACGTGGAATCCCTATAGTTTTGAAGTGTATCCTTGGGTACATTAAAAACCCAATGGATATTCTGTGATTTTATCTTCTTATGATACGTTTGCAAGCCATAATCTTTTACGGTTACTTCGTCAAGATAGATAGCTGTATCAGCAACATTATTTGAAAAAAAAGTTTGCGCATCTATCGAAAGACTGACACTAAGTGCTAAAAGAATTAAAAAGATATTAAATGTTATTATTACAGTTTTTAATCTACTCATAATAAAATCAATATTACCAAATATACTGAAAGATGGCATTAACAGCAGAACCAGCAATTGCTCCATATGGCGCGCCAAGACAAACACCCACTAACCCAGCAGCGAGACCCCGTTGAGCGTAGTTTGCATAAAAATAAAAGAGTGTTCGGCATTCTCTGACTACGTCGTAGCGGTAAGCGGTCTTAGACCGCGAAAGCACTTTGAAATAAATAAGGTGCATTAAATTCGGTTTACTTTGTAATATTTACGATTGTGGAGTGGGTGGATTTGAACTATTATACTTGCCGGTATATTCCACGGCGAACACACCCATAAGTTACAATAAAACGGTAATAAGTCCCCCCCGGTTGTATTCCCCTTCCTTCATCGTTCATTCACCGCCAACATTCCGTACATTTGCAGCTTGCTTTTTGCAGCCTCATGTCATTACCTCCGCTTTTAAAACATATCTACAATCATGGTACGGAAGAAGTGGTGCGCCGCGGGAAAAAGATATTCCTGACCACCGGCGTACAGCTTCTGGATGTGGACCACCTCATAGACCGGGTGCGTTTTCGCGTGCGCAACGATCAGTACTATAATTATTACAACGTAACCATCCATCATTTCTCGGATGAAAAACGTCTGTCCCTGCGTTGCCAATGCCCCTACAACCTCAGCGATATCTGCCGCCATGAAGTAGCCGCACTCTTTCAGCTCAATGATATGCTGCAAAGCGGTTTCTTCGACAATACGGACGTGCGCTACGATCAAAAACACACCGTGGTGCGCATGAGGCAGGTCAATAAACAACTGCTACAGCTCTTCGCCTCACCGGAAATAGTGGAGCAGGCGGCGCATCTCTCGCAGCATACCCTCATCCGCTCCGCCAAAGACGATAAGATAGAAGCCGAAGTGCCCGAAGACGAGCATACCTATAAAGTGCTGATTAAGCAAAATGAAGAACGCTATTTCGATACGTCCTGTAGTTGCGATGAAGCCCAGCACCCGCTCTGCAAACACAAAGCCGCTGTTTTTTTGAATATCCTTCAAACCTATGGCGCACAGTATTTTCAGACGATGCGCAACTGGGATGAACAGAAGAATAAATTGCTGCGGCTTTACGGCTATTCTCTCAATGATGACCTCACCAACAAATTTGCCTTTACCTATGAAAACGGCAAACCGTTCTTACGCGTTCTGGATCCTTCCATCAAAAAAATAAATACTCTGCCGCTGCCTTCTCTGTCGGTAACGACCACCGAAGCAGAAGAAAAAGAAAAAAAACGCCTCGGCATCGTGCTGGATACCCGTTCGGATTTTTTCCCGAATTTGGATATTCGCCTGATAGCGGGTGATGCAGGGGAGAAAGACGAACAATTTTCGGGAGCTATAAGCCTGCTGGAATTGCAGCAATATATAGACGCCAATAAATTCAACGAAAACGACCGGGAGCTGATTCCTATCATCCGGAAATTTTCTACAAGGGAAATCCTTAAATACCTGAGGAAAAACCTGCCCTTCGGCGATTTTATAGATGATGATGCCCAGGTGTTGAAAAATGACCCGGCCGAAGACACGCGCGAACAAGTGTGGGAATACCTGCTGCCTAAATATCAGAAACTCCTGGAACGTTTTGCCGATCACTCACTCTGCTTCCTGCAACAAGGCGCTTCGCTGCATTCCAAATCCATTACCCCCATTATTTTTTCGGAGGAAAAACTCACCCCGCAGCTTTCGGTACGGCAGCAAGGCGAAGATTATCTGGTGGCACCGGAATGGGTGAAGGGAAACAGCATCCTGCCTTTTGCAGAAACCAAACTGCTGAACTCCGCCCTCATTCTGCATGAAAACTATGTATATGCCCTCAACGACATCAGCTCCATCCCTATAATCGAAAATTTTCTGCCGGATGGCAAGCTGGAAATTCCTGCAGTGGATTGGGAACGCTTTCTCAACGAGCGCCTGATGCAATGGGGAAAAACCGTAGAAGTGCATTTTGATGAAACCTTAATAGACTACATCACCGATATAAAACCGGCCTATAGGCTTTACCTGCAAGAGCTGGAGCAAGTGTTAGTCTTCAAGCCTTCCTTTGCCTATGAAGATCGGGTAATTCCCTGGGGGCAATTCGGCAAGGTAATGACCCACGAAAACGGGCGGGTGAAAATCATAGAACGCGATGCGGAGGCGGAGCAAAAATTCATAGACCTGCTGCGCCACATGCACACCGACATACGGCATAATGTGAAAGAGCATTTCTTCTTCCTCTCGGCTACGGCGGTGCTGAACAACAACTGGTTCTACCGTTTCAAAGAAGAAATGAACGAATGGAAGGTGGCGCTTTTTGGCTATGAAGGACTGAAAAATCTGCGAATCAACAGCTACAAGCCCGAAACCAAACTGCGCGTGAGCAGCGGTATAGACTGGTTTGATGCCGATGTGGAGGTAGCCTTCGGCGACCAGACCGTAACCATAGCCGAAGTAAAAAAAGCGCTGGCGCAGAAGGCAAATTTCGTGCGCCTGGACGATGGCACAATCGGTCTCCTGCCGGAAGAATGGTTGAAAAAATATTCGTTGCTGCTAAAAGTTGGCGAATCGAAAAACGGTAAGCTGCGTCTGAAGAAATACCATTTCAGCGTGCTGGACGAATTGCTGGCCGATGTGGATGAAGAGCAACTACAGCAGGAACTGGAAGAAAAAAAAGAGCGGCTTACGGATATTATCAAAAACGACTACTCCAGCCTGGAAGTGCCCTCACAAGTAACGGCTACGCTAAGACCCTATCAGGGTGCGGGTTTTCAATGGATGGCCTTTCTGAACGAATCGGGATGGGGCGGCATCCTGGCAGATGATATGGGGCTGGGAAAAACCGTGCAAACCCTTTCTTATTTACAATACTATAAAAACCTGCAGGAGGAGGTAACCTACCTCGTGGTATGCCCTACCACCTTGCTTTATAACTGGGAAAATGAAATAAAAAAATTCACGCCTTCGCTGAGCTATCATATCCACCACGGTCCGAAACGCATTGTGTCCAACAAGCATTTCCACCAATACGACATCATCATCACTACCTACGGCACGATGCGCAGCGATATAAAAATGTTTAGCGCCTATGAATTTGACTATGTGGTTCTCGATGAAAGTCAGGCAATCAAAAATCCGCAATCGCAGGTGGCAAAAGCCTCTTTATTGCTGAATGCAAAAAACCGGCTGGCGCTGAGCGGTACACCCGTGCAAAACAATACCTTCGACCTCTATGCGCAGATGAATTTCCTGAACCCCGGAATGCTGGGCAGCCGCGAATTTTTCAACAATGAATTTGCCGTGCCTATAGATAAATTTCAGGAAACGGAAACCAAACAACAATTGCGCAAGCTCATCTACCCCTTCCTGCTGCGCCGTACCAAAGAGCAGGTAGCCAAAGACCTCCCGGAAAAAACAGAGATGGTGCTTTTCTGCGAGATGAAAAAAGAACAACGCAAAATCTACGATGCCTATCGCAATGCCTATAAAAGCAGTATCCTCGGCATGATAGACGAGCAGGGAATTGAACGTTCGCAAATGCACATCCTGCAAGGGCTTACCCGCCTGCGGCAAATTTGTGATTCACCGGCCATCCTCAAAGAAGAACATCGTTTTGAAAACCATTCTATAAAGCTGGATGAGCTGGTGCGGGAAATTGAAGAAAACGTAGGCGACCACAAAGCCCTTATCTTTTCCCAGTTTCTCGGAATGCTTTCGCTGATAAAAGCCGAACTGGAAAAACACAAGATTCCCTATGTCTATTTCGACGGCAGCAGCACCACCGCCCAGCGCGAAAAAGCAATTCACGAATTTCAAAACAATGAATCCTGCCGGATTTTTCTTATTTCCCTGAAAGCAGGCGGTATAGGGCTGAACCTCACGGCCGCCGACTATGTTTATATCGTAGATCCGTGGTGGAACCCCGCTGTGGAGCAGCAAGCCATAGACCGTACACACCGCATCGGGCAAACCAAAAACATTTTTGCCTACCGGCTTATCTGCAAAGACACCATAGAAGAAAAAATGATGTTGCTGCAAGACCGCAAACGCCAGTTAGCCCAAGACCTCATAGCCGATGACAGCGCCATCCTCAAGCGATTGACAAGAGAGGATATTGATTATTTGCTGAGTTAAAGGAAAAGGCTGAAGCAACTTTTTCCGGGGAGTATAGCCGAATAAAAAGCAAGGCAACGGAAACCTATTTGCATGAGTTTGCTTCGTTCTCCCACGATGACGGGAATGTGATTTTGTGCTAAAAAGCGCATATCGGCACGGAATACAAAATACCCAATTTACGGTATATTATATAGCTGTTGCATACGGTAGGTTTGCGTGATAAAAAACAATTCTATGAAACAGATCAGTTTAGTTTCCGCAATCGTGGCAGGGGTATTTCTCTTTCAGCTTAGCTCCTGCAAAAAAGAGGACAATAAAAGCAATACTACCTGCGGCGGCGCCAAATGTACTTATACCTTACAAACAGGTGAAACAGCAGGTACTACACCGGCAAGCATTGTAGGCAAGCACACCCTTACCTATGATGAAATCACTGCCGGCGGACCGTTTAAAGCAGGCGACCATGCCGTGTTTGAACTGACCTCCGACAACAAGCTGGTGGTAACTTTCAATAATGACTGCATCACTCTGGAAAATCCCGTACAAACAAGCCCTGCCGAGGTGTCATTTAACGACAACTGCAAGCACCAAGTGCGTTTTGCCGCATCCAAAACCCAAAGCGGCAGCTTGAATGAAATCAATATAAGCTCCTTAACCGGCACTTTCTACGGGCAGTTTAAATAAGCATATTTTTTACTCCTCTTGATAACGAAAACGCGGGTTTCTTTATAGACCCGCGTTTATTTTTTTATAGTCATTTCCTCCAATCCGGCTATAGGTAAAGTATATATTTTGGTTGGCTACTCCAGAAAAGCTAAGCCGGGAGTTCCTCATACACCTTCAGTTCATTATAAACCGTATCGCGCTCTACAGGCAACTTACCCACAGCAGTGATGAGGTCGCAGAGTTCTTCGGTACTCATGGCGGGCGTTTGCTCTTCGGAGCCTGCCATCGTGTATATTTTTGTGGTGTCGTCTATGGTGCCGTCCAGGTCATTAACGCCAAATTCCAGAGTCATTTGGGCGCTTTGTCTGCCCAGCATCGGCCAGTAAGCTTTCAGGTTTCTGAAATTATCCATAAACAAACGGGCAATGGCGTATAGCCGCATATCCTCTATTACCGAGGCTTCCGGCACATGGCTCATGTCATTGTCTTTATTGCGGAATTTCAGCGGGATAAAACAATTGAACCCTCCCGTTTTATCTTGCAGCCTACGCAGGCGGCTCATGTGATCTATACGGTGGCGGTAGTTTTCTATATGCCCGTAAAGCATGGTGGCATTGCTGTGCATTCCCAGTCGGTGCGCCGTTTCGTGAATATGCAGCCATCCTTCCGCATCTACTTTATCGGCGCATATCTGCTCCCGCACTTGGGTGTCAAATATTTCGGCCCCGCCGCCGGGCAAGGATTGTAGCCCCGCATCATGCAGTTTTTTCATTCCTTCTTCCACACTGAGTTTTGCTTTGCGAAACATGTAATCCAGCTCTACAGCCGTAAATCCTTTGATGTGCAACTCCGGACGATGCGCTTTTATATCGCTCACCAGTTCGCAGAAAAATTCCAGGTTCATCTTAGGATGCACACCGCCTACGATATGCACTTCCGTAACGGGCTGCCCGTCATATTTTTTTACAATGTCCAGCATCTCCTGTTTAGTCAGTTCCCATCCGTCATCCCGGTGTTTGTATTGGCGGGAGTAAGAGCAGAAGTTGCACGTGAAAATGCAGACGTTTGTAGGCTCTATGTGGAAATTCCGGTTGAAATAAACTTTATTTCCATGCAGCCGTTCCCGCACATGGTTGGCAAGCGTGCCTACGAAAGACAATTCCCCTTTTTCAAAAAGCAGAACGCCCTCCTCTTCGGAAAGGCGTTGCCCGTTCAGTACTTTTTCGGCTATGGCAAGCAGATGTTTATCTGTGCCGGATTGTTGGAAAAGATGTTCTAACCGTTCCTTACTGTTCATTATTGTAGTGCTATTTTCTTGGTAAGTGTTCCGCCGGCAAAAATACACTGCACTTGGTAAATACCTTTGCTCATACCGGTTAAATCCACATCGTAATTTTTTACCTGTTTATCGGTAATGCCTATAACTTTCACGGTTTGCCCCAGGGTGTTGGTGATGACAATCTTCCGGAGTGCTTGTTCGGCGATGCTGATGCGGAAGATGCCTTGTGAAGGATTGGGGAAAACATGAAAGGCGTTTTCATTCAGTATATTTTTCACAGCCGTAGGCCATTGTAATAAATAGGAATGTTGCGAAAGGGAATAAGCATAGCCCGAAGGGTCGCCGGCGCTAAAGTTCATTACGTTGGCTTGTTGCTGGGTAAACATCCTGTAACATGCGTCCGTTACATAGTCCATAAAATTCATAAACATTTCACCGCCGGTGGCATTGGTGCAATTGGCTTTAGGAAAAGAAGGGCAACCGCTGTTGGCATCTTCTTGCACGGGTGTATCGCTGATGCCGTCGTCATCCGAGCAGGAGCCGGAGCCGGGCTGCGTATTTCCCCAGATGTGTGCCATTTCAAAAAAATGCCCCATTTCGTGTACCAGGGTGCGGCCGCCGTTATAGCCCGGAAGGAAAAAGGTTTGACCGGGGCCGGCTTTCCCGAATGCCCTATAATTAATCGCAGGGCCCACTTCCACTTTCGGAAGGGTAAAACCGCCGATACCCAGTGTCCAGCTCATGGGCGGACTGATACCCAGCAATCCGTTTTCCGTAAAATTGACAACCCAGATATTCAGATACCTGTCCGGGTCCCAGGCATCTGCACCTCCTGAAGCCTTGTATTTGGCATCGCTTGCGGCAAAAGTAGAACCCATCGTGCCGGTGGAAGCGCTAAAGCTGGATTGGGAAGTGGTGATGATTTCATAGCCATCGGTGCCCGTGCCGTCAGGCTTGGTATGCGCCAGCCCAAACTGTATCTGTACATTTCCGTAAAGCGGTTGAAAAACGGCGGGAATGGTGGCTTTGTCTATACTTTGTCCGTTATAATCCCTATTGAGCACCGCCATTTGCGAATCTACCCGCAGGGCAACGCCTGCCGCCCCGCCGATAGCCGTGAGCTGTGTCTGGTTCAGCACAATATGAAAGACCACGGGAATGGTAACCGTTGCAGTGGTTTTTTGCGCCGTTTGCGTCTCTTGCCGTGCGGCTATGTTCTGCAAATAGTTTTGCCGCTCTTTTTGCATGGCTTGTTCCCATTGCGGATGGGCTTCGCGGATCTTTGCCTGCAGCTCATCCTGCGCACATCTGTTTTGTGCATAGGAGGCAGCCGCCAGCAAAACGGCTATACCCATGCTCACACATCCTTTTATGTTCATAATTTTTGGTTTGTATCGGAGAGAAATAAACTTGTCGGGACGACTATCGTTTTTCTGCCTATGATCGTTAAAAAAAGAAACGGTATTATTTGGATTTACGTTTATTGATTTCATCCCGGATGTTAATGGCACGCACATAATCTTCCTGTTCCAGCACTTGTTGCAGCAGGTCGTTCAGCTCTCCTACCGACATGTTTTTCAACTCTTCTTCGCCGGTGCCTATGGATGCGGACTCCTGGTGTTCGGCTGCGGATGCAGCGTTTTGTGCCTCGCCCTCCGGCTGATCCAGATAGAGGCCTGCGGCTTCCAGTATGTTTTCGTAAGTATATATTTTGCAGTGCGAGCGCACGGCAAGCGCCAATGCATCGGAGGTGCGGGAGTCAATTTCCAGACTTTCTCCGTTTACATTGTGGCAATGCAGCCTGGCGAAAAATATCCCCTCTTCCAGTTTATAAATCACCACTTCGGTAAGCTCTATATGGAAAGAGTCCATAAAGTTTGCAAAAAGATCATGCGTAAGGGGGCGGCTGGGCTGCATTCGTTCCAGCGCTACGGCTATAGCCTGCGCTTCAAATCCGCCTATGACAATGGGCAATCTTCGCAATCCGTTCACTTCACCGAGAACCACGGCGTACGAATGTGTTTGGGTAATGCTGTGTGATAATGCTACGATTTCCAGTTCTACCTTTTTCATTTACCTTCCAAAAAAATAGTCGTCTAAGATACTTAGTTTTTCACGAATCGTTTCATGTAAAAAATGAAGAATGAGGTTGCTTCGTCGTTCGTGCCTTACTCCTCGCAGGGATGCGATTGAGAAAATGTCAAATTACAAATGTCCAAAACTCCCCTCATTGCGAAAAACAACCTGACAGGCTGGGACATCCGCCACTTTATTTTCCGCTTTTTGAAAATACATAGGGTAGTGAATAAGTAAACCATTTTCTTATTTTTGGCGCGTTTAAACTATTTTTTTACACACTAAAACAGAACGCTACATGGCAAAAATTAACGTGGCAAATCCGGTGGTGGAACTGGACGGAGATGAAATGACCCGCATCATCTGGAAGTTCATCAAAGACAAACTGATCCTACCCTATGTGGATGTGGATATAAAATATTATGACTTGGGCGTAGAACATAGGGATGCTACCGACGACCAGGTAACCATAGATGCCGCCAATGCCATCAAGCAATACGGAGTAGGTATCAAATGCGCTACCATCACGCCCGACGAGCAGCGGGTAAAAGAATTTTCCCTAAAACAGATGTGGAAAAGCCCGAACGGCACCATCCGCAATATCCTGGACGGAACGGTTTTTCGTGAACCGATTGTAATTAAAAATGTGCCGCGCTTGGTAACCAACTGGGATGCCCCCATCATCGTAGGGCGTCATGCCTTTGGCGATCAATACCGCGCTACCGATTTTGTAACGAAAGGAAAAGGAAAACTAACCCTGAAATTTGAAGGGGAGAACGGCGAAGTGATCGAGCACGAAGTTTATAATTTCAAAGGCGACGGCGTGGCGCTGGCGATGTACAATACCGATGAAAGCATTCGCGGTTTTGCACGAAGCTGTTTCAACATGGCGAAAGCCAAAGCATGGCCGCTTTATCTTTCTACCAAAAATACCATCCTGAAAAAATATGACGGTCGCTTCAAAGATATTTTTGAAGAAGTAAGCAAGGAATTTCCTGATGTGCACTATGAGCATCGCCTTATAGACGATATGGTGGCAAGTGCGCTGAAATGGAACGGCAATTTTGTATGGGCTTGTAAAAACTACGATGGCGATGTGCAAAGCGATACAGTGGCGCAAGGCTTCGGTTCATTAGGTTTGATGACCTCCGTGCTGGTAACACCCGATGGTAAAACGATGGAAGCGGAAGCTGCACACGGAACGGTAACCCGCCACTACCGCGAGCATCAGAAAGGAAACCCTACCTCTACCAACCCGATCGCTTCTATCTTCGCCTGGACAAGAGGGCTGGAGTTTCGCGGCAAGCTGGATGGCAATCAGGAACTGATGGATTTCTGCCGCACGCTGGAGCAAGTGTGCATCGAAACCGTAGAAAGCGGCAAGATGACTAAAGACCTTGCGGTATGTATCCACGGAAATAAAGTGAACCATGGCGAACATTATCTCCATACCGAAGAATTTCTGGACGCACTGGATGAAAATCTGAAAAAGAAACTGGGGCACTAACTGCGGTTTCGGCATTTTTATAGCGAACGGGGCAAGGAGGATATTTCCAGCTTGTCCCGTTTTATTATAGGCTTTCCTCGCCTTCCTTATCTCCGGCATCCGGCATTTTCCCGCCTATATTAAACAGCCTGTAGCCTAATTCTTTCGCCGATTGTTCCGCCGTTTTATAGGAAAAGGTTTGTTGCCGAACAACGGTATTGCCTGCGGCATCCGCTACGGAATAGGTTATTTTCTTCTTATCGCCGCTGCCGGAAATACGGAACGAAACCACGGGGGCTTGCCTGTCATTCGTCCATTCGATATTCAGCGAGCGGAGCGCATTTATAAATTCCTTAGGGGCGGCTACCGATTGGCTCCACCGCATCTTCATTTGCAATCCGCTGAAGGGTATGAGTTGCGGATAAAACTGATACATCTTATATAGGCGGTCATCATAGTCCTGTTCCCTATCCAGCTCTTTGGCACATTCGGCTTGCGCTTGTAGTGTGCGGGCTATCAACAATTTTTCATAATCCGCATCCAGCGTGGGGTCGAGGAGTACGGCATTCAGCTTATCGCTGGCGGCTTGGTAATCGCCTTGCTGCATCATGAGCCTGGCTACGAAATACTGAAAATATTTGCGGATGGCAGTGCGTTTATCGGTACTTAATTCTTTATTAAAACGATCCAGAAAAAAATGGGTGCTGAAGTCACGGATCAAATACCAAATCTCATCCCAGCTTACGGTGCTTTCGGTAGAAAATAATTTATAGACCACACGGTCGCGCTCGGGGTTTTGTGCAAACTGATTGATGATAAGAAATTGCTGCAAATATTTTTCGGTGGTAAGCTGCGCCATTTTTGCCAGAACAATGGGATTGTACCACCAGTTTTTATGTTCAAATTTTTGGGCTTCTATCTCCTGTATTTTTTGTTGCAGCTTGACCAGTTGCACACTAAAATCATAATGCGTTTGTCCCAGCGTGGTGCCGATATGTGTTTCCTTAAACGCTGCTGCTTTGTTTGCATAGCGCAGGGCGTTACCCGTTTGTCCGTCATAGAGCAGGCAACGTGCCTGAGCGATATTGTACCAGCCGAAGCCCGGCGTGCTGCCATTGGCGCGTATCATGTCTTTGGTGAGTTGCACCCCTGCTTTAGGCAAGCCTTTGTAGATATCCAGTATGGAAGAATAATAGACCCATTCCTGCAAGCGCTTATCATAGCCGTCTTGTGCGCGGGCGTATTGATATTCCGCTTCCGCCTCTCTAAAATCCCCGCAGATAGCACGGAAGGTAGCGTAGTTGTTGTGCGGCAAAGCGCCGCCTTCCCGCATCAGTTTATAGTAACGCGCTGCGCTGTCTATTTTAAAAGCATAGGCATAGAGCATGGATTTGTAATGATAAACGGCGAGTTTATCGGGTCGTTCGTAACCGGGTTGAAAGATTTGGCTGTTGAGGCTATAATCCCGGTGAATTTTCCGCATTCCGCTGTCGAGGTAGCGCATCGCCAGTTGTTCATTTTCATCAATAGAATTTTTCAGAAAAGAATAATTAGCGCTCGTGTAAAAACGATTGCGGTGTACTGTCCATCCGAGATAATTATAGGCATCCATATAAAAATCCCGTTGAAAATTCATGCGCACCACACGCTGCAATAAAGCAAAGACCTTATCCGGCTCATCCATATTGCTGTAGCAATTCATCAGGTAGTTGGCGATTAGCGTATAATCAAGATGATAGTTGAATACCGGAAAAAACACCATGAGATCGGAAGTGCGTGTTTTCAATTCTTTCCTATAATCGCGTTCCAATGTCTGCAAAGCGCGCTCCAGCGGCACAGAGGCGTTTTTAAATCCTAAATAATCTGCTGCGTGATTGTATTTATACGTGCCTTCAAACATCCAGCCCACATAATACGTACTGTCAATCCGTAAAAATTCCCGCGACCGCGGCAGTGCTTCTTCGCTGTTTACATCCACGCCGATGCGCTTGGCATCTATCTCGTAGCGCAGAGGCGCTTTGCGTTGCGCGAGGGATTGGGCTGAAGCTGTGAAAGTCAGTAGGAGGCAGGCAAGGAGGAGGAGGATGGGTTGATGGGTTGAATAGTTGATAGGTTGATAGGTTGATGTGTTGATAGGTTGATACGTTGATATGTAGTTATGCGGAAACACTTGTGAGCCTATTCATTTATTCATGGTTAGTAAAAATGATCCTTTTAAAATATTGCTATAAACGGATGAAAACACCTGCCTTGAAAAAGCCGGCTGGCATAAAATAAAGCCTTTTTTTATTAAGCAAATCCCAAATGTTGAAAGATAAGAGAGGAGAAGTGCAGCGCAATCAACTAATCAACCCACAACCCGCTGAGCACTACCGCCATCAAGATGTACTATGCCCGGCTTTTTGCCGATATGCAAACTTCCCAGCTCTTCCTGCAGTTGCAAGGCTTTTGCGCCGTTATAGCAAGCCCATTGCAAGAGCAGTTCCCAATCCGTTCCAAAATGATCGTGTAGCGTTTGCAATTCCGAATAGATGCATAGGCGGTCGTTGGAGGCGAGGCTGTCCGTGCCGATACAAATAGTAGCGCCCGTTTGCAGCAGCATCGGCAAATCGGGAAGTGTATTTTCTATATAAAGATTAGCACGCGGGCATAGGCAAAAATAGGCTTGGGGAAAACGGAGTAAGGCAGCTTGTACATCTTCTCTCCGGCTGAAGCTGTTATGCACAAAAAGAACAGGGTGCATAGCATCTATCCAGGGCGCATAGGTTTGCAGGGAAGATGTGCCGGACGGGCAAAAAGCAGAAGTGTCAATTCCTAAACCGCGCAGCAGCTCCTGCACCGCGCCGGAGCCCTCTTTGTAAAATTTATTTTCTTCTTCCGATTCCTGATTGTGTATAGAAAGCAGGGCGGTTTCTTCGAAGGCGTTTATCAAGCCGAATAATTTTCGGGAAACGGAATAAGGCGCGTGCGGCACGATGGATTGGCTACAACCGGCAGGAGATTGATGTTGATAGCGCCGGTAAGTTGATAATGCGTATTCAAAACTATTTTCCGCTGTGGATTCATTAAACCCTATGGCTTCTATAAAACTATGGATATACATTTGGCCGAGGGTGCGCAAATCCAGGCTGTCGGTAGTATTGGCTATGTCGCCGGTGGCGGAAACGCCTCGTTCCCAAAGGGTGTTGTAGGCTGCCCTGCGCGCGGCTTTTTTTTCTTCTTCGCTATAGCCGGTTCTGTTTTGAACAACAAGTTGCAGGAACGGAATCAATCCGGTATGCCGGGGTATGCGGTCTTTCAGGTGCGACAACTCCAGATGGCAATGGGCGTTCACAAAGCCCGGACAAATAATGCCGGTATAATGCGTAGCCTTGCCCGAATAGTTTTCGACAATATTAATCAGAATACCCTCCTCCGAAATTTCGAGAGCGGTACCGGAGGGTAAAAATTTTTTTCCGTCGTGTATTTTATCTGCGGTGATGAACAATGTTGTTTTGAATTTATGCTGCAACCTGTCAGGTTAGGCACACCTTTGGAATTTTTCTCCTTCGATTTGATGTTTATTTATAGTGTTTTAAAAAGATAATTTCCTTCTCGTCCAAGAAACGCCATTTTCCTCGCGGAAGGTTCTTTTTGGTAAGTCCGGCATACATGACTCTGTCCAATTTTTCCACCGTATAGCCCAGGCTTTCGAATATACGCCTTACGATTCTGTTGCGGCCGATATGTATTTCCATTCCTATTTCATTTCTGTTTTCCAGATAGGCGATTTCATCTACTTCCGCCTTTCCGTCTTCCAGTTCCACCCCTTTAAATATCTTTTCATAATCGGTTTTAGCAAGGTTTTTATCCAGTGTTACGTGATATACTTTGCGGACGGTATAGCTGGGGTGTGAGAGCTTATGCGCCAGTGCGCCGTCGTTCGTCAGCAAGAGCAATCCGGTGGTGTTTCTATCCAGTCGGCCTACGGGATACAGCCGGTCTATACCGCTGTTGGCTACAAGGTCCATCACGGTTTTGCGTTCTTGCGGGTCATCGGTGGTGGTGATGTAGTCCTTAGGTTTATTGAGCAGCACATATACTAAGTTTTTTTGCGGGGTCATTTTTTTACCCGAAAGCGTAACCGTGTCTCCCGGTGCTACGCGGTGTCCCGGCTCCAGCACCAGCGCTCCGTTCACCCGCACTTTGCCTTGCTTCACCAGCTCTGCTGCATCGCGTCTGCTGCATTCGCCGCTGTGGGCTATATATTTATTCAGCGTCATCGGCTCTTCTATGCTCTTGCCGCTTGTCGGTTTTTTTACCGGCATTTCGTCTTGCCTGTCTTCTTCCGCGCGCGGCCGCTTAGGGGCAGGTTTTTGAAACGGTTTTTTTCCGGCGAATGTATTTTTTTCGGGCTTGCCATAGGGCTTGTCTTTGCGTTCAAAACTGCTGCCTGTGTCCTCGCTGTTTTTATCGAATCTTTTTTTCTTGTCGAAGGTTTTTTTGTCGAAATCCTTGTGCTCTGTGTAGCGAGGTTTTCTTTCGGAAAAACCGGTTTCCTCTTTCCTTTCGGGAAAACGTTTTTTGGCGAATGGTTTTTCTCCGCTTCTTACTTCCTCACGTTTTTTTCTGTCGGGGAATTTCTTCGCAAAGGGCTTTTCCGTGCCTTCTTCTTTCCTGCCGGGCGCAAACGGCGCACGCTCTTTTTTGCGAAAATTCTTTCCGGTAAAGGGTTTTCTTTCCTGATCGCTTCTGCTTTTTTTCGCTCCGTGCTCCTCTTTTCTTCCGGATGATTTGTTGAACTCTTTTTTCATGTAGCCTGCAAAGGTAGGTATCTGCGGGTAGAGAAATAAGCTATTTTACAGAAGTAAAAGGGGGACGTTCCTCAGTCATTCGGCATAGGTTTCAGATTACGCCGGAGCAATAAGCAGTCTCAGTGGGCGCTCATTTTTATCCATTGCGCTTATGTGCTATGGAATGCCGGATACATTGGGATAAAACAGGTTGTTCACAACAAGCATCTTAATTATATTTGGCTATAGTAAAAATCATCAGCTTATGTTTTTCAAATTCCCTGATACAATCAGGGCTGAATTAAAAAAGACACAAGTGTGCTTCGGAACATTTGCCAGTACAGAGGCTGCCCTTTGAGACAGCCTCTTTTACGTGGTATATTCCAAATAGAGTTTTACATCAATTGATATCCCAGTCTAAACCTCCGACATTAGTAACATTAGCTGTGGGTGGACACGTTGTGCAGCTATTTCCTTGTATTACATCATCAAGGGGTAATCCAAAACAGTTACCAGGATCGGAAACAAACGGGTCGAAGACAGAGCAGCCTGTTCCGGGAAACACAAAATGTAGGATAATCCATTGACCGGGAGGAGGAGGAGGGAAGGTCCATGCGGTCCCGCCGGCGGAAACAGGGGTGAGCGTGGTGCCTCCTAACGCTCCCGTACTAGTGCATCCTAATACCGGGTCTACATAGTTGTAACCATATGATACGTTAATATCGCAAGTACTGTTATTGGTAACAGACTGTGCGAAACCTGAAATTGCAAAACCAAATAGCACTAAGAATAAAAAACATGATTTTTTCATAAAATTTGAATTTTTGTGAATTGTAAAAATACGTAATAATAAGAAATAAATTAAATCTCTGTATATCAATTGATAGTACTCCGATAGAGTATTTTTAGTTTTTTACAAAGATCTTAGTTTTTTTCCTGCCACTGTTATCAGTGAACCGTATCAAATGAATACCGGCGCTTAGTTCTGTAAGATGGATGCTTAACTCATGGTTATTCGCCTTCACCTTTTTCAAATTTTTCCCTGATACATCAATTATTTCAACTGTAGTGCCAGGCTCAAGATTACTGATGGAGAGAATGTCTTTGACGGGATTAGGATAAAGAGACACAGTACGGAGCGTAGTTTCATCAAATATAGCAGTCGAGGCGTCTATAGTAAGATATTGGCAAGCGGTATTACTGCCACAACTATTGGTAGCCGTAACACAGACCGTAAAGTGGCCTGGTGAGGAATAGGTATGAGAGGGATTAGTACCGGAAACTATCTGGCTGCCATCGCCAAAATCCCAACTGAGCGCTGTATAGGGCGTTTGTCCGGTATAGCTGAATTGATAAGAAGCGCCGGCATTTCCTGTAATCAAAAATGATGGCTGCAACAGATCGCAATTGCACGGGACGTTTTTGTATTTGAGTAATGAATTATAAGCCTTTCCATTGTTACCGTTAGCATATGGAGATAAAGTGTCGTTAGCAAAATACACTTCAGAAAGTGAACGGCCTAGTAGGTAAATATTCCCGTTTTTATCTATCGAGATTTTGCTGGTTTGGTAATTGTAACTCACTGCCGAGTGGATGCTATCTAACTGTAAAATTGATCCCGTAGCAGCATTCAGTCGAGCCCAATACCCTTTGGTATTGTTAAATGGATTGATAAGAGTATCATTACCCCAGCTTAATAGTCCCTTAGCGTAGCCACCGGTTACAACAAGGGTATTGTTGAGCACACTGAGGTCATTTAACGGTGTTCCTGCACTATTATAGGTCAGATAATTTGACCATAGCAAGTTTGCATTAGTATCCAGAGCCATGACATGGGTGGTTGTGTTCTGTGTTCCCTGTGCAAGTGGGTTTGTAGAGGTGTCTCCGCAGAATATACTACCCAAATCTCCTGTCCCTGAAATAAACAGAGTGCCATGATCTCCAAAGTCAATATCATAGCGAATGCTGGTATTCTTTGCAGTACCTCCCTGACGTGTCCACAAACTGTTTCCTTGGCTATTGAATGCGGCTAGAACTGATGTTCGCGGATTAGCGGTGGAAGATGCAATAATATTAGTTGTACCTATGGTAAGTGGCCCATATGTGGGCTGATAAACTAAACACGCATAAAATCGATGGGTTGAATGATCAAACGCAAACATAGAATGGGGGGCAGTACTCCCGGTTGTAGGAGGGGTCATGTCGAATGGGGTAACTGAAATATATGTGCCGGAGGCATCATAATGTAGTGCGTAATATTTACGCGTACTGATGTTGATTGTACCACCGTTATAGCTGCCTGGCTCCAGGAGAGAAAACCAATAAACCTGCCCGGATGGAGTTATTGAAAGATACGCAGTAGTCGAAGGTAAGCCAGTGTAGGAAGCGGGCGTTCTCAACCATTGAAATTGACCGCTGGTGTCGTATTTCACAAGGTATTCCACGAAACTATTTGCAGGAACATTTAGAGTGGTATCCGCATCCCAGTATACGTTTCCTGGACTGGAATTGCTTAATGTTCTGCCGGCGATATAAATCCCACCTACGGTATCGACTTTGAGTTGCAATCCTGAATGGGTCGCTGATCCTCCCATAGTACGCATCCATCGAAAATTATGATCACAGTCCCAGCTTGCTAAAGCCATAGTAACATCGGAATTCGATGTCTGAACACCATCAGCATTCATGTAACCCCCTAAACCAGAAGTTACAAGGACGTAATTATTCCCTTCTTTATCAGTTGCGAGGCTCGAACCGCTTAACACCATGTCCGCCGAGCTATTATGTATCTGTGAAGCCCAGTGCGGTGTTATGGACTGTGCATGAACTAATGTCTGACTAATGAAGAATATAGCACACCAAAAAGTAGTAAGTAGTTTGTACATATTCGTTATTATTGAACTTGGCTCTTCTTAAAATTACAAAAAATAAACAGATGCTATTGTCGGCATGTACTCATGTATCTTTCAAGCAAAATATCAATGAAACACAAGCCAACCATGTGGGTCTCTCCCTCGTAGCAGTCTCTGACCCGCAAAAGATTCTTTAAAATAATTGAAATGTATTAATTTGCAAAATGGTTTTGAGGTAGTTGTAAATGGTTAGTCAGAGAACAACTGCCACAACGATCAGTCTGAAGACTATGAGTGGCGCAGAAGGTGAGGTGTTGATTTTTTGTTAATTTGTAAACCTCATAAAAATACACGTGATGAAAAGATTTGTTTTTATTTTACTTATCGCATGTTTAGCAAAGTTCTCTTCCGCTCAAACGGTTTTTGCCACAGATAGTTCGGAATGGTATCATCACATGTATTTGGGGTCTTTTCATTGCTATGTAACAGGCGATACGGTAATACAAGGCATTACAGCCAAGAAAATAAAGCAAGAAGCATACACCATTCCACCCAATAAAAAAATACGCGACCTTATCACGCTTTATGTTTATACCGCATCGGACACCACCTTTTATTATAACACATTGTTCCATCGCTTCACCCCATTATACATTTTTAATGCCCAAGAAGGAGATACAATATGCTTGCCTATACCACCGCGGCAAACTTGTGAAATGATGAATTATATAGAAGATAGTACTTTTTGTTTTGTAGTGGATTCAATAAGAAATGTGCAGTACGATACGGCTATACTAAAAACCTTTTACACAAACAGTATTCACAAAGCTAATCAGGGTTGGTATAATTGGGGCCCATCCTTCAGCTACGGTGCCTATGCCGAAAGGGTAGGAGGCGTGTTTTCCGGTATCTTGCCCTATTGTTTAAATTGTAGTTTTATTCCCGAAGGCAATTGTCTCTTTCCCGATTCTCTGCGCTGTTATCACGATACGGATTATTCCATAAAACTCGTAGGAAATGATTGTGATAACGGAGGACTTCCCAATTCGGTAGCAACTATTTCTCCAACTGACATAAAAATATCGCCTAATCCGGCATCCGATTATTTCCGTGTGTTTACTGAAAGAAGTGCATCTGTGCTTGTAATCGAAATATTCAGCACACAAGGTCAATTGCTCCGGACCACAAATCAAGTAGGTTATCCTATTTCAATAAATGAATGGAGCAAGGGTGTCTATTTCGTAAAGATTCGCTATAAAGATGGAGCTTCTATCGTAAAAAAATTAGTGGTAGAAAAATAAGAATAAAAACAACAATGACACTGTACAAAACAAGATCCTCATCTTCATATACCGGACGCACTCTCCAAGACTCTCCTGAAAGGAACTCTTGGAATAACTATGCCCGGCAGAGCAGCATTTCTATACCCCTATAAACCCTCTGCTGAATTGTTCTTCTTAAATTTGCCGGGTTAATTATTCATTTATATGAGCAGGAACGGAAAAGTGCTGGTAGCCATGAGCGGCGGGATAGACAGTACCGTAGCGGCATTGATGCTGCATCAGCAGGGCTATGAAGTGGTGGGCATCACCATGAAAACCTGGGACTATGCGGCAAGCGGCGGCGGTAAAAAAGAAACCGGCTGTTGCAATCTAGACAGCTTCAACGATGCGCGACAAGCGGCTGTGGACAATGGGTTTCCCCATTATGTACTGGACATACGCGAAGAATTTGGCACTTCGGTAATTGATAATTTTGTGGAAGAATATATGGCAGGGCGCACACCCAATCCTTGCGTGCTATGCAATACGCATATCAAATGGTCGGCGCTGCTGAAACGTGCCAATGCGCTGGATTGCGATTTTATCGCTACCGGGCATTATGTAAAAGTGCGGGAAGAAAATAAACGTTATGTGCTTTCCAAAGCGAAAGACCTTACGAAAGACCAGAGCTATGTGCTTTGGGGACTGGGGCAAGATTGCCTGAGCCGCAGCATTTATCCGCTTGGGGATTATTTAAAAACAGAAATTCGCCAGCTTGCTTTTGACATGGGTTATAAAGAACTTTCCAAAAAAGCGGAAAGCTATGAGATTTGTTTTGTGCCGGATAACGACTACCGCGGTTTTTTGAAAAGACAAATACCTACTTTGGAAGAAGAAGTAGCCGGGGGCAATTTTGTAGCTACCGATGGCAAGGTCATCGGTAAACATAAAGGCTATCCTTTTTATACCATTGGTCAGCGCAAGGGCTTGGATGTAGCCTTCGGCAAGCCTATGTACGTTACGAAAATCCTTCCCGAAACCAATACGGTTGTCTTGGGCGAAGAACATGAACTACAGGAACAATCCATGCTGGTGGGCGGTATCAATATGATTAAATACGACCACATCCCCAACGGCATGCAAGCCGTAACCAAAATACGCTACAAAGATGCAGGTTCGGAAAGCACGCTCTATAACGAGGGGGCTGAAGTGCGGGTGGACTTCACCCATGCCGTGAAAAGCATAGCGCCGGGGCAGTCTGCCGTTTTCTATGAAGGCGATGATGTGATAGGCGGTGGAATTATTAAAAAAGGATTGTAAAAACGGGATGCGGTAATTATTTTTCAGGGTAAGATATACAGAGGAATAAGAAAAGCCTGCGCATAGCCGGTCTCCATACATTCCTACAACTAACACTATCCACTATGCTCCTCCGTTTTTTTCTCCTATTCAGCCTTTATTTTTTTTCGGTTTCCGCTTTCGCTCAAAAGCCTTATCATTTTATCAGCAAGTGGCAACTGAAAGCACCGCGGGCGGAAGTGTGGCAGGTCATCAACCATTCTACACAATGGAGGGAATGGTGGAAGAGCATTGAGCAAGCCGAGGAGCTATATGTCGGTGATAGCAGCGGTATAGGTAATATCCGCAGCTATACGATAAAAAGCCCGATCGGCTACCGGCTTCATTTTCATCTGGAGCTTACCCGCCGCGAGCCCGACAGTGTCTTGCAAGGCAGCGCCACAGGTGATCTTATAGGCACCGGTGCGTGGTATTTTCAAGAAAAAGACAGCATCACCACAGTCCTCATCCACTGGGATGTAGTTCCTACCATCGCATGGATGAACCGATTTCGGTTTCTGCTTTCCCCTGTTTTAAAATGGAACCATGCGCAGGTGATGAAGATAGGCGCTAAGGGACTGGCAAAAAAAATGAATGTGGAGTTGATTTCCCGCTAAGGATGTTCTTCCTGTTTGTCTCGGTCGCCGGATTCTTTTTTCTTTTTGTGAAAATGCTTCTCCTTTTCATCAATGGAATGCAGCCTGAAGGCGTCGGATTCTTTTTCTGCTTGGTCGGATAGGCGGACGTATTCTTTTTTCAGCTTATCCAGCTCTTCTTCCGTAAGATCTTCAATATCTATCAGGCGGTTGCTGGCGGTTTTGGAGGAGGCAATTAGTTCGTTGAGTTTTAGCTGGATGGCTTCGGTATCGTTATTTTGCGATTGCTGAATCACAAATACCATGAGGAAGGTGATGATGGTGGTGCCGGTATTAATGATGAGTTGCCATGTATCCGAATAATCGAAAAGGGGGCCGGTAACAGCCCATAGGAGGATGACCCCCAACGCAGATATGAACGTAACGGGTTTGCCGGTGAATTTGGTTACCCTGGCTGAAAATCGTTCAAATACATTTTTTTTATTTTTTGTTCCCATGAAGATTGCATTTCCAGTAAAGTTAGCCAGATATAGGCTTATCGAAGCTGTATTTTTTTTGCTTTTGCGGAGGAACGGGCATCGCTTGAAACTGCATAGGGTAGGGGTTTTACGTTTTTTTTTGCCCGCGGAAAAAGCTCTTATTTAAATTCAAATATGGAAACGTTATGTAAACCGATGTTTATGACTATCTTTATGCGCCTCAAAAAGAGCCATACGATGCTACGGGGTGTTCTTTACGATGAGGGTGATTGCCCGATGCTATGAAAGACTAAAGGCATAAAATGAATAATATAGCATTATTATATTCTAAAAAATGGAGGCAGCTTACCGGCGCCTCCGATAATATTTTTATACGCCAGCGGACATTTAATATCGTCTGCATCTTTTCTTTTGTAGGCATTGTCATCAGTATCATATTTAACTATGCCTTCAATCTTGTTCAGCTTGCTACCCTCCAGAGCGGTTTTATTCTACTGTTGATTATCATCTATTACCTCTCGCGCGTACGCCAAGCCTATACGGCTGCTTATATTCTCTATGGTATAGCCAATTATCTTTTTCTGTCGGTCAATTATATTTATAACTCCGGGCTGACGGGGCCTACGTTGCTCGCTTTTTTTGTTTCCTTGCATAGCCTTATTGCTATTACCGCCTATAGGATGGCGCCGGTGTGGGTAGCGTGTCATGTGCTGGTAGCCACATTGTTAGCCAGTTTTGAATACCTCTATCCGGATATGGTAAACCATAGCTACACTTCCCGCTGGAGCCATTTTGCCGATGTTTGTATCACCTTTTATATTTCGGTGTTCATCTCTTACCTCATTACGACTTCCGTAAGAAACCGATACCGCAAGGAGCGCCTTAAAGTAGCGGCACAAAAAGCAATCATCGAAGAAAAAAATAGACGATTGCAGCATATAGACAACGAGCGCAACCGTTTGTTTTCCATCATAGCGCATGACCTGCGTAGCCCGCTCACCACTATCCACGGCTATCTGGATATATTGATGACTGAAGGTCTGGAAGAAGATGAGCGCCGTGAAATGGAGCGCCAGTTGCTGAATCTTTCCACCCACACTTCCGACATGCTGAACAACCTGCTGAAATGGTCCAAAAACCAGTTGCAGACAGGGACTGTTTTGATGGAAACCGTCTTTGCCTTGGATGTGCTGGAAAACACCATTGAAGTGCAGAAAAGCGTAGCGCAGAAAAAAGGCGTAACCTTATTGGTGGATATTCCTCATAACGTTACGATTTATGCCAATAAAGATTTTATAGACATCGTGGTGCGGAATCTTTTATCCAACGCGATCAAATTTACTGCCCGGGGCGGCATAGTAGAGATAAGCGCAGAGGTGCAGAACGGCTATTCGAATATATACATTAAAGACAATGGTATAGGCATTAGCGAAGCACAGCAACGCTTTATTTTCAGCTCTGAGGTGAAACCGGTAATAGGTACGGAAAATGAAAAAGGAATAGGACTGGGACTGGTATTGTGTAAGGAATTTGTAGAGAAACAGGGAGGCACCATCCGTTTTGAAAGCGAAAAAAATGTCGGCACTACCTTCATGGTGCAATTATCTGAAAAATCCTTTGAGTCAAAGGAAATGGGTCATTTAAGCAGGGAAAGTATTTCTTCCAAATGAGTGCGGTCGTTGCTGAGGCGCGGCACTTTATGCTGCCCGCCCAGTTTCCCTTTCGATTTCAGCCATGCGTTAAAACCGCCTTTATACAGCGTATGCACTATGGGTTTGCGCAGGGCTATATCCTTATAACGTTTGGCTTCATAATCCGAATTGATTTCTTTGAGTGAAGCATCCAGCAGTTCGCAGAATTTTTCAAAAGAATCCGGTTGTTTTTCAAATTCGATGATCCATTCATGTGCGCCGTTCTCGTTGCCGGTCATATACACCGGGGCGGCGGTATAATCACACACGATAGCGCCGGTTTGCATAGAGGCGCGGGTGATGGCATAGTCTGCGTTTTCTATAATCACTTCTTCGCCAAAGGCATTGATAAAATGCTTTAATCGTCCCGATACTTTTATTCTATAGGGGCGCAGGGAGGTAAACTGCACGGTATCGCCTACTACATAGCGCCACAACCCACCCGTAGTGCTGATTACGATGGCGTACTGTTTATGCAGCTCCACTTCTTTCAGCGACAGGGTTTGCGGATGTGCTTTTCCGTATTCTTCTACCGGCATAAATTCGTAGTAAATACCATGATTGAGAAACAACAGAAGCCCTTCTTCGCTAGCTATATCTTGTGCGGCAAAAAAGCCTTCGGAGGCATTGTAGGTTTCCAGATAATGAATGCTCGCCTTAGGAAAAAAGCTTTCAAACTGTGTTTTATAGGGTTTGAAATTTACCCCGCCGTGAATATATAATTCCAGCTCGGGCCATATATCATGCAGGTTGTTGGTGTTATGGATTTCAAACAACCGTTTTATCAGTACAATGGTCCATGTAGGCACACCTGCTATATAGGTTACATTTTCATTCACCGTAGCCCTGGCTATGCGTTCTATCTTTTCTTCCCATTCATCCATCAGCGCTATATCGGGGCTGGGAGTTTGAAGGATTTGGCCGATAAAAGGGATGTTTTGAATCATTACTGCGGAAAGATCGCCATAGAAAGAATCGGCATTGAGCTGATTGATTTGATGGCTGCCGCCGATTACGAGGCATTTGCCGTTGAATAGATTGGAGTCGGGGAATTGCTTGAGGTAAAGTGCGTGTACGTCTTTTCCGGCTTTATAGTGGTTTTCGTCAAGCGATTCTTTGCTGATGGGGATAAACTTGCTTTTGTCGCTGGTGGTGCCGCTGCTTTTGGCAAACCAGTTTATATCTGAGCACCACAGGATATTTTGCTCGCCTTCCAGAATGCGGTTGATATAGGGTTTGAGGCTATCGTAGTCGTTGACCGGCACATTGCGTTTAAAATCCGCAACACTGTTTATTTTTTCAAAGCCGTATTTTTTGCCGTATTCCGTGTATTGTGCACTGCCTATAAGATCATTAAAAACCTGTAGCTGGGTGTCAATCGGGTTGAGAACAAAATTATCTATCGCGCTTTGGCGCAACTTCATGATGCTCCTCAATGCAGGATTTTTTAAGCTCATCGTCTTTTTAGAAAACGTGGTTGGTTTGGTTACGATTAATCTTCTATTTTATACGTCTTCCGCTTCAATTCAAAATGTTGCCCAAGATACACTTTTCTTACTTGTTCGTCATTAGCCAGGTCTTCTGCCGTACCGGATTTCAGTATTTTCCCTTCAAAAAGAAGATAGGCTCTGTCGGTAATAGAAAGGGTTTCGTTTACATTATGGTCGGTGATGAGGATGCCGATATTCTTGTATTTCAGCCTTGCTACAATGGTTTGAATATCTTCCACCGCTATAGGGTCAATACCGGCAAAGGGTTCATCTAATAAAATGAATTTAGGATCTACGGCTAAGGCTCTGGCAATTTCCGTACGTCTTCTTTCCCCGCCGCTTAGCACATCACCGGGGCTTTTGCGCACATGCGTCAGCCGAAATTCCTCCAGCAAGCTCTCCACTTTATGTTGCTGCTCTGCCTTGGTGAGGTTGGTCATTTCCAGCACGGCGGTGATGTTGTCTTCCACCGACAGCTTGCGGAATACCGATGCTTCCTGTGGCAAGTAGCCGATGCCCATTTTAGCACGTTTATACATAGGCAGGGCGGTAATGTTCCGGTCGTTGAGATAGACGGTTCCTTCATCCGGTTTTACGATGCCTACCACCATATAAAAAGAGGTGGTTTTGCCTGCGCCGTTGGGCCCCAGCAAGCCTACAATCTCTCCTTGGTTCACCTCAAAGGAAACATCGTTTACGACCGTGCGCCTGCCGTATTTTTTGATAAGCCCTTGCGTATGTATTCTTAGTGCCGACATGTATCCAACAAAAATAGGAAAATGAACGGTGTAATGATTTTTTGAAATTCAGCCTACAGCTTTTATCACTTTCTAAACACCGTTTTTTCAAACACCCAGGCCAGCGCCATCAATACTACGCAGCCGATTAGGTTCAGCCACAGGAAGGAAGTCCAGTCCATCAGCCAGGCGGTAACGACTAAGGCTTCGGTGATGCAGGCAGCCAGCAATACCGGGCGGCTCTTAACTCCTTTCATATAAAACGCCACTAAGAAAATGCCGAGAATGGTGCCATAAAACAGTGAGCCGAGGATATTCACCGCCTCTATAAGATTGCCCATTTGCCCGGCATACAAGGCTACAATCATACAAAAAGCGCCCCAAGCCACGGTTACGATGCGCGATACATTCAGCTCTTTTCGTTCCGTACGTTCTTTAGGGCTTAGCCGTTTGTAGAAATCCACTACTGTGGTAGATGCCAACGAATTTAATCCGCTTGCCGTAGAGCCCATAGCCGCCAGGAAAATGATGGCGATGAGCAACCCTACCACACCGCGCGGCAGGTAGTGCATCACAAAATAGAGGAAGATATAATTACCGTCGTCATACTCTGCAAGCGTATTGTTTTGCTTCATCAGCGTTTTCAAATCCGTCCGCACGCTGTCCATTTGCCGCTGTGCGGCCAGTACATCCGTTTGGGCATGGGTGATGGCCCGTTCGTCTTTTGCTTTTTCTGCTTGCACCAATAGGGTTACATGCTGTTGCTTTTCATTTTGAAGCAGCTCATACCGTTGCTGCAATTGAGAAAGCTGCTCTGCATGTGGGCTTTGCTCCAGCCTTGTAATTTCCACTTCATTAAAAAACAACGGCGCTTTATGAAACTGATAAAAGCTAAAGACCAGGGCGCCAATCATCAGAATAAAAAACTGCATAGGGATTTTCACCAGTCCGTTCATCACCAGCCCCAGGCGGCTCTGCGCAATGGATTTACCGGTAAGATAGCGTCCTACCTGGCTTTGGTCAGTACCGAAATACGACAATTGCAAAAAGAAACCGCCTATGATGCCCGACCAAATATTGTATCGGTTATTCAGGTCGAAGGTGGTGTCAATAGCATTCAGCTTACCCATTTTACCTGCTACTTTCAGCGCATCTATCACGCCTACTTCTTTGGGGAGCATAGCGATGATAAGCCCCGCTGCCAGAAACAAACCGCTAAAGATGATAATCATTTGCAGCATCTGCGTATAGGAAACTGCTTTCGTGCCGCCGAATACCGTGTAGCCGATGACCACCAGCGACATCAGCACTGTGGTATAAACCACCGGTAATTGCAAAATGGTAGAAAGCACCAGCGAGGGCGCATAAATGGTAATGCCCGTGGAAATCCCCCGTTGCAACAAAAATAAAAATGCCGTCAGCAACCTTGTCCGATGGTCGAAACGCTGTTCCAGATATTCATAAGCGGTATAGACATTCAGCCGGTGGAAGATAGGGATGAAGGTGATACAAAGCACAATCATTGCCAGCGGCAAACCGAAATAAAACTGTACGAAACGCACCCCATCTGTATAGGCTTGTCCCGGTGCGGAAAGAAAGGTAATGGCGCTCGCCTGCGTAGCCATCACCGATAAGCCTACATGATACCAAGGCAGTTGCCTGTCTGCCAGCAAATAACCTTGAATATTGCGTGTATTACGGCTTTTCCAAACACCGTATAGCACAATCATCAATAAGGTAGCCGCCAATACAATCCAGTCAATCGTAGCCATTGCTTAATGAAAATACAAGGTGAAGAAATACAATAAAACGATGACTGCCACCAGGGCTGCGATGACCAGAATATATACATTGCGCCAGCTGCCGAGGATAGGGCTGGGTTCTTCTATATGTTTGTCTGTTTGGTTCATGTTTTCGTTTTTTGTTTCCCCTATAGCAAGCTGTTTTTTTTGAGGAAGAAATTACAGGTATGCGTGTATTGCTATAAATGCAAATGCTTCGAGCTTACCTCCTCTCCAAAAAATACAGTAGCCTGCTCGTCAAAATCAGTTGCATCATCAGTGGTATAAAATTCCATTTTGCCGGTTTGGGCTATCTGTGTTTCTATTTCGGGATGACGGTGTAAATAATCATGCAGGCTTTCCGCCACCAAAGCGCCTTGTGCCAGAAGGGTAACGTGCGGCGGGGCATGCTTTTTAAATAAATCCATCAGGATAGGATAATGCGTACATGCCAGCAATACAGTATCAATCTCGGCATCTTGTGCAAACAAGGCCTCCATGTATTTTTTTACAAAATAATCGGCGGCATCGGTTTCGTAGTCTTTGTTTTCTATGAGCGGCACTAATTGCGGACAAGCAGTTTGAAATACCTGCACCTCAGGAAAAAAATGCCCGATTTCTATAATGTAGGATTGAGAATTGACAGTGCCTTTCGTGCCGAGGATACCTACTTTTTTGCTTTGGGTATAGTTGCCGATTACTTCTGCCGTAGGGCGTATCACCCCCAGCACCCGGTTATTACCTTCTATATGTGGGAGGTCTTTTTGCTGAATGGTTCGGAGTGCTTTGGCAGATGCCGTATTGCAGGCGAGAATTACCAGCGGGCAGCCTTGTTTGAAAAACCATTGTACACATTCCAGCGTATATTCATAGAGTGTTTCAAAAGAACGGTGTCCATAGGGCGCCCGTGCATTATCGCCTAAATAAATATAATCATACTGCGGCATCCGGTCTTTGATAGCGCGAAAAACGGTAAGTCCGCCATAGCCCGAATCAAAAATGCCTATAGATCCTTTCATGCGCCACGAAGATAATATTTCTGCATCATCACCCTTTTTGAGGTAAAATTGGAGGAAAATGGATTTGCTAAGGAAATATTCGGTAAATTTATTTTGTGAGCAAAAGGATTATTTTGATGATTGTTTGCTGGCTAAGCGTTTCTTTTGCATTTGCCGGCAATGGCGTGTATAATAATCTGGAACGCGCGCTGGATAATCCTGCTGCCGTAAAATCCATTCGCCTCACCTACCGGTTTTTAGATACGATCCCCGATGTGTTCGACCGCTTTCCCAATCTCGAAGAACTGAACCTGAGCGATAATGAACTGCGCACGATTCCGCCTTCCGTTTTTCGCTGTTCTAAACTCAAAAAATTAAAACTCACACACAATAAAATTCGCCATTTGCCCGCAGAAATAGGCAATCTTCATAACCTGCGCGCACTCTACCTCAGCTTTAATGAACTGAAAGAAATACCGCCTTCTATAGGCAAGCTGAAAAAACTGAAAGAACTTTATCTGAAAGGAAATGAACTGACTACCCTGCCGGAAGCCGTGGGCGAATTAGTGCATTTAGAAACGCTCAATGCCGCTTCTTGCAGCATAGAAACCTTGCCCGAAAGTCTTTCCAATCTTACGAAACTGGAGCTGTTTGATATTTCAGATAATAATCTGTTAGCCTTACCTCAGGAAATCGGCAACTGGAAAGAGCTTCGGTTTTTGTATCTGCAACGAAACCGTTTGGCAAATATACCGCTGTCTATAGGCAAGTGTAAAAAACTGCAAGAGCTGGATGCAGTGTATTGCGGCGTGCTGGCGTTGCCGCATACGCTTTCGGGTATTCAGAAACTGGACTTAGTGTATATTGACCCGCGGACGATTTGCTTTTATCCGCATCCGAGGAATGTATTTCGTCAGCGCATTATTGTAGTGGAGTTTGCCGCATCGCGATACCGCCCTTCTCAATCGAGTTTTTAGCCCACCAAAGTATCTGCTGTTTTGTTTTTAAGATAAGCAAAAGGATATCTTATTTATACAATGTCCTTATTTTACTTTATCGGATTATTAGTTATTCAAACTAAATAAGTAGTTTGTCTGAATTTGCTTATTTTAGGTATAATTTTCATAAAAAGATGAAGTATTTATGTTTGGGGCTTTTGTTTTTCTTAGGAATATCTGAGGCATATAGCCAGGTGATGCATGGACAAGCGGACAATAAAAAAGTACTGAACTTCAATGAAAATTATTTCACTTTTTCTCAAACATTTGACCTTGTCATATTAGGAAAGCGGAGAAAAATGTTTCCTGCTCCTATTACAATTAATGGACGGAAAATTCATAGCTCTTTTAACACACCTGCAGTTAAAAAAGCGAATTTTGGCGGTGATTTATCGGAATACATATTTAACGCTATAAAAAAAGAACTGGAATTATTACCTGATGGCAACTATACCTTACGCAGGATGTTTTTAGTGGTAGATAAGAAGGGTCATCTTGCTTATTTTGATTTTGATACCTTACAAACTACCAGCGGAAAGTTTACGCAATTCAATTCTGAATTTAAAACCGATGGCGAGTCCCCGATCCAATCCGTACAAGACATAATTGATCAGATGGGATTACGGAATGCACCTGCAAAAGCATCCACATTTCCCAAGCCAATTATACCTAAGGAAATAAAAACTAAAATCTACTACAAACTATATCAAACTTTAAAGAATTGCCCGAAGTTTAAGCCGGCTAAGTTAAACGGTCATCCGGTTGATTTTATATTAGATGATGTTTACGAAATGTATTCAGTTGAAAACCACAAAGCCAGTCTTGTACGATTCGCTACACCCCAACCAAATAAATAGTACTTCTATTGCCAACCTATTGTTTCCCTCCAAAAACACCTATAAACTTTCCTATACGCACTTCTGAAACACCTTATTTCGTTTGTTGTTTATAGACCGATACTCTTGATTTATTATCTCCAATTCCGAAGGCTTCGTAGATATAATCCTGGGCTACGGTACGCGTGTTTTTTCGGTTGATGTTGTTATTATCTTGCGAAGGATAGATGCGATTAGACAAGAAAACAAACACAATGCCGGTGGCGGGGTCTGCCCAAGCGCAGGTGCCTGTAAATCCCTGATGTCCGAAGGCATATCCGCTTACACGATTGCCTGCAGGCCCCGCATCTTCATTGTTGGCGCTGGGTTTATCGAAGCCTAATCCACGGCGACTGATTTTGGAATTATAAGCGGTGAATTTATCTACCGTTGCTTTTTTGAAATAGCGTTTACCGCCATAGCTTCCGCCATTCAGCAGCATCTGAAAAATGACCGCTACATCTTCGGCTTGCGCAAAGACACCGGCATGGCCCGCTACTCCGCCAAACATAGCCGCTCCGGGGTCATGCACATAGCCTTGCAACAGCTGCCCGCGGTATGTAAGATCATGTTCGGTAGGCGCTATTTCAGCAGCGGGGAATTTTTTCAAAGGATTATATGCCGTACGGGTAAGTCCCATAGGTTTGTAAAATTGTTCTTCTACATAGGCATTCAGTTTCTTTCCCGTGATGCGCTCGGCAATGGCGGCGAGAAAATAAAAATCGAGGTCGCTATAGACATACCTTCCTTTGTTCTCCAAAGGACTTGTCAGGATTCTATTCCATACTGTATCTGCCCAATCCTTGCGCAGGTATAGGTTTTTAGCCACGGGCAGGGTAAAGTTTTGTTTAAGCTCTGTGCTGTAAAGATCCGTGCGCAACCGACCGCTACTGTCCAGGGTTTCCCTATAAAAAGGAATCCATGCTTTCAATCCTGCCTGGTGCATCAGCAGGTCTCTTATGATGAGTGATTCTTTATCTGTTCCTTTCGTCCAAGGCAGGTAATCACCTATTCGTTTATGGAGATTCAGTTTTCCTTGTTCGTATAGGCGCATCACCGCCAGTGTGGTCGCCATTACTTTGGTGAGCGATGCCACATCATACAAGGTGTTTAATTCTACCCGTTGTGCTTTGCTGTAAGTATAATATCCAAACGGTTCGTCATACACGATTTTGCCGTCCTTAGCCGCCAGTATTCTGCATCCCGGAAAAGCGCCATCTACAATATTCCGCTGAATGAACATATTGAGCTTGTCAATCACTTCCGGATTTTCATAGCCCGCATCCACAGGAAATTCTACTTTTTCCAGCTTTGTAACAGGCGTATGTTTTACAATCGTTTCGGCGGGGGTAGGGGCAGGTTCTGTGCGCTGCATATTATCGCAAGGGGTTACGGGAAGCCTGCCTTTTGCCGCTGCTTTTCGCAGGAGGATGTCTGCCATTGCCTCTTCTGTTTCATCATTATCTTCATAGGAAACAAGTATAGATTCTGCTTCACAAAAGTTTTTGAGCAAGTAGGCATTTCCCATTACTACATACAGCACGTTTTTTTTCTTTTGAATATTTTTAAGAAAATTTATCTGCTGCGCGTCCAGTCCATAGTCGCCGCCGGAAGGGTAGAATGCCAGGCGATGAATGGCTACGATACTTACATCATTATCTTCCATTCCCTGCTGTAATTTGCTCACCTGCGCAGCGCTACTTCCTTTGGATAAATAGCTGAAACGAAGGGTGGGCTTGGCTTTGCGCAGCTCTTGCAACAAGGGTGTTTGGGCAGAGGCATTTAGCCCAATGTATTCCACTCGTGCATCGGAAGCATTTATTTTTCCCAACAGAGAATTTTTATCCCTTACTAAGGTGATGCCTTTTAGCGCTGCTTCTTTCCAGATGCTGCTTACTTCTTTATTTAAATCGTTGAGGATATTTGCTGTGCTGATAGGGGTGAAATGAGTCAGTCCGGCATCGTATTTTGCAGCTAAGATTTTCTTCACAGATTTTTCCAATTGCTCTTGAGGTATTTCACCGTTGCTTAATGCGGCTTTTATTTGGGCAATTGCCGTAGGCACGTCTTGGGAAAAAAGCAACACATCATTGCCGGCTTTAAAGGCTCTTACATCTACTTCACCCGGTTGAAAATATTTTGCCACACCTTTCATATCCAGCGCATCGGTAAAAACTAATCCGTCAAAGCCCATTTTGTTTTTTAGGGTATGAGTGATGGTGTTTAAGGAAAGAGAGGTGGGAATTTGTTTTCCGGTTTCGAGGGCAGGCACTTCCAGATGCGCTACCATTATGCTTTTTATACCGGCGCGTATCAGTTGGCGAAAAGGATAAAACTCCAGTGTGTCCAGTTGTGCCAGCGATTTATTGATGAAGGGAAGATCTTTATGTGAGTCCGCATCGGTATCGCCATGTCCGGGGAAATGTTTGGCGCAAGCCATTACTCCATTGTCCTGCAAGCCGCGCATATAGGCAATTCCCAAGCGGGATACTTTGTATTTATTTTCTCCGAAGGAACGCGCATTGATGACCGGATTATTGGGGTTGTTGTTTACATCCACCACAGGGGCAAAGTCCACATGCACGCCCAGTCTTTTGCATTGTGCGGCTATGGCTGCGCCCATTTTATATACAAGTGCGGTATCGTTGCTTGCTCCCAGCAGCATCTGCCGGGGGAGATCTTTCACGCCGGTAAGCCGCATGCCCAATCCCCATTCTGCATCCATGGCAATAAGCAAAGGAATGTTTGCCATTTGCTGGTACTTATTGGTTTGGGTAGCCTGACTTACCGGATCGCCTTGCATGAATATCAAACCGCCTATTTGTTTGTTTTGAATGAGCCGGGTGATGGCGGTTTCATTATAGCCTTTTCCTGCCGAGTAGGCGGGTACCATAAAGAGTTGCCCGATGCGTTCTTCTTCGCTCAGTCGGTTGTATTGGTCATCGACCCATTTGTTTTTAATAAAATCTACAGAAGAAGAACTCACATTGGTCTGGGCAAATGAGTAAAGAGATAAAAGAAAAAATGTGTTGGTTAGTAGAAAGAAATACAATCTTGGCATATAACAAAAGTAACTTCTATTCATGAGAGTAGGCGCGATTCATCCACTTGTATGTTTTTTAGATTTTTATTCATTTACTTGCTTGATTTACATTCTGCCAAGTTCCGCCATTAAGAACATTTGAAAAGCCATTTTGTTCCAAAATAGTTTTTGCTTGTTTGCTGCGCATACCACTGTGGCATAAAACAATAATGCTTTTCTTGTTTTTAAATTTAGATAATTGACTTGATAGTTTATCTAAGAATGTTTCATCAGGGGGGGTTAAATTTTCGTAGCTATCCACTTCTCCATCCACCCCTGGAAAGGAGGGTTAAAGGAGTAATGTCAAAAAATAGATAATTTGAAATGCGCTCATTTTTATGTATCTTTGCGTCATTCTTAAACTGTCAATGCTATATTTACATTTGTTATAAACATAAAAAAATGAAGAATATTATTACCCCTTTACTCCTGCTCCTTACATGCTTAACCTCAACCGCCCAACAGTCATTTACATGGTCAAGAGTTGCAGATTACCCATATCAGGCTTGGGGAATGACGAGCTGTAACCTTAATGGAGCATTATACACTTTCAGTAACTGTGGAACAAGTAATAATACACTATACAGATATACAGCAGCAAATGATAAATGGGATACACTTGCTAAGCTGCCAGGTGCCACATTTTGCAATACTGCCATGGCAGGTGTTGGAGGTAAAATATACCTGCTTGGCAATACTATAATGCATGAATATGATGTTACAACAGATACGTGGAGCAATTCTGTATCATTACCAGCGGGACTGAAAAAGGACGGTGCCTCTATGATTGTTTATGGTAACGATATTTATATAGCTGGTGGCGGAACCTCCACTACTGTCAACTTTTTCAAGTTCAGTACAAATACCCAAGCCTTCTCTCAATTGACACCAATGAGTACACCGCGCGAAAACGCACAAGTGGCATTATTGGCAGATAAAATATATGTTATAGCTGGTCGTCGCTCAGGAGCTTCCCTAAATACGGCTGAGGTATATGACATCGCTACAGATACATGGTCCAGCATATCGCTTACTTTCCAGAAAAGGTATTTTGGCTTTGCAATAGCTGATAAACAATACATATATATTATGGGAGGCGAAACAGGTGTTAATTCTTTTAAATATAAAAACATTGAATTGTACGACCCTGCTAACAACACAGTTACAACACTAAGCAACACCAATGATATGAATGTTGAACATACGGCTTATGCCCTGGGAATAAGTGGTACTAAGCTGGTAGCGGCTGCCGGCTTTACTAATACTCCCTCTAATAATATAACAACAGAATATTGTGAATCTACTGAATTTTCAAATGCTGTAAACATTCTGCAGGTAAAAAAACAATCTGTAGATTTTAATATTTTTCCTAACCCTGCCACCAGTAAATTATTTATTAAACCAGAGCAGCATTCCAATATAGTAGCGATTCGCATATACAACACTGCTGGTCAGCTTATCAAAAATGTAGAAAACCTGCATAATCAAGAACAAGTCGCTGTTAATATAAGTATGCTTTCTGACGGAGTATATTTTATAAAAGCGTTCAATGCAAGCGGTTTTTGCCAACAAAGGACTTTCCTAATTAACCGCTAAACTCCCGAAAAAACAACGGAGGTCTGATTCAATATTTTCATAAGACCTCCGTTGTTTTTTTAAAGTTTATCCCTACTGTCCAGCTTCTATCTTTCCAATGAGTGGTCAAAAATTAAAGTAGTAAAGCAAAGCGAGTTTCATATTTTGAAATGTGTATAATACGCAAATTTATACAGCTACACAGAAAACTTTATCGAGTGTAAATTTTAATTATCTGCATCTTTTACACTATCACTGGACAACTTTGAAGGGTGCGAATATCTATCCAAACACTATCACTCCTCTCAGTTTGTTACTATCTACAAACTTTCACCCATCTAATCCATGTACGTACTCAACCATACTTCTGTTGTTGCCAGTTGCCATAGTTTATAAAAGCTAAACGGCTGTTCTCTTTGCTGCCACCATGTTTTGATGGTTTTCTTATTGAAAAGTTCTATTTCCGTCGCGCACTAACCATAATTTGTTTTGAGAAAGACCTATCAAGGCGAAGGCAAACATGCCATTCGGAAAATTGATTACTTCTATGTCCCAATGCTATAACCCGCAAGGATAACTTCTGTACAAAACGTCGAAAACTTAAACCGCAGCTTAATTGTTTACCACCGTGAGGAATGACTATGTTATAAAAAAATCGCTTTAAACTCCCGCCGAAGCCATATCAAAGAAACGCTGCCGATAGCGGTTATCCCCACCACCAACAACGCCACATCCGTCAAGATGTTTTTTAAAAAATAATGAAGGCTAAAAATACTGATTCCAAAAAGGATAAATTTCAAACACCAGTTTTTCAACGGCACTAAACGATAAAACGGAATCTGTAATAACTTTCCGGAGCAATGCAGATAATAGAGTGCTTGTGCATAGGTACCTATCACAAACGAAAGCGCTACGCCTTTTAATCCAAGCAAAAAGTATAAAGGAAAAACAAGCAAGACAGAAACCACTATATCTATAGCCACGCCTTTGTTGATGTGTGCTCCTTTATGATACGTTTGCAAAAGAGCGGTATAGTTATAGGCACGCACCGGCAAGGATAGCATCGCACATATAAAAACAGGAATGCTACTCAGGTATTTTTCGGAAAACAAAACCGTAAATACTTCGTTGCTGAAAAAAACTAAAAAGAAAAAACAAGGAAACGCTACCGTACTCAACAGTTTTCCGGTATGATGCTGTATGGATAATTGTGCAGGAACGGAACGGGTTTTAGCTAATTGCATCATACCGGCATTCGCGATGGCAGAAAACACTAAGCTGATAAACGGAATGGACATCGTTGCATTAAAATACAAAGCAAAATCCGCATGGGAAAGCGTATTACTGAGGATAAATTTATCTAAATAAGCAATTAAAATCTGTGAGGCTTCATAGAAATAAAGATGCTTCCATAGGGTTTTTAATTCAGCCATGTTTATCGCTTCTTCTGTTTCTTTTTGCTTCCCAATTGGGAACAGAATAAACAAATAGCAGGCTAAGCGTGCAAGCAATAGCACAGCCAGCCATCCGAACAAAACATTTAGGTCTAAAGAGCCACGCACCGCATAATAATGAAGCCCGCAAAAGAAAGCGGCATATCCTAAACTAATGAAAGGAAGAAAACGAAAACGATGCAAGGCAGAAAGCAAAACTTCAAACAGGGCGCAGGCGCTATAAAGCAGAAAAAATGAAAAGAATAAAAGCGCATCATACCCTTGCGAAAAACAATATCCGGCAAATGCAGCGCTACAGCATAAGGGGATGATGGTAATCGCTGCTTTAAAATTTCCCGGAAGGTTGCTTAGGATTTGCAGCAATTTTTGTGGCGTATAGGTAAACACCACAGAGGAAACTCCCAATCCTGCAAAAGCATAAATCGTGGCTACGGCAGTCCAGATGCTTTGGTAACTTCCATAGTCGGCCTTACTTAAGGTATGTGAATAATAATACACCACCAGGAAAGTGGCTACCGTGGAAAAAAAACGGATAAAGAATAGATGAAGGCTATGTTTACCCAATTGTATTTTTCATTTTAGTTTGGGCAAATAAATCACATGCTGTCTTGTCTAACGTACGAATCGGTTTTGCAGGATTTCCGGCAAGCACTGTATATCCGTCCTTAAAACTTTTTGTAACTACCGCACCCGCGCCTACAATCGTAAATGGACCCAACTCTACGCCCGGCATCACCGAAGAATGGATACCGAGCCAGCAAAAATCACCAATCCTGATGGGAGGTGCTGGTTCTACCTGTTCATTATTGATGAAATTATGATTGGAGGAGATGATACCTACATTCGGTCCGATATTCACATACGCGCCCACTTCTACTCCGTTATAGGCATTTATATATACACCGGGGGAATCGCCGGGATAGCTGCCGATACCGCGTTTGATGTTTTGAGCGCTTCGCAAAGTAGCCGTGTGGTGTACTGCCCATTTCGCTGCGGCATTTTGCCGTAGGATGCGCCGGAACAAAAAATCACAGGCATAGAAACTGATTTCCATGTCTTTTCTTAATCCAAAAATGCTGCGAATAATTTGTTTGAGCATTGCGCAACTACTTATAGTTTATATTTTCTGCAAGATAGAAATATGCACTGATTTTCGGATGCGCTGTAGTAACCGGGTAAAAATAACTCCGCAGCATTATGCTGTTCAGCAATGTTGTGTTACGTTGTTTCGTACAGTAAAATGATTAACTATAAAATGAATTATTTTTTTAGAGATTTAATTCATCCTTGAAAATCGAAAATGAAATTTTTGATTTTCAAGGATGATTTTTTTTATAGATTTTGAAATTGGATGCTCCTTTTACCGGAAAATTTTTCCCGGATTCAATATTCCTTTGGGGTCAAAAACCTGCTTAATGGCTTTCATCAGTTGTAATTGTGCCGGGCTAAATGCAATATCCATATAGTCTTTCTGCACCAAACCAATGCCATGCTCGCCGGAGATCGTACCGCCCATGCGCACTACTTCTCCAAACAACTTACGAATGGCTTTCGGCAAATGCTCCTTCCAGTCCTCATCGTTCATGTCTTGCTTCACAATATTTACATGCAAGTTTCCATCGCCTGCATGTCCATAGCATACCGAGTGAAAACCATATTCTTTTCCTATGGATTTTATTACAGCCAGCAACTCAGGAAGACAGGCGCGTGGCACCACCGTATCTTCTTCTTTATAGACGGAATTGCTTTTCACCGCCTCACCCACTTTGCGTCGTAATTGCCACAGCATTTCCTTTTGCTCATGACTATCGGCAAAGAGAATTTCGTCAATATCATACCGCTGCATCGCTTCCGATACGGTTTCCATTTCTTTGTATAAAACATCTATGTCATTTCCGTCCACTTCTATCAGCAAATGTGCTTCAATATCTTCCGGCAGCTTTATAGGCGAGGCCTGCACATACTTCATGCTCCAAGCAATGGCATCGCG
>JAEZZY010000017.1 GCA_023418315.1 Bacteroidota bacterium
ACTCTATTTTTCTGCTCCGCCGCCGCCCGCCCCCCGCCCCCCCCCCCCCCCCCCCTTCTCATTTTTGCTGCCTATAGTACCTAGAACGAAATAACAGGTGTAATAGCCAGGTTGTTAGGAATTGTTCCCGAAAATTGTCCCAACACAAATGCGGTGATGCGATTCTCACCCGCCATTCTTTAAAAGGCTATTTTACGCTCCTTTTCACACATCCTACTTCATTTTTTTTACCGATATTTTTCACAAGAATGCCTTCGGAAAAAAATAAATAATTATATTAGGGACTTAATTTGACAGATTATAGTTTTACTCTTTTATGAATAAGAAAGAAAACACTATCGGGTTGCTACAAAACAAGCCCGGTAATATCTCCAGACGCGGCTTCTTAGGGCTTACCGGCGGGCTGCTGGCAGCCGGAGCTTTATTGGACTCCTGCACCAAAGACGATAACAACGGCGGCGCAGGCGTAGTGCTTACCAAAAACGATATCGGCGTGCTGAACTACCTCTATGCCATAGAGCAAATGGGAACAGCATTCTACGAAGAGCTTACCACAAGAGATTTTTACAGTGGCATTACTGCAGATGAAAAACTGAGGCTGAATGAAATTCACCAGCATGGCAAAGCACATAGAGAACTGCTCAAAACTCTTACGGGAACCAAAGCGCTCCCTTCTCTTTCCTTTGATTTTTCCTCCGTAAATTTCAGCAGCAGAGAAAGCGTATTGCAAACTGCTCGCTCGCTTAAAGACCTGAGCGTATCTGCCTACAACGGCGCTGCTCAATTAGTGGAAAAAGCTCAGTACGTATTACTGATGGCGAAAATGGTTTCGGTGGAAGCAAGGCATTCTGCCTATATCAGAGAATTATTGATGGCAGGTACATTCGCCTCTGCTTACAGTGCGGTGGATTATCAGTTTGATGCCTTCAACGGCTTGGAGATTTCTAAAAATCCCGATGTGGTATTAGCCGCTGCCAGCAGTTATATCAAGACACCGATTGTAAACAATTTACCTCTTTCCTAAATCCATACTCATGAACTTCAGCCATATACTCCACGAGATAGCCGGCACTGCACCCGAAACGTTTGAAAAAACAGACGGACGTCGTAATGTGCTAAAAAATATTTCCCGAAAGGTAGCCCTCACCGCTTTGCCTTTTGCATTAGGCGCAAGCTCCCAAAAGGCTCATGCGCAGTCTTCACCCAATACCGTAATAACAGACAGTCTGAATTTTATATTAGACCTCAAAAACCTGACCGCCGCATTTTATTCGGAAGCCGTAGCTCAGTTACTATTCCCAAACCATCAAACCCAATCTGCCTTCACCACTATCCTGAATCAGGAACAAGCCCATGTGCATTTTCTAAAAACCAATATTCTGGCTATGGGTGGCACGGTCAATACAGTACCTGCCTATGATTTTACCTTGGAAGGCGCATTAGATCCTTTCCATGATTTTGCTACACTGCTTATCGTGGCTCAGGTATTGGAAGACATGAGCGTACGTGCCATTAAAGGACAAGCTACTAACCTGATGAGCCATAATAACGCCTCATTAACCTCCGTGCTGAATATACACTCCATAGATGCCCGCCACGCCTCTTATATCCGCCAGTTGCGCGCTACCATTACCGGCGGCACCGCCACTGTAAAACCGTGGATCACCGGCAACCAAACGGGAATAGAAAACAACGCTTTCAAAAATGCCTATGCAGGCGAGCAAACTTCCACACAAGAAGGAATTAATCTTATAGGAATCGGAGGGCAAAACATCACTGCACTCGCGGCTTCGGAAGCATTTGACGAACCTCTTTCGCAAAACGAAGTATTAGCCGTGATAAAACCATTTATAGTTGCGTAACTTTGGGCTATAATTCTTTTAAGCTATGAATAGCGAAAGCCTGCTGATATTATTTGCGATGCCCGGTGTTACCGAGATGATCATCATCCTCGTTATTATTCTTTTGCTCTTTGGGGCAAAGAAAATACCGGAGCTGGCAAAAGGGCTGGGAAAAGGAATTAAAGAATTTAAGGACGCTAAAGACGAAGCGAAAAACGAAGGTTCTGAAAAAGAGATAGAAAACAAGAATTAGTTTCCACTTCTTTATACTTAGAACGCCATTCAAATAGCTTGAATGGCGTTCTCTATTAATACAATTTTACTGGGCTACTCTACCCAGTCGGCAATAAAAACATTGGTATCATGCGTGCCGCCGTTGTTACGGTTGCTGCTGAAAATAATTTTTTTACCATCGGGGGAGAAGATGGGAAAGGCATCAAAACCGCCGTCATGCGAAATTTTTTCCAGCCCGCTGCCGTCCATATTTATGATATACATATTGAAGGGGAAGCCTCTTTCATATTCATGGTTGGAGGCAAAAATGATGCGATCGCCATCAGGCATGAAATTGGGTGCCCAGTTGGCTTTGCCCAGCGAAGTTATTTGTTGCACATCGGTGCCGTCGGCATTTGCTACATATACTTCCATATTGGTAGGCGCTACTAAGCCTTGCGCTAAAAGCTCTTTGTATTCTTTGATTTCTCCTTCTGTCTTAGGGCGGGAGGCGCGCCATACGATTTTGCTGCCGTCGGGTGAAAACCAGGCGCCGCCGTCATAGCCGAGATCGGTAGTAATCTGTTTTACATTTTTACCGTCAAGATCCATTACATAGAGGTCGAGATCGCCATTGCGCATTGAGGTAAAAATAATTTTATCACCTTTAGGAGATATGGTTGGCTCGGCATCATATCCTTTTTCGTGGGTGAGCTGTTGGGTGATATTGCCGTTCAGATCCGCTACAAAAATATCATAGCTTTCATAAATCGGCCATACATATTTTTTCATTGCTTTTTTATCCGGCACAGGCGGGCAATCATCCGAACCGAGGTGCGTGGAGGAATAAAGCACGTGTTTTTTATCCGGCATGAGGTAGGCGCAGGTGGTGCGTCCCTTGCCGGTGCTTACCATTTTATAATCGAATTTTTCTTCCTCTTTTGTAGGCAATTTGCCATAAAAGATTTGATCACACATCAGACCTTCTTTGGCATCGGTTCTTTGAAAAATGATATGCTCATTATCAAAGCCGAAATAAGCCTCTGCATTATCTCCGCCAAAGGTGAGCTGACGAATGTTTTTAAAATGTTTTTCATCGGGGTAAACCAATGATCCGGCTTCTAAAGATGCATCTTTTTGTGCAAAAGAAACCATGGATGACCATAGTGCTAAGCAGCTGAGAACATAGTGTTTCATAACGGATGGCAAAGCTAACTCATCGCGGATTTCTTTTGTCATGCTTTTGTCAGCACGGCCAGTTTTTTAACAACTTCGCCTATAGGCAAGCCCATTACGTTGTAATAGTCGCCATTAATTTTTTCAATTCCTACCATTCCTATCCATTCTTGTATGGCATAGGCACCGGCCTTATCCATGGGCTGATAGCGCTTTATATAATGCTGCAATTGCGCATCAGTGAGCGCCCGGAAATATACTTCCGTTACTACTGAAAACAAGATTTGCCTGTCGCCTTTTTTCATACATACGCCGGTAATGACTTCATGTTTTTTGCCGGATAGTTTTTTTAAAATGCGCAGTGCATCTACATCATCTTTAGGTTTTCCCAGGATTTCATTGTCTATCACTACAATGGTATCGGCGGCGATGATAATGGCTTCCGGATTGATTGTGGAGATAACTTCTGCTTTTTTTGTGGCAAGATATTCGGGTACGTTTATCGCTTCCATTCCCTGCGGATTTGTTTCATCCACATCTGCTACCTGTATGTCAAAATCTATTTCCGCCGCTTCGAGCAACTGTTTTCTGCGAGGAGATTGGGAAGCTAAAATTATCTGAGCCATTCGGTAATAAAATTTACGATAAGCGAGCCGATGCCGGCTACCATTATCAGTTTTATAGCGGTGCTTTGCCGGGCATAATGCCGGGTGCTGCTTTGTTTGTTCAAAAAATAAATCCACACAGCTAAGGGTATTACCAAGGCTATGAAGGTATAGATACCGAGTGTATAATTGTGCGTGGCAATGAGGCAGTAAGAAGAAAGCAAGAGGGGTAATATAGCCAATACGGAAAGCAACTGGGTAAAATGCGTGGTTGTTTTCAGCCCCCAGCGAATCGGCATAGTATCGCAGCCTTCCTGCATATCGCCTTTCAGGTCTTCCATATCTTTTACGATCTCACGAATCCAGGTTAAGATAAAGGCAAAATATGCATACACACCCAGCAGCCATAGCGGATTGAGATGCAGAAAACCTGCAGCTTCTTTTTCAAAAATCGGTTTCTTTAAAAATACATGCATAGCAGGTTCATACACGACAAGAGTAAGAATGGTAAGAGCTGTCAGCAGCGCCACCACTACATTTCCTATCATAAACTGCTGTTTGAATTTGGTGGAATAAAGCCATAAAAGGAAGGTAACGAGTATCTGAACCGTAAGCCATTCATAGGCACTACGCTGATGCGCCACATACCAGGCGAGCGTAATGCCAAGCAGATTAAAAACCGTGTGCATGACGATAGCCATTCTTCGCGGTATTTTTTTTTCCAGCACCATTTTATCCGGCTTGTTAATCATGTCTATGCGGATGTCGAAATAATCATTAATAATATAGCCGGCAGCAGCAATGAGCAAGGTGGAAATAGTGATTAAGGAAAAATGAAACGGCGTGAGCAATAAAGGCGGCAGCCCTTCCCAGGTGCGGGATGCAGGCAGAATGACACAGGCCCATATCAGCATCTGCGTGCAAAGGATGATGAGCAGATTTTTCCAGCGGATAAGGGTAAACCAGGCATCCGGTGAATTTCCGAACGGAGAAGAGGGAGGAGGAATGTTAGCAGATTGGCTCATATTGTTTCCGGAAGATGAGGCAAGCTAAATCATTTCATGAAATAAATAAGCGGGGCGATCCCTATACGATAATTTCAAATGGAGTATTCTACATTCTATCTTTTTCTAATTGTGCCTCCCTTTTAACTCATCAATTGCTTGTTTGTTAAGTTTTGTTTAGGTGGGTTTCTGCCCTTCAACACAAACGTCCATCAACATTCACTACTTCTTCCCTACATCCAGAATCCGTTCCTGTTCAATCTTTTTGTTGGGAAGAAAATCATCGGAATGTGCCGGACGGTCAATTTTTGAAAGTTCTATTTCGGGTCGGTTCACATCGCTTTGGCTATGTATGTCGAATAATAGTTTAGGCGATTTGCCAATCACTTCGTTGATTAAATTCACTTGCTCTTCTTGGGCGGTTACATAGTGTCCTTGTGTGATAACGCTATGGCGGTTGATTTTCGCCGGACCTTCTATTACCCAGTCGCTTGTTTGTTTTTTATGGAAACGGCAAGTGTTGCAAACCCAGCCTGTTTTGCCGTTAGAGGCTTCTGCCACTTCCCAGTATTCATCTCTGCGTGCCGTTACCCGATATACTTCATCACCGCGCATCCATAGCCTTACTTCACCGCAGCACTTATCGCAATCGCGGTGTGCATCCATAGGCTTGGTAAACCATACACGGTTTTTAAAGCGGAAGGTTTTATCGGTAAGCGCGCCTACCGGACATACATCAATCACATTACCTACCATCTCGTGGTCGAGCGCTTTGGTGATGTAAGTACTTATCTGTGCCCGTTCACCCCGATTGATGATACCATGCTCTCGAACATCGCAAAGCTGCTGTGCTGCAAACACACAACGGAAGCACATGATACAGCGGTTCATGTGCAGTTGGATATAGGGTCCGAGATCTTCCGGTTCAAACGTTCTTCTCACGAATTCGGTGCGGGTGGTATCCACGCCATGTTCGTAGCTGAGATCCTGCAATTTGCACTCGCCTGCCTGGTCGCACACAGGGCAATCCAGCGGATGATTGAGCAGCAAAAATTCGGTAACACCATTACGTGCATCAGTAACACGTTCACTCGTTGCACTTTTCACTTCCATACCATCCATCACGGTGGTGCGGCAGCTTGCTACAAGCTTGGGCATAGGACGAGGGTCTTTTTCCGAACCTTTCGTTACTTCTACAAGGCAGGTGCGGCATTTACCGCCGCTTCCTTGCAGTTTGGTATAATAGCACATGGTAGGAGGTACTACATCACCGCCTATCTTACGTGCAGCATCTACTATGGTCGTTCCCGGAGGCACTTCCACGGGAATACCATCTATGATTACTTTGAAATTTTGTACGTCAGACATACTCGAATATTTTCACGCAAAGACACAAAGGAGCAACGACGCTATTAATACAAGCCATTTACGATCCTATGAAATCCGTCTTTTAGCAAATCAACATTAAAATTTATTAACAATCCTAATTTACAGTCGGTGAGTTTCAGGTAAGTAATCACTTGTTTATAGTGAACCTTTGCCAATTCTTCCACCGACTTTATTTCAACAATAACTTTATTCTCTATTATGATATCCGCTCTAAAGCCAATATCCATTTTTATTTTTTCATGATAAACGGGAATAGCTTTTTGCCTTTCCACTAACACATTTCCCTTTGTTAACTCATAAAACATAATCTCTTCATACACGCTTTCAAATAACCCCGGTCCATAAGTTCTGTGCAAGTTCAAAGACGTTCCAAAAACAATTTTCGCAATTTCATTCTCAGTCATAATAAAACGTCTTTGTGTCTCTTAATCTTTGCACCTTTGCGTGAAATTATACAACCACTTCCAACGCATCCGCATAATGCGCCAATCCAAAATTCCGTACCTGCGCTTCATCCGGACTCGTTACATGCCATTCAAATTCATCTCTGAAATGCCGGATGGCAGCAGCTACCGGCCATGCAGCCGCATCTCCTAACGGGCAAATCGTATTTCCTTCAATTCTTCTTTGTATATCCCACAGCAAATCTATGTCCTTCATCTCACCCGTTCCGTATTCTATCTTTTTCAAAATGCGGTACATCCAGCCAGTTCCTTCACGACAAGGGCTGCATTGTCCGCAGCTTTCGTGCATGTAAAAATGGGCTAAGGTCATTGTATGGCGCACCACGCATTGGTCTTCATCCAATACAATAAATCCACCCGACCCCATCATCGTACCTGTCTGAAAACCACCATCCGAAAGACTTTCATAGTTCATCATGCGCGTTTCTCCTTTCGCTGTTTTCAGTAAAAGATTGGCAGGTAAAATAGGTACGGAAGAACCGCCCGGGATACAGGCTTTCAGCCGTTTGCCATTTGGAATGCCACCACAATATTCATCACTATAAATAAATTCTTCTACCGAAATAGTCATGTCTATTTCATAAACGCCCGGTTTGTTGATATTTCCACATGCAGAAATCAGTTTGGTACCGGTAGATCGTCCCACGCCAATCTTTGCATATTCTTCACCGCCCATCGTAATAATCGGACTTACAGCGGCAATGCTTTCCACATTATTCACCACGGTAGGGCGCATCCATGCACCTTGCACTGCCGGGAAGGGTGGCTTGATACGCGGATTGCCGCGCTTGCCTTCAAGGCTTTCTATCAATGCTGTTTCTTCTCCGCAGATGTAAGCGCCTGCACCCCGATGCACATAAATCTCCAAATCGAAACCGGTGCCGAGAATATTTTTACCCAAATAACCTGCTGCTTTGGCTTCCGCAATCGCCGCTTCCAGAATGTCGGGTATCCAAGCATACTCTCCGCGGATATAGACATAGCTTGTATTAGAGCCGAGTGCGAAAGAGGATATGATGATGCCTTCGATAAACAAATGCGGCAAAAACTCCATCAGGTAGCGGTCTTTAAACGTACCCGGTTCACTCTCATCGGCGTTTACCACCAAGTGGCGCGGAATGCCTTCGGGCTTGGCAATAAAGCTCCATTTCATACCCGTAGGGAAGCCCGCTCCGCCGCGACCGCGCAAACCGCTTTTCTTCACTTCTTCCACAATTTCCTCAGGCGTCATTTTCAGCGCCTTCTCCACAGATGCATAGCCGCCATTGGCTTTCCAAACCTCATAAGATTTGATGTTGGGTATATTTGCTTTTTCTAAAAGTAGTTTCATTTTTTAAGTCAAAAGTTAAAGGTCAAAACTGCTTACGACAATTCTAATTGTTTTTTCGCAGCTTCAATAAACCGTTTTGCTTTTTCAATCAATTCCGGTAATTCTTCTTCATCAATTAATGTAAAATCTTCATAGTCAGCTTCCATTCTTTTGGTCAATAATTCTCCTAATATCGTTCCTGTTTTTTTATCTATTTTTCCCGAAAGAACAAATTCTTTATTAAACAACGACTTCACACCAGTATGTGTTTTCGGTGCAAGATTCGACTGTGCCAATAATGCCAGTGCCGCATTGAATACCGAATAATACACTTTTGAAACGGCTTCAATAGGCAACCCACTTTCAAACAAAATCTCACCGGCTTTCAATGCGTCTGCCGCTTTTTCAAATTTGTGGCGAATGTAGTCCTGCATCGTGGTCATACCAAAACTCCTTCATTATTCACGTTTCTAAAAAACGGAGTCATCCACAAATCTTCTTCCCACACTTTTCTTGTTCGTACAATGGTTTGCACACAATCAAATGTTACCATCTCAATTTCATCAAACACATCCGAACGAATTTTTTTATCTAATTCAACCACATTCTCCTTATCCGTCAGTATCAAAAAATCCCAGTCGCTTTCTTCCCAGAAATCGCCGCGCGCACGGCTACCGAACAACGTAATGGTTGCGTCGGGATCGTAGCGGTGCACGATTTCTTTCACTTTATCTACAATCGGCGATGTCATTTTTATTCATTCAATTTTTTTTGGAGTCCAAGCTATAATAAGCCTATTAAGCTTTTACGGCGTTGGCACCGTTCATGGTAGTTGCTGCTATTGAGCTTTTTCCATGTTGTGCGCATCCATTATTCTCTATCCTTACTTTCTCTTCTAATCAGTTTCCATTCTTCGTTTTCTGAGATCCAATCTTCTTTAGTGTTCAATTTTACGCTAAACTCTTTTCCTTCCAATATTCCTGTAACGTCCAATTGACATTCGGTCAATACCATCCTCGCATCCGAAACACTAATTTCCTTATTTATTGCCCTTTTAATGGTTTTATAAACCAATTTTTTCGTTTTAATATTCTTCAATAATGCTTCTTTCGTTTCCACCATTCCGTTAGAATGTACCATTTGCAATTTATCGGACAGCAAACGTTTCAGTTCTTCGGTGTCCGCCCGCATCAACGCATTATCGAACCGCTGCATAGCATCCTTTAGCTGCGCTATTTCCGTTGCGCTTTGCTTTGTTTTCGTAATTCCGGTACTTCCTTTTTGTGCAAATGTGTTATTGCTAAAGAAGAAAGCAAGAATGGCTAAAAGGATTTTTCCGTTCATCTACTTTTTTTCATAATCATGATTAAACATCCAGCTCACGCCAAATTTATCCGTAAGCATACCAAACCGCGCGCCCCAAAAAGTATCTTGCAGCGGCATAGTGATATTTGCACTTTCGCTCAAGGCAGTGAATACGTTTTCCATTTCCTCCACATTGCTAAAGTCCATTGACAAACTTACCTGATTGCCTTCCTTCACATCCTTCTCTTCCACGTCCGAAGCCATAAGGGTAAGCTCGTCGGCTACAAGCATGGCATGCATGATTTTATCTTTCATTTCCGGCTTAGCTTCCTGTCCGCTTTCCGCATAGGTTTGCGCAAAAGCTATTTGCCCGCCGAATGCCTGAGCATACATTTCCAACGCTTCTTTAGCATTGCCTTTGAAATTGATATATGGTACTAATGGTTTCATTTGTGAATTAATTATTTCTATTATTTTAATTTTTCGCCGCTGCCCTCAAATCGTCCAGCAATGCATCCACTTTCTCAGTCGTCAGGTTTTCTTTAAAAAACTTGCCCAACTGCATCATGGGCGCATAACCGCAAGCTCCGAGGCATTCCGCAGGTTTCAGCGTAAACAATCCATCCGGCGTAGTTTCACCGGCTTGTATGCCCAGCTTATTTTTTATATGCTCGATGATTTTATCGCTGCCGCGAAGCATACACGGTCCTGTTTGGCATACTTCCAGCACATACTTTCCCACGGGCTTCATGTTGAACATGGTATAGAATGTAGCTACTTCATACACTTCTATAGGGGTAATCTGTAGCAGCCCGGCCACATAATCCATCACCGGCACGTCTAACCATCCGCCAAATTCTTCCTGCGCTAAGTGCAGGACGGGTATCAACGCGCTTTTCTGCTTCCCTTCGGGATAGCGGGCGATGATTTCTTTTACTTTGTTCAGTTTTTCTTCGTTAAAAGCAATGGTCATTTTCGTTTGCTCTTTTTATCTTTTATTTTCAAGAGTTTTTTTACATCATCTAAATCCTGTAATCTTCCAACAGCCTTCTTATTATCAATCAAGTGATTAATATGTATTACTCGCAAGGGTACGCCTTCTTCCTATATCTATTCTCACAGGCTCTCTTCCAATTTTTATAAAACCGCTATCATCCAATAAATCATCTGCACTCAATTTCAAATATCCAAACCCAAATTCATCAATTGCAGCCAACAGCTTAACTACATTTTCTTCAGTTCTTTCGTAAAAAATATCCATATCCTTTGTGGTGCGAAAATGTCCATGGATTAATACCGCCAAACCTCCCACTAAAACATATTTGACTTCATGTTTGTCAAACAACTTTATTAAGTCAAGAAAATTATCATCAAAAATCATCTTCGTCGGTTTCTACTTTAATCATTTTCCCGCCTGTCTTTTCAATCTTTTCCGGGTAATGCCCGATAATATGTGTCCAAACATCTTTATTCCATTTGTATGCTTCTTCCAATCTTTTTTGAATACTCATACTCATCCAGTAATCTACATCTTCTTCATCTTCTTCTTCGAAGGAAAGTTTCCTAACCACTATTTCTATTTTTCTCTCTTTCATAAAATCTTACGTTACATGTACAAAGTTCAATAGTGGAACTTACGATGAACGGAGCGTCGCAACGATGTTCAATCGGCTTCCTATAGCTCACATCCAAAATCCACCTACGCATCCAACTCTCCAGCTATCACATTCAAACTACTCAGCGCCACAATTGCATCGCTCAGCAAACCGTTCTTAATAATTTCAGGAAACACCTGATAATAAATAAAACAAGGTCTGCGGAAATGCAAACGATACGCGCTGCGCCCACCATCGCTTATGAGATAATAACCCACTTCGCCATTTCCACCTTCCACCGCATGATACACTTCTCCCTTTGGAATATCTATCTCGCCCATCACTATTTTAAAATGCCAGATTAAGGCTTCCATTTTGGTATATACATCCTTTTTTGCAGGCAGATAATATTCCGGCACATCAGCATGATACACACTCGGATCAAGGTCTTTCAATTTCTCCAACGCCTGATGAATGATGCCTATGCTTTCCCAAATTTCACCTTGCCGCACCATAAAGCGGTCATACACATCACCTGTAGTACCTACGGGAATATTGAATGTAAAATCTTCATAAGAGCTATAGGGCGTGGCTACGCGCACATCATAATCTACACCCGCAGCCCGCAGGTTCGGGCCGGTAACACTATAATTCAGCGCCATTTCTGCTGTAAGCGGACCGGCACCCTGGCAGCGCTCCATAAAGATACGATTACGCACCAGCAGGTCTTCAAACTCCTTCAGCGCTTTCGGAAATATTTTTAAGAAATCATCTAATTTATCCCAGGTGCTCTGCGGGAAATTACGCTCAAAACCGCCAAAGCGGCCGATATTAGTCGTGAGGCGCGAGCCGCAAATTTCTTCCCATATTTCATAGATTTTTTCGCGTAACTGAAATACGTAAGTAAAACCTGTCAGCGCGCCGGTATCCACGCCGATTACTGAATTGCATACTAAATGGTCGGCAACACGTGCCAGTTCCATAATGATGACCCGAAGATAATCTACACGTTTAGGCGTTTTGATGCCAAGTAGTTTTTCTACGGTGAGATGCCAGCCAATATTATTAATCGGTGCAGAGCAATAATTCAACCTATCAGTAAGCGGTGTAACCTGATACAGCGGACGACGTTCTGCAATTTTTTCAAATGCCCGGTGGATATAGCCTACTTCCTGCTCGCTGCTTAGCACCCGCTCTCCGTCTATCTCCAGCACGTTTTGGAAAATGCCGTGCGTGGCAGGGTGCGTCGGACCGAGGTTCAGCGTGGTCGTCTGCTTCGCCAGACTTTCTTCCGAAAGCTGTATATGGTGCGGATGATGTTGTGTTATTTCTTCAGTCATTATTCAAATTAAAAATGGATAATGTAAAATTCAAAAGTCAATGTTTCGCATTCAGCACTATCCTTGCTATTATTTTTGACAGCGCATCTGCTTCTGATATCAATTTATTGAGTAAGTTTTTATCTTCTTCCATTGTATCTCTTACAAGGCAAAGCCAATATTTAGTTTCATTCGCTGACTTTAATGCAATAGTAAGGAAGTTTACAAAGTCTTTTTTAGAACTTCCAGCTCCTCCTTCAACAACATTCGCACCAATGGAGGTAGCACTTCTTACTAATTGTTCATAGAGCGAAAAAAACACTCTGTCAACTTTTGCTATTCTTACAAACCCTATTACTTCTTTAGAAAAATGAAAACATCTATGGCGAATATTGTACGCTTTTTTACTTTCCTCTACATTATTTACGACTCCATCATCCATTTTGCATTTTCAATTTTTCATTTTGAATCATCGCCCAAACATTTCATCATCTTTATCCGTCCGCTGCGGGTCTTCCATCGTATATTCCTTCCGCATAGGGAAGTAGTCCATTTCATCGGCGTTGAGGATGCGTTTCAGATTCGGATGCCCTATGAAATTAATTCCAAAGAAATCATAGGTTTCCCGCTCCATCCAGTTGGCTCCGGCAAACAGTTTCGTAGCCGTAAATACATCCGGCTTTTCTACCGGCACATATATTTTTACCCGCAAACGAATATTATCTTCGAGATTATGGAGATGATAAATAACGTTTAATTCTTCACCTACCCTTTCCGGAAAATGCGCTCCTGTAAGGTCGGTCAGAAAACGGAATTTCAAATCTTCTTCATCGTATAAAAACTGCAATAATTTTAAATTCATCTCGGCAGGGATGGCTATATTCAGCATGTCATACTGCATATCATAGCGCACCTGCTCTCCGAATTTTGCAGTCAGTTTTTCTTTTAGTATGTCGTAGGTCAAGCTCATTTGTTTAAAAATGTTTGCAGGGCTTTGGGTTCTTCTAATTTTTGTTTTGCATTTATCTGCTACACAAGTTACACAACATAGGCAAGCCTCATAGTAGCTACTGCCCTGAACGGTGCCATCGCCGTAAAATCTCCATAGAAATCCTCAAGCTCGGACACCAAAATCTTCATATCATTCAAAATTCAACTTCCAAAATTCACAATTATTTTATCCCATAACTTTCCATCAAGGCCTTATACTGTTCACTCGTTCTGCGGCGAAGGCTTTCATTGCCTACTAATTCCTGCAATTTTAAGATGCCGTCCAAAATCCCTTCGGGACGGGGCGGACAGCCCGGCACATATACATCTACGGGAATTACTTGGTCTATGCCTTGCAACACGGAATAACTATCAAATATCCCTCCGCTGCTTGCACAAGCGCCTATAGCTACTACCCATCTTGGCTCTGCCATTTGGATATATACTTTGCGTAAAATAGGTCCTAATTTTTTAGAAATCGTACCTGCTACGAGGAGCATATCGCACTGACGGGGAGTAAAGCCCATACGCTCACTGCCGAAGCGTGCCAAGTCATAATTGGAGCCCATCGTTGCCATAAATTCAATACCGCAGCAAGAGGTTGCAAACGGCAAGGGCCATAGCGAATTTTTCCTTGCCAGGCCTACTACTTTATCAAACGATGTAGCATAAAAACCTTCCCCGGCATAGCCTTCGGGAAGATCTACCATCTTCACTTTATCATTCGTATTATATTGTACCGGACGCATTGTTGATTTTGAATTTTGAATTTTGAATTTTGGATGAATGTTCATCAATTATTCAAAGTTCTGTCGTTTTCAATTGTTGTCTTTACTATGGAAGTAATAATTTTATTAATGCTGTTTATTTCTTTTTGGTATTCTTCTAATTCTATTTTTGTCAATTCACTTTGTTCTAATAACTCCAGCCAGTATTTTGTTTCTCTCGCTTCTTTGGATGCTATGCACATTTTAGAAATAAAATCCTTTCTGCTCTGAGCTGCTTCTGCTTCCACTACATTTGCACCAATGCCGGTTGCGGAACGTAGTAATTGTTTAGAGATAATATATTCTTTTTCTTCTAAAAGCTTTTTGTATAATTGAATGATAAGAAGCGAAAATGCAAATGTCTTTTCTTTTATCAAATTATCTTTCATTCGCTCCTGTTATTCAAAATTCAACATCCAAAATTCATCATTCAAATTAGTCTTCCCATTTCAAAGCGCCTTTCTTGATAATGTAGATAAACCCACATAAAAAGAAAGCAACAAACATCACTACGGCATAAAAACCGGGTAAGCCCAGCTCTCTGAAATTGACTGCATAGGGGTAGAAAAAGATTACTTCCACATCAAACAGCACAAACAGAATCGCTACCAGAAAATACTTGATCGCCATAGGCTGCCGTGCATTTCCTATAGACGGGATGCCGCTTTCGAAGTTAATCAATTTATCGGAGGTATGGCGCTTGGGACCTAATAACCACGAAACGCCGAGCATGAGCGCCACCGTTATGACGGCTACTATCAATTGCAGCGCTATAGGCAAGTAATTGATCGGTGTGCTTTGATCTACGGATAATAGTAATTGATGCATGTATGAACTCTGAATGTGCAAATTTACAGGGCTATGACAAAATTACAAGTTTATTATTGAGCGCATTGCAGCAATAAGGAAGATTCCGGGCGGCAAAACGAAGCGAAGAATGCAGCCTTGCTGTCTGTAAAGGAATTGCCGGCTTGCTTACAGCCAAAAAAGAACTATAAATTATAGAACGAACCGCTTATTTTTGCGCTGCTATGTTTTTATTGATTGACTGGCTTTTGATACTTGAAAAAGTAGGATTAATATCTGTAATCCTCATGGTATCCCTCGGTGTGGCTGCCTATGCTACCTGGGGCGAACGTAAAGTAGCCGCCGTAATGCAAGATCGTATAGGTCCCAGCCGTGCAGGTCCCTTTGGGCTTTTGCAGCCACTGGCTGATGGTTTGAAACTATTTATGAAAGAAGAGATCATTCCGAACAGCTCCTCAAAGATTCTCTTCGTGCTGGCGCCGGGGTTGTTTATGATTACCGCATTGATGACAAGCGCCGTGATACCGTGGGGACCGAGTTTTACCATTGGAGATCGCACAATATCCCTACAGGTAGCCGATATTAATATAGCCGTGCTTTTCGTATTTGGTGTGGTGAGCCTCGGCGTATATGGCATCATGCTCGGCGGGTGGGCATCCAACAATAAATTTTCCTTACTGAGCAGCATCCGTGCGGCTTCGCAGGCTATATCTTATGAGCTGGCCATGGGGATTTCGCTTATAGCCTTGCTGATGATGGCGAATACGCTTAGCCTCAATGAAATCGTTCAACAACAACATGGGTTTTGGAGTGATGGTTATTTTACCTGGAATTTCTTTAAACAACCCCTCGGATTTTTCATTTTCTTAGTATGTGCATTTGCAGAACTGAACCGTGCGCCTTTTGACCTGCCCGAATGTGAAAGCGAATTGAATATGGGCTATCACCTTGAATATTCTTCTATGAAGCTGGGTATGTTTTTGTTTGCCGAATACATCAATATGTTCATCAGCAGCGCAGTGATGGCGACCTTGTTTTTTGGAGGCTATAACTATCCGTTTATGGATAATGTAGCGAATGCGCTGGGTGAAGGCAGTGTGTTGTTTTCCCTCACTTGTGTAGCCGCGTTCTTTATAAAAATTATCGCGTTCATTTTGTTTTTCATGTTTATTCGTTGGACACTGCCGCGTTTCCGCTATGACCAACTGATGAACTTAGGATGGAAATCGCTGATACCGCTTGCCTTGTTTAATATGCTGGTAACGGGAGCCGTTATTTTGTGGCTTATGGAGCAGTAGCAGATAGGCAGATAAAGCATGATGAAGGCGGCTATAGATAACATGGAAAAAGCCTAATAGCTATTCTTCTTTTCAACGGTGCCAACGCCACTGAAGCTTTATAGAAGCAGTGCAGCTCGGACCCAAAAAAATCCAAATTCCCCGGTTGCCTACGCCTGTTCTTCATGCACCATGATATGGGTTTGTTTGATCACACCCATCACAAAAACACTTTGCACATTGCCTATATTTTCGCTTTGGCTTAGCTTATTCACGTGGAAATTATAATAGTCGTCCATGTCTGCGGCGATGACTTTCAGCATAAAATCAAACTCGCCGGAAATGTTGTAACATTCGATGACTTCGTGTAGGGAAAGGATGTGTTTTATAAACCGTGCGCCTGCGGTTTTGCTATGTTCTTTAAGGCTTACGTAGCAAATGACCATCAATTGCTTTCTGATTTTTGAAGGATCTACCAGGGCGGCATATTGTTTGATTACGCCGGTGTTTTCCATCCGTTTTATCCGTTCATGCACAGGCGTGGTGCTGAGATATACCTGTTCGGCAATTTCTTTTACGGTGATGCGTGCATTTTGCTGGAGCAAAGCCAATATGGCAATATCTGTTTTGTCTAACGACACCGGCGCATTGGTGGTTTGTTCTGTTTTTATTTTTTTAGCCATAGGCAAATATAGTTTTGTCCTACAAAGTCATTTTGAAAAAGAATAATTTCCCAAATAGCTGTCTTTGACTATTATTTTATCCTACGCACCTTACCTTTGCGAGACTAAAAAATAATAAAACATGTCAACAGCCACTCGTAACCAGATTGATTTTAAACTTCCTTACAAAGTAAAAGATATGAGCCTCGCCGAATGGGGGCGTAAGGAAATAAAACTTGCCGAGGCCGAAATGCCGGGCTTGATGTCCATCCGCAAAGAATTTGGCGCACAAAAACCATTGAAGGGCGCACGCATAGCAGGCTGCCTGCACATGACCATCCAAACCGCCGTATTGATAGAAACACTCGTAGAACTGGGCGCTGAAGTACGCTGGAGCTCATGCAATATCTTTTCTACCCAAGACCATGCCGCTGCCGCTATCGCTGCTGCCGGTATCGGAGTATTCGCATGGAAAGGACAAACGCAAGCGGAAGCCGACTGGTGTATTGAGCAAACACTCTTCTTCGGCAGTGAAGATCGTCCGTTGAACATGATTCTGGATGATGGCGGCGACCTTACCAATATGGTTCTGGATAATTATACCGAACTGATCCAGCACATCAAAGGCATAAGCGAAGAAACGACTACAGGTGTGCATCGTCTTTACGAAAGAATGCAAAAAGGAACTTTGCCTATGCCTGCTATCAATGTAAACGATAGTGTTACCAAATCCAAATTCGACAATAAATATGGTTGTAAAGAAAGCCTGGTAGATGCCATCCGCCGTGCTACGGATGTGATGATGGCCGGTAAAGTGGCTGTAGTAGGCGGCTACGGGGATGTGGGTAAAGGCTCCGCAGAATCGCTTCGTGGCGCCGGCGCTCGTGTAATCGTTACCGAAATAGACCCCATCTGCGCATTGCAAGCAGCTATGGATGGTTTTGAAGTGAAGAAAATGGTGGATGCAGTAAAAGAAGCGGACATTATCGTTACAGCTTCCGGTTGTCGCGACCTCATCACCGGCGAGCATTTCAAACTGATGAAAGACAAAGCGATTGTTTGCAACATCGGTCACTTTGATATAGAAATAGATGTAGCATGGCTAAACGATAACTATGGTACTACCAAAAACACCATCAAACCGCAGGTAGATCTTTATACTATAGAAGGTAAGGACATTATCCTATTGGCGGAAGGCCGCTTGGTAAATCTCGGTTGCGCTACAGGGCATCCAAGCTTTGTAATGAGTAATTCTTTTACCAACCAAACTCTGGCTCAAATTGAGCTTTGGACTAATCATAGCAACTACGAAAACAAAGTGTATGTGCTTCCGAAACATCTGGATGAAAAAGTAGCCCGTTTGCATTTGGCTAAGATAGGCGTGGAACTGGATATATTGACGGATGCTCAATCTGCTTATTTAGGCATTGCTAAGGAAGGCCCTTATAAAGCGGAACATTACCGTTATTAATACCGGCATTTTCAATAAAGAAAAGGAAAGGCAGACTGGAAGGTCTGCTTTTTTTCTACGAATAAGTCATTTATTCATCGCCTATAGGCAATAAAATAGTGATGGTGCAGCCTTCGCCTAAAGCGCTTTCTGCATATATGGTTCCGTTGTGATTTTCGACAATTTTTTTACAAATGGACAGCCCTATACCGGTGCCTTCATACTCATGCTTGCCATGCAACCGCTGGAATAATTCAAATATCCTTTCCTTATACTCTTCTTCAAAACCAATTCCATTATCCGAAACCGTAAGTTGCCAATACCTATTGTCTTCTTCGCCTTCTTCACGGTGTATTTTTTTCGCACCAATTTTGATTACAGGAGCTACATCGGCTTTGCGGTATTTTAGGGAATTGCCGATAAGATTTTCCAGCAATTGCAAAAACTGGTGGGGGATAAGTTTTAGGGTAGGTAATTCATCTGATAGCAAGGTTGCATTTTTTTCAATGATGGATTCTTGCAAGTCTTGTTTTACTTCCTCTAAAAGTTGGTTAAGGTCTTGTTTTACAAATATTTTTTCGTCGGTATTGGTACGGGAGTAATTGAGCAATGCGTCAATCAGTTTTTTCATCCGTTCTGTAGCGGATAAGATGCGGCGAAAATGATCCGCAGCTAAAGGGGAGAAATTTGCTGCTTCTGTTTCCAGAATACGCTCGCTAAAAATGTGAATTTTTCGCAAGGGCTCGCGGAGATCGTGGCTGGCCACATAGGCAAAGGATTCTAATTCTTGATTTTTTTTCTGAAGCTCTTTTACTGTGCTTTCCAATCGTTGGATTGTTTCCTGTAAGTAAGCTTCACTTTTAATTGGGGTTCCGGTGTCCATAACGCAAATATTGCACAACTTTCAGCATAAAAATTGTGCCTGTAAAGATAAACTTCCTACATTTGCACCCCGGCAGGTCTTATACGGCCAGCTCCTACTAATCCCCCAGGGCAGGAATGCAGCAAGGGCGTGTGGTTGTAGCGGTGCGATGTAAGTAACCTGCCGGTTTTTTTAGGCATACACTGATTCTTGTTCGCAGAATCGCTCGGTAGCTCTGAGTGTTTTTTTCAACCATTTTTCCATAGCCGATTCCGACCATACTTCGCTTAGCTGGGTTCCTAGTTTTCTCAAAGCTATTTTTTCTTCTTTATGAAGTTCTTGTTGCAATAGATAGTGCAATGCGGTAGCCAGGTTTGATTTTACAGTATTGAATTGTGTGGGATAACCGGTTTGCCTCAAATCCACCCCGATTCGAATGTAATAAAGCAGATAATATATTTTTTTGTCTGCGCCCAGCTCTACAACGGGCATGTCCAAGCGGTAAGCACGCATCATTAATTTTTCATAAAGCACGCCTGTTTCTTTGATATGTGATTCCATCGTTCAGCTTTTAATCGTTTGTTGGTAAATAGTGAAATGAGAATACGAACAAAGGGCAATTATCAACCGCAAAGATGGCTGTAACGACTTGGGAAAAGCTTTCCCTTACGTGTTTTGTATCTTAACGATTTGACGACACAAAGCTATTTAGGAACATCTTGTTGGCTCTTGCAGAATCCGAAAAAGATTTTTTACAAAAGGGAGCGTTTACAACATTTTTTATAAAAAAATCCCGAAGAGGAGCTCTTCGGGATTTTCATGAAAGGAAGAAAAAAGCGATTAATATACTACCAGTTTATCGGTGTTTTTATGATTGTTGCTTATCACAGTTACCAGGTATATTCCTTTTACGGAAATATAATTGGCAGGGATTTCCACTCTGGTTTCACCGGCAACGTTGGCTTCTGTTTGGTAAACCACTTTTCCGGTCATGTCCGTAATACGCACGGTTACTTTTTCGGAAGTGTTTGAGCCTTTGATGACTACAGAAGAGCTTCCTGTAGTGGGGTTGGGTGCAAGGGCGAATCCATTCTTTTGATAGGCAATGCCATTTACATCTGTAGGGAAATCATTGAAGGATAAACGATCAATATATACATTATTTCCTGTGGCTCTATAGCCGGTCATTAAATTATCTACTTTACCGCTGCATTTGTATCTGAATCGGAAGATGACATTGGAAGTACGGTCGCCTTTGGGAATGTCGTAGCTGCACATACGCCAGTCGTCTGCAGTTTTTGGTACAAACTCGGTAGTGTCTATTCCTGCTGTTATGAGTTCACCTTTTTTGAGGGTCTTCAAAACTTTCCATATTGCGCCTGTGCATGATTTATAGCTAATTTCCAATTCATCATTCATAGCAGCGGTATTGCTGGTAGTGGCTGCTGCTGCCAGCATAAAGTTGAGATTACAATAGGTGCTGGCGGCATAGGAGGTAAGATCGAAAGGAGGCGTGTAAAATTCGTCCAAATCTCCGATAGGAGTATTGTACATTATGGCTGGGATACCTTTTTTCACCCGACTGTCATAGGCGTTCATACACATAGAAGCATTGTCCCAATAGCCAACATTCGTAACGCGTGTCCATTTATTTTCATTTCCATAGTGGTTGAAAATAGGGTATTCGTTCAGGTCCGGATCGTTATCAAAGCTTTGCATATAGCCTCTTACATCGGTTCCGGTAGTTTTGGCTATATATACTGCACTATCTCTTGTAATTGTACCCACACCGGCATTCGATGTTGCGGTGAGGGTTACGCTAGCCCATCCGGGGTTGGCAAAGTTCTGAAGCGTAATGTTGGAGCTGGTGGCGGTTTTACTTACACCGGCAGCATCTGTAAATGTCCAGTTTACACTGGTGATGGTATCATTCCAGCTTTCATTACTAAAGGAGATGTTTTGCCCTACACAGGCTACTACGTTTTGTTCGGATGGACCGTTAACGCCGGAGCTGTTGGTAGAAAAATCGGCTATAGGAGGCAAATCCTGGCGGGGTCTGATATTGCCGTTGGCATCCGTTACACCGGTATTCAGTAGGTTGGCACTGCTTATGAGGTTGTTTCTGTTGGCTACATTAGAGCGCAATGCGGCTCTCATAGCCACTCCTTGCAGGTAGGTAAACATTTTTGCACATCCGGTATAATCCATGATGTTTTCTGCATTGGTTGTATCAGGATAGTCAATCGTAACATTATTAATGCTATCACCCACATTAAATAAATTTTTAGCTAAGGGACCGGAGTATGTTTTTTCATAAGCCACAGCACAACTGGAGTCATAGAGGGACGCATCACTACAACCGGTGCTGAAGTGCCCTTTTGTAGGCGGGGTATCGTCTATACCGTCATCACCACATATTGTATTTCCTCCGTCAAGACCATTTGCATCACCCCATACGTGGCGCAGGTTCAGGCTATGCCCTAATTCATGTGCGAGGGTATGATCCCATATTGTTTGTGAGGAGCGACAAATAACCCCATCATAGTAAACAGAAGTAGGGCTGCTGTTCATAGATCCCGGAAGAAGTGCGTAAGCGCCGGCATCTGTATGATTCACATCAAAGGCTTTAATAATCCATATATTCATGTAAGCCTGAGAGGGCCATTGGTCGCCTTTGGCTTGGTCTCCTGCGGCATAAGTAAGATAAGAACGACGACGTGTAATCCCTTTGGTGGGCTGCCCGTTAGGGTCTATTTGCGCCATGTGAAATTGTATGTTTGGCTTTCCACGGTATTTTACCGGGGTACCGGGGATATTGCCTGCATAGGTAGCAATTACATTACTATCGCTATTGGCTCTGCGGAAACATTGGTTAATATCATCCAATGCTCTATATACATCATTGTCTGAAATGTTTTCATTACCATAGTCATGTATTATATGAAAAACAATAGGCACATGTAGTACGTCATTATCATTAATGTCGGTAGTTTTAGAGAACGTACTCCAGTCCATTTTCATGACCATTGCTTCCATCTCTGCTTTTAGTTGCGCATCATAGAAGGCCATTTTATCGGGATATTGCTCCCTTATTTTGTTATTCACTTCATCAGTGCCGCAATGATACTGAGCCTGCGCAGAAGTAGCTAATACTGCTACTGCGGATAAGAGTAAAAATGATTTCTTCACTATAGTTAATTTTTTTGGTAGCAAAAATTAATTTGGTTTTCAAAGATAGTCTTTCCGTTAAAAGTTTGAAAACATTTTTGTCATCGGAATATAATATTTTATAATCATGACAATTGGATGGCTTTATAGGCTTGCAGTTCTTCAAATGCTTTAGCACACACTTTTTCAAGATGAGGCACCAGCACTTGTAATCTGTCTGTATGTGCTGCTTCGCCGGCTATCTGTTCGATCAAAAAAATATTGCTTATTTCTTCTTTTACACCCATATAGGAAAGCTGGGGTTTGAGGGAATGAGCTGCAATTTTTACAGCCGGATAATCCTGTTCCTGGAGGGCGGTTTTGATATTGTGTAGCAATTTAGGAGCATTATCCAGAAACATACTGATGTATTTATTCATTTTTTCGGGATTTTCTCCGGTAAGTTTTTTCAGAAAAACCATATCGCTAAGGTGTTCCGGCAAGGGTGGCAGGCTGTCGGTATTTTTTTTATGTTCCTCTTCGGAAGCATTCGCTATAGGCAATGTAGGTTTGGCGCTCATTTTTGCCATTTTCAGCAGCAGTTCATCTTTTTGAAAGGGTTTGGAGATATGGGCATTCATACCGGCGTGCAGGTAGCGTTGTATATCTTCCTGCAATACATTTGCGGTTATAGCGATGATACCGGTTTGGCTTCTTGCGGAGTCCAGTTTTCTGATTTGTTTGGTGGCTTCCACTCCATCCATTACCGGCATTTGGATATCCATCAGCACAATGTCATAGTCGTTGGCGCTTACTTTTTCTACGGCTTGCTGCCCGTTTAGCGCGATGTCTATATGGGCGGTGGGTATGGCTTCTTTTAAGGTATCTTCTGCTACCATCCGGTTAAATTCATTGTCTTCTACGAGGAGTATTTTTATGTGTTCCAGTTTTTTCAGTGTGTCGTCATTCACTATTTTAGGCAGGGGTTTTTCTTTTTGTTCGGCTGCTTCTTCCAGAGGTAACAATACGCTGAATACGGTGCCCTTGCCCAGTTCGCTTTTTACGCCGATGTGTCCATTCATCAAAGTAGTAAGTTGTTTGGAGATGGTAAGCCCCAGTCCTGTTCCCCCGAATTTCCGGGTTACGTCTGTGCCTGCCTGGGTAAAGCTTTCAAATATTTTGTCCACATATTCCGGATCAATGCCTATGCCGGTGTCCACAATATCGAATCGCAGCAAATGATTTTTACCCTCGGATCGTTGTTGGGATACGTTTATTTCCACATACCCTTTTTCGGTAAATTTCACGGCATTGCCGGCTAGGTTGAGCAATATCTGGTGAAGGCGGGTAGGATCGCCCAGCAAGCGGTTGGGTATGTTGGGGTCTATTTCTGTTTTAAAATCAATGCCTTTTTCTTCTGATTTAAGCATCAGCATATCGGCTACGCTTTGCAGGACTTCGCGCAGGGAAAAGTCAGTATGTTCAATTTGTATTTTTCCTGCTTCAATTTTGGATAGATCCAGAATATCGTTGATGATGACGAGGAGGTTATCTGCCGATTGTTGAATGGCATTGAGGTAGCGCAATTGTTCCGGCTTAGGTTCTTTTTCCAACAGCAACCTTGTCATGCCTACAATAGCGTTCATAGGAGTGCGTATCTCGTGGCTCATATTCGCCATAAATTGCTGCTTAAGCATGGCGGTTTGTTCGGCCACTTCTTTTTCTTTTTGTGCCAGCTCTATCTGCTGGCGGGTTTGTAGGTTGCGTAGCTTATTGAAGGTGGTTTGTTTGAATATCTCCTCTTTCAGTTCTTCATAGGCCTTCAGGTGGTGAAAGGCTTTGGGGATATCTCCCACTCTATCATAAAGCATAGACAGCACTTCGTGAATGCTCATGATATCATGCTTGCGTGAGTGTCCTTCTGCAAGGGAGAATGCGGATTCCAGTTCCTTTTGTGCATTGACATAGTTTCCTTCATCCATGTCTATCCTTCCCTGGTAGAAATAACAAACGATCTGCACTTCTACATTTCCCAGTTCCTTGCCTAAAGCCAGCCCTTCGGTAAGGTATTTTTCTGCTTTTTTAAAATCCTTCATTTTATAATATACCTTACCCAATCCGCTTATGGCTAAGGCGTGCAGCATCGTATCTATATTGGAATGAGAGAGGTTTTCTTCAAAATAACGCAGCGCTTCGGCATATTGTTCCTGCTTGAAGTAGATATTGCCCAGTATATGATAAAGAGTGATGAGGCGATGCTCATCGTTTGCTTCTTTGAAAATAGGTACGCATCGCAGAGCAAATTCTAAAGCGTTTTCATAGTCATTAAGATCGTAATGCAGGTAAGCGATACTTGCAAGGTTTACCGATTGGGCCACTACATCACCCATACTTTCGTTGATGGCAAGGGCTTTTTCAAAGTAGTTGAGCGCTTCGGCAAGGTCGCCTTTATCGCGGTAGATATACCCGAAGTTGTTGAGTACTCTAGCCATAAAAGGGCGGTCTTCTACCTTGCTGGCTATTTTATAGGCTTGTTCCAGAATGTCTATACCGGCTTCATAATTTCCTTGCTGCCAATAGCACCATCCGGCTAAGTTATAGCCTCTGCCTTTTCCTCTGAGATAGCCGGCTTTTTCGGATCGTTCGATCACTTCTTCGGCCAGCTCAAAGCCTCTGTCCACATCTATGGCGCGCACTTCCAGCGCCAGTTCTACCAGCTTATCTATCTTAGCCACTTCATCGGTAAGGGCGTTGTATTCGTCTTGTAGTTGCCGTATCTTAGGATGTTCCATAATGTTTTAAAATTAAACACCCCTTGCAGAATAGCAAGAGGTGTTTCCAAAAATATCTAAAAAACGGCATAACTGGATGCCGGTAATGTTTATGTTTTTTTAACCGTGCAACTGTCTTTTGTATTCATCGTTACCCGGATCTTCATAACTAAAAAACACAGCGCAAAAATGGCCGATGAAAGACAGCCCCCAAGCGGCAATAATCCAAGCGTGCCAAGGATAAGCCCATTCTGTTTCCCCTTGTTTGTGATGGATAAAGAACATAACGGCAGATGCGATTAAAAACACCACAAAATGAAGCATCAGTGTACTTTTTTGTTTTCCCGTTGGTTTTATTTTATTAGCCATATATTGAATATTCTAAGGCGCAAAGATAGTAAAAGGAGGGGAAGATAAAAGTGTTGGGAGGGCTATATTTCTGAAAAATACAAAACGCCCAGGAAAGGGCGTTTCAAAAAATATACGGTAAGGAAAGCTGCTTACTTAGCCGCCAGTTCTTTCACTTTTGCGTAGGTGGTGTTTTCGGCGCCTTCTTCGTAGCCGGCGTGTTGGTACGCCACTTTACCGTCTTTGTCAATGATGATGGTGAACGGTACGGTCTGGAAATTAAGCGAACGTTTCAGATCGGAATTGGCATCTATATAGTAAGGAAAATCCCAGCCTTGTGATTTTGCGTAGCTGCGCACCAGTCCTTCGGCACGGGTTTCGTCCAATGAAATGGTCATATAGTTGAAATCGGTTTCTTTTTTCCAGTCGGAAAGTTTTTCGCGTATGCTTTTGATTTCTTTTTTGCAAGGCACGCACCAGGTAGCCCAGAAATTGATAAGTGTTACTTTTCCTTCCTCAACGGATTCATTAAAGGCGATTTTCTTACCGGTATTCACATCTTTGATAGCGGTAGTAGGTAGCTCTCCCTGAGCAAAGGTGGCGATGGTGAAAACTAACCCTGCCAGTGTAGCAACTATTTTTTTCATTGAAACAATTTTTTGATGAAGTTATTAACGAATATCTTGCCAAATTTAACAAGTATCGTAAATTCGGAAAATTTTTACTTAACTAAATGAAAAAAATTTTCGGTTCGTTCCTCCTTTTTCTCGGTTCGCTTTACTCCTTCGCACAAGGCACGCTTTCCGGCGATCTTATGACCAATGTCAATTATTATCAGCGTGACAGCGGCATCTTGACCCCTGATAATACACTTTACAACGATTACCTGAGCGGGGGGGAATCATGGCTTTCACTAAGGTATAACTATAAAGGATTTACAGCTTTCGTGCGTGCAGATGCGTTTCATAATTCTAATCTTTATGATCCTAAGATTGCCATTTCAGGTTTTGGCATAGGCGCTTGGAGTCTTAGTAAAGATATAAAAGGACTTACTGCCACCGCAGGTTATATTTATGATCAGATAGGCAGCGGCATTTTATTCCGCTCTTATGAAGACCGCGGCTTGCTGATTGATAATGCTTTGGTGGGCTTGCATCTTAAATACCACGTGAATGACCATTTAATGCTGAAGGCTTTTAGCGGACAGCAAAAAAATGTACGGGATTTTAGCCGTTATAATCCTATCATCAAAGGTTTTAATGCCGAAGGTGATTTTTCTTTGGGAGATAACATACATATCTCTCCGGGTATCGGTTTGCTCAACCGTACACTTGACAATGAATCCTGGCTTCCTATAAAAAGTAAAGTAGATGCCCAGGACAGTGCGCACATTTTTTATCCAAGGTATAATATGTATGCCTTCACTGCCTATAACAACCTTACAGCCGGAGCTTTTTCTTGGTATATAGAAGGTGCCTATAAAACACATGAAGCAATTGAAAAAGATAATGTACTGCAAGATCTTTCGGGAAATGTGGTTTATACTACTTTAGGTTATGCGCGTAAGGGTTTAGCGATAAATATTACCGGCAAGCGCACAGAGAATTTTGAAATGCGTACTTCGCCTAATGAACTTTTGCTGCGCGGTTTGCTCAATTGGCAACCTATTGTAGCACGCCTTCGCCCACAACGCTTGCTGGCCCGCTATACGCCGGCTTCTCAAAACCTTTCTGAACTGGCGCTCGGTACAGATGTGTTGATTTCCCCCAATGATGATCTGGACATTACGCTGAATTATACCCATATTAATACGCTTGAAGAAGTGAAACTTTATCGTGAGGCTTATGGAGAGCTGAACTATCGTGGGTTGGATAAATGGATCTTTATGGTGGGCGGCCAATATCTGGAATATAATCAGCAATTGTATCAGATAAAGGATGTCCCTTTGTTTACAGCCATTACGCCGTTTGCTGAAGCTACCTATAAATTCAACGATAAAACTTCTCTCCGTACCGAATGGGAATATATGATTGCGGAGAACGATTTCGGATCATGGGTATTTGGTTTGCTGGAACTAACAATCGCTCCACGCTGGTCATTTGCCGTGTCGGATATGTACATTACCAAACTCAATCCACACAACCTCAGCGGGCTGACTAAACCCGCCCATTATTACAATGTGTTTGCCGCTTACAGCCAAGGCCCGCATCGCTTTACCGCCTCTTATGTAAAACAAGTGGACGGCATCAACTGCACCGGTGGCGTATGCCGCTATGAGCCTGCATTCAGCGGAATTAAAGTAGGTATTACATCCAGTTTTTAAAACGCCTGTTCCCTTATTTCCTATGTTCTTTCTTAACAGAATGGACGGTCAAGATTTTCCCCATAAATTCTAAAAATTAAGGGAATAGAGAAAAAAAAAATTTTATGCCGGACAAAAAACCGTAATTTTGGGACAAATGCCGGAGATATGAAATACAAAAAGAAAGAAACAATTACAGAAGTGAACGAACCAGCCGTGGCCTATATGCCTGCCTATACTTCCGCCTCTATCAACAACAACCACATAAAACGCTCTATCACATTGATGGGAATGGGTGCCGCAAAATCATTTAAAGAAATAGAAAACGATGCGGATTTTATATACTGCATCCGTGAAGGAGTGCCGAAGCAAGCCCTTGATAACATTATAGACATTGCAGGGTTTACCATGAGTGAAATAGCCCTCATCATCAGAACTTCTGATAGAACATTAAGACGCTATACATCCAAGCAAAAACTAAATGCCGAACAAAGCGAGCGCGTTATCGAGCTTGCGAAACTCTACAGCAGAGGCGAGGAAGTATTCGGGAATATGGATGCTTTTAAGGAATGGGTGAATAACCGTGTCATTGCTCTGGGAAATAAAAAACCCAAAGAATTTATGGACACATCTATAGGCATCGAAATACTTATGGACGAGCTCGGTAGGATAGAACACGGAATATTTGCCTGATGAATGTATATCGGATTAGCAAGTGTAAATTTATAAATGATTTGAAAGGCACGGGTGCAGCAGCCTATGGCGGACGCTGGCACAGTAAAGGAACCTATGTTTTATATACATCCGAAGCAGCTTCCTTAGCATTGCTGGAAAGCGTGGTACATATTTCCAACATAGCGGCATCAGGGTATTGCCTGCTGTGCCTTGAAATACCTGACAACAATATTAAAGAATTGAAACCCGATGACCTGCCGGAAAAATGGGATGAAAATCCACCGGCAGATTTATTGAAATCAATTGGAGACAAGTTTGTTCGAGAAAATAAATTCCTTGCGCTAAAGCTGCCTTCGGTTATTCTTCCCCAAGAGAGTAATTATCTTTTAAACCCTAATCATCCTGATTTTATCAACGTAACCGTTCTTTATTCCCAGCCTATAACCATTGATGTGCGGCTTGTAGGGTAATATTTCAAGAGTTTCTTTTTTCACTGCTATGATGATGCTATAATTGCTTTATGGTATGAGCATAGTTTTTTAGTGCCTATAAATCATGTTTAATTATAAAATCCTGTTTTCTCTTGTTAAGACGACTATTTGTTTTTTGATACTTTTTTCGCTCTGTTCTTCCTGCGCCTTTGTACCTATAAAACGCAGTAAAGATATTAGCTACACATCGGGACAAACGCTCAACGTATTTGCCCCACGAAATTCAAAAAATAAAAAGCCGGTATTGGTACATTTTTATGGAGGCAATTGGACATCCGGTAAGAAAGAATTGTATAATTTTTTCGGTAGCCGATGGGCACGGAAGGGTGTAGTAACCGTTATCCCCGATTATCCCAAAAGCCCTGAAGCCGATTATAGGAAAATGACGATGGATGCTGCCACTGCTATCAAATGGGTGAAGGAACACATCCACCTATACGGCGGCGACTCCAACCGGATATTCGTATCGGGGCACTCTGCCGGCGGACAGCTTGCGGCGCTTTCGGTGATTGATACTTTTTATTTCCAACAACTGAACTTTCCCAATCCGGTGAAAGGGCTTATTCTTATAGACCCCGCAGGGCTGGATATGTATCGTTATATGAACGAAGTGGACCACGGGCCGGATGGTTCGTATTTACACATATTCACCGAGGATAGCAG
>JAEZZY010000034.1 GCA_023418315.1 Bacteroidota bacterium
TTTTAACGGTACGGATTACTTTACCGGTTACATCCATAACTTGATCGGTTGCATCCGCGCCTTGTTCGCCACTTTCCTGAACGGTAAGGTCATGCGATACAGGGTTTGGATAAGCATTCACTTCAAAGCCGTTGGATTTTACAAAGGCCGTTACTACTTCGGAATAGGTAGCCTGACCGTTGGACTCTGTCATACGCAGGCGGTAGTAGTTCATACCTTTTATAGGATTGTTATCCATATAGGTATAGCGGCTTGCTTCTCCGTTCGCTTGTTTTTCGTAGATCTTAGCGAAATGTTTACCATCTGCGCTGCGTTCCAGTTCAAACTTATCGCTGCGTTCTTCGGAGAGCGTAGTCCATTCTACCTTGTTGGCTGCACCTATATTCATGGCTGTAATAGAACCCAATTGAATCACCAAGGGATCTATACCGCTCATGATATAGAAATTGGAGAAACTGCTCGTTTGCACCGTTATCCAGTTTACACCGTTCACATTACCATTGCCTGTTTGCAGCAACGCAGTATTGGTACCATTGGCAGCGTTGTGGTTTGCCTGACAAGTCGTGCCGCTTTGCTTCGTTACATTCAGATTAGCAAGCGTAGCATTCGCATCTACTCCTTGCAGGGCAGCTTGTTCGGCTGCTGTGAAGAACAATTGTACATCCACAGGCGTGCTGATACTGCTGTTGTTGATCAGGTAATTGCGATCCAGATAGTACTGTCCGTTATCATTACGCGTAGTACCGGTGTTTATTGTTTGTGAAGCGGTATAATTAACCACGGATCCACCCGATGGGTTTCTCACCAAGGCTATCAACTGACCACCGGTAGTGATGAGCGGTTGCCAACCGGTGTAAGCCGTATTACTTCCTTCAGGAATCTGAGCTGTAGCACAAGAGGTAGAAGCAGTTTGCAACATACTGCTGTTCAACTCATCTACGGTTACACAGAAAGTGCCGTAGCTACCTGTGCTCCATCCATCCACTTGAACATAATAGGTAGTACCGCCCGTTAAGCCAGTAGCAAACACAATGGAATTATAGGCTGTATTCACCCCGCCGTCTTCATCACAAGCTATGATGCTGAATGTGCTGTAATCGCTGGAGTCTGTCGCAGAGAACAAGCCTATTTTCGTATCCGTATGCGTACCAGCCGGCAGAATATCGGTAGAAACACGTACCGCTCCGCTTGCAGGAGCTACAAACTTGAACCATACTGTATGATGACCGGTAGAGTAGTTGTTACAGCTTGGGTAAGGTTCATTTGCAGCAGTGTTTTGAGTCCCCATCGTGTTGTCATAAGGATTACCGCTACATCCGCCACCTACAGTAAGGGGTAACGCGCCGGATGCGTCATCGTTGGGCAACAAGAGGTTGATGAGTCCTCTGCTGCTCCATGCGCTGGTATCGCCTACACCGCACACATCACGTACGAAATAGCTATAAATCATACCTGTAGGTGTGGCTACAGACCAGGAATACGGAGGTGGTGTAGTGGTAAACACACTGGTACCGCTACCCGCTGCAAAGCTGTTACCTGCGTCATAATTGATTTCCCATAAACCAGCAGAAGAGGTAGATACCCAGCTCAGATCTGCCGAATTGGTGGTAACATTCGCTGTAGAAAGACTTGTAGAAGCCGCACAGGTTGCCATATTTTCTACATGCACATCATCTATAAAGATGTCATTGTAGAAGGTAGTAAGGGCAGCCCCTTCAAACCGAAACCGCAATTGGGTGGTGGTTGAACTCACGGAAGCCAGTGAAACGATACGCTCTTCCCAAGCAGTAGAAGAAAATATTTGCTGGATGGAATCCAGTTGTATCCAATCGGAAATATTGTTGTCCCATCCTTCCAATATCAGCTTGTTATTATTCACTCCATAAGTAGCTTGATTGTAGTAGCTGACCACGTAGTACCTTACCTGCGGTATTGTAAGTGCGGAAATATCTATAATTGGTGACGTGAGCATTGTAACTTGCCCTGTAATAATAGGAGATGAGCCATCCACCCAAGCAAAGCCTCCGCTATTACCTGTATGATCCGCAGTTACCGCACCATACCCATTGTTCATGTTGGCGGCATATTGCCAGGTTCCTCCATTGCTTGCGGCAGTAACTGTCCAGCAGTTAGGAGGCGTAGTGCCCGATGTCAAATTAAAATTCTCCGCATAGGGAGCAGTAAATGTTAAGCAAGGTGTGGTGAATGTATCCAGTACGGCAAGACTTGTATCACCTGCCCCGCAAATAGAGCGTACACTATATTCATAGGTGGTGGCAGGGGTAAGTCCGGAGAGGATACTATACGCCGGTAGCGATGTAGCATACACAATCGTCCCTGTACCGGGAGTCAGTGGCATAGGTCCGTATTCTATAGCCCAGGTGGTTGCAGTGCCCGGTTCTACCCATTGCAGGTCTGCCGCATTAGCGGTAACATTTATAGCGCTTAAGCTATTCGGCTCGGGGCAGGCCGTTTTAAACTCCAACGTATCACAACCGATGGCGCTACCGCTTCCATTGGTAGCCAATACATGCCAATAATAAGTTGTACTGGGCAATAACGATACCGGGAAAGTGGTGGTAGTAGTACTTCCTACATAAGGAGGAGGATAGGTAGTCCCGAAAAACACATCGTAAGAAGTGGCGCCGCCGCCGCCGCTCAGCCAAGACAAATTAGTGGTGGTAACAGCATCCACATGCACCGCCTGATCGGCCGGACTATGTGCCGTTGCACAATTGGGTGGTTGCGGCACATAAAATTGAGCTTCTATAGCAAATCGGAAAGGTTGCGCTCCGCTGAAGGCAGTCCATACAGGATTGGTTATGGCACCATAGTAAAATGTATTCGGTCGGATAGGCGTTTCTGTTTGATAAGCAAACTGGAAATTGGTAGTGCTTGTTTGCATAGCGCCTATATAAAAATCACCGGGAGGCAACGTGAGAACAGGGGATACCGGTACAAACGCCGTACCCGCCACCGTAGTATAAACAGGCGATACCCATAGAGGGGTAGAGCCCGGTGCTCCTCCAGCTCCCGATGCGTCATAAACCACTACCTGGAAAGGATTTCCCGAAGTCGCAAAATCCACTTTTACTTCATTCAAATCTCCTAATGTGCCTAAATTGAATTTTGCAACTGCCTGCCCTGTGCCACCGTTGAAACCGATACCGCCGGGCTGGTTCGACTGCGTAGGCTCTTTATAGCTGAATAAGTTCTGTCCTACTGTCTGATTCCATACTTGAGAATTATCACTATTGTTATCATCATTCGGTAGGGATACGGTAATAACAGTAGCGCCTTGTGTCGTATAAAGGAACGGTGTGAATGTTACTATCTGACTGGTATTCGGAAGTAAGGTAACGTACTGCGTATCACTAAAGCTGTTCGCACCGGTCATCGTAAGCACCAAAGGAATATTGGACATCGTATTCACCCCATCGTTATACACATTCGCTTCGATGGCCGGAATATCATTGAACAATACCGGCACGGTGCCTAAGGTATAAATATTGGATACGCCGAGGTTGTTGTTTAAGTTATGCTTTAGCTGAATGGATTGCCTAAAAGCCGATGTAGTTAAAGTAGTAGGCATGGTGGTGGAATTATGACGGCGTGTAGTGGTCAAAGTAGTGGATGTGTTGTTTCCGTTGGAGCAGGAATAAACATAGCCGGTGTGTACCGTATTATCAAACCGCTCTACCAGTACCTGCAAATTAGTACCGGCTGTTCTTACATACGGGGTAGTCAGCGTAATCGTATTCCATCCCGTAGCAGCCAGCGTAACACTGCCGGAATATACCTGCGTATAACCTGCCGTACTATAGCTGCCACTGGTAAAACTTGTAGTAGTAAGCGGCACATCTTTCATGTAGATAGTTACATTATTGAATGTAGTATTGATGCCTACCGTACTTACAAAAAAACCAATCTCCTGAATAGCAGAACCCGACGTAGTGAAATTAGCCGCGCCAATCTCCGCCTCAGTATAAATACATTCATTTGCCGCATAGTTGGACGTACCCAGAAAAGCATTCCCACTCGTTCCCGAAGCGGTGTTGATACTTACGGTCTGAGCCGTCGTACGTGCATTCCCAAAAAGCATAAGCAGCATCAGCATACTTAGTAATTGTTTTGCCATAACTATATTTTGTTTTTTTGCCTACTCTGAATTGGTTTTCGGCACACCCATATATTATCCATTTTTAAAGATAAATAATCCTTTTTCCAAAAGCAATAGCCATTAAAAAAAAACGCATTCCATGCAAGAAAAGCGATAAAAAAAACGAAAGCCAAACCTCCGTATCTCCTATAAAATAAAACTTGCTTAAGGCAATGCTCCACGTCTTCCCAGTTCTATCACTTCGCAATCATACATACGGCTGCCGTCAATTTTTAGCCGCACCACCGTGCGCATCTTATGCCATCCTTCTCTGCCTGCCGCACCCGGATTGATATGCAGGCATTGCAGCGACTCATCAAACATCAGCTTTAAGATATGCGAATGTCCGCTGATGAATAATTTCGGCGGATGAGGGTGCAGTTTTTTCCGCACTCCGGGCGCATACCTGCCGGGATAGCCGCCTATGTGCGTCATCAACACGTCTATCTCTTCACACTTCCATCTAAGCCACTCGGGAAAGGACTGACGGATGGCCGCGCCGTCAATATTGCCCCATACACCACGTAGCGGTTTGAAGTCTTGCAAACGTGTTATCAGTTCTGTATTGCCAAAATCTCCGGCATGCCACAGTTCATCGCAATGCGCAAAATGATGAAACACTGCCTCATCCAGATAACCGTGCGTATCCGATAAAATACCGATCTGCATCATGGTGTCCTCCTTGATTTTATTGTGGCTACAAGCTACTGAATAGAAGGGATAATGTTTCCCAAAAAAAATTATTTACCCTTCACTGCTTGGCGGAAATCCAGGTTTTTTAGGGAAGGCGCTTTGAAATAACTTACGGTAGCTACCACCAGCGTCATAGTGCCGCCGAAAAGCACAGCCGATATGGTTCCCATCCATTTTGCGGTGAGTCCGCTTTCCAGCGCACCCAGTTCATTGGAAGAACTCACAAACATGGTATTTACCGCTGCCACGCGCCCGCGCATCTGATCGGGAGTGTAGAGTTGCAGGATGGTGCCGCGGATGACCACACTCACCGCATCAAACATACCCCCTATGAGCAGCATAAAAAACGAAAGCAAAAACAAATGGGAAAGTCCGAATACAATAATCGTAACACCGAAGCCTGCTATACATATCAATAATTTGATGCCCGGTTTTGTCTTTATGGGAATGGCGGATAAAAGCAGTAAAGTGGAAATGGAGCCTATACCCGGCGCTGCCCTCAGCCATCCGAAACCCACCTCGCCTACCTTCAGAATATCATCGGCAAATACCGGAAGCAAAGCCACCGCACCACCAAACAATACGGCAAACATATCCAGCGCCAGCACCGCCAGCACAATCTGCGTCTTAAACACAAACCGCAATCCTTCCGCAAGACTTTTTAATACCGGTTCTTTTGCTTTTAATAAAACAACCTGCTTGGGAATGTTTGCTATGGCGATTAAAGAAATCACTTCTATAACCAGCACGCCTATAAGACTGGTTTTAAAATCGGTAAGGGCAATCAGCGTGCCGCCAAGCAGCGGACCAAATACAGCGCCCAATTGCCATGAAGTGCTGCTCCAGGTAGTAGCTCCCGCGTATAACCTCCGCGGAATGATTAAGCCGAAAAGGGAAAATGCCGAAGGGCTCAAAAAAGCACGTAAGATGCCGCCTATAAAAATGCCCAGATAAATCAACCATTTTATGGTATCCACACCGGCGTGGGTTTGTAGGGAAGGCCAGGCAAGAATCGTAAAAAAAGAAGTAAGCACTATATAACCCACCGTGCAAAACAGCAATAGATTCCGCTTCTCTTTTCCATCCACAAAATGCCCGGAAAACAGCGAGCAGCCCACCGCGGGAATTACCTCCGCCAGCCCCAGCATCCCCAGAGAAAGCTCATCTTTGGTAAGCCTATAGACCATATAGCTGATGATTGCCATCTGCATATTGAGTGCCAGTACGAGGGTAAAGCGAAACAAAAGATAAGACCGGAACAGCGGATAGTTGAGCGCCTTATTTTTGATGAGGAATTTTAAAAAAACATTCAAACTGCCTTGTATTTGACTGCAAATTTATTCAACAAACACATTCCGCTAAAAACGAAAAACGCCCTATCCCTATAAGACATGGCGTTTTCGCTATAAATGAATACGTTTTAATTACTGCAAGAGCATCTTTTCCGTATGCTGCCCGTTCATCGTATTTATCTTAATGAAATAAATACCCGGGTTCAGATGGTTTAATTGAATGGAAGTGGAAGACCCTGCGCCCGCTACTTCTGTGTTATATACAACACGTCCGGCTAAGTCGGTTACCGTAATATGTGCATCACCCTTCAAAGGCTCTTTCCAGCTGATGTTTACTTGTCCTTTTGTAGGGTTGGGATACAGGCGGAACATGGTGTGGGCTACATCGTTCACGGCAGTTGCCTTCGGTTTGATGCTGTTGGAATTTTTTTCAAAATCCACGTAGCTATAGACATTCACACCGGCGCCTATCACCATAGCCGGGCTGGGTGTGGTCTGGTAATTCATTTCTTCGGGATAAATGCTGTAGGTGCCGTTGGCAAGGCTACCAAAGCTGTAGTCGCCATTCACATCGGTATAGGTAGAAGCAATAACATCATTATTGGCATCTCTTAAAAGTACTAACTGCTGGGCAATGCCGGTGCTCGTACCTTTGCCTGCGCCCTGGCTCACATTACCGCTTATAAAACCAGGACCCGAGGTGGGTGTGCCTTGTAGCATAAAAATGTGTTTGTAAATACTGGAGCCGCCGGTATGTAATATTTGAGTAGCGGTATTCCATAGGGCGCTTGACTGATGATAAGTAGGTATCAGACCGGGATTGGTGGTACCAGGCGCTACACGGGCTTTTACATAGTAGTTTCCGGAAGGATAATTATTGAAACTATAACTTGCCCAAAAAGATTGTGGCGGAGTGGTAAGCGAATCTACGGCGGTCAGTGTTACCGAATTTGTAAGCGAATCATAGCCTTCTTTTATGAGCCATACTTTGAAAGAAAGGTTGTTCATAGTAAGGGTAGAATCATAAGAGATAGAGCCGCTAATTATATTGCCGGATGGGTTAGGATTCCCTTGATAATACACCCATAAACTATCGCTTGCCGTACAGCCATTTCCCGAACCTATGGCATTCACCAAATACGATCCTGTATTTATATAGGTATGCGTTACCGGGTTTCCGGTTGCGGAGCTACCATCGCCAAAATTCCAGTTATAGGTCATGCCGGAGGTGTTTCCGTTCGCTGTAAACGTATAACTTCCATTCCCGTTGCTTACTGAAGTAACCGTAAAATTGCAGTTTACAGGAGGCGGAGCGGAGGTTATCGTCACGGTATGGTAATCCGTATCACTACACCAAATCATATTGGTAGCGGAGGAGTCCCACCAGGTCTGAACAAACATAATCGTGTAGGTACCGTTTGTCGTGTAAGTATGGTTATCCGTAGGGTTCGGATAGCCGTAGCTACCATCGCCCCAAGCAGTAAACGCGTAAGCCCCTACATTCGTACCTCCGGTAGGCAAGGTAGAAGTATTGGTGGCGGTTACGGTTGCCGCGTTTTGCGAAACCGTCATACTTGCATTCAACTGGCTGCATGGGGATTGTGCAAGTCCTATGAAAACCATCAACAGGCTCATAAGAGTTAAGGAAAGTTTTTTCATCTTGTTCTGTTTTAATTAATTAAAAAAAAATGGTACGTAAATTAAAAGACGCAGGATTAAGATAAAACGTTAGACAAAATAAAACTTTCTACAGACATTTATATAGGAAATAACCCTCACCGTTCAACATAATCCCGCACAAAAGTGCTATCACGATTTCAAAAATACCCTAATAAATAGGAACAACTACTAATTATTGCCCTAACTTTGCGCCCCTTACTTCCATTTCTAGTGGGAAAAAATTCTAAATTAACCGCAGCAGGACTCATCATCGCACTGGGTATCATCTACGGAGATATAGGCACTTCGCCGCTCTACGTGATGAATGAGATTTGCAATAATAAAATCATCAGCGAGCAGCTTATCATCGGTAGCTTGTCCTGCATTATCTGGACACTCACGATGCAAACAACCATCAAGTATGTATTGCTCACATTGAATGCGGACAACAAAGGGGAAGGAGGCACCTTCGCCTTGTTTACCCTTGTAAGAAGGCATAGCAAATGGGCGGTTTACCCGGCTATGATCGGCGGTGCCACCTTGCTTGCCGATGGCATGATTACCCCGCCTATATCGGTTACCTCGGCAGTGGAGGGATTGAAACATATTCCCGGACTCACCACCATCTCCGATAATACCATCATCACCATAGTGCTGTGCATCCTCAGCGGATTGTTTTTCTTTCAGCAATTCGGCACCGCTTCTATAGGCAAGGCATTTGGCCCCGTAATGACGCTATGGTTCTTCATGCTGGGCGTATTAGGGCTGATGCACATCAGCGAAGAAGTGCATGTATTCAGAGCATTCAATCCTTATTACGGCATTCAGCTTCTGCTGATGTACCCTAAAGGTTTCTGGCTGTTAGGCGCCGTATTCCTTTGTACCACGGGGGCGGAAGCGCTTTACTCCGATATGGGGCATTGCGGTAAAAAAAATATACGCGTGTCGTGGATATTCGTGAAAATATGCCTGATATTAAACTACCTGGGGCAAGGCGCATGGTTGCTCAGCCATAAATCCGGTACGTTTTGGAATGCCACTTTACAAAATCCTTTCTACGAACTGATGCCGTCCTGGTTTTTATACATCGGCATAGGGGTGGCTACTCTGGCAGCCATCATCGCCAGCCAGGCAATGATCTCCGGCTCCTTCACCCTCATCAGCGAAGCGGTAAAGCTGAACCTATGGCCCAAAATGAAAATCAATTATCCTACGGTAGAACGCGGACAAACCTTCATCCCGGGCATCAACCTGCTGCTTTTCATCGGCTGTGTGCTGGTTGTTTTGTATTTTCAAAAATCATCCAATATGGGCGCAGCTTATGGCCTTGCCATTACCCTTTGTATGATTATGACCTCTATCCTGTTCTCTATTCATTTACTGATAAAACGCATCAAATTATTCTGGGTGGTTACTTACCTTATTGTCTTCTTAGCCATCGAAACCTGCTTTCTTGTAGCCAATCTGGAAAAATTCCCGCATGGTGGCTATGTGGCGCTCATCATTGCAGTATGCCTGTTCCTCACCATGCTGATATGGCACAAAGCCCGAAAAATCAAAAACAAATATGTGGAGTTTGTACGGCTGGAAGATTATACCTCCATCCTGCAAGAATTGAGCAACGACCGCAGCATTACCAAATACGCTACGCATCTGGTATATCTTACCAGCGCCAACAATCCCAAAGAAATAGAGCATAAGGTCATCTTCTCCATCCTCTACCGCAAGCCTAAACGGGCGGATATATACTGGTTTGTGCATGTGGATGTAATGGACAGTCCCTATACGGCAGAATATGAAGTGCAAACCATTGTTCCTAATGAAATCATCCGTATCGAATTTCGCCTGGGCTTTCGGGTGGAACACCGGGTACAGGCTATGTTTCGCCAGGTGGTAGAAGACATGGTAAAGAACAAGGAAGTAAATGTGGTAAGCCGCTATGAATCGCTGAGTAAGAATAATGTCATTGGCGATTTCCGTTTTATCGTGATTGAGAAATTCCTTTCGCGGGATAATAAATTCCCCTTAATGCAAAAACTAATTATCAAAGGCTATTTTTTGCTAAAGAATTTCAGCCTTTCGGAAGAAAGAGCCTTCGGACTGGATTCTTCGGATGTAACAACCGAAAAATACCCGCTTGTAGTATCGCCCGCCAATGAAGTGCATCTGAGAAGAATTGGCGGAGATTAAACGAAACGATTTTTTGAAGACCGGTATCGCAAGCGAAACGGGAATGGATAAAAATGATTTATAAAAACGGTGATCTTTTTATTGGAGCACATCCTGCCATCATGCACCTGCCCTGCCCTCCTGATTCCTATACGCATCAAACAACTGCGGATTGCCATAAGGTCCTAAATACCGAGCATCGCCAAAGCCCAAAATAGGAATGAACACAAACGAAAACAACACCAGCCCTATGGTAAAACCTTCATCCTTACCAAAACTTTTTGAAAGCATATTATACATCCAGATGGCAAAAACGAGATTCACAAGCGGTATCAAAAACAACAATAACCACCAGCCCGGTTTGCCTACAATCTTCAAGAGAACATACAGGTTGTAGATAGGAATAAGGCAAGCCCATCCCGGCTGCCCCGCCTTGCTATACACCTTCCACATGCCGATCATCATCACGATAATAATCGCCAGGTAAACAATCATAAATCCGGTAAACCAGGTAGGTGTTGCGGGTTCTATATAATCCATAATTTAAATTTTATAGGAATACAATGATAAGGACATATTTTCATAAATGCAATAATTGAACATTCACTACGGCCACCCTGCTAAAGAATACAAAAATTGGAAAGGCTTTCCACTTTCACTTTTCAAGAGATACTTATACATTTGCCGCGTTCAAAAAAATTATATGAAACATCTTCTATCCTTTATTTTTCTGTTTTTATTATACGGTTTTGCTGCACAAGCGCAGTTTCCGATTATAGGTAGCTCCTCCTCTTTTGAAGAACCGGAAACAGGCTATGCCAAGATTTTATTCCTGAAAAACAAACACACGGCATATGTGCATGTGAGCTATGAGGGTGCTATAGAGGTAAAAATGTATGACGCCGCATACAAACCGGTTTTCTTCAAAACACTCCACACCCAATTCGGCAAGCTCAAAAAAATGAGCGTCAAAAATCTTTTTGAAACCCACGGCAATCTTAATTTGTTCTTTAGCGAGGTAGATGGCGATGGGCAGCGGCTTTGCAGAGTGGTGATAGACGGTAAAGACGGGCACATCATTCGGGAAGACGTAGTAGGCACAATGGAAAAAATTTCTACCGGTAAAAAATATGCGATTGCCATGGGCGGCGTGGACATGCCGGATTTTTTCGTGCGTCATCATGCTGCCGGCAATTCGTATGCGGTAACCATCTATAACAGTTTTGCTTCCGAAAGCGACCACCGCATCGAAATCATTTTGTTCAACGGCGACCATCAGGAAGTATTCCGCTCCTATGTAGGCACCCCCGATCATCAATATAAATACATCAACATGCTGGACATGACTTTAAGCGGTGAAGAGCAAGCACAGGCATGGATATATGGTTTCAATACACAAAAAAATGAGGGTGGCGAAGCCTTTATCGCTACGCTGGATGCTTCTGCAAAAACCCTTTCCTTCAAGCCTTTTTATCAAGATGTAGGGAGAAAATCTACCGAGGGTGTTCTGCGCTATGATGCCGTTAATAAGCGACTTATAGGGGTTACACAAGCTATATCCCATGCTAAAGGCAGCTGGAACGGAACAAATGTATTTTATGAAATCAGACGCTTTGTATTCGACCCCGCTTTGGGAGCGGCTACGGAACAACCCGTTACCGGCCTCAATTTGTTAGACCGGCAAACGAAAGCCCTCTTTGGCAACAAAGCCGATTTTGAAGGCGTACTGCAAAATTTTTACATCAATTCCGATGGCTCACAAACCCTTATTTTCGAAGGGTTGAGACAGGAAACCACAAGCAGGGGCACCCACACTTCCATTCGTATTTCCATGCGTAATGCAAGCGTCATCACCTATGATAAAGACGGCGAAGTCCTTACCACAGCAGTTATTCCTTTCTGCCACATGCTCAACAACAGCATGATGACGGGCGGCGCTTATGAAACTTATAGTCCGCTGGAACATTACCGCAGAACGGCAGGCGGCATCAAACTAAAAGCCGGCAATCAATACAAATCTTTTTTTTACCTCAATGGCAAGCATGAAAACTACGTCCTGCTAAACGATATTTTTATAAATGAAGAACGCCAGACAAAAGGAAAGGACATCGTTATGATACAAGGTTTGGAAGAATGTGATGCCTTTGTTTTTCATGCGGATGGCAAAGAAGAAGTTCCCAAACGCAGCTATCTTTTCGGCGCTACAGACAGTAAGAAAAAACACAACCTTGCCCTGCTCACGCTTTCCGATTACAACCGTGAAGAGAGCGTATATGCAACCCTGCGCATTGATGTGGAAGGGAAGAAGAAAACGGCAAGATTGGTTTGGATGAAGGTAGAGTAACAAAATACCTAAGCCTACCCTGCTGCATAAAAAAACCTGTCCTATAAAGGCGGTACATTTTCCGGTATAGGCGATGATTCCTTTTTTTAAACAAACAGATTTACCTCTTGTAAAGAACCGATTTTTTACTACATTTGCCCTCCCTCAGCAACACGGTCGCGTGGCCGAGCGGTTAGGCAGAGCTCTGCAAAAGCTCGTACAGCGGTTCGAATCCGCTCGCGACCTCTTAGTAAAATGCCTTGAAAATAAACAACTTCAAGGCATTTTTATTTTCTTGCGGTACGTTAAGGCGTGTATTATAGACGGAGTGTTTATTCTTCGGTCTGTTCGCTTTCAAACAATTCATGTAATTTCTGCTGTAATAATTTTTTGTCGGGCAGTTGGGTTTGATATTCTGAAACCAATGCAGGGGAGAGAACGGCTTAACGCATACTCAACAACTCACTGTCTTTACCTTTGCAAAGTAAAACCCCAATACTTGGATTTTCATTGGATTTCCTTACATCCCTGTCTAATGCTTCCAAATAGAAATTAAGTTGTCCCAAATGTTCGGGCAGAAACTTGTCGGCTTTTAGTTCAAAGGCTACCAAACATTGTAAACCCCGATGATAAAACAACAAATCAATGTAAAAATCACTGTTGCCTACCTGCACTCTGTATTCTTCATCAATGAAAATAAAATCTCTACCTAATTCAAGGATAACGTTTTTCATCTGCTTTACTAAACCCTTTTGCAAATCGCTTTCGTTGTGCGGTTCTGGCAGATTTAGAAACTCAAAAACATAACTGTCCTTAAAGGTATTGGCTATATCGCTTTTTGTTTCTCTCAATGGTGTTGAGATTTTTAGATTTCCTATCATTGTCCGCTCAAAAAGGCTTGCCGAAATTTGACGGTCAAGTTCTCGCTTACTATAACGCTCTTTAATAACCATACGCACGTAAAATTCTTGCTCTTCTTCTGTTTTGCAACGTGAAAAGATAATGAGATGATGTGTCCAACTTAATTCTGTCAAAAGAGTATTTCTGATGTCTTGAGGTTGGAATTGTGCCACCGTTAGAGACACAGATTTATCTGATTGATTTTCATTTCTTTGTAATTGTGCCACCATTGGTGACCCCATTGGCCCCCATTGGCGCATTCTATGTTAAAAACCAAATAATCAGGCGGCAAATTTTTGAATATTAACAAAAGGGGATTTTCGATTGACGACAGCGAAAGCCCTGGCAATGAGTTTGCAGCGGATGGCGTTAAGTACGA
>JAEZZY010000064.1 GCA_023418315.1 Bacteroidota bacterium
ATTGAAAAGTGGAAAACGCCCCAACGCACAAATCAACGCTGCGTTTCCCACTTTCCAACAGGATAATAGTAGTAATAGTGATTGGAAATCTTTAGTTTTAAACGTTACTAATTAGGGAGAGCTTTCAAAGCGATATAACGGGCTCTACAAAAACATTTGAATGGAATACAAAGGATAATGACTTTGTCCCAGTAGTATATCTAAAAGGGAGAGTAAGTAAAACTAATATTGATGGGACACCTGATTTTGACGAGCTAAAACAATATTGTGCAACCATTTTCAAAGATGAAATTTTACCCGAAATAAGACCAGATTTATATGTCACTAAGGCTTAATAAATATCTAAAAATTCTTAGAAAAGAAGCAAGCCGTTTTGAACGGACAGACATCAATAACAAGGTTGATGAAAGTTTTCGTGCAAAATATTCAGTGAAAATCACGTTTGCAATTATATCTATAGGTTTGGTTTTATTATTAAAAAACGGGTTCAGCGAAAGCTTTGTTTCTTATGTTTCATCTGTACTCTCAATATTAGTAGGGCTTTTTATAACTGCACTTATTTTCAGCTTTGACAAGTTTTATGAACCAAGCAATGAAGAAAATCCAAATTCAAGAATAAAACTTTGGGAAACACAAGCCCATAACTACGCAAAGAAGTTTGCTTACATCACAAGCTACACGATTGTACTTAGCATTTTTACACTTGTTTTATTAGCGGTAAGTGCATTATTTGAAAAATCAACACAACTTAACGTATTCAATTTATCATTTTGCTTTGAGTGTGCAAAAAACATTGAATGCAATGCTTTTAAACTATTTAGCATAGCCATTTTTGTAATAATTCAGCGATTTTTAGTTTTATATTGGTTGTTAAAAATAATGTACAATACTCTTTTTATAGTAAGTAGTATGGTACAGTATATGACAACAAAAATTGATAGAAAATAATGATACAAATAGAAGAAGCAGTAATCAGAAAGTTAATTCTTCATAGGGTTACAAACGAAGAAGATAAAGCAATTATAAGTGAAGATTTATTTGATTATTCAAACGAAGATGAAGAGAATACACTTAAAAAGGTTTTTCTAAAACCTTTTGTATCTTATTCCCAAACTTTTGAATTTAATCACGAAATTGATTTAAGCTATAATGTATTATTTAGCCTATCTAAAAATATTTATGAGGGGAATGATTTTGTTGAGCAATCGGGAAACATTGCACAACATCTTATTTCATCATCAAAACACCATAACATAAAAGACGGAGATTTATTTGTGGTAAAGTTTGATGATATAAAGTTAAACAACAAGTATTACGAAGGATTAGGGATTTACAAATTTGAAGATAAAGACAGTTTTATTGAAACAACTATAAGCAACAAAAAAATTGATTTTTCTTTCAGAAAAGGTATTGGAAATAAAAAGCCTGACAAGGCTTGTTTTATTCTTTTCACAGAAGAACCATATACTATTTTAATCATTGACAGCAACACAAATGAAACAGATTATTGGCAAAATGATTTTATCAATCACAAGTCCAAAAATGACAATGTAAACAGCACAAATAATTTTTTAACATTAACTAAAAACTTCATTACTCAACAAATTCCGACAGACTTTGAAGTAACCAAAGCCGACCAAATTGATTTCCTTAATCGTTCAGTTGACTATTTTAAAACACACGAAAACTTTGATAAACAGGAATTTGAAAAAGAAGTTTTTGGCGATAAGAATGTTATTAAATCATTTCAACAGTTTGACGAAACTTACCGACAAGAAAACGAAGTTGAATTAGCAGACAACTTTGAAATATCGGCACAAGCCGTAAAAAAACAAGCAAGAGTTTTTAAAAGCGTTTTAAAGTTGGACAGGAATTTCCATATATACATACACGGAAACAGAGAGCTTATTGAGCAAGGTGTTGATGAAAAAGGTCGTAAGTTTTATAAGATTTACTATGAAGAGGAAAATTAGCCAGCCCACAGGCCTAAGCACATTTGCAATTCGCACAAGCCAACGCACAGACCCAAAAATCACAAAAGAGCTTTCACCTTTACCACCCGAAGGAAAAATTGGTTTTTAAAATCCCTTCCCTATAAAAATTTTAAAACAACCGACCTACAACCACAAAAGCGGTTGAGTGGCAAAAGCATATTTCGCAGTTTTCCCAAGCATTATACGTCCTTCATTTAATACCTTTGCGCCGTCAAGTAAAAAAATCATTATTAAAAATCTAAAAAAATAAAACATGGATTACAGAATAGAAAAAGACACGATGGGGGAAGTGCAGGTGCCTAAAGAAGCGTATTATGGCGCGCAGACACAGCGTTCGATTGATAATTTCAAGATTGCGCAGGATATTAATAAAATGCCTAAGGAAATCATCAAAGCATTTGCCTACCTGAAAAAAGCAGCGGCGCTTACGAATAATGAACTCGGTGTATTGCCCGATGAAAAAGCGAAGTTGATAGGCAAGGTGTGCGATGAGATCCTGGAAGGCAAACTGGACAATCAGTTTCCGCTCGTAGTATGGCAAACAGGCTCCGGCACGCAAAGCAATATGAACTGCAATGAGGTGATTGCCTACCGGGCACATGTGATCAACGGAGGCGTGCTTACGGATAAAGATAAATTTGTGCATCCCAATGATGATGTAAATAAATCGCAGTCGTCTAACGATACTTTCCCTACGGCAATGCACATAGCAGCGTATAAGATGCTTATAGATGTTACCATCCCCGGCATTCAAAAACTACGTGATACGCTGGATGCGAAGGCGAAACAATTCATGCATGTAGTGAAGATTGGTCGCACGCATTTTATGGATGCTACGCCGCTAACGGTAGGGCAGGAGCTGAGTGGTTATGTATCACAACTGGATCATGGATTGAAAGCCATTCGGCATACGTTAGCTCATCTTAGCGAACTGGCGCTGGGTGGCACGGCTGTAGGCACCGGCATCAACACACCCAAAGGGTATGCGGAAAAAGTAGCCGCTAAAATAGCTGAGCTTACAGGGCTACCCTTCATCACCGCCGAAAATAAATTTGAGAGCCTTGCCGCGCATGATGCCATTGTGGAAGCACACGGCGCTTTGAAAACAGTAGCGGTAAGCTTGATGAAAATCGCCAATGATATTCGTATGCTGAGCTCCGGTCCGCGGTCAGGCATAGGTGAGTTGTTCATCCCCGATAATGAACCAGGCTCTTCCATTATGCCGGGTAAAGTGAACCCTACGCAGTGTGAAGCGCTTACGATGATTGCCGCACAAGTGATGGGTAATGATGTAACGATCGGTATCGGCGGGGCTACGGGGCATTTTGAGCTGAATGTATTCAAGCCGGTAATGATTGCCAACTTCCTGCATAGCGCTCGTCTCATAGGCGATGGCTGTGTAAGCTTTAATGATAAATGTGCCGTAGGCATTGAACCGATAGAAGCCAATATCAAAAAACATGTGGACAATTCACTGATGCTGGTAACTGCGTTGAATACAAAAATTGGATATTATAAAGCAGCTGAAATAGCGCAGACTGCCCATAAAGAAGGCACTACGCTGAAAGAAATGGCAGTGAAACTGGGCTATGTAACGCCTGAGCAATTTGACGAATGGGTAAGACCGGAAGATATGGTAGGAGCGCTGAAGTAAGCGAAAAAATACAACGATAAATTACGCTGAACGTATAAACCAGGTCGGGTGCTGAAACAGTGCCCGATCTGTTTTTTAAAACAATCGATTATACAATTCTCTGGTAAATGAATGGCTGTAAACAGAGCCTGCGATCTCGTTCACCCATTTCATTCTTCTTATAGCATTCGTAAGAACTACTTCATCGGCTTGATGAAGCTCTTTTTGTGTGAGGGGAGTTTCTTGTACCGGCATTCCCACCCTGGCACATTCTGTCAGTAAATGCCGGCGCATCACTCCGGCTATGCACCCTTCTGAAACTGGTGTGGTATAAAACTGTTGGTCCTTTACCCAAAAGATATTTGCGATGGCGCTTTCTATAATACGGTGCTGAGGATTTAAGATTAATGCGTCATCCCAGCCATGGGCTATAGCTTGCTGTGCAGCTATGGCATAGGGTAAGGCAGCGCAGGTTTTTAACCCCGAAAAAGCATCGGCAGGTTTATACAGGTTTTGTGCGATACCGCAGATCCATCCTTGCTCATTCCATAGGGTTGTTTCTATTTCCAGGGAAAAACATTCGATTAAAAAACCGGGGAGCGTTTCTTCTTTCATAAATAGATGCTCCTTATCCGTAAATACTTGCAAACGCAGCCTGCATAGCTTTTCCAGTCCATTTTTACGAAGGGTTTTTCTGATTTCTTCCTGCAAATACACAGGGGTAAAATGAGCGGGTATAGTGAATGCCAGTTGGCGCATGCCTTCAAACAATCGCTCCCAATGATAACTGTCAAGCAGCACTTGCCCTTCCTGCACCAGCATGGTTTCAAACAAACCGAATCCGTAGCGTAGCACGCTGTTGGATGATTTTATGACTAAAGCATCGGCGGGGAGGAGATTTCCGTTGAGATTGGCGAAACGCATGGCAGTTCAAGGTATAAAATTCTTGGATCTTCTTTCTTCGGCTTATTTTTGGAAAAACTTTCCACCCATGAAATTACCACAACCTGTTTCCGTAACATGGATGGCTGCATTTACAGGCGCCGTTCTTAAAGGAGATGAAACCCAGATGGCTACGGGGCTTAACGAAATTCATAAAGTGGAAACGGGCGATGTATCCTTTGTGGATTTTGAAAAATATTATGCTAAATGTCTGCAATCGGCGGCTACCGTGATTCTTATCAACAAAGAAGTGGATTGCCCTCCGGGAAAAACTCTGTTGATTTGTGAGGATCCTTTTAGTGCCTACGTAAAACTAATCCTACATTTCCGTCCTTTTGAAACAGCATCGAAGATAATCAGCGATACGGCTGTTATAGGCGAAGGTACGCAGATACAACCCGGCGCATTCATTGGCAATCATGTGAAAATCGGTAAGAATTGCCTTATTCATGCCAATGTTTGCCTCTATGATTTTACCGAAATAGGCGATAATGTCATTATTCATTCGGGAGCCGTCCTCGGTGCGGATGCGTTTTATTTTAAAAGAAGAAAAGAACGCGAAGCACAATACGATAAGCTGGAAAGCTGCGGTCGGGTGGTGGTGCATAACAATGTAGAGATAGGCGCCGGCTGCACTATAGACAAAGGTGTGAGTGGCGATACCATCATCGGCTTGGGTACGAAGCTGGATAATCAGGTGCATGTGGGGCATGGGGTAGTGATTGGAAAAAACTGCCTTATAGCCGCTCAAGTAGGTATTGCCGGAAAAACGATTATAGAAGATGAAGTAATCCTATGGGGGCAGGTAGGAGTGAATAAAGATCTTACGATAGGGAAAGGGGCCGTAGTGTATGCGCAAAGCGGTGTGCCTGCCAGCGTGGAAGGCGGCAAGGTTTATTTCGGCAGTCCGGTGGAAGAAGCCAAAATCAAAATGAAAGAACTCTACTGGGTAAAACGTATTCCTGAAATATGGGAAAAACTGACTGCTCCTAAAAAAGGTTGATGTTATTTTATTACCCGCCGTAGCCGTTTAATGCTGCATGAAAATATCAGGATTGTTGTTTCAATAGAGATGTTAGCTGTAAAGGATTTCCGTAGGAGCTTGCGATAACACACCCGTCCGCACCGCTTCTTCAAACAGTTTCTTTACGGCATTTTCTCCATCTCTGCCTAAGTCGGTGGTAGAATCATTCACATACAATTCGATATGCTGGCGCATGACCGCCTCTTCCATTTCTTGGGCATTTTCGGTAACGAAGGGAGCTAATTGAGGATAGTGTTTCCAAGCATAAAGCAGGCTTTTTTTTATCAGGGCATCTACCTGCGCAATGCGTTCTATAGGGAAACTGCGCTTCATCACAATACCGCCGAGAGGGATGGGTGCTTGATGGGTCTGCTCCCACCAATCGCCGAGGTCGCTCAGTTTTTTCAGCCCTTTTTGCCTATAGGTAAACCGGTTTTCATGAATGATTAATCCGGCATCATAGTCGCCGCTTAGCACCGCATTTTCTATTTCATGAAATACAAGTTCGGTCTTGTTTCTGGCATCGGGAAAGGCTAAGGACAACAACAGATGAGCTGTGGTATTAAAGCCGGGAATACAGATTTTTTTCTGCTTTAGCCATTCGCTTAAATGCGCTTCATCCACTTCTTCTCTACTAATCAATAAAGGTCCTACGCCCTTGCCCAAAGCGCTGCCGCTCCGCAAAAGTGCATACTGCGTTACGGCTTTCAGAAAGGCATTATAGCTAAGCTTGGTAATGTCTAATTTTCCCTCTTCCGCCCATTTATTCAGTGTCTCCACATCTTCCATTACATAGTCGAAGGCAAGACCGCCGGTGTCTATTTTTTTATGCACCATAGCATCGAAGATGAAGGTGTCATTGGGGCAGGGACTAAAACCGAGTGTAAGCTTTTCCATGAGTGTATGCTCCGGGAATTTTTTTCCGCGAAGGGAATTTATTCTCCGATTTTATCTTCTGGTTGTTGCTGCTGGCTCAGGAAGTTATCCACCATTCCCTGCATCATAGGCGGCAGTTGCGATTGGATATAGTCTTTGATTACTTGTATGGATTTTTCCGCCTGGTCTTTGGTGAGCTCGGCTTTTTCTATGAGTTGATGGATGAGGTCTTGCATGATTCGTTTTTTGAAAGATGATAAAAAATTAAGCCGCGGTGAGGTAATCCAGTTTGGAATGTTCCAGCATCTGCCGGGCATAGTCCAGTGTCAGATGAAACTCGCCGGATTTATTTTCCTGCGAAGGAATATCAAACATGGCATCGGTAAGGATCATCTCACAAATCGCACGCAAGCCTCTGCCACCCAGTTTATATTGAATGGCTTTATCCACCATATAGTCCAGCGCTTCCTCCTCTACTTTGAGGTGGATGCCTTCGTATTCAAACAATTTAGCGTATTGTTTTATCAGCGCGTTTTTCGGTTCGGTAAGGATTTGTTTCAGTGCGCTTCTATCCAGTGGAGTGAGGTAGGTAACGATGGGCAGGCGACCCAGCAGCTCCGGTATTAGCCCGAAGGTGCGGAGGTCTTGCGCATTCACATATTGCAGCAGGTTGGCGCGGTCTATTTCTTTGGAGGCTTTAATGGCATTGTAGCCGATTGCCGCCGTTTGCACCCTGCGGGAAATCATCTTGTCAATACCTTCAAAGGCACCACCGCAGATGAACAAGATATTTTGTGTATTCACTTTCACCATTTTTTGTTCGGGATGCTTACGCCCGCCTTGCGGAGGCACCAGCACTTCGCTTCCTTCCAGGAGTTTCAGCATGGCTTGCTGCACGCCTTCGCCGCTTACATCGCGGGTGATGGAAGGATTATCCGACTTGCGCCCCACCTTGTCAATCTCATCTATATAAACAATGCCCTTCTCTGCTGCCTCCACATCAAAATCGCAGGCTTGCAACAGCCGGGAAAGAATACTCTCCACATCTTCACCCACATAACCGGCTTCGGTAAATACGGTAGCATCTACAATGGCAAACGGTACTTGCAGCAGCCTGGCAATAGTCTTGGCAAGCAGTGTTTTCCCCGTTCCTGTTTCCCCTACCATTACAATGTTGGATTTTTCGATTTCCACATCATCGGCGGCGGGCATCATCAGACGTTTGTAATGGTTGTAGATGGCAACAGACAAAATCTTTTTCGCATCATTTTGCCCTATCACATACTGATCGAGGAATGCTTTTATTTCACGCGGTTTATAGAGCTTATGGTCTTTAAGATTTGAAGACGATTTTTTGGAAGACTTGGTTTCTCCCAAAGCTTCCTGTAACAGCAGGTTTGCATTTTCAATACACTGGTCGCAAATGTTTCCTTTAAGCCCGGTAAAAAGAATCGTTACCTCCGTTTCCGTCCGGTCGCAAAAAGAACATTTTTTCTCTGTTTTTGCCATTTATAAAAATTCGTTTGGGTTGCAAAAGTACGATGAAGAAACGGTACCGCGTAAAATGATTCTTTTATACCATAATAGATACGAAACCTCGCTTCTATAGGCAATTGCAGCAGCAGAAGCTGCCCTTCGCACGTTATCCATTTCAGAAAAATGCGCCGCTTATAGGGGCATGGCTCAATTTTGCTGCACCACTCGTGCAAAAAGCCAACCCATGCCGCATATTCATTCCATAGAAAACACCGAGCAAAAACAACAATTGCTCAAAGAGATGCAATTGCTGAAAGAAACCACCCCTGCAATCATGTACGATATAACCCGCAGCATTCAAACAGAACAGGAACTAAACCGCTTGAATCAGGAACTTTTATATAAAACGAATCAACTGAAAGGACTGCATAAAGAGCTGCATGCCCTGGCACATATAGCTGGCGCGCATCTTAAAGAACCTTTGCGGAAAATCTATTCCTATGCGGAAATTGCCCTGCGCGATGAAGGCGCTTCGATGACCAGCCGCGCTAAGTCTTATTGCAGAAAGATACAAGCGGCAGCACAAAAAATGAGTTTGCTAACGGATGACATCGCCGCACTCACGCTTATTGACCCCGAAGCGTTTAAGCGGGAAGAAACGGATTTGAACATTGTGCTGCTGCAATTAAAAAATCAAATGGAGCATCAGTTGCAGAATAAATCGGTAACCCTACAAGCGGCGTTGCTGCCTGTCATACAAGCATCGGAAATTCTGATTTTTAAATTATTTCATAGCATTATCCACCATTACATCCGGGTAAAAAACGAAGACCTTCCGTGGGTGATAAACATTGCAGGCAGTACGATAGAAGGTAAAAACAGCAACCACCCTGCGGCACAAGACCGGCTGTATCATTGCATCCGGTTTTCCCTCACCGGCAACACTACCGAACCTGCTGCGCCTCCGTTACTCAGCTTGTGCGACTATGCCTTTCAGGATAAAGCAGGGATGGAACTTCCGCTTAGCAAAAAAATATGCGAGGTGCACGGAGGTTTTATGAAAGCAGAAAACACATCGAAAGAATATACCTTTTCCTGTTATTTCCCTATGGCATAGCATAAATGTGGACATTGCTTTCCACAATATGGAGCGCCCAAAAAATCTACCGTATTGTTGCCCAACCACTTGATAAGTAACAACTCCTTTGGCATAGATTTATAACAAAACAATTTGCTCCACATTCTTCCGGGAGCGTCTGTATTGCCAGGCAATACATGGTACATATAGGGCAATAAATTTCCTTCTGAACTTATCAGAAGAATCAAAATAATTTTCTTAATCAGGGATTAGCTCTGCCATGCAGGATGTAGCCGAAAATCATTCCTACAACTGCCACCGGCTATTTGCCTATACCGGCGAACAATGTGCTGGAGACAGTCCCGCTTTTAAACAATGCAAACATGAAAAACACAATCATCTATTTAGCTATGCTATTGGCTTGTTCCTATTTTGTTGCGAGCTGCGACAACGGATCTGCCGATAGTGAAAACATTGCCGATGAAGCCAATGAACAAAAATTTGACGCGGCTATGGAAGAAGATGCCGAGTTTGTAGTAGAAGCTGCCGACGGCGGAATGATGGAAGTAAAATTAGGCGAGCTGGCACAATCAAAAGCGGTAGCGCAAGAAACAAAAGACTTTGCCGCAATGATGGTAACCGAACATTCAAAAGCAAACGAAGAACTCAGCGCCTTAGCCATGCAAAAAAACATCACCCTGCCTTCTTCCTTGAGCAATGACAAACAGGAAAAATATGAGGAGCTGACTAAGAAAGACGGAATGGACTTCGACAAAGCCTATATCGCCTATATGGTGAAGGATCATAAGGAAGATGTGGACTTATTTAAAGAAGAAGCGGAAAAAGGAAATGATCCGGAACTTAAAAACTGGGCAGCAGAGAAAGTACCTATTCTGGAACACCATCTGCACATGGCAAAACAGGCAGACAGCATTTTATCCAAACAATAGTCCAACTCTTCCTTTTTGCCTGAATGTAGTTGCGGCTTCTTCTGAATTTGATTCACCATTAAAATACATATCCAACCATGGGAACCACCAATCAAATCGAAATCTTCAATGATCTTATCCAAATCAATCAAGACCGGATAAGCAATTTTCAAAAAGCAATCGAAAAACTCAACGATGCCGGAGCCGATTTACAAATCATGTTTCAAAAGCTATCCGGACAGTGCAAAACCTTCAACCGTGAATTGAAAAAAGAAGTGAAAAAAATAGGCGGTCACCCGATGTACAGCTCTGTGATTGCCGGCAGGATTTTCAGAAAATGGACAAACCTGAAAGCCACGCTTAGAAGAACAGATAAAGATTCTGCCATAAGCGCCTGTGTGCAGATAGAAGAAGCGGTGAAGGATGCCTATACGCAAGCTATAGAAAGCGGAGACCTGAATGCGGCGCAGCTTCAGGTAATCAGGGAGCAGGCAGGTAAACAAAAAAATGTGCGCGACCGGATGAAAAGGGTGGTGGCAAGTGAAGCAGCTTCCAAGCAGCTAATTGCTGAAGCGTAGAAACACGTTAAAAACCACAGCACTTAACGTCTATATGAAAAGTTACCGGCATGGATCAGGAAAATATACGTTCGGAACAACTAGGAAACATCGCCAATCTATTGCGTCTTAAAAAAGAATCCATAGCAGTGGCGGAAAGTGTAACAGCAGGTTTGTTGCAATACTCATTTTCCACAGCCAAAGATGCTTCACAATTTTTTCAGGGAGGCATTACGGCATTCAATCTGGGGCAAAAGACCAAACATTTGAACGTAGAACCTATTCAGGCGGAAGGCTGCAACTGCGTATCGGAAGAAGTGGCACAACAGATGGCGTTGGGCGTAGCACTGTTATTTAAAAGCCGTTGGGGCATTGGCGTTACCGGCTATGCAACAGCCGTTCCCGAATCGGAGAACAAAGTGTATTGCTTCTACGCCATCTCGAAAGGAAATAAAATAATGCGGACGGAAAAAATAAGCACGGAAACCTATGAAGGCGAAAGCGCGCAACACCATTTTGTAGAGAAAATTATCCTTGCTTTTCTGCGAACCATCCAGCAAAAAATCATATCCTAAACCTTCTAAACCACAAGCATCATGAACAGAGACGGATTGAGAAAAAGCATCTGGCAGGAAGAAATAAAAATATTCGACCATAAAACGCTGACCGGAACCGTGTATGATGTAATCATTGTGGGCGGCGGGATTACGGGAGTTTCTTGTGCGCTACGCCTGGCAAGCGCCGGTAAAAAATGTTTGCTGGCAGAAGCCGTAAACATAGGCTTTGGTACTACAGGCGGCACTACGGCGCACCTCAATAATTTTTTCGATGCGCGGTACGATAAGGTCATAAAAGATTTTGGATTGGCACAAGCGCGGTTGCTGGCAGATGCAGGCAAGGAAGCGCTATCCCTAATAAGGTACAACATAATGCAGCATCGTGTGGATTGCGATTTTCAGGAGCAGACGGGTTATCTATTTGCGTTGGACGATCAGCAGGTAAATGACTTGGATGCGCTTGTGGAAGGAAGCGTTAAAGCCGGCATCGGGATGCACCATGTAGCCGGGCATCCATTTCCTATACCAAGCAAAAAAACAGTGAGCATTCCCGGTCAGGCACAATTTCATCCTGTAAAATATATCCGTGCGTTAGTGCAAGCCTATTTGGCTATGGGTGGTGCTTTAATAGAAGATTGCCGTGCTTATGAAGCCGAGGAAAAAGAAGACAAAGTAGTGCTCCACACTTCCAAAGGCATCATCGAAGCACAGCAAGTGGTTTATGCAACGCATATTCCGCCAGGTGTGAATGTGCTGCATTTTACCAATGCTCCTTACCGCAGCTATGCCATAGCCGTAAGGCTGGGTACAGGCGATTATCCGCAGGCACTGGGCTATGATTTGCACGATCCGTATCATTATTACCGAACCCAAAATATTGACGGCAAAGACTACCTGATAGCAGGCGGTGAAGATCATAAGACGGGACATGAACACGATACCGGTGAATGTTTCAGCAAGCTGGAGAACTATGTGCGCCGCTATTTTGATGTGGATCAGGTGGCGTATAGCTGGTCGTCGCAATATTTTGTTCCGGCAGATGGATTGCCTTATATAGGCTTGATGCCGCATGGCGCCGAGCGAGTATATGTGGCTACCGGATACAATGGCAACGGAATGATTTTCGGAACAATCGCTTCAAAAATAATTACGGAACTGATTACGTCAGGTACCAGCAAGTACAAACAACTTTTTGACCCGTCGCGCATCAAGCCCGTAGCCGCTTTTTCCAATACCGTGAAAGAAAATGCAGATGTGCTGGTTCATTTTGTAAAAGATAAACTGCTTGCAGAAAAAATCAATTCCTTAGCCGAGCTGAGCGAAAATGAAGCAAAAGTAGTACGCTATGAAGGCAGTTCTTACGCCATTTATAAAGATGATCAGGGACGAGCGCACATACTCAACAGCGCCTGCACCCACGCGCAATGCAATGTGCAATGGAACAACGCCGAAAAAACCTGGGATTGTCCTTGCCACGGTTCACGGTTTTCTATCAACGGAAAAGTATTGACAGCACCTGCTGTGCAGGATCTTCACAGACATGATGTAACGGATGAATCATGAAAAAGCATAGTTCTTTTTTTAAACGAAACGGGCTAAGCATCGTCTTGTTGGCACTTATGTTTTTGTCGTTGGCAGGGCAATTCCTAACCGTGTTTCAGGAACGTAACAAAGAGCTTCAAGAAGAAGGACAATCGCCTATGACCGCTATGAAATACGCAGCAAGCGGGCATTTCATACAGGCTACTTTCGAGAATTGGGAAAGCGAATTTTTGCAAATGGCGTTGTATGTGCTCCTAACCGTAAAGCTCTATCAAATCGGTTCTTCCGAATCGAAAGATCCGGAGAAAGAAGAAGAAGTGGACAGGGAACCCAAGCCGTCTGCCGATGCGCCATGGCCGGTAAACAAAGGCGGAATATGGCTGAAATTGTACAGCCATTCCCTCACCTTAGCGTTTCTTTTTCTTTTTCTGATTTCTTTTATTCTTCATTTCTACGGCAGTTTAAAAAACCATAATGAAGAACAACTGGCGAAGGGAAGAAATACCGATAACTGGCAAGCCTATATAACCGAATCTCGATTTTGGTTCGAGTCTTTTCAAAACTGGCAAAGCGAATTTTTAGCAGTGGCTTCCATCGTGCTGCTTTCTATTTGGCTTCGGCAAAAAGGCTCTCCGGAATCCAAGCCTGTAGATGCGCCGTATAGCGAAACGGGCAATTGACATGTGTGGGAGCATCTTCTTTTTTTTGTAGAAATCATTACGCGTTTCCCCATTTATCTTCAACAAAAATGAACCCTGAAGCTCTTTCAATCGTTGGCATAGAATTATTAACTTGAATAGTGTCCTTATTCTTTCTCCGAGGACATTCGTATTGCACTCTGCGATACATGGTACATACGGCTTTACATTTTTTATTTTGAATAACGCAGCGCTTCGGCTAAGCGACGCTTGTGGCAAACTCATCCCCCGTTTGAAACCCCCTATGCGATACCAAGATTTTAGAGTTTTTCAACAATTATTTTTTTCACTTTTTAAAACCAGTTTTTATGCGAAACAGAACATCAAACCAAAGAACGTATCCAACACAACACTACGGAAATCCGCAGCAAGGATGGAGAGAAAGACAAGACTATAGTGGCAACCAGGGAGGCTATGCCAGAGGAAATGAATTTGACGATGATTACAATGAAAACTACAACGACCGTAGAAGGCAAAGCTTTAACGACAATGAAGGATACTACGGCAGCCAAGGCTATGGCTATAACGAAGGCAATCGGTACGGACGACCTTACCAGGAAGGCTTAAACGAATACGAGCATCAGTATAGGGGAAGAAACTACCGTGATGAAGAATTTGACGAAGAAAGAAATTACGAAAACAGAGGCTATGGAAGACAAGGTCAGGAGGAACGCGGAAGAAACAACAGGCAGGAATACGGAGATCATTATGATGATAATAACTACGGAAGACACTATTCACAAAACGAGTACGGAAATCAAAGCAGTCGTCATCAGTACGACGATTATTCCAACGAACGCAACCGCTACGAAAATCAAACCGGGAATTACAACAGAAACAGCAGGAGCGGATTTGCTTCTCGTCAGCCGAGAGAACGCTCGCACAACAGCGGACAGTCGCAATACAGCGGATACAATCCGAGCCGTTCCAGCCGTTATTCCAACGAACGCAACCGCTAAAAACCCTTCTTTATAAAAATTAAAGAGGCTGTCAAAAAAACGAGCGTTCACACAAAGAATCCAACGATAGCTTAGTGTGAAATCAATGAGCTCTTAGGCAGCCTCTTCATTTAATTAACCAACAAAATTATTTTTATCATGGCAACTACAGCAGTAAAAAAAACAGCAAACGCTACCGATCAAGATGCCTATACGAAATCGGAAAATAAACAATACCAAAACTCGGAAGAAGAACAGGAACAACAAGGCAATGCATTGCTGGATAAAATGTTTCTGAACATGCTTAAAGATATTTATTGGGCGGAACAGCACCTGATTCCTCATCTGGAAGAAATGCAGAAAAACGCCACCACCGAAGAATTGCAAGACGCAATTGAAGATCATATCCTGCAAACGCAAAAACATGTATCCAGGCTGGAGAAGGTGTTTAAATCATTAGGAAAAGAAGCCAGCGGGAAAAAATGTGATGCAATGGAAGGGCTGACCAAAGAAGCCACAAGCATGATGAACGAAACCAAAAAAGGAACGATGACCAGAGATGCTGCCTTGATTATAGCCGCCCAGAAAGTGGAACACTATGAAATCGCTACGTATGGTAGCTTAGTGCAAATAGCACGCACCCTCGGAAAAAACAAAGAAGCCAACATCCTGGAGCAAACCCTCTGGGAAGAAGAAGATACCGACAAGACCTTAACCGAAATAGCGGAAACCTATGTGAATCCTATGGCAGATGAGGAATAATCGGAAACCCTATCACTAAGGAAACCGCTTTTATTTATAAAGGCTGTCTGAAAAAAATTCCTACCGCTTTACAACATGCTCTTCTTTGTTGTGTAGGGTGCGAAACCGTTTCTTTTAGGCAGCCTTTTACATTTTAATCACTACAAAAATCATTTCCTATGTTACACAAAAACGATACAGGCAAAGAAGGCATCGTAAGCAAGATGATCGAAAAACAAACGTCTAAAATTCCTTCCGATGTATTTCTTTGGGCGGCGTTAGGGGCTATAGGTTCCGCGCTTTGCTACAAACTGATGAAAAAAGAGCACGGTGCTTTATTCATGGGGCAATGGGTAGCGCCTTTTCTTTTACTGGGCATTTATAACAAATTGGTCAAACAGCAAGGACACGATAAGGAAGACGATTAAGCTGCACCGAATGTTCCGGATTATTACGTGTTGTTATAGGGAAGGGCATGTTTTTTTTAGTTTTTTTAAAAAGATAATTATGCGTGCTATATGGTCCGGGGCTATCGGATTCGGATTGGTCCATATCCCCATAAAAATATATTCGGCTATAGAAAGCAGTAATGTAGAGCTTCATTTGCTGGACAAGAAAAATCATGCTGGCGTACGCTATCAGCGCATCAATGAAAGCACGGGAAAGCCGGTGGAATGGGAAAACATCGTAAAGGGCTATGAATACGAAGGCGGTTTTGTAACCCTTACCGATAAAGATTTTGAAGCCGTAAGTCCGGAAAAATCGAAGACCATTGACATCTCCGAATTTGTAAAAGAAGAAGTAATAGACGCTATGCTCATGGATACACCTTATTATCTGGAGCCGCAAAAGAACGGAGAAAAACCCTACGCACTTTTACACAAAGCGCTATCGGAAACCGGCAAAGTAGCCTTAGGGAGTTTTGTAATGCGCAACAAAGAGCAATTTTGCATGATCAAAGCTATGGATGATAATCTGCTCACCTTAATCAAGCTTCGCTTTCCTGAAGAAATACGAACTACCGAGGAAATTAATCTTCCTAAGAAAACCACCATCAAAGCAGAAGAACTGAAAATGGCTAAGGCGCTTATCAATCAGCTCAGCCCCAAAAGGATTAACATGGCAAAATACAAAGACACGTATTCGACGGCGTTGATGAAATTGATCGAACAAAAAGCAAAAGGTCAGAAAGTAAAACAACCCCGGTTTAAGATTGCCAAAACAGCTAAATCGGATTTGATGAGCCAATTGAAAGCAAGCCTTAAAAATAAAAAAGCAAGCTGATGAGTCTCAAAACATACCAACAGAAAAGAGATTTTCAAAAAACACCGGAGCCTGCCGCCTCGGAGGTTTCCGAAAACAACAAACTTGTTTTTGTGGTGCAGCGTCATCATGCTTCCCGTCTGCATTATGATTTCCGGCTGGCACTCCGCGGCGCGTTGAAAAGCTGGGCTGTGCCGAAAGGACCTTCCCTTAATCCGGATGACAAGCGTTTAGCCGTTCGTGTGGAAGATCATCCTCTTTCCTATGCCGGTTTTGAAGGCGATATACCGGAAGGAAATTACGGCGCCGGTCATGTGGACATCTGGGATAGCGGCACATATCAACCCGTGGATAGCGAAGGAAAACCCATTTCCGAAACCGCATTTGCCAAAGAATTGAAAAAAGGCAGCATTAAATTTTCGCTGAAAGGAAAAAAACTGAAAGGAACATTTGCTTTGGTAAATATGAAGAGCGATGAAAAAGCCTGGCTGCTGATAAAACACTATGATAAATATGCTACCGATGAAAAATACGATGCGGAAAATTATGCTCGGAAAAGCGGATTGATTTATACGCAAAAAAAATTGGCAAAGAAGGACGGGGCTAAAAAAGCTTCTTCCGGTAAAAAAAAATTCCTGAAAAGAACAACATAATGCGCCGCCGGAAAAACACCGCTCCGCAGCGGAAGCTGACCCACTATATACGCCCTATGCTCGCCACTTCTGCAGAGCAAGCTTTTGATAAAGAAGATTGGGTCTTTGAAATAAAATGGGATGGCTATAGGGCAATTGCGGAGCTGAACGGCTCCGATGTAAAGCTTTATTCGCGCAACGGATTGTCGTTTGCGCACAGCTATCCGGCGCTTTATGATGCGTTGGCACAACTGAATCTACATGCAGTATTGGATGGAGAAATTGTAGCGGTGGATAAAAACGGAATGCCCGATTTTCAAGCCCTGCAATATTATGCAACCGAAGAAGCGCCGCTGGTCTATCAGGTTTTTGATCTGCTTGCTATTAATGGAAAAAAATACACTGCCCAAACGTTGTTAAAAAGAAAAGAACTCCTACAACAACTCCTTCCCGAAAACGACAACATCCGCTATTCGGATCATATAGCCACGCAGGGTACAGCTTTTTTTGAAGCGGCTAAGGAGAAAGGTTTGGAAGGCATCATGGCGAAGCGGGCAGCAAGTACCTATACCGAAGGAAAACGCAGCAAGGACTGGCTCAAAATCAAAAACCATTTTATAGAAGAAGCCGTGATAGCCGGCTACACTGCACCGCGTGGCGGTCGTAAATATTTCGGCGCACTGGTACTCGGTATGTATGAGGGCAAAGAATTTCGCTATGTAGGACATACGGGAACGGGTTTTTCCGACAGGGCGCTTAAAGCTATATACGATCAAATGCAACCGGAAATCACCGGTAAAAATCCCTTCCACGATGCGGTAAAAGTAAATGCACCCGTTACCTGGCTACGCCCTAAACTGGTGGCGCAAATCAAATTCACACAAATTACCAAAGACGGACTGCGCAGGCATCCTGTCTTTATGGGTATGCGTATGGATAAACAGGCAAATGAAGTAACTATGAAAAGCGAAATCAAAAAAAATAGCAATCCGGCGCAGAAAAAAACTGTACAGAAAAAAACGACTTCCTCGCTTATCACCCATCCCGATAAACTGTATTGGAAAAAAGAAGGAATCACCAAAAAGGATATGATAGCCTATTATAACTCGGTTTATAAATACATCATTCCTTATCTTAAAGATCGTCCGCAATCGTTGCACCGCTTTCCAAATGGCATAGACCAGCCTTCGTTTTTTCATAAAGATGCAGGGGAGCATGTTCCCGGTTTTATAGCCACTTATGCGGTGTGGTCGGAGAGCGCGGATAAAACCATAGACTATATCGTGTGCAACAACAAGCCTTCGCTTCAATATATAGCCAACCTCGGCTGCATTGAGCTGAACACCTGGAACTCGCGCACGGCAACGCCGGATAAACCGGACTATCTGGTGCTGGATCTGGACCCTTCTGAAAAAAATACCTATGACCAGGTGGTGGACTGCGCTCTGGTCATCAAAGAGCTGTGCGACCGGATGAAGATAAAAGGTTATTGCAAAACCTCCGGCGCTTCGGGTTTGCATGTTTATATTCCGCTGCAAGCCCGCTATGACTATGAGGCGGTGCGTCGCTTCGCCGAGCTTATGGCGCATCATGTAGTGGACACGCTACCGGACACTACTACCATGGTGCGCTCGCTGAGCAAACGAAAGAAAAACCATATCTACATAGATTATCTGCAAAACAAGCAAGGAGCCACACTATGCAGCGCCTATAGTCTTCGTCCCAAACCGTATGCTCCCGTATCGGCACCCTTAGCATGGACGGAAGTGAAGCATGGATTAAGTCCGCAGGATTTTACCCTCAAAAACATGCTTGGCAGGATACAGAAAAAAGGAGATTTATTCGCCCCCGTTTTAAAACGAGGAATCAATATGGAAAAAGCGCTTGCCTTGCTGGAGAGATGAAAGCTGTTTGCCTGAGTGGTGGAAGAAATGATCTGCAAGCAACTGTCCTTCTTCATTTTTTCAGGTTTTTTTCTTCATCCGGAGGGCGTTCCATAAGTCGCAGATTGCCTTCATACATTATTTCCTTTGATTGCGGATGAAGCGATGTTTTTACTTCCATAATAATTTTATCACGATGCTCCAGCTCAGTCAGAATCGAAATGAGGGCGGGTAGCGTAAGATGCACTTGCTCTCCCAGTTGCCGAATGTCAATCTGTACCCTGTCCTGATGCGCAGCTATGTGCCGGATTGCCTTTAATAAATCGGTGGAGTTTTTTATCATCGTATCGTTAGGTTATTGCGATAGCTTATTTCTTAGCCTTTGTCTTTTTAGCGGATGATTTCTTTTTCGTGCTTGATTTCTTTTTTGCCGGTACTTTTTCCCCTTCTTCCCTTGCTTCGGAAAGTCCGATGGCAATTGCCTGTTTTCTGTCAGTTACTTTTTTACCCGAACTAGTTTTTAAACTGCCCTCTTTATATTCATGCATCACTTTTTCTACCTTGTCTTGTGCGCCTTTTGAATAACGTGCCATAGTGAATGGTTTAGACAAGTCCGCTTAAAAACCATGCCTTTTAAAAGTCGTTTTTATGCCATCGGAAGGGCTATAGGAATGGTTTTTTCAGCAGATGGGCATACCTAATTCATTCAGCTATGAAAAACGCAATGCACTATAAATCGGAGGCAGAACAAACCGCCGTCTTGCACAGGAAATTGCAGCAGCAAATTGCACGAGCCGATAAAAAGAAAAAAGAGAAAAAAGGAAAGCAAACGCCTATGCAGGCTGGCGCAAGAGCCTATCCTGCCGCACCCATTTCCAAACAACATTTGAAAAAGCCGGGAAATGAGAAAGACCTGCATTTCCCTCCTATGTGCGATGCTCCTTATTACAAAGGCTCCGAAAAATTGAAAGATAAAGTAGCTCTGATAACGGGCGGAGATTCCGGTATCGGACGGTCCATAGCCATTCTTTTTGCCCGCGAAGGCGCAGACATCGGCATCATATATCTGAGCGAACATAAGGATGCGGAAGACACGAAAAAAAAGGTGGAAAAAGAAGGGAGGAAATGTATGCTTTTCGCCGGCGATGTAGCCAATCCCGATTTCTGCAAGGATGTCGTAGCACAGACGGTAAAAGAATGGGGCAGGCTGGATGTACTGGTCAATAATGCTGCCTTCCAGCTACATGTTCCCGACCTTGATGCGCTGAGCGAAGAACAATTCGACTGTACGCTGAAGACCAATCTTTACGGCTATTTCCACATGGTGAAAGCGGCGGTTCCCTATATGAAATCAGGAAGCGCCATTATCAATAACGGCTCGGTTACGGGTTTTCAAGGCAGCAAAGAGTTAATAGATTATTCGCTTACCAAAGGCGGCATTCATGCTTTTACCCGTTCCTTAGGCGCACACCTGGCGCCCAAAGGCATAAGGGTGAATGCCGTAGCGCCCGGTCCGGTATGGACGCCGCTTAACCCTGCGGATAAAGAGATAGAAGACATTGTAAAATTTGGTGATTCCACGCTGATGAAGCGAGCTGCCCAGCCGGAAGAAATTGCTCCCGCATTTGTTTTTCTTGCATCTCCGCAAACTTCAAGCTATATTACAGGAGAAATTCTGCCGGTCATAGGGGGGTATGCAGGTTAAAGCACACGTGATTTTTAAAATGCCTAAACAAGCCAACTCATGTTATGGAGAACGTTTAACGGAACCGTTATCAAGCAGCCGGTAAAGGCCGCGGTGGAAGAAACCATCAAGAAGGTAACGGGCGAAGGTTATAAGCTGAAAGTATGTATCGGCACCGATTCGCAGGTGCGCGGTGCGGAAACGGAATTTGCCACAGTCATCGTATTTCTTAGGGAAAAACGCGGCGGTTTTATGTATATCTGCAACGACAAAACCACGCATCGGTATTCCGTAAAAGAACGGATGCTGGTGGAGGTAGCCAAGAGCATTGAGATTGCCTATGAGCTTTGCGATTTGTTCAATAAATATGATGTGGATATGGAAGTACATGCCGACATCAATACCAATCCGCAGTTTAAAAGCAATGAAGCGCTCCGCGAAGCGATGGGCTATATCCTGGGAATGGGCTTTGCCTTCAAAGCCAAGCCGGAAGCCTTTGCGAGCAGTAGCTGTGCGGATAAGGTGGTGTGATAAGACGGCTATGGGGAAGGATTAATTTTCCGATAAAAAATGAATCCTTACTCTTTTCCGTAAATTGCTGTCTTAAAGTATAAAATAAGCATTAAATTTACTTTTCACGTCATTTTAGCTATATGAAACAAGTATAATTGTGGGCAATCACAAGAGGAAAAGATAATATTCCCAAAAGTTGAGGTTTTACAATTTGCGTGTTTCATCGGGTAAATGAACAAATAACTAAAAGTATTCGGATGAAATACGTTTACGCTCAAGTAGTACTGGCACTGTTTGTTTTTTCTTTTTCGGCAAAAGGGCAGTATCGTACGTTGGAATTTATTGAGAATAAAGGGCAGTGGGAAGGTCCGTTTGCTTATCAAGCATCTACTGATAAAGAAGTGGTATTTCTCCAAAAAACCGGATTTACTTATACCGTTTCCGATAAGAAAAATGTGGAGCACGCACACAAGCTCAAAGAAGGTATTTTGGAAGACGGTGCGGTTTTTAAATATCATACTTACCGTTTACATTTTGTAGGGGCAAACGAGAATGTGGTTATTACGCCATCCAAAAAGGAAAATCATTACTACAATTATTTTTTAGGCAATAATCCGTCCAAATGGAAAAGCGGCATTCATCCTGCAAGAGTGTTGGATTATCAAGAGCTTTATCCGGGCATTGATTTACATCTGTCTTCCGAAAATCAATCCTTGAAATATGAATTCATCGTGGCTGCCGGTGCAGATGCCGGTCAAATACAACTTAAATATGAAGGACAAGAGAAGCTGAGTGTAAAAAATGGAAACTTGATTATCCACACATCGGTAGGTGAAGTGAAAGAATTGAAACCTTATACCTATCAATTGATTAACGGAGAGAAAAAAGAAATTCCTTGTGCCTATAAAATTCAGAATGGAGAAACGGTTACCTATACTTTTCCTAAAGGCTATGACAAATCATCTTTGATGGTGATAGACCCGACCGTTGTATTTGCCACCTTCACCGGCGCATCGGCCGACAACTGGGGCTATACGGCTACGTACGATGATTCGGGGAGCTTTTATGCAGGAGGTATTGTGCATTATATCGTACCAAGTAATACTTTTCCTACTTCTGTAGGCGCTTTCCAAAGCATCTACAACGGAGGTAACGCAGCCAATGGGTATGAATGCGATATGGTATTGTTCAAGTATAATGCTACAGGAAGCGCTTACCTATATGCTACGTTTTTGGGTGGCTCGGATAATGAACAGCCGCACAGCCTTATTGTAGATAGTGCAGGTAATCTTATTGTGGCAGGACGCAGTTATTCATCCAATTTTCCTACTACCCTTGGCGCTTATGACCAAAGCCACAACGGGCAAGCGGATATTGTTGTATCCAAACTCAATGCAAACGGAACGCAACTGTTAGGTTCTACGTTTTTAGGGGGCAGTGGTAATGAAGGGGTAAATGAAAATGCAAGTCCGTTTGTAGCCGGTACCTTGAAACACAACTTTGGTGATGATGCAAGAAGTGAAGTGATTATAGACAATGCAGGCGATATTTATATAGCCGCTTCTACCACTTCTACCAATTTTCCTACTCAAAATGCGTATCAGAGTAGTTTGCAAGGAGGGCAAGACGGGATTATTACAAAATTCAACAGTTCGCTGAGCAATATCCTATGGAGTACTTATTTAGGTGGAAATGCCAATGACGCAGCGTATGTGCTTGCGTTGAACAGACAACAATCGCATGTGTATGTAGCAGGAGGAACGATGAGTAGCAATTTCCCTACTACCTCCGGCACTTTGTATCCGTCCTATCAGGGCGGAACTGTAGATGGGTTTATAGCACGATTTAATAATAGCGGTGCCTATGGTTTAGATAGAATGACCTTTATAGGCGCCAATGGATATGACCAGTGCTACGGCCTACAAATAGATGCGGAAAACAGCGTATATGCTATGGGGCAAACGCTTGGCGGCGGTTTTCCTGTTTCTCCGGGAGTTTTTACCAACCCTAACTCCAGTCAGTTTATTATAAAATTAGACAGTCTTTTGACAACAAGAGTTTACTCTACTGTTTTCGGGTCGGGCAACTCTACAGCTACCAATATTTCTCCTGTCGCCTTTTTAGTGGATACGTGTCAGAATGTATATATCTCCGGATGGGGCGGAAATCCTGCAGGGGGCAGCACCAATTTCTTTCCCGGCACAGGTACAACTACAGGTATGCCGTTAAGCTCATCGCCTGCGCAAAGCACCACTGATGGAAATGATTTTTATTTTATTGTTCTGGAAAAAAATATTCAGAACCTCCTATATGCTACGTATATGGGTGGAACCGGTTCGCAAGAGCATGTGGATGGCGGTACTAGTCGTTTTGATAAATCAGGTGTGGTGTATCAGGCTATATGTGGCGGATGCGGCGGCTCATCCAACTTCCCTACTACACCCGGCTCTGTAAGCACTATAAACGGCAGTCAGAATTGCAACCTCGTAGCCGTAAAAATTGCCTTTGAATTAGGTGCTGTTGATGCTACCGCTGCCGCTAACCCGGATACTACAGGCTGCGCACCGTTTACGGTTACCTTCGGCAACGGCTCTATCAATGCGGTTACTTATCAATGGGCCTTCGGCGATGGCGGCACCAGCACCCAAGCCACTCCTACCCATACCTATCTTTCGCCGGGCACATACAACGTAAGGCTTATCGCTACCAACCCCAATGCCTGCAAACCTATTGACACCGCCTATGTAACCATCGTAGTGGACAGCACATCGCTTCATCCTGCGTTTACCGCTGCCATTGTAGATAGTTGCGGACCTTATACCGCAAACTTTGCCAATACCTCCACTACCGGCGCTTCCGGCACCACTACTTATTTTTGGGATTTTGGCGATGGTACTACTTCCGTCTTGCAAAACCCTCCTTTGCACACCTTCCCCGATACAGGTTGCTATGATGTAAGGCTCATCATGACCAACCCGAATGCCTGCAACTCGCCCGATACCGTCATGCAACAGATCTGCTACCTGAAAACAGGAATGACGGCAGGATTCAACCTCCCCGATTCCATTTGCCTGGGAGAAGCGATACAAGCCACCAATACTACTGTAAACGGACAAACCTATTCCTGGACCTTCGGCGATGGCAACACCAGCACGGCTACTAACCCTGCCCATACTTACACCTCACCGGGCATGTTTACCGTCCAACTGATAGCCACCAATCCGCAGGCTTGTAATATTAAAGACACGTTTGCCAAGCAAGTGTTCGTATCCAACAACACCATAGCCGCAGGATTTAGGGTGAATAAAGTAGATAGCTGCGGACCCTTCACTGCCAATTTTGATAATACTTCTCAGTTCGGAACGACGCCCGGCGCTCAAAATTTTACCCGTTTCTTCTGGGATTTTGATGACGGTACTACCTATCAGGGGCAGAATCCTCCCTTCCATGTATTTCCCGATTCGGGCTGCTATACTATCCGGCTGATTATGGTGGATACTACCGCTTGCAATTCGCCGGACACGCTTAGCCAAACCATCTGCTATAATCCGCTTTTTATGTCGGCACAGTTCATAGCGCCCGATACGATTTGCGTAAATGCAGGTGTGCTGTTCGCTAACCAATCGCTGAATGCCACGGCTTCTTTCTGGGATTTTGGGGATGGTAATACCTCGAATGCCACTTCTCCGGTACATACGTTTTCCCAGCCCGGTCTTTATACCGTCCGGTTGATTTCTTCCAACCCCAATAGCTGCAATAAGGTAGATACCTTCACTAAGATCATTAACCTAAAACCATTGCCCACCGCCAATTTTGTACATGCGCCGCTTATTCCCGAGGCAAATGTGCCGATTACATTTACCAACAAATCGCTCAATGCAGTGTCCTATGTATGGGCGTTCGGAGACAGTACCGGAAGCACGGAAGAAAACCCTACGCACATGTACCGCAAAACGGGTACTTATCTTGTATGCCTTACCGCCAGAAGCGCCGAAGGTTGTCTGGATACGATTTGCAAACGCGTGGATGCGGAAATTATTCCTTCCGTAGGCGTGCCATCGGCTTTTAGCCCTAATAACGATGGACAAAACGATATTCTGTATGTATATGGCGCGGGTATCGAAACCTTAGATTTTAAACTCTACAACCGGTGGGGACAATTAGTATTTGAAACCAACTCTCTGGACAAAGGATGGGATGGAGTATATAAAGGTAAACCACAGGAAATGGAGAGCTACGGATATACGCTCAACGCTACCTTTACCGATGGCACTACGCAAAGCAGACAAGGTAATGTAACATTATTAAGATAAGACGAAACATGAAAAAATTAGTTACAAAAATCGCATGGATTATTTGCAGCTTAGGCATCACCACCGGCGCTTATGGGCAAGGAATGCACTTTTCGCAATATTACAATGCACCCTTGCTCCTCAACCCCGCCAATACCGGCTTATTGCCCCAGGAAGATTATCGCATAGGGGTAAACTACCGGAAGCAATGGGCAAGTATCCCCGTGCCCTATGTAACCATGTCTGCCTTTGGAGACTTTCAATTGATGCGCAACAGAAACCAGACCAACTGGATGGGCATAGGCTTTTCCTTCTGGAATGATGTAGTAGGCGATGGCAATCTGAAGCTCACTAAATTTGAAGGACATCTTGCCTACCATATTCAGATGGGAGAGTACAGCATGGTGTCTTTAGGCGTTTCAGCAGGCTATGCCGGCCGCACGGTGGACTTTACCAAGCTCACCTTCGGAAGCCAGTGGGACGGTTTTGTATTCAATGAAACCTTTCCTACCAACGAAAAATACAGCTCACAGGTCAAGACCAATTATTTTGACATCGCCGCAGGTGTGAATTATGCCATCTTTCCCAACGAAAATACGTACATCAAAATAGGACTCGGTATGGCACATCTTACCCAGCCTAAAGAAACGTTTTACGGACAGCTCACCAATAAACTGGGAAGACGACCTACCGTGAACATAGATGCCTTGTTTAAGCTGAACGATGTAATAATCTTTAATCCCTCCGTTTACTACACTACCCAGAAAGGCGCTTCAGAACTGCTATACGGAATGCTGTTTGCCATCAACGTAAGCGGGGAAGAAAAAACCAATACGCAATTGATACTCGGCGCCTATCACCGCTGGGGCGATGCCCTTATAGCTGCCTTAGGACTGAAATACCAGCAATGGAAGCTCACCACAGGCTATGATTTCACCATGTCTTCCCTTGCCGCAACCAACAAAGGGCGAGGCGCTTTTGAAATAAGCCTCATCTACGAAGCACTTTATAACGAATATTCCAGAGACAGAAGAACCTATACCTGCCCACGCTTTTAACAAATATTTGCTATGGGAATGATTTTTAGAAGGTACATTTGAAAACACAGTTATTCATACATTATGGAAAAAGAAAAATTTAAAGTACTGCTCGTAGAAGATGATACCAACTTCGGACAAGTGCTGAAAAACTACCTCGAATTGAATGATTATATCGTAGAATTAGCCCGCGACGGCATTCTCGGACTGGCAGCCTTCCGTAGGGAAAAATTTGACATTTGCCTGCTGGATGTCATGATGCCAAATATGGATGGATTTAAACTGGCGGAAGAAATCCGCAACGTGGACCCGGACATCCCCTTATTCTTCCTCACCGCTAAAAGCACAAAAGAAGACATACTCAACGGCTATAAACTCGGCGCAGACGACTATATCAACAAACCGTTTGACAGCGAAATTTTATTGCAAAAAATAAAAGCCATCCTGAAACGAAATCAGGATATGCAGGAAAAACAACATTCGCAAATAGAGTTCAATATAGGCAAATACCACTTCAACAGTAAGCTGCGTATTCTGCAACATGATGGAGAAGCTCAAACCCTTTCTCCTAAAGAAAATGAACTGCTTACGATGCTTGCAGAATATAAAAACGATTTACTGCCGCGCGAAACGGCATTGAAACGCATCTGGGGCAGCGATACTTATTTCAATGGTCGCAGCATGGATGTGTATATAGCCAAGCTACGCAAATACCTTAAAGCCGATAGCACCGTAGAAATCGTAAACATACACGGCAACGGTTTTCGCCTGGTAGTGCCCGAAGAATAGAAATGTTTTTTTTAATTTTTAAGATGAGGCCGCTTTCATGCGGCTTTTTATTTCTGCTACATTTGATAAAAAATGATTGTACTCCATGAAGGATAAGAAACAGTGGTGGTGGATAATGATATTGATGATGGGGCTTTACGCCTATCCGGCGGCTGCACAGCCCGACCACCTGGCAGAAGCAAGAACTTTTGCCCTTCAAAAAGAATATGGAAAGGCTATAGCCCTCTACAAAAAATTACATGCGCAAAATCCCCGCGATGAAACCGTGTATCGGGAATATTTGCAAATGCTTATAGAAGATAAGAATTGGAAAGATGCCATTTCGCTGGCAGAAAAATACCTCACCACACAAGCCTATAATCCGCTGGCTTTAGTGGATCTGGGAAGGGTCTATCTTTTGTCGGGAAAAGAAAAAAAAGCCGAAGAACATTTTGAAAAAGCCATCGGATTGATGAACGGCGATGACATGCTGACAACGAAAATGGTAACCGCTTTCAGCCTTATGAACAGAGATGATTATGCCATCAAAACCTACGTGCACGCATCCGAGCTTTTGCGTAATCCCTTTTTTTATAGCAATGCTCTGGCAAGGCTTTATGGTAAAACCGGAGAAGTGGATAAAGCCGTGAATGTATTGATAGAAGCAGGACCGCGGCAGATAGCCGGTGTGGATGATACCAAATCCATGCTGCTGGAAATCATAGGCAATAATCCTAAGAAATTACAACAAGCACAAAAATCCATTCTCAAAAAAATAAACGAAAACCCTTCCAATAATTTTTACTCCGAGTTACTTACCTGGTTCTACACCCAGAAAGACGACTGGGAAGGTGCGATGATACAAATACGTGCCCTTGATGAGCGAAATAAAGAAAACGGACAGCGCCTTATCGCTTTTGCACGCCTGGCTAAAAAAGAGAAAAAATATGACGCTGCCAACGCTGCCCTCAATGCCGTGCTGGAAAAAGGAAAAGAGGAGGCCATGTATCCTGTAGCACTCGCTGAAAAACTGAGTATAGGCATGTTGAAGCTGGAAGAAAACATTGCGTTTACTCCGGAGGATGTTGCCCCACTGGAAAAAGAATTTGAAGCGTATTTTACCGATTTTCCACATCTATACGCATCAGAAACCTTGTTGCAATACGCCCTACTGGAAGCACAATATGCAGGCAATACGTCAAAAGCTATAGAGTTGCTACAAAAAGCCATCGAGCAACCGGCGGCTACTCGGCTGTTTATAGGCAAAGCCAAATTGCAACTTGGCGATTACTTCGTATTGCAAGGCAAGGTATGGGATGCTTCGCTTACCTATAGCCAGGTGGATAAGGCATTCAAAGAAGATATGCTGGGTGAAGAAGCGCGTTTCCGCAATGCTAAACTGGCTTATTACCGCGGCGATTTTGAATGGGCGCAAGGGCAGCTTTCCGTATTGAAGGCTTCTACTTCCGAGCTTATAGCCAATGATGCGCTCTATCTTTCCGTATTGATTACCGAAAATATTCCGCCGGATAGCAATCTGATTCCGTTGCAACAATTTGCCCATGCCGATCTGTTGTTGTTTCAAAACAAGGATAAAGAAGCTGTGGCGCTTTTAGATAGCATTTCTCAGGCTTATCCCCAGCACCCGCTTACCGATGATATACTGATGTTGCGTGCCTCCTTAGCCATCAAGCACCGGGCATACAACAAAGCGCTGGAGTATTATCAAATTGTCTATAAAAAACACGGACAGGATGTGCTGGGAGATGATGCAGTTTTTAAAACGGCTGAGCTGTACGATAACTATATGAAGCAACCTTCTGAAGCCAAAAAATTTTACGAAGAACTGATCCTTCAATACCCCGGAAGCACCTATGTGCAAATCGCAAGGATGCGGCTCAGTGAAAGCGGACAAACGGCTCCTTTGTAAAACGTCGTCCGCTACGCCCGTTCCATCAAAAGCGATTCCATTTTAAGGCAAAGCTGTTCGGTAATTCGTTGTTGGTTGTATAGGGTTTTTATAAACAAAGCGCCGGCATGAGCAATAGCTTCTGCGGCCGCTTGGTTTTCCGTAGCAAATTTTATCTGGCGAATAAAATCCTCGGCGGTTTCTGCACACAGAAAATGCGTTCCGTCTTTCAGCCCTTCGATACCTTGAATGCCTACCGCGGTGCTGATGACGAGCTTCCCGGCTGCAAAGGCTTCCATTATTTTTACCCTTATGCCGCTGCCTGCCTGCAAAGGCACGATCAGTATTTTTTTGTCGGCTATAAAAGCGTTCGCATCTGCCACTTCACCGGCGCATACCACCCCATTGCCCTCATATTTTTTAAAGGAAGCAGGCATATTCCTGCCGGCAAAATGAAATTCAAAATCCGGAAGTTCTTTGTGCAACTCCTTCCATACATTTTCCAAAAACCAGGTGATGGCTTCCATATTCGGCATCCAGTCCATAGCACCTATGTGGTAGCCCATCCATTTCTCCGCAGTGGTGCGGGCAGGAATGTGTTTTTCATCCAGTCCGAAAGGAGCTACATGAAGTGGTTTTTCTTTGGCAGCTTCACGCACTTTCCTGGCATCTTGCTGGGTGATGGGCAGCAGCATATCCGTTTCCTCCCAGGCACTCAGCTCAAATTTTTTGATACGCGCGGCAAGGTCTTTCAGATAAATGCGTTTAAAGCGATTGGATGTTTCATTGGCAAGGCGCTCCCATATTTCATGCTCTATATTATGCAATCGGGTAGCGATAAGCGCTTTAGAAACAGTGCGGATGGAAGGCAGGTAAGAGGAAAGATAGACGCTTTCCAATTGAATGATTTCCGGTTCAAAATCTTCGATGGCGGCTATGAGTTTTTTTTCAAAATCCTTATCGAAAAAACGGTCCACCTGATTGGGCTGCTTGCTGAGCAGGTAATTTTTTAAAGAAGGAAAGATGCGTATCTCCGTATCAATATCAAAGGTTTCAAAACGAATTTGCTTGAACAGATCGGGTAATTCTTCTACGGCGGCAAAATGTCTGGAAGTATTCATGCTGAATAAAAAAACCTCCATTCCCGCATGATGATAGCCGGATACCATAGCGTGCATAGCAAGGTTGCCACCATCTTTCAATGGATAAGGCACGCGGTTGGTTATGATTAATATCCTTCTGCTTTTCATCAGCCGTTTGCAAATGTACTAACCCTACATTTAATGCTTTATTTTTACCGCCGTTAATTCCATTTTCTTCTTGATAAAAATTATTTGCACGGTTACCAACGATCTCCATTACGATCAGCGTATGATACGCATTTGCCATTCGCTGGCTGCCGGAGGCTATGAGGTCTGCCTCGTAGGGGTAAAGAAAAAGAATAGCCCGGCGCTCCTTCCAAAAAGTTTTCAGCAAAAAAGAATTCCTGTTTTCTTTGAAAAAGGAAAACTGTTTTATGCCTCCTATAATCTGCAATTATTTTTTCATCTGCTTTTTTCCAAAGCCGATATTCTCTGCGCTATAGATCTGGATACGATTGTGCCGGTTTATTATGCTTCTGTGTTCAGAAAAAAAAAGCGGGTGTATGATGCGCATGAGCTGTTTACGGAAATGCAGGAAATCGTATCGCGCCCGGCCATCTATAAAATGTGGAGCTGGGTAGAGCGCACCTTTGTGCCTCGCTTCCCTATCGGCTACACGGTGGGTGCCTATATTGCGGAAATATTTAAGAAACGTTATGGAGTGGATTATGGATTGGTGAGAAATATTACCGTGTTGAAGCCTATCCGCATTCCTGAAAAAAAGGAACGCTATATTTTATATCAAGGAGCAGTAAATGTAGGCAGATGCTTTGAATACCTGATACCTGCTATGAAGAGCGTAAACGCGCGGCTCATTATTTGCGGGGAAGGGAATTTCTTTGAAGAAGCCAAACACATCGCACGGGAAAACGGGCTGGAAGATAAGGTGCTGTTTAAAGGGTATGTGCCACCGGATGAATTGAGAAATTATACGCTGAACGCATATATAGGCATCACGCTTTTTGAGGCTGTGGCTACAAGCAATAAATATTCCCTTGCCAATCGTTTCTTCGATTATATGCACAACGGTGTGCCGCAGCTTTGTGTAAACTATCCCGAGTATGAAAAAATAAACACGGATGTGGAAGTAGCATACTTGATAGAAGCCCCTACAAAAGAGCAGATAGCCGAGGGATTAAATTTTTTGCTGGAGCAGGAAGAGGATTATAAACGCTTGCAGCAAAACTGCATGACCGCAAGAAAAAAATATTGCTGGCAGCATGAGGAGCAAATCTTACTGAAAATTTATAAAGCGCTTGAGTGAACTGAGCTTGCATATCGTTTCCTTCGCCATTCCCGACCCACCCGACTACGGCGGTATTATAGATGTGTTTTATAAAATAAAACACCTTGCTAAGGCAGGTGTGAAAATCTATTTGCATTGCACCCAGTATGACGGCAGGAAGCCCTCTGCGATATTAGAAAAATGGTGTGAAAAAGTTTGGTATTATCCGCGCCATACGGGCCTTTCAGGAATATCGCCCACGCTGCCCTATATCGTTTATTCCCGGAGGAGTGAGGAGTTGCTGGATAATTTACTGGCTATAGAAGCACCGGTTTTTTTCGATGGGTTAAGCACGGCTTATTATCTGCATCACCCTGCATTATCCCACAGAATAAAAATTCTTCGCCCGCAAAATGTAGAGCAGGATTATTATTCCTTGCTTGCCAAGCGTACTAAAAACAGGATAAAGAGAATTTATTATCAGCGTGAAGCCACCTTATTGCATCGCTTCGAAAATAAGTTGCACCCTATAGACGCATTCTTTACCGTAGCCCTTCACGATCATGATTTTTTTAAAGAAAAATATCCGAATGCGCTACATGAATACCTGCCTTCTTTTCAGCCTTACGATGCCGTAAATGCCCAAGAAGGAAGCGGGAATTATTGCCTTTATCATGGTAATCTTTCAGTAGAAGAAAACGAAGAAGCCGCTATGTTTTTGTTGAAAGAAGTGATTCCCTATGTATCTGTACCCTTCTTTCTTGCCGGAAAAAATCCGTCGCCGGCGCTGATACAAGAAGCTAAAAAATATGCACACTGTAGCCTCATCGTTAATCCCGATTCGGTGAAAATGGAGGAGCTGATCACCGATGCGCATATTCATGTATTGCCTACGTTTCAAAATACCGGATTGAAGCTGAAGTTGCTCCACGCGCTTTTTCATGGCAGGCATGTACTGGTAAATGACGATATGGTGCATGGCACGGGGCTATGTTCTGTATGCGCTCTTGCAAACGGGGCTAAGCAGTTTATAAAAAAAATAAAAGAACGGATGAATGTTCCCTTTACTGCTATGGAAAAAACAAAACGGCGGGATGTGCTGATGCAGCATTACGACAATCATAAAAACGCGGAGCGAGTCTTTACATACCTGCAACGGAAATCTCTTTGACTGCACCCTGCTCTACCCGCACCACGCGCGCCGGATATTTCTGAATGATGGAATAATCATGCGTAGCCATAATGAACGCCGTATGATAGTCGCGGCAAATGCTGAACAACAACTGCATGATTTCATCCGTAGTATCGGGGTCTAAATTTCCGGTAGGTTCATCGGCAAGGATCAGCTTGGGGTTATTAAGCAAGGCGCGGGCAATATCCACACGTTGCTGCTCACCACCCGAAAGCTCGTAGGTCATTTTAAATCCTTTATTCTTCAAACCTACTTTGGCAAGTACGCTGTCAATTTTTTCTTTCATCAACACCTTGTCTTTCCAGCCGGTGGCTTTCAGTACAAATTCCAGATTGTCGCGCACATTTCTATCGGTAAGCAAGCGAAAATCCTGAAATACGATGCCGAGGTTTCTGCGCAGCAAAGGGATATTTTGCCATTTTAATTTCGACAAATCAAAACCCGCTACATTGCCCATTCCTTGTTTTAGGTACAAATCGCCGTAAAGCGTTTTCAGCAAGCTGGATTTACCCGTACCGGTTTTCCCGATCAGATATACAAATTCGCCTTTGTCCACATGAAAATTTACATTGCTGAGGATGAGATTATCTCCCTGAAAAATATTGCCGCCTACTATAGAAACAATGCTTCTGTCGCTCATGATAATTACGCTATGCTGATGAACAAACTTACATGATATTATTTAGAGAATAAAAACGCCATGCTTAGCTATACAGTCCGCCATTGATGGAAACGACCTGCCCGGTAATGTAAGATGCTTTTTTAGAGGCTAAGAATTGGACTAAATCGGCAACTTCCTCTACCTCGCCGAAACGCTGCATGGGTATCATTTTCGCCAGTTCTTTTTCATTCAGTTCTTCGGTCATATCCGTCCGTACGAAGCCGGGTGCTATGGCATTCACGGTGATATTGCGTTTGGCTATTTCCTGCGCCAGGGCTTTGGTAGCGCCTATCATTCCGGCTTTTGCCGCCGAGTAATTTACTTGTCCGGGAGTGCCTTTCAGCCCGCTCAGCGATACCATGTTGATGATGCGTCCGTATCGGTTCATCAGCATGGGGTTCAGTACGGTTTTGGTAACGTTATACATTCCCTGCAAACTGGTATTCAGCACTTCGCTCCATTGGCTGTCGGTCATCGTCATCATCAGCGTATCTTGCCGCACGCCGGCATTGTTTACCAATACTTCGATCAGGTTTTCCTTATGCTCATTCATCCATTTGCCCAGCACGTCTTCCACTTCTTTTTTATCCGCCACATCAAATTGTAGCAATTCTGCCTGTACCTGGTGTTGCTTCACGGCTTGCGCGGTTTCTTCTGCGGCTGCTTTATTGCCTTTATAATTGATTAAGATATTATAGCCGAGTTCTGCGAGCTTCACACAGGTTAATCGTCCTATACCTCTGGAACCTCCGGTAATGAGTGCGTATTTCATGAATGGTTTGCTTAATTAAAACAGGCACAAAATAAGTAAACCTATGCGATTTTGATATTTATAGCCAAGCCGGTTCAGGAATGGGGAAAAGCGGCTTCTATCTTAGCCGCCACCTCGGTGGGTGCAACGGTTGCAACATCTTCAAAAATAGATACATGCTTGCCTATAGGTGCCCAGCGTCCCGGGTGTGTAGGGCGTTGTGAAGGATAGATGCCGAACGCGTTTTTGCCCAGCACGGCGGCTATATGCAAGGGCCCGGTGCTGTTGGCGACCAGTCCTCCGCAGTGGTGGATGAAGGAAATGAAAGCGGTAAGATCCATCGCTCCCGTAATATCGGTTACTTCCTTGCCGCAGGCAGCAAATAATTCGTTCAGCAGTTTGCGTTCATTTGCCGTGCCGGATATGAGAATATGAAACCGATTTTTGTCCAGCAGCTTTATGAGTGCGATAAAATTTTTCAAACCCCATTCCCGCGCACTGCCTTGCGATTTGGGGTGGAGAATCAGGTTGTATTTCTGCGGATGAAGAAATTTTTTGTATTCTTCGGAAAGCGGTGGAATCTTCGTAAACCCGAATAGCGATTGGATTTCCGCTGTTGAAAAATGAGGGTGTATGCCTATGGCGCCGAGCAATTTCAGATTGAGTTGTGCTTCATGCAGCTCCGAATTTTTACGGCTAAGCCTTATGAGTTTATTGCAGGTGAACCAGTGATAGAGGCGACTGGCAGTGCCTATACGCAAGGGAATATTGAGGGATTTGGCGCGTTTCGCAATTTCCTTTACAGGAAAAACATGAAGAATGGCTTGGGGTTTTTCTCCGCAAATGGCTACCTCGCTCTTCATAAAATCAGTTACCTCTATAAATGTATCTATATAGGTACAGCAACTTACTACCGGCTTTGTATAATTTTTTCCTAAGAAAGCAATCTTGATTTCGGGATAATGGTCTTTCAACACTTTCGCCATAGGCAAGGTAAGGATCACATCTCCGATGCTGTCGGTGCGGCTGATGATGATATTGCGGAGTTGCTGCATCAATAAGGTTTACCTTCTTTATTGAATTGATAATATTGTCTGATCTTACTGTACTTCATATAGGTAGCAAATGCGGACAGCTTACATACCTGAAAACCGGCTGCGCCATCCAGAACGCCCAATTGCAAGATATAGGACTGGATAAATTTCCAGTGAGCGGAAGCAATCGCATACCACAGCGTGCTGTTTTTTCCGTTTGCCACATCACGCCGCGCCATAATTTCCGTAAATTTTTCGATTTGTTTAAGGTGGTCGGAGAGAGTGTAATAGCTATAGTGCAATAAATCTCCGCTAAGCTGACCGATAGAAGAGGAAGAAGGGTGTGGCTGCCATGATTCATGTATTTGTTCTCCGCTCCATTTTCCTTTTTGCCTATGAAAAAGGCGGATTTTTTTATCGGGATACCAGCCGCAGTGGCGAATCCATTTTCCACAATAATTGGTAAGTCTTTTTACCTCGTAAGCATCGTGTTTTTCGTTGCCTTTTATTTGCCGTATGGCGGTGTCCAGTTCGGGGCTAAGGGCTTCATCGGCATCTATGGAAAGAATCCAATCATGGGAAGCGCAGGCATCTGCAAAGTTTTTTTGGGCTACATAGCCTCTGAACGGTTCGGTAAAAATTTTGGCATGGTAGCGATGGGCAATTTCTATAGTGCGGTCGGTAGAGCCGCTGTCCACTACTACTATTTCATCGGCTATGCGCACTATGGAACGCAGACATCTGTCAAGATTTTTTTCTTCATTTAAGGTGATAATAACTACGCTAAGCCCGCTCATTCCGAAAGTGATTCAGAGTATAAAAGTGGGGGAAATATTTAAAACAAAAAAAAGAGAACGGCTTTACGATAATAATTTCTGACGCAGGAGAAACTCCAGTTGGTCGTTGGTAAGCAGCAGTTTTTCACTTGTTTCTTTATCTTCTTTTCGCTTGCGGTAGATGTCATATGCCAAGTTGATGGTGGTCTCCAGCTCTTCTTCATCCCAGGGTTTGCTGAGGTAGTGAAAAATTTTTCCTTTGTTGATGGCATCTATCACGGCATTCAGATCGGCATATCCGGTGAGTAAGATACGCACGGGATCGGGATGATCTTGCAAGATGGTTTCCAGAAATTCCACTCCGGTCATTTCAGGCATGCGCTGGTCGGTGATGATGACATGGATTTCATGTTCATTGAGTATTTTAATGGCATCGGGGCCACCTTCGGCAATGAACACATTGTATTTTATGCGGAAAAGTGCTTTGAAGGAAATGAGATTGTTCATTTCATCATCTACGTATAGTATATTCGGCTTAGTGCTCATTGGGATTCGACAATGTGAAAATAATAAATTTATTTTTCTTTACTAATATTATAATAATTATTTTGTAAAAAGGACTGTTCCGATTTTGGTAATAAAATTGTATATTGTCACCCATTCGCTTTTCCTACTATTATAGATTTACGTTACACTGAATTACATGACTTTATGAATATTATTGATAAAGTGGGAATTGCGCAAGTGGATGTTACCGGTTTTCTGCCTGTTTTTTTCAGGCTATCGAATGTTGCCGATGAACAATTGCTTGCAGAACTGCTTTCCCGTCAGCCACATATACAGGTTATTGATGAGCTTACCTCCCAGCTGAAAGAGCTGGTAAAATGTCTTTTTCCCTCCAAAAAAATAAAAGAGGAAGAATACGCTGCATTAATCGAGCAACATTTGAACGGTATTGCCCCGGATAAATATGGCGTATGGGTCTATTATCCGTGGAGCAATAAGCTCATCCATCTGCTGGACGAGGAGGAGTTTATAGCCGTGCGCACCAACCGTAACCGACATAAGATTACCGATGAAGAACAGGCTATACTTCGTAAAAAGAAAATAGGGATTATAGGGCTTTCCGTAGGGCAATCCATAGCGCTGACGCTGGCAATGGAACGTACTTGCGGCGAATTGCGACTGGCAGATTTTGATACGGCCGAGCTTAGCAACCTGAACAGGATACGCACCGGAGTGCAAAATCTGGGATTGAAGAAGACCGTCATAGCCGCCCGCGAAATAGCGGAGATAGACCCTTTTCTAAAAATAAAGCTTTATAGCGAAGGCATTACTGCTGAAAATATAGACGCATTTTTTACTGAGGACGGCAAGATAGATTTGCTGGTGGAAGTGTGTGACGGGCTGGATATAAAAATCAACAGCCGTTTTAAGGCACGGGAATTGCAGGTGCCCGTGGTGATGGATACAAATGACCGCGGAATGCTGGATATCGAACGGTTTGACCTGGAGCCGGAGCGAGAGATATTGCATGGTTTTGCAAAAGGTATTATTCCGGAATCGTTAAGTCATATTAACGATGAAGAACGAATTGAATTGGTGATGAAGATTGTTGATTTTGAAAAAACTTCCGAAAGACTAAAATACTCTATGAAACAGATAGGAAAGACTATCGGAAGCTGGCCTCAGTTGGCATCTTCAGTTGTACTCGGAGGGGCGGTAACAACAGATGTAGTAAGAAGGATTTTTCTGAATGATATAAAAAGCTCCGGAAGGTTTTATTTGGATTTAGATGAATTAATTAACTAACTACCCAATCAACTATTTAATATAACAACAATGTTAAAAATAAGGGTATTTAGAGCTATAAATGACATAGAGTCGTGTCAGAGGTTTGCAGAAGGTCATGCAAACGTTCTCAGAGACTATGGTGTTACGAAAGTTACATCTGCTAAAACGGATTGGTTTCATAATCCGGGAGTATATGTTGTTTTAGTGGAAGATGAAGAGAGTGGGGAGGTAGTAGGAGGAGAACGGATTCATTTAGTACATCCCGGTTATCCATTGCCTATCCAAGAAGCAATTTCTGTAGTAGAAACAAAAATCCATGAATTAGTAGATTCTTATGCTGATGGTAAAATTACGGGTGAACTGTGCGGACTGTGGAATGCGAAGGCAATAGCAGGAAGAGGAGTAAGTATTTTACTCACTAAAATGGGTGTTTCTATTGCGAAAAAAATTGGTATGGATAGCTTGTTTGTATTATGTGCCCCCTATACGGTTCAAATGTGTCAAAATACAGGATTTGAAATAGAAACATCTATAGGGAATGAAGGAAAATTTATTTATCCGAAATTAGATTTGATTGCTACAGCCTTAGTAGTGAAAAATCTGCATAATATTCCCATGAGCGCAGCCTTCTACGATGAAATTATCTATTTTTATGACGTACCAATCAGTAGCATTAGTGTACTGGGGGAGAAAGGCAAAACTGAGATTCAATATAATATTACAATTCCCAAATTAAACAACAAATATGAATAACAAAAGGCTTATCTCTTTATTCTTTGCCCTTTTGTACCTCTTTTCTGCTCGCGCGAATGACATAGATACTTTTTTTGCTGATTCATACTTTGACGGCCACATGGGCGATTTTGTATATATATTAGCAGATCCTAAAGATACAATGTCCTTTTATCATGTGCTCAATTCTAAAGAATATAAAAAATCAGAGGCAGAAGTACCCAATTTAGGTTCGAGCGGAGGTGCTATATGGCTTCAATTTCTTATAAAAAATACAACAAACAAAAATGATTTGGGTTTAGAAATTGAAAATGCATTTTTAGAAAATGTGCAGCTATACTACCCTACAGAAAACGGTTATGCGGTGGAGATAGTCTCAAAGGACATCCCATTTTATGAAAGAAAATCAGAGAATACTAACCCCTATTTTTCCTTAGACATACCCCCAGGCCAAGCAAAACGCTTTTTTTTGAAAGTAAAAAGCCCTACTCAGCTCCTTATACCTTTAAGACTTGAAAGTAGCACCCTAATTAATGTATATGATTTAAGAAAGAATGTGCTTTGGGGAATCTATTATGGTATCATTTTAGGTTTCTCCCTCTACAATCTATTCATCTATATAAGTACAAGGGACAAAAGCTATCTTTATTTTGTTTTTTATATCATGTCTGTAGGGCTTGTACAATTGAATGTTACAGGGCTAGGTTATAAATTCTTATGGCCTAATTTCCCAAATTTTGAAAAAACATCATTATATATATTCCCTACACTCACTGCTTTAAGTTCGATAGCTTTCTCCCGAAGCTTTCTAAACATAAAACAATATTTGCCCAAGACCAATAAGATATTTACCGTAATTATAATCTTGTATATATTGCTCACATTAAATGCTTTTATAGGGAGCAAAGTAATCAGCTATAATCTCATCAATATACTAGGACTTCCCCTTGCTCTCCTACTTATCGGTACCGGTTTGTACATTAGCTATAAATACAAATACCGTCCGGCATTGGTCTTCTTGGTTAGCTGGACGATTTTTCTATTGAGTGTTGTCGTATTTGTACTTAAGGATGCGGGAGCGTTACCATACAATTTGCTAACTATTTCCATTCTACAAATTGGTTCTGCGGCTGTCATTGTATTGCTTTCCATAGCACTTGCCGATAAAATAAATCTTTACAAAGCGGAAAAAGACGCATTTCAGCAAAAAGCGTTTGAAACAGCTAAAGAAAATGAAAAAATCGTAAGAGAACAAAACATCATCCTCGAACAAAATGTGATCGAACGAACCAAAGAACTAAAACAATCTAACGAAAACCTCCAACAAACACTTATAGACCTGAAAGAAACAGAAGCACAATTAGTAGAGTCGGAGAAAATGGCTTCACTCGGTCAACTCACAGCGGGCATCGCTCACGAAATCAATAACCCTATCAATTTTGTAACCTCCAATGTAGGCCCTTTGAAAAGAGATATTGCTACTTTGCAGGAGATGATGGCTAAAATAGAAGAGATTGGTATTCAGGACTTGCCGGCAGAAGAAAAAAAATCGCTCATAAACAACATGAAGGCGGAGCTGGATTATGACTATATGAATACCGAAATCGAATACCTGCTGAACGGTATCAAAGAAGGAGCCAACCGCACTTCGGAGATTGTAAAAGGATTGCGTGTATTCTCCCGGTTGGATGAAGATGATGTGAAACTGGCCGATATAAATGAATGCCTTGATTCCACCATTGTCATCGTAAACAATATGATGGACGGAAAAATATCGGTGGAAAAAAATTATGGCGATTTACCTTTGGTAGAGTGCTATCCCGGCAAACTGAATCAGGTATTTCTAAACGTACTGACCAACGGTGTACACTCGATACAAGAACGCTGGCCAAACGAAAACAACGGCAAGCTGACCATCACCACCACTCATGACGAAGACCATGTCCAAATCAGCATGAAGGATAATGGCATAGGCATGACGGAAGAAACCAAAAAGAAATTATTCGAACCGTTCTTTACCACCAAAGACGTAGGCGTGGGTACGGGCTTGGGGCTATCAATTACCTGGAACACGATTAAAAAACACAGCGGGCAGATTAAAGTAAATTCTGAACCGGGCGCCGGTGCGGAATTTATCTTCACGCTCCCCATTAAATATACAGAGCCTCAAAATGAACGATAGTGTCCTCTACTGAAAAAATTAAAATATTATATGTGGATGATGAACTCAACAACCTGGTTGGGTTTAAAGCCACCTACCGCCATGATTATGAAATCCTCACCGCCATATCGGCGGATGAAGGCATGGTGATGCTGGAAAAACATCCCGACATCAAAATTATCCTCTCCGATCAGCGCATGCCGGAGAAAACCGGAGTCCAGTTTTTTGAAGAAGTATCTAAGCGCTATCCCAACCCCGTAAGAATGTTACTTACCGGATATGTGGATATTGAATCAGTCATCAAAGCCATCAACCACGGACATATTTACCGCTTCCTCACCAAGCCCTGGCAAGAAGTAGATGTGCGCGCGGCTATAGAAGAGGGCTATAAATATTATACTACCTCATCGCTGCTGTTTGTAAAAAATCAAGAGCTTCAAAAAGCAAATGAAGAGCTGGATAAATTTGCCTATAGCGTAACGCACGACATCCGCGGACCTATCGTAAGCATTACCGGCGCGCTGGAGCTGATGAAAAACACCGATGACCTGCAGGAAATAAGGCAGATTATTTCCTTAATGGAAGAATCTGCCGGAAAAGTAACCGACCTCATCGAAAATATTCATGCCTATTATAGCCTGAAACGTGGCGAGTTAAACATTGAGGATATTGACTTTCAAACGCTTCTTAATGAACTGGTAGCCATCCACAAAGTAAATGCTTCGCTACAGAATATCTCCATCACCACATCGGTAAAACAGGAAGGAGTATTCCGAAACGACAAGATTATCCTACAGTTGATAATTAATAATTTGTTATCGAACGCTTTAAAATACCAGCAAAAGGACGAACCGAATAAATTTGTCCGGATTTCGGCAGTGGTAGAAAAAGGGCGGGCAATTATAGAAGTGGAAGACAACGGAATAGGCATTGAAGAAGAACACCTCAATGACATATTCAAAATGTTCTTCCGCGCTACCCAGGAAAGCACCGGTGCCGGCTTCGGATTATATAATGTAAAAGACGCTTTAAGCAAGCTCCAGGGCACTATAGAAGTAACTTCTAAATTGGGCACTGGAACGAAATTTATGGCGACGATACCCACTAAGTAACGAATGAACGAAAGTAAACGATACCACTTCATCCTTATAGATGACAGCAAGTTGGACTGTTTTATAGGCGAGAAAGTTATACAAAGTATAGAACGCCACATCTCCCTTAGCGTTTTTATGGATGCCAAAGAGGCGCTTGAGTTTATAAAAAACAGAGAGGTAGATGAAAATAAAACAATCGTCCTTGTAGATATTCAAATGCCGTTAATGACCGGCTTTGAGTTTATAGAATCTTTTGAGCAAATGGTGGACGAAGACAAGCAAGCCAACTATGCCATCCATCTTTTATCCTCTTCTATAAATGAGATTGATATGATAAAGGCCAGGAGCTATAAATCGGTAAATGATTTTCTGAACAAACCTATCCGCAAAGATACCCTCCGCGATATGGTAGATAAATTGTAAAATTACCTTACGGCGGCCACTTTATATCCTTTCTGCCGCAACAAGTTGATCACCCCGTTTGCTCCCCACAAATGCCCGGCTCCCACGGCAAAAAAAACCGGTTGCTGATCCATCCGTTCTTCCATTCGTTCTATCCATTTTGTATTGCGCTCATCCAAAAAACTGTTCAGGCTTATTTTGTTCTGCTCCGCCTCGGTTATCAATTGATACAGGGCAGCAACATCCTGCTTTTTATAAGCGGCTACCAGATAAGCATATTCATTCCTATTAGGGAGGTTGCCTTGTATCATGCGCATCACTTCCCGGATGATGGTATCTACCGGAAGACTGTCTAATAGTGCGATTTGCTCTTCAGGATGTTCCAGGCCGGTGATGTCTATATTCCTGTTTTTTGCTTCTTCCATAAGGACTGCTTCATAGGAAATCATATCCGCACATGCCAATCCGTTTTGGGCTACCAAGCTGACGAGTGCTGCGGGTTTCAGTCCGGCAAATAAGGAAATATTCACCCCAAGGCTATCCGCAAAATAATGTTCCAAAAGGCTATATTCTTCTTCCGAAAAATAATCGCGCAATGTTTTTCCGCTATAGTCCATCATCCCTTTGGCAGCTTCGGTCATTAAGTAGGGATCATCCATATCCATTTCAAAGCAGATCTCTTTCACGGCGTTCAGGCTTTTTTTCATGGCGGCTGTCCACACGTAATCTTCTTTGCAGATGAGGTGCATGGTGCCGAAGAGATAGGAAGGCGTTTTCATATCATTGCCTGTGATCTTCCAGAGTAATGACCTGTTTGCAGGAATCGGTAAAAGACTGTCCCGTTCATGCCCCTTACTTTGATATACAAGCGATAAACACCCCCAAAGAAACAACCACCATTTTCTCATGAACTAAAGTTAGCTACTATTCCAATAACAAAGTGAGCAAGCCCAGCGCTACTCCACACATAATGGCTA
>JAEZZY010000009.1 GCA_023418315.1 Bacteroidota bacterium
TAAGCTGGTGTTGTAGAAGAGTTGCGGTGAAAATTGCTTCCTGCCTTGCATACTTACAAGGTACTACATGTTCTTTCTATTTAATAATTATCTTTATGCACAAGGTGTGCGTTGTGCAACAGGCACAGCGGTTTGGCATCAGGCGGGCTGAAGTGCAAACTTGGAGCTTAGTACTCCTAATGAACTTTAGTAATAAATTGAAACTTTGTGCTCTGAAACCCGCCCGAACGCAAAGCCCCGAAACGTTAGCGGTCATTGTAACAGACGACACTACGACATCAACATAACGACAGAATGAAAAGAATTAAAATGAAAATATAAATTATGACAAAAAGTAGATTAATGGAAATGAACAATGTTGGCATTGTAGTCGAATCTCTGGACAATGCTATTTCCTTTTTTAAAGAAATAGGACTGACACTTGAAGGGCGAATGATGGTTGAAGGCGAATGGGCAGGACGGGTAACGGGGCTTGGAAATCAGTCAGTAGAAATTGCTATGATGGTTACCCCTGACGGGCACAGCAGACTTGAACTTTCACGATTCCTAACACCGACAACCATTTCAGACCATAGGACAGCACCTGTTAATTCTCTTGGATATCTAAGAATTATGTTCAGAGTTGACAATATTGACGAGTTGGTTTCCAGGCTTACAAAGCAAGGTGCTGAACTTGTTGGCGAAGTGGTCAATTATGAAGGCGTTTATCGGCTGTGCTACATTCGTGGGACAGAAGGACTGCTTGTTGGTTTAGCAGAACAACTTGATGTGAAAACAGCGACCGATATTCTGGAAAACAATGAGTGAAAAAGAACAAGGAACCGCTAACATTGGTATTGCCAATAGTTGGGCTTGACATTGGAGCAATCAGCAGCAGTAATTCTGTTGTACTGCGGTTCAGGCTTGACGAATAAAGCCCAGCTTTAGTAGTAAATATTTATCTTTATCAAAAAGCCAGGCAGCAGTTCCGGCGGACAGATTTTAAATTCCCAACCATCGGCAATACCTGTTCGTTAGCGGTCATTGTTACATCCACCGTGCAACTAAAGACAGAAACAAAAATGAAATAGTATGACAGAGGAACAATTAAAACAAAAATTCCAACAAATTGAGAATGACTTTAACAAGGCAGTTATAACAAATAACATTACGGAAATCAAAAAATGTATAACAAGCGATTGGGTTCTTGTGGACAGTCAAGGCGGAATAATTCCGCAAGAAGGTTTTTTTAGCGTTCTTGAACAGGGTTTGCTTTCTCATTCTACTATGACAAAGGAAATTTTAAGAGTTAAAGTCTATGGAGATATTGCATTAGTAACAGGTCGTGGACAAAATACAGGAACTTGGCAGGGTCAGCCAATGGAAGCGGATGAATGGATAACAGATGTTTATAAAAAAGAAGACGAAAAGTGGCTATGCGTTTTGACACATTTGACACCTGTAAAAAAGTAAGTCTGACAATGGTAACAATTGACACATTCAGAAAATTGGCACTTTCATTTCCAGAAGCGACAGAAGAACCCCATTTTGAAAAAACTTCCTTTAGAGTGAAAAAGAAAATCTTTGCTACCTATGACGACAAATACAAAAGAGCTTGTATAAAGTTATCTGAAATTGACCAGGATGTTTTTTCTTCAACAGACAGGACAATTATTTATCCTATACCTAACAAATGGGGAAAACAAGGTTGGACATTTATAGAAATGAAGAAAGTTCATAAAGATTTGTTTGCAGACGCTTTGACAACAGCATATTGTGAAGTTGCACCAACTAAACTTGCTGAACAAACAAGACAAAATAATTAGTCATAATGTACTCAAATGAAAAAGTCGTAATCGAACACTTATCAGTAGAGAATGCTGATTTTATTTATGAATTATATTCTAACCAACAATTAGCCGAATACTTTGATGAAAGTCCCATTTTACAAAATGAAACACCAACTGAATTTACCAAAAGAATTATTTCACTCTGTGAATATATTTTCACAATAAGGCCAATAGACCAACCAAGTTTAATTATTGGCGACTGCGCCTTACACCATTGGAACCAAGAAAAAAAAGAAATTGAAATAGGCGGTTCGTTACTTCCTGAATTTTGGGGAAAGGGTTATATGCAATCTGCATTTGAGCTATTGACAGTAATTGCAAAACAGGAATTAGGAGTGGAAACCATATTCGGTCAAACAAAAACAAGAAATTTAAAAGCCATTCGACTTTCTGAAAAAATGGGATTTGTAAAATATAAATTTCAAAATCAGGACACAATAATGAAAAAAGTTATTTCACGACATAAATTACCGTAATCAGGTCATAAATTCAATAATGAAAATCGAACTAAAAAAGATAACAAACTATCAATGTGAATACACATTAACAAGGGACGACCAATCACTTGAACGTATAACTCTTGAAACTAAAACATTCCTACTTCACGATATTTGTCATTTTGCAGTTGAAAATAATTTAGGATATAAGAAAGGTTTTTGGGGGATGCTATCACAAGGATACACGTTCAGCGAGTTGTTCGGCAAAAACAATCCACAAACAGAAGAACTTAGATTTATAGAGCAAGTTGTCGGTCCTATACAGTCCGTATATTCAGGACATATTCTCAAACAAGATTTTGAACAATATATCAAGCATCTGAACTTCACGATGACAGAAAATATTTTAGAACGTTGTTTAGCTGATATAAGAGCAATTATTGAAAAGTGGGAACAGCTCGCAGTAGAACAACAACTAATACTTGAATTTAACTTGCAGAATGAAAACATAACAACGAACCGCCAACAAGGGTAGCCGTTGCACAACCCCTTCAAAAATCCATTCCTTCAAAAAATTGACCTTCACAAATGCATTTACAGCCTCATTACCGGAGGCAGTTTTTTCAGGTGAAGCGGAAGGTATAAAGTTTCGAGGGACGCATTTTCGCTCCTATTGCTAAGCACAACATCGAAAATGGAAAAACAAGACCCTGCTCTATCGGTTTTGGAAGAGCTTTCAGGGCGAACGTTCCCCTTCTACAGTTTTTTGTAAATTCGGGTTTTGTCGCTCGCACGGAATTTTCTACTGAAAATCCCGCCCGAACGCCAAGCCCCGAACCGTTATAGGGCATTTTAGGACGACCCGAAACCGAAAGACAATTCAACTAACAAAACAACATTGACCCCACAAGACAAATGACGAACAACAAACTTGACATAAAAATTAGACCGACAGAAAAAGCAGACTTGGACACTTTATTTGAATTTCAACTTGACAAGGAAGGTGCATACTTAGCTGCATTCATGCCAAAAGACCCGACAGACAAAACAGCGTATTTGACGAAATTCACAAAATTATTGAGCGACCCAACGGTAAACAATCAGACAATTTTAATTGACAATATAATCGTAGGAAGTGTTGCTAAATTCGTAATGGAAGGCAATGCGGAAATCACCTATTGGTTGGACAAAAAATTTTGGGGACAAGGTGTTGCGACAATAGCTCTAAAAAATCTTCTTGACATTGAAACGACCAGACCAATTTTTGGACGAGTTGCGTTTGACAATTTTGGTTCGCAAAAAGTTTTAGAAAAATGTGGTTTTGTAAAAATCGGTTCTGACAAAGGTTTTGCAAACGCACGACAAACAGAAATAGAAGAATTTATTTACAAACTTGACAACTAACGACAGAATGAAAACGCCCTATAACAAGGGTAGCCGATGCACAACCCCTTCAAAAATCCATTCCTTCAAAAAACTGACCTTCACAAACGCATTTACAGCCTCATTGCCGGAGGCTGTTTTTTTGCCGGCAAATGTGGGGGCAAAAATCAAGTACTCATAATGGAGCGTTACCGGGAATTATCTTCTCCTTTTTCTGTCCCTAACATTTCTCCAATGCTTGAACCATGTTGAAACCGAAAAACAAAAAAGCCTTGAACGTTTTTACGATTAAGGCTTTTCACTATAAAGGAGTGATCCCGTCAGGATTCGAACCTGAGACCCACAGCTTAGAAGGCTGTTGCTCTATCCAACTGAGCTACGAGACCAAATAATAAATTTTCAAAAATCAAAAAATCATATTGTAAAAGAACAATGTTCCGGTTTCAAAATTGTCGATTTTTCGAGGTGCGAATTTAGGGAAATTGCTGTGAATAGAAAATCTTTTATTGTTTGGGCGTAAGAGGTTGCGGCACCGGCGCTTCACCGTCTTTAAATACTTGTACGGGAATAATATCTTCCACCCATGTCCATTTTCCGTTGTCCCATCTCAGCCCGTCATACTGCCCCGTAGGCACAAAGGTATATTTGCGGTTGGGATCGTTCATTTGCGAGGTAAGCCGGTCGAAAGTGATGGCATTATATTCCTTATCCCATTTCATGGAAACATTTACATCTTTCCGGTATTCCAGCACAAAGCGGTTTATTTTTTTGCCCGGAATAGCGAAGACAGGCGCGCCGAAGCGTACTCCGTTTTCCACAAACCGCATAGGCTCCAGCACTTTTCTATGGCTCATGATATTGGAGGAATTTTTTCCGAACAAGGTATAGACCGCCTCTCCATTTACTTCCTTTTTTATTATATCATAGTAAATAGCACCGAACCATTTTTGGTGGGTCAGCTCTGCGGTTTCCAGGTCGGTGTCAATTTCATCGGTGCCGTCCCTAAGTCCTATTAATTTCAACGATTCGCCGGGCAATTGTATCGCTCCGTAATACCGGATAGACACGGTAGAAACGGCTATAACCCAGTTGAATATTCTAAAATCTTTGCCCGGTGCTTCTATAATATTGATGACTTTGCGGAGCTTTTCAAAAGGATAATTGTAGGAATGGGGTGTTTTAAGCGCGCGCACCAATTGCTTCACAAAGGCATCGCAGTATATGGGGCGAAGGTCCGGCAAAAAGGCATTGTACATGGAATCCGCATTCACCAGCAGCGAGTCTTCTATTTTTTCAATTGCCGTAGTCTGCGCCTGTGTTTTCGAAGAAAGGAAAATCAGAAAAATAAATGTGCAGAAAATTCTAATCACTTCTGTCAATGTTTTTTCGTGTCCTTCAAACCTACTGATTTTCTTTGAAAACTAAATGCACCCGGTTGTTAAACTATGTTTTTAGCCTAAAACACCCTACTTTAGGCGTGCCATTTATTTTACAAAATGATGATCGTGCAACAAATAATCTTCGTTATCATAGCCGTAGCAGCAGGCTATTTTTTTGCGAAGAAAGTAAGTGAAATCAGAAGAAATGTCTTGCTCGGAAGAGATGAAGACCTCACCGACCAGCCTGCCAAACGCTGGAACAACATGCTGCTGCTGGCTATGGGGCAGAAGAAAATGTTTAAGAAGCCTATCCCTGCTATCCTTCATTTTTTTGTTTACATAGGCTTTGTGCTGATTAATATTGAAGTGCTGGAAATATTAATTGACGGCATTTTCGGCACAGAACGGATTTTACGAGAACCGCTTGGCGGCTTTTATGATTTTTTAATCGGCTTCTTTGAAATATTGGGCGTCCTCACGCTTGTATCGGTTATTATTTTTCTGATTCGCAGAAACATCCTGAAAGTAAAACGCCTAAGCATGGCAGAACTTGACGGCTTCCCTAAAAAAGATGCCAATACCATTCTCTATATAGAAGTAGTATTGATGACCATGCTTTTGGTGATGAACAGTGCGGAAGGCGCCATCATGGCAAAGCACGGCGAAGGAAACGGATTTCTAATTAGCCAGTTTATAGCACCTGCTTTTTCGGGTATGAGCGAACAGAGCTTGCATATTTTAGCACGTGTTTGCTGGTGGGGGCATATTCTGGGCATCTTTGCTTTCCTCAATTATTTACCTTACTCCAAACATTTTCACATCATCCTCGCTTTCCCGAATGCCTATTATCAACGCCTAAAGCCGCAGGGCGAAATGCGCAATATGAAAGACATTCAAAACGAAGTGCTGTATATGATGCAGCCGGAACTGACGCCGCCCGCGCCTGCCGATGGTTCTCAACCGGTGCAGCCTACTTTTGGTGCTAAGGATGTGAAAGATCTTTCGTGGAAAGCCTTACTGGATGCCTACTCTTGCACCGAATGTGGTCGTTGCACGGCTTCTTGCCCGGCGAATATCACCGGTAAAAAACTATCGCCGCGAAAAATCATGATGGCAACGCGCGATCGTTTGGAAGAAGTAGGTGCGAATATCAATAAGAATAAGGAATTTATAGACGATGGAAAATCATTGCTGCATGACTATATCACGGTAGAAGAACTGCGTGCCTGCACCACTTGCCAGGCTTGTGTGGAAGCTTGTCCGGTGAGTATTGATCCGCTTTCCATCATTATGCAATTACGTAGAAATCTTATCATGGAAGAAAGCAATGCGCCACAGGAATGGAACCTGATGAACAGCAATATAGAAACGAATATGGCGCCGTGGAAGTTTAGTCCGGATGAACGGGATGCGTGGGCAGAGGTGTGAATACAAAGTGTAAAAAGCATGAAAACAGTTCTTCTGTATTTGGGTCTTGTTTTTTTATTTTTTTCATGTCGGTCAGATAATGAATTTGATAAAAGCAAGCGTAATGATAAATGGGTATGGTGGATAGATGACAAAGGCGGAAAAGGGGAATGGGTGCCGATAAATGGAGATGCTCCTGTGGTGGAAAATGGAAAATATACGAGGTATTATTACGATGGAAACATTTTTGAAACTGGTAGATTAAAGAACGGGAAGCATATAGACACCACTTTTTATTACGACAGAGAGGGACAACCATACGGCTATATTCTAAATGAAAGCGATACCGAAAGAATATATTACTACATAGATGGTCAACATACGTTTTACGCGAGTGATGGAAAGAAAGAGAGCGAGGGAATTATAGTAAACCATCGTGAAGGGAATGAATGGACATATTATTTTCCTAATGGTAAAATACAACGTGAACTTAAAACTATTGATGGGGTTAGCTGGGAAAAGATTTATTATGAAAATGGAAACCCGAAAATGCTAACATACGGTGATAAAATAAAACGAATTTATATCACAACGAATGAATGGCATGAGAATGGGCAGAAGAAATTAGAGATAAATGTTACAAATGGAATTGTGGAGGGACCAATGTATAAATTTCACCAAAATGGCAATATTGAAACAGAAGGGTTTTATAAAAACGACAAAAGAAATGGTGTCTTTAAGACTTTTTATGAAAGCGGTAAAATCAAAGGAATACAAACAATAAAAAACGATGTATTGACCGATACTGCCCGGGAATGGTATGAAAACGGACAATTAAAGCTCATAATTTTTTTCATAAACGGAAGACCGGAAGGCAAAGTTTTAAAATATCATGAAAATGGTAGAATATGGAAAAAGGCGAATTATAAAAACGGCGTACCGGAAGGTTTAGCAGAAAGTTTTGACAGCAGTGGAACATTACAGGAAAGAGAAAATTATATAGCCGGGAAAAAGATAAATTAATAATTAAAATCTGAACTATTGTTGAAAGTTAAACTTAACTAACAACTACAAACTGAACATCATGCAAGTAAAATCAATGGCTGAATATGCTGCGAATGGTGAAACCCCCGAAGTACTTTTTTGGGTGGGCTGTGCCGGCAGCTTTGATCAGCGCGCACAAAAAAGCCCTTCAGTTATTTGAATTGCACTTTAAAAAAACCGTAAGTAGCTCATGTCATTAAAAACTCTATTTTTGCTATCCCACTAAAATAAAATAATGGAATACAGAGAAATTGTATCAGTAACAGGAATGGGTGGTTTGTTTCAGCTTATAGCCACCAAAAGCGACGGCGCTATTGTAAAAAACCTTGCAGACCAGTCCACCAAATTCATCTCGGCACGCCTGCACAATGTAACGCCTCTGGAAAGTATTGAAATATATACCACCGGAAACAATGTGCGCCTGCACGAAGTATTGCAAAAGATGAAAGAAAGCAGTGCAAAAATGCCTGATGCAAAAAATGCAAGCAATAGTGAGATCAAGGAGTATTTTAAGGGGGTGTTTCCCGATATGGATGATGACCGTGTATATGTGAGCGACATGAAAAAAATGCTGAAATGGTTTTCCATCCTGGGAGAAAATAACCTGCTGAATTTCGACATGTACAACCCACAAGCGGAAGACACAGCAGAAGAAACTACAGAAGAAAAACCGGCGAAGAAAACAGCGAAGAAAAAAACCGAAGAGCCAATCGCTTCTGAAGAACCTGCTGAAAAACCGGCTAAGAAAACTACAGCGAAAAAAGCAGCCAAAAAGAAAGAGGAGCCTGCCGCTGAAGAAACAAAAGAAAAACCGGCTAAGAAAACCGCCGCCAAAAAAACCACTAAGAAAAAAGCAGAATAGCCTATACAGGCAATACCTACCGGCGCCTCTGAAACCCTCAGGGGCGCTCGTTGTTTTATAGACCACTCCCATAGGGCAACTTTCCCAAATTCCCGTTTTACCTTTGCCCCGATTTTATATCTTGCATCTCTCCAAACTTCCACCGTGAAAAAAATATTGCTCATAGAAGACAATCAGGACATCCGCGAAAACATGACGGAAATCCTGGAGCTTTCCAACTACGAAGTGCATAGCGCCATCAACGGAAAAGAAGGCGTTGCGGCTGCCTTACAGATCCAGCCGGATATCATCATCTGCGATATAATGATGCCCGTACTGGATGG
>JAEZZY010000014.1 GCA_023418315.1 Bacteroidota bacterium
AATGCCTTTTGCAACAGAGAACCTTTGCTCAACTGCATCAGAAAAAGCATTATCCTGCTTGCAGGTTAAGAATGCAAAAACGCCCTGAATCTCTAATTATGCCTGTCCAATAAATGGGAGGATCTCATATGTATATGAAAGTCACATTTCTTCCAGACTGAACCACGGGGATTTTTCATAGCAAGATACTTTACGACAGACAAAATATAAAAACTTGCATTAACCTGCGAATAATATGGCACTCAAATTCTGTCTTCAATACTTTATTTGCTCTTTAAGTAGGTAACTAATGCTGTTGATTGCTACCTCAGATTAGAGTGCTTCTTCACACGCTAAGACGATATATTGTTGTAGGATAGTTGTAGTAAAGAAAAAAGCCTTTCAGGTTTTTCGTCTGAAAGGCTTTGTGGGCTTGTAGCGAGATCGGGATTTGAACCCGAGACCTCAGGGTTATGAATCCTGCGCTCTCACCAACTGAGCTACCTCGCCAAATCGGGAGTGCAAATGTAGGGCAAAATATTCAAATTCCGATACCGCTCAATCTGCTTTTTAGAACTTCTGCCATAGCGGTTATTTTTCGGGTGGTATAGTCATAGCATACCATCCCTGTTTTGGCATGTGCCACATCCGCCCATTGTCCGCTCCTAATGGCTTTAAGCCTGTAAAGCAAATCAAAACCGCGGCTCGAAATTTCTTCACAAAACAAATCCGCAACCAGGATTTCTCCATAGAAAGCTTCCGATTTATAGGCAATCATCACATCGCCCATAATGAGGCCGTTACCCCCAGCATTCATTTCCGAAAAACCCCATGAAGCAAGCAATTGCACCCGTGCTTCATGCAGCAGCGAAAGCACGGCATCATTTGCCAGATGATTGCCATAGTTAATATCGGTAATGCGGATAGGGAGCGTGCAGCTAAAGAGCGGTGCGGTATCGGGAAAAAATAGTTTTACTCGTGCCATGTTTCAAATATAAGCACGTGAATGAAGGTTTTAAGGATAACACTTATTTTTGAGCGACAACAATCGAAAAATGAAAATTATCTGCATCGGTAGAAATTATTCCGAACATGCAAAAGAATTAAAAAATGAGCTGCCCGATGAGCCGGTTATTTTTCTAAAACCGCAATCTTCTTTGCTGCAAAAAGGAAAAGATTTTTACTACCCCGATTTTACCAAAGACCTGCATTATGAATGTGAGCTGGTGTTGAAAATCTGTAAAAACGGCAAGCATATTCAAGAAAAATTTGCCGCTAAATATTATCAGCAGATAAGCGTGGGTATAGACTTCACGGCAAGAGACCTTCAGCAAAAACAAAAACAAAAAGGATTGCCCTGGGAAATAGCCAAAGCTTTTGACAACTCCGCTGCTGTGGGGGATTTTATAGACATAACTGAGGAACAAAAAAAGCAGGCGTTTCATTTTAAACTGCTGGTAAATGGTGTGGAAAAACAAAACGGCAATTCGGAAGAGATGATTTTCCGTCCCGATTCTATCATTGCCTATGTATCTCGTTATTTCACGTTGAATACCGGCGATCTTATTTTTACCGGCACTCCAAAAGGAGTAGGACCCGTAGCCATAGGAGATAAGCTGGAAGGCTATCTCGACGAAAAAAAACTTTTTGAATTTTTCATCAAATAATTTTCACCTTCCGTGCGCTCGTACAATCCCAAAGAATGGTTCAGTCTGCTTTTCCAGTTCCACAAAAGCGATACGATGCGCAGCCTGTGGAAACTCATCTTCATCATATCGCTGTATGCGCTGGCCATTGTGCTTATAGAATTTCATGTGATAGATGTGGAGCATACCAGCTTCCTGCGCAATGTATATGCGTTGCATAACGTCTTGGGGCTGGCGCTTTCGCTGCTGCTTGTTTTTCGCACCAATACCGCCTACGACCGCTGGTGGGAAGGCAGAAAACTATGGGGCGCTCTGGTAAACAACAGCCGGAATCTGGCGCTTAAAATGGCAGCAATCTTACCGGAGGAAGATGAAAGCAGCCGTGAATTTTTCAGAACAACGATTCCTTTTTATGCCGTGGCATTGAAAGATCATTTGATGAATGAATCTACTCGTTATGTTTTAGACAGCTTGCCACATCCCGATCTTAAAAAACTTCGCGATGATAAACACAAGCCCAACCAGGTAGCCAAAATGATACACGAAAAAGTAATGAGCCTGCATAGGGAAGGGCTGATTTCCGCAGAGCAATTGCTTTATATCAATCCCGAAATGCTTTCATTTACCGACATCTGCGGCGCGTGCGAACGCATCAAGAATACGCCCATTCCTTATTCCTACAGCGCTTTCATCAAAAAATTCATCTTTATCTATGTCATCACGCTGCCTATAGGCTATGTGTTTCAATTGGGTTATTACCTGGTGCCGGTTACGGCTATTGTGTTTTATGTATTGGGAAGTTTAGAGCTTATTGCGGAAGAAATAGAAGATCCTTTTGGCATTGATGACAACGACCTGCCTATGGAAAACATTGCCCTCAATATCAAAAAACATGTGGCGGAGATCATTTAAAAAAATTGTTTTTGGTACGTTAATTGGTTTCTTTTATAGGTAATTTTTAAAAATTATAGGGATTTTTACCCCATAGTATTCCACCACAAACAAAACCAAAACATGAAGCAGGCTTTTTATTGTTTATCTTTTTTATTCGCTGCATTTTTCACAACACAGGCAAACGCACAGTCTCAGCTTACAAAATGTGTGGATCCTGACGTGCAGGGACGAGCAGACAATATAAAAAGCTCCTATGCCAAGCAAGGAAAAGTAGTGTTTCAAGAAAGCCTGTTGAGCATGACTTCTATGGAACCCGCACCTATAGCCGTTCGCTTACAGCAAGGCGTTACGTACGAGATGATATTTGTAGGCAGCAGCCAAGCCAGTCGCATCATGCTGGAGCTATTCGATGGTGCCGATAAAAAACTGGATCATAAAGTAGAAAAGAGCGCGGCACACTTGCTTTACAGTTTCACCCCCGCTAAAACCGAAGTATATCTCATCACGCTTACCCAAAAAAAAGGAACCAAAAGTATGTGCGGTTATTTTGGAATTATGGTGAAAAAACCGGTGCAAACAGGACCGAAATCCGCACCCCTAAAAAACAACGACATCCGCCGCCATCAACCCGCGAAAACCACGCCCCTACCGGCTAAAACCACTACCGCTCCTCAACCGGCAAAAATGCCCGCAACTCAAACCGCTCCTACACCACCCACAAAGAAAAACACTCTTCCGGATAACCAGCGTCCTAACCCCAACCGTACTAAGGCTACGCGGCAATACCAGCAGCAACAGCAAAATCCGTAAAAATTACCGGGCATTCTTTAGTTTTACGTCCTCATGGATGTAAAAATGGAACAGAGCTGGAAAGAGGTCTTGCGCAACGAATTTGAGCAACCTTATTTTTCAGGCATCGTTAATTTTTTAAAAGCCGAAAAAAACGCCGGAAAAACAATTTACCCTCCCGGACCTTTTATATTCAATGCCTTCAATACTACGCCCTTTGATGAAGTAAAACTGATAATCTTAGGGCAAGACCCTTATCACAATCCGCATCAGGCGCACGGCTTGTCTTTTTCCGTACCGGATGGCATCGCCCCGCCTCCTTCCCTGGTCAATATATTTAAAGAACTCCAGGACGATATAGGCATGGAAATCCCCCGCAGCGGCAATCTGGAAAAATGGGCAAAACAAGGAGTATTACTGCTCAATGCAGCGCTGACCGTACAAGCCAACACGCCTATGTCGCATAGCAAAATCGGATGGCACCATTTTACCGATGACGTAATCCGCATCCTCTCCGAAAAAAAAGAACATGTGGTTTTTTTGTTGTGGGGCGCTTTTGCCAAAAGCAAACAAGAGCTGATAGACCCCGCCAAACATCTCGTGCTGACTGCAGCGCACCCGTCGCCGCTTTCGGCGCATAACGGCTTCTTCGGTTGCCGCCATTTTAGCAAAGCCAACCATTGGTTGCAAGAAAAAGGATTTAAACCCATAGACTGGACGCTCTCATGAAGTTTCTAAAAAAAGCAGCCGGCACGATCTATTTTTTTTACGGCATTTTATTGTTCATTCTTTCCATGCTCATCGTAGTCCTTCCCGTGTGGATGACTACTTTGTTTCCGGAGCCGATGCGTTCCCGGTTATTACATCCTGTTTTCAAAGGATGGATGAGCTTTTTTCTGCCGCTTGTAGGCTGTCCGGTCATGCGGAAAGGAAAAGAACATTTCAAAAAAGGAGAGAATTATGTGGTGGTGATCAACCATAATTCGCTGGTGGATATTCCGGTTTCCTCCCCGTGGATACCCGGCCCTAATAAAACCTTAGCCAAAGCGGAAATGGCTAAGATTCCTTTATTTGGAGTGATCTACAAAGCCGGCTCCATCCTGGTAAACCGCAAAGAAGAAAAAAGCAAACGGGAAAGTTTTCATGCCATGAATGATATGCTGCGCAAAGGTTTGCACCTATGCCTCTATCCCGAAGGCACAAGAAATAAAACCGAACAACCTCTTCAAAAATTTTTTGACGGCGCTTTTATTACAGCCATCCGAATGCAAAAACCCATCATCCCCGGCTTGATTTTCAACACAAAAAAAATATATCCCAGCGATAGTAAAATATGGGCGAGACCGAAACGGATTCATATCCATTTTTTACCGCCTATAGAAACCAAAGGATTGTCTATGAACGACCTTTTGACGCTGAAAGAAAAAGTACATAAGGTGATGGAAGCGTATTATGTAGCACATCAAAACACATTATGACCTACACACTCATCGGCACGGGTAATATGGCTTATTTCTTAGCAACACGTTTGCAGCAAGCGGGTTGGCTATGCAAAGGCGTATGGGGAAGAACCCAAACTGAAGCCGAAAAATTAGCCCGGCAAATAAATACCCGGGCGCTTGCTTCCTTAAACGACATTTCCGATGAGCAGGATGTATGCCTTATTGCCGTAGCCGATCATGCAATTGAAGAAATTTCAGCACAATTAATCCTGCAAAACACTACCGTCATTCATACGGCTGGCGCTGTAGCTTTGTCGGCTATAAAGCAAGAAAACAAAGCCGTGTTGTGGCCGGTTTATTCCATCTTAAAAAACAACCTGCCGCAAGAAAAAAACATTCCTTTGATAGGAGAAGCCTCCAACCCTTTTGCCGAAGAAAAGTTGCGAAAAATCGCGCAGGTAATTTCCACCCACCTCACTATAGCTACCCATGCACAGCGGCAATGGATGCACCTGATAGCTGCGTTTACCAACAATTTCCCCAATCACCTCATCGCTATCAGCGAAATATTATGCAGGGAACAACAAATAGACCCTAAAATTTTTCATCCCATTTTGCAACAAACATTTGACCGCCTGCAAACGGGAAACGCTTATTCCCTACAAACCGGCGCTGCCAGGCGTAAGGATGAAACCACGCTGCAAAAACATGTTTCTTTGCTGGCAGCATACCCGCTTTGGCAGGAGCTATATAAAATGCTATCTGCCTCTATAAAAGATTTGTATAGCGATAAGGACAAATAAAACTATGGGATGGACTACCTTTGCCTTTCAGTTTTTTTGAATTATTATATCTATAATCATAATGTACACTGTAAAATTCAAGTTTGAGCAGAAGGGATTAGAGCCTGTAACCCTTACCAATGTTCACCCCGGCGACAGCATTCTGGAAATAGCGCTGGATCATAATATAGAATTGCATCATAACTGCGGCATGGTATGCGCATGCAGCACCTGCCATCTTTATGTGGACAGCGGAGAGGAATTTATACCGGAGATTTCGGATAAGGAAGAAGATTTTATTGACCGTGCCCGCAATCCGCAGCTCAATTCCCGCCTCGGATGCCAGTGTGTTTTGAAGGAAGGAAGCAGCGGCACGATAGAGGTTACCATTCCCGACCAATCCACCATTCACGGAGATTAATCCGAGCTATATTATTTACAAACAATTTATTTTTTTAAAACCATTTTTGACAAACTATGTACGAGCCGCCGATTCACTGGAATGACCATGAAGATATAGCGCTGAAACTCTATGAAAAATTTGGCGACGAATTTGGCGAAAGCCGGATTTATAGGGTACGTTTTACCGACCTGATGGAATGGGTATTGCAATTACCCCATTTTGAAGGGAAGCGCGAAGAATGTAATGAAGGCCATCTGGAAATGATACAAAGCGCCTGGGTATATGAATGGCGCGATAATCAAGACTGATTAGCGGCGACGTCTGTATTTGGAAGGCTCTGCTTTTACCGATTTGTAGGGGCGGTACGCTTTTGACTTGGTGCGTGTGGTACGATACGTAGTAGGATCGTAGCGATAGCCTGCGCCTCTGTATGATTCTCTGCCAAAAGCCGCGCGCTTGCTGCCTTTGTATTTTCCGCTAAAGGAAGTTGCATTATAAGTATGTGTCGGGAAGGCAGATTTGCGGCAGGAGGATGCGCCAATTACCAGAAATACAGCCAATATAAGAAGGGTAGCAACGTAATATGTTCTCTTCATGGTGTCTAAAGTACAAAGGTTTTATCAAAATGCAATATAGTAAGGGAATTGATTTCAATTAATTTTTTCTTCGGCAGTAAGCATTGCATTCATCTTAAACAAATCCCGCTCGCCTGCAAAGCGTGCATTCACCGACAAAGCGCCATCGGCATCCGCCCATTCCAGATGAATCATAGGGCTTACATCCGGAGTAATCAATTGTAAAAATTTCACCTGCGCCGCTTGCCGTATTTGTAATTTTTTATTCGTTACCGATTCCATCACCTCTTTTATTATCTGCATCATGCACACGCCCGGCACTACCGGCTGTCCGGGAAAATGACCTTTGAAAATGGCATGATCCGCATGAAACAGAATTTTGCCTTCCCATTTATTTTCGCCCTGTACGGTGTCGCTAAGCGTATAAAAATCATTCATCATTCTGTGTTTCTATTTGGGTGAGCCGGATGGTAAAATTAGCTTTATGATGGGTAAAAACAAGCGCTTGCGGCAAATCGGCAGTCCTGTTTTTTTCGCCCAGCTGAATGGTTATTACTTTTCGTTTTCCCGCATTTTCTATCCTGCGGAGCGTATCTCTTTGCGAAATATAATAGGCGTATCCTTTCCCCAGCGTGAAACGGTCATAATCCTCTCCTTCTTTGGTGAAATGGCGTTCGGTAGAGACCTCCAATTTATTCATGAGCAGCAGCTCCATGTCTTTTTGCAACAGCTTCACTAAGGCGGATTTGTTTAATTGCGGAATGATTTGATGGATGGTAAAATGCTGCTGTTTATCCCATTCAAAATCAAAAAAACTTAACCCCATTTCATTTTGAAAAACCACTCTGGTGCTGCTATCTTCCATGTTCTTGAACAATAACAGCCCGCTCAGGTGAAATTTCTTCAACAAAAACCTCCCATCCACCATGCAGCGGTACAATTCTTTTTCAAAAACCGGTTGAAAGCGCATTGCCGAGGGGGCTGTATCCCTTGCCACGAGGCTTTTATAGGGATGAGCACAAGAAAAAAACAACAATGAAAAAAGCAGAAAACTACTTAACCTTAAACAAAGCTTCATGGAGCGGAATATTATGCTTTGTGTTGGTAAAATACATATCGGTAAGATCGCCGCCGTTTTCCTTCATCGTGAGGCGCGTTACGTCAAATCCTTTTTTGCTGAGATACACGTCTATGTTTTGAAACAATTTTTTCATCTCCGAAGTAGTGGGTGAAAGCGACACTAAATAGTCTTGCGCATTTTCATACACCGTAGCTTTAAAGTCGGGATTGTGCAACACCGTGCCGCGCATACAATCCATCATGATGCGGTTTACAGACTGCATGGTTTTATTATTTTTCGTATTCACCTTGCTGGTTTTCTGTTCGTCTTTCACTAGGATTTGCCCTTTGTTCATGATCAGCAAATAACTATAGGGAGCAGTGTATTCTATGCGCACTTTATCTTCTTTCATGAAATAAAACTTGCCTTTCGATTTTATTTTTTCGGCTAAGAGCACCATGTTTTTGGTTTGCGAAAGATCGCTGCTGATGGTGGTAACGGAAGCATTCGTCTTTGCCAGTGCCGATTGAAAAGCGGTTGCATTTTTTACTTCCGTAAAACCTTTGGGCTGTGCGAAAACAGCTGAAGCCAGAAGCAAACAAAAGAAGATACCAAATAATTTATTCATAAGCTGGTAGATCAAGCAATTTATCCAAACGCACAAAACTATATCCTTTTTGGCGCAGGCTTATAATCAATTCTGTTAAGATATTTCGGGTAATGCCCATGCTATCATGTAGCAAAAGAATATCGCCGCCTTTCGTTTTTTGCAAAATGCGCGCCAGAAGTTTCTTCGGGTCTTTGGCGGCGGTGTCAAAACTGCGTACACTCCAGCCTATAGAATACATTCCGCTTTGCCGAATAGCTTTAGCAAGATTAGGATTGGTTACGCCATAGGGCGGACGAAAAAACTTCATGCGCACACCGACAATTTTTTCTACTGCTGCATTTGCTTCCTTTATTTCTGCTTTCATTTTTGCAGCACTTTGCCAGTCGAAATTAAACCCATGATGAAAACTATGGTTGCCTATAAGATGTCCTTCTTCTTGCCATCTACGCACCACTTCGGGATGATGCAAGGCATTTTTGCCGATGGTAAAAAAAACGGCGGGTACATTTTGTTCTTTCAGTATATCTAAAATAGCATTTGTTTCCTGCGCCGGGCCATCATCAAAACTAAGCGAAATCCATTGTTCATTTTTTCCCCTATGAAAAGAACGGGTGTAAAAATTCCATTGAATATAGATAGCACCCAAAACCAATAGCGAAAGGTACAGCAATGTAAAAATCGCCAACGGCCATAGGCTGCAATTTTTCAAAAACATCAGCATTGTGTATAAAACCGATGCAATCAAATAAATGAACGTAGTATAGATAAAAGGTCGCAATGTTTATAGCTTGAAGGAAAAAACCGATCAACTTTCTTTTTTCAAAACAGCTATGAGCAGCCATATCCATCCTAACACAAAAAATACACCGCCTATAGGAGTAAGAATACCCAACCCTCCCAAGCCTACTTGTCCTTCTATCTTCAATGCAATCATGGTATATAGGGAGCCGCTGAATAATAAAATGCCGATGATAAAAAACCACGCGGCGAGCCGGATTCGCTTGTTTGCAAAAAAATGAGCGAGGATGCCGGTGGCTATCAATGCAAAACTGTGGTACATCTGATACCGAACGGCGGTTTCAAAAACCACTTGCTGCTGTGCAGCTTCCAGCGCTTGCTTTAACGCATGTGCGCCGAATGCGCCGATGATGACGGATAAAGCTGCAAAAAAAATACCCGCTGTAAGTGCTGTTTTATTCATGATGTTTTTAAAATTGGGGCAAAGGTAGCAAGAGATAATCCTTCCACTTCAAAAATATGGTGGGCTTGCTCATAAAATTGCCTGCGTGCAGCAAGCATTGTTTGGAGTCGTAGGCGAAGATCATCGGCATGTTCTTTCAGTAGCGGCCTGTCGGATATTTCTTTTCTTATTTGCTCGAACAAGGTATCTATAGAGGCTTTTAAGTAAATGACCGTGCCGGCATTTTTCATCAATTTTATATTATCATGAAAGCAAGGTGCGCCGCCGCCGAGGCTCACCACGGCTTTTGTTTTTTCGGCTATGATTTGCCGGATGGCTTCCTGCTCTTTCTGCCGGAAGTAGGCTTCGCCTTTTTTATCAAAAATTTCCGGGATTATAGTGCCTTCCTTGCTTTGGATGATTTGGTCGGTATCGCACCTTTCCAGTTGGTATTCCTGCGCTATTTGCTGCGCCCAGTGCGTTTTTCCACACCCGGGCATACCGATAAGGAAGAGTAGGTCAGATGTTTTTTTCATTGATAAATTTCCAGATGGTGAGCAATGCCATTTGTAAGGCTATTTCTTTATTTCGGATACGGTCGTAGGGAAAATAATATTTTTTAGCAAAGGTTTTAGCACCATTGGTTACCGCCATCCATACTGTGCCGGCATCGGGCACGCCGGTGCTGAGCCATCCGGTGATACCGAAACCTATATCGGTATGCAGCAAGTGGCGCACACGCTCTGCCATTTGCCTGGCTATGGCTTCGCTCACTTCGCCTTCTGTGAGGATATCTTGTTCCGGAATATTTAACACAATGGATTTTACGGACGCGTCATAGCTAACGATGCTTCCCATGAAATAGCGCGAAGAGCCGTCCACCTGCGTGAGGGTATGCCCTATGTAGCCGCCGGTGCAGCTTTCGGCAAGCGCCAGTGTTTTATGCTGTTGGGTAAATTGTTTTTGCAGGATTCTTTCAAAAGGTTCATCCTTTAATGTGATGAAATATTCCGGTATCCGTTCTTTTATAAGTTGCAGATATTTTTCGGTTTCGGCTATGAGCTGTGCTTCATCAGTGCCTCTTGCCGTGAGGCGCAATTTCAAAATCCAGTTGGCAGGAAGATAAGCCAGGCGAATATAGGGCGGCAGCGATGCTTCAATATCGGCAATGCGCTCTGCAAGGAAACTTTCTCCCAAGCCTGCGGTCATGATGTGGCGGTGAATGATTTTTTCGGAAGAATGATGGTGGTGAAGCCTCGGTAACACTCCTTCTTCCATAATAGCCATCATTTCATGTGGTACGCCGGGCAGAGAAACGATGACGACCCCATCTTTTTCAAACCACATACCGGGTGCGGTACCTTTTGCATTTTGCAGCACGATGCAGTTGTCCGGCACTTCCGCTTGACGCATGTTGCGCTCCAGCAAGGGTAAGTTTCTTCGGGAAAATATTTTTTTCACATTCTCTAACGCTTTTTCATCCACTACCATTTTCCCACCGAAATAATCGCATAGCAAAGGCTTGGTGATGTCATCTGCCGTAGGCCCCAGTCCGCCGGTAAGTAAAACGAGCCCCGCATCGCATTGAGCATTTTTTAGGGCATGTATAATATCGTCTTTTATATCGCCCACAGCCATTCTCCGTATCACTTCTATGCCTGCTTCATTAAGGCGCTGCGCCATCCAAGCGGAGTTGGTATCAATGGTTTGCCCTATCAGCAACTCATCGCCTATGGTAATGATGATGGCTTTATTATTTTTCATTAGTTGTCGTTTTTAAAATAAAGGGCTAATCGTACTTTTAAAACATCCGGCATATTGATTTTCCGTTTGGCTTGGCTATCATAAAACACAAGCGTCGTAATACCTTTGTTCAGCAATTGCCCTTTTTCATTATAAATCTCCGTATGGAATTTTATTTTGGAACTTTCGGGTAATTCTTTCAAAATCGTTTTCACGGTAAGTAAGTCATCATAATAAGCCGGACGGAAATATTGCGCATTCATTTCCACTACAGGCATCATCACTCCGGCTTCTTCTAATTCTTTATAGGTAAAGCCCAGTTCGCGAATGGCTTCCGCTCTTCCTGATTCGTAATACAAGGCATAATAACCGTAATAGAGATAACCCATCTGATCGGTCTCTCCGTAGCGAACGCGGATATGGGTGGTGTGTGTGTACATGGGGGGGGGGATTGGTTGATTGGTTGATTGGTTGATAAGTTGATAAGTGATAGGTGTGATTTTGAATTTTAAATTTCCTCCTTATCGTTTCGCACCATATACACCGCATTTGCTTGTGCGGTGCAGGTTATCGTAAGATCATTAATACAAACATGAGCGGGAAGATGGGCGCAATACCATGCCGTGTCGGCTATGTCTTCGGCTTTTAGCGGTTGGATGTTTTCATACACTTTCTTAGCCCGCTCCGCATCTCCTTTAAAACGCACAAGCGAAAATTCCGTTTCCGCCATGCCGGGATGAATAGCGGTTAGTTTTATTTTATAGGGAAGTAAATCAATCCGCATAGACTGACTGAGTGCATCCACCGCATGTTTGGTAGCGCAATAAATATTACCGTTTTGATAAGCCATTTTAGCAGCGGTAGAGCCTATATTGATAATATGCGGCGTCTTTGATTTTTTCAGCAGAGGCAATGCGGCTTTGGTTACATAAAGCAATCCCTTCACATTGGTGTCTATCATCACATCCCAGTCTTCTTCGTCCCCTTCATCTATAGGCGCCATGCCCGATGCCAGTCCGGCGTTATTTACTAAAATATCAATCGCATCTATGGAGAGTGTGTTGAATGCCTGTTGCACTTGCTGTTTATCACGCACATCAAAAGTCAAAATAATTACCTCCGCGCCTTCTTGCTTTTCCAATAATTCTTTCAAGGCTTTTAATCGTTCCAAGCGCCTGCCGGCAAGGATAAGACGGTATGAACCTGTTGCAAATTTTTTGGCTATGGCTTCTCCGAAACCCGCTGTAGCGCCTGTGATAAAAATGGTTTTTTTCATCTGAAAAATGATTAGTGCTTATGAATGGTCGGATGGCTTCCCTATGCTGTTTCGCATTTTTATAGGCTACGCCATCTTGTATGATTTCCTGCAACCTTATAATTCGATTGACAGACAAAAGTAATTTTTAAAGAAGAAAAAGCGCGGCTGCCTATAGTATTATCTTTTCTTCACCAAGGCCTTCATCGGATTTTTGAGGTTGCTATAGCCCATCAAATCTACCTTGATGCTGCCGATGACAATGGGGCTATCCACCCGCACGGGGATATGGTTGTCGTCATCCGTAACCCATACGGTCATTTTATCGCCGTCTTTAAAAATGGTACCGGAGATCAGCAGCGGTTTTATTTTTATGGTATTGAATGTGCCGTATTTTGTTTTTATTCGTTCCTTGCCCATGTACTGAACGTATAAATGATACACCTGGTCATCCAAAAACATAGTGAAAGGAATTTTAGCGCCGGGGCGGTATTTATCATACTCTATATTACGGGCATAATAGATACTGGAAAGCACGTCCTGCACGCATTTCGGCGCTGTAAAGGTTTTATCTTCCGTATATACGCGTTGTGCCTCTCTGTCAAATTTCGCCAAGGAAGTAAATTGAATATCGCCCTCATGCACCTTTCTTGAAAACTTCATAGGCAGCATCGTTTCTTTGTCTATCCAGGTTTCATATTTATCATTCACCTTATAAAACCATTCATAGGATTTCAATGTTTTTCCATCACCTACTACATGATATACTTCCCGTCCGTTAAGCTTTCCGTCGTATATGGTAAAATTGGCTATGCCCGCCGTAACCCATAGCATACTCATGTTGTAATAGACTTTGTAGGTAATTTTTTCACCGGCTTTAAAGGAGGTGTTGTTCAATCCGCAAAAATCATTTTGAGCATAGGAAGAAAGCGAGGAAGACAAGAAAAGCATTCCTATAATAAAGCATTTTTTCAGCGATCAATTTATTTTATCAAGCGTATTTTTATCCATAGTA
>JAEZZY010000026.1 GCA_023418315.1 Bacteroidota bacterium
GTAATTAGGCAGCTTAGGCATGGATTTCAGCTTGTTGCTTACTTCATTTTTGGCGCCGTGTTTTTCTTCGAGGAGGTTCATGATTTCTGTAGCGCGGTGTAGCAGTGTATGCGGCATTCCTGCCATCTTTGCTACCTGAATACCAAAACTGTGACGACTTCCGCCCGGTTCTAATTTTCGTAAAAAAATCACCTTATTCCCTGCTTCTTTATGAGTGATATGATAATTTTTCACGCCGGGCAATTGATGTTCGAGTTCATTCAGCTCGTGATAGTGCGTGGCAAAAATGGTTTTGGGTTTTGTGGTATGTTGTTGCAAATACTCTACAATACTCCAGGCAATAGAAATCCCGTCATAGGTGCTGGTGCCCCTGCCAATTTCATCCAGTAATACCAGGCTGCGTTCGCTCAGGTTGTTGATGATACTTGCCGTTTCATTCATCTCCACCATAAAAGTGCTTTCGCCGCCGCTGAGGTTATCCGATGCGCCTACGCGGGTGAAAATTTTATCCGTAAGCCCGATTTTTGCAGCGCTCGCCGGCACAAAACTGCCTATGTGCGCCATCAGCGTAATGATGGCTACCTGCCGCAGCAAGGCGCTTTTACCACTCATATTCGGACCGGTGAGGATAATGATTTGCTGCGTGTCTTTATCCAGAAAACTATCATTGGCTATATAGGCTTCTCCGGGCGGCAACTGCTGTTCGATAACGGGGTGGCGACCGTCTTTTATTTCCAGGACTGCTTCCTCCAAAAGCTCCGGCATACGGTAATTATAGCGCGTGGCATTACCGGCAAAACAAAGCAGGCAATCAAGCTGCGCCACGATATGTGCATTCTGTTGAATGGACAAAATATGCGGCTCTATATCGGAAATAAGTTGCTGGTAAATTTCCATTTCCAAAGCCAAAATTTTTTCTTCCGCACCTAAGATTTTCTCTTCGTATTCTTTCAGTTCGGGAGTGATGTAGCGCTCGGCATTGGTAAGGGTTTGCTTGCGTATCCACCCGGCCGGCACCTTGTCTTTATGCGCATGAGTAACCTCCAGATAATAGCCAAATACATTATTATAGGCAATCTTCAGCGAGGTGATGCCCGTTTGTTGTGCTTCTTTGGTTTGGATTTCTAAAAGATAATTTTTGCCGCTTCGCGAAATATGCCGCAGCTTGTCCAGTTCTTCATGAATGCCATCGCGAATCATATTGCCTTTATGGGCAAGTGCGGGAGCTTCTTCTTCCATCACGTTTTTGATACGCTCTTCCAGTTCCTTCAAGGGCGTTATCTGCTGTGATAGTTTTTTCAATTCTTCCTTTCCGCTGCTTTCGCATACTTTGCCTATAGCAGCCATGGCATGGAGGCTGCGCGACAACTGCACCAGTTCGCGCGGATTTATTTTCTTCAACGGTATCTTCCCGATCAGTCGCTCTACATCGCCTACTTTTTTATTAAGCTCGGTCAGTTCGCGTTGCAAATCTTGTTCTTTGATAAAATATTCCACCAATGCCAGCCGCTGCTGTATTTTATGAATATCAAACAAAGGGAATACCAGCCATCGCTTTAAAAGGCGCGCACCCATAGGGGTTTGCGTATGGTCTATGGCTTGCAGCAACGATTTTCCCTGCTCGTTGGCAGGATGGATAAGCTCCAGGTTGCGAATGGTAAACCGGTCCATCCATAGGAAATCATGGGCAATGATACGCTGTATGCTGCTGATATGCTGCAGGTGAGGATGCTCGGTATCTTTGAGGTAATGCAATGCCACGCCTGCCGCTATGGTAGCGGATTTCAGATCGTCTATACCATAGCCCTTCAGCGAAATGGTTTCAAAATGCTGCAACAACAAATCATGGCAATACTGCTCTTGAAAAATCCATTCATCCAGCGGGAAAGTATAGGTTTTGTTGTCTATCAACTCCCGAAATTTTTTCTGCTGTGATTTGGATAAGAGAATCTCCGAAGGTTGAAAGCTCTGTACTAATTTATCTATATATTCCAGATTGCCTTGGGCGGCGTAAAATTCACCTGTACTGATGTCTATAAAAGCTACACCGCTTTGCTGGTCGGTAAGGTGCACGGCAGCGAGGAAGTTGTTGGATTTATTGTCCAAAAGCTTGTCATTGGCGGCTACGCCCGGCGTTACAAGTTCTGTTACGCCGCGTTTCACAATACCCTTTGTGGTTTTAGGATCTTCTAATTGGTCGCAGATGGCTACGCGGTAGCCGGCTTTTACCAATTTATGCAAATAAGTATCCAGCGCGTGATGTGGGAAACCCGCCAGCTCCACACTGGATGCCGAACCGTTGCTGCGCTTAGTAAGCGTAATGCCCAGCACCCGCGAAGCAATGAGGGCATCTTCCGAAAAGGTTTCGTAAAAATCACCTACACGAAACAACAGTACCGCATCGGGATAGCGGGATTTGATTTCTTTATGTTGTTTCATTAAAGGTGTTTCCGAGACTTTGGACATTGCGTGTTTCGTAGTTGTTGTTTCCGACGGCAAGATAATTAAAATGAAAGATGGAAACCGTAAGATACCCGGATGGCTGCATTCCGAATTTTCACTTTGGTTAGCACCTCCCTGTTAAATTCCGTGAGACGGGAAAGGATTCGTGCGCCGCGTAGGCAGATTCTTGGCTGCTTTGAAGTAGGGCTACCTCTCGTTTCTCCTTTTTGCTGCATCGCCTTGTCCGTCATTTTCTTTTTCAAGTTTGACAACTTTTCAAAAGTTGTCAAACTTCCATTTTCTGCACTCCCCATTTTTAAAGACCTTGATTTTATTGAGTTTTGTTGGCGTTTTTAGGGAAAACAACAAATCTGGTACATTACCCCGTTGTTTGTCTTTATCATGCGAAACCGCAATTAGAGCTATTCTACATTTTATCAAACAAATCTTTTTTTACCAACTCGTATGCTGTATGGTAATCATAGACTTCGTCAGGACGTATCAAACCAACAATATCCCCTACGAAATAATTGTCCTGTAATTTCAGTTCCATGTTTTGTATAAACTCTTTTTGGGATGGCACATTACCGACACTGAACGTCATATATTGGCGATAGCAATGGAGTATAGTTTCAACATCCAGTTCAGCTTTCGTAAATGCCTGATACAAATCGTATAAGTCGCGTCCTTTGCGCCTCTGATACAAGGCTCTTATCTTTGTTCCAAGGAGTTCCTCTACCTTGTAAGTGGTCAAAGAACATTTGCCCTTAAACCAATTGGATTGCACATTGAAATCCTTTTTCTCCCAGCCCAATTCCGCAAAATGTTCGCGACAGTTAATTTCTATTTTCAAACGCATAGGAACCACGGGAGCAATTTCAGACTCAAATCGAAATTTCATTGTCGCCATCATATCGCCAACCTCCACTCTTGCTTTTCCCAAAAAGCTCAATACTTCCCTAAGTCTGTCCAATACCTGACCTATTGGTTCGGCTTTCATCTGTACAAGGTCAATATCCTCGGAATATCTCGGCTGGGGCTGAAGGTATAATTTGTGCAAAGCTGTTCCTCCGCGAAATGCCAAGCGCTCTGCCAAATAATCATCATTGAATATTTCTACCAATGCCCGACAAATTACTAAATCCTGTTCGACCTGCTCGTTGGTTTGCCAGGAAACCGTATTGCTCCATTCTATTATATCACTCTGTGGTATCATTCGTCTATTTCAATTTCTGAGTTCACAATTATTTTCCATCGTTCATCTGATGAAAACCCTTTTTTTGATACCGAAGTCTTCAACGGAACGCGAAAAAACTCCAATTCAGCTTTTTTGCACACATCATAAAGATAACTGCCTATATCTTTCTGTAATATTACTTCCAATAGATACCCTAAACGCTGGATAGCTGTAACAGGAACTTCTTTTAAAAGGTTTTCATTTATCTGTTCAGGCTTTATAGTTTCTGCGAGTTCATTTAAAACCGTTGCAGCCCTGTTGAGCCCGCCAATCCGTTTGTCAAATTGCACTAAATCTATTGCTGTCAAAGCCGGATTAGATATGTTGATATACCCGGTTTCTGTTTTCCTTTTCTCCAGAAATATAGCCGGGGTTTCTTTTTTGCTGATATAATTTATTTTAATACCTTTTTTTGTAGTGGGTCTTAATGCGGGAAAATTAGTAAATACAAAAAACTCCTGGGGTTGTTGATGTGCGGCGCCATAAAAGGCCGCTGCATTTAATAGTCCTACATAATAAGGTCTTTCTAAAAATTTCATTAACCCATCTATAAATAACGGTGGCGGCAGGATGCCTCTGGAAATATACTGAGGCGTTATGATTAGATAATAACCTTTGTGTATAGATGTGATTTTACCCTTTTGGGTAAGCCTTGATAATTTCGATCTAAGTGTAGCTTCCTTATCATGGGCAAATGCAGTCCTTGCGTCGTTTAAGCTAAAGGAATTTTTCCCTTTCGATGCGAGGCTATCCACCCAATCCGATAATAGTAAATTACCTTTCATAAGAGTAATTTTTTGCGTAAAATACCGAATTTCGACAATTTTTGCAAAAAATCTCTTTTTAAATAGTGAATTAACACCGTTGTTGGTATTATCACCAACAACGAATTAATAACCTATAAATCATCCATAGGCGGCGTTTTGAAATAGATTTCTTTACTGCAATCATTGAGAGTTGTTAATGATAACACCAACAACGGCGGAAAGGATTTTGATACATATTTTAATTTACATTTTTACCCCACATTGGCAAGAATGAGGCTTAGCCCTTTGCAGCATAGCTTCTTGTGCCACTCATTCAGCAATCCAATCTTCCGCAATTTACTACAGCATAGCTTACAAAATATAATGCGGTATAATCATGAAATTTCCATTTTCTGCTCATGCTGTCAAATGTACTATTTGAAAAAATTTCTATCCTGTGGCACAAGAACTCTCGTTACAAATTATTTTTAGATGTTTTAAAACCAATAGGATTTCTTGGAGATGGCTTTTTCTTTTCCTCCACGATTTCTTTAATAAGCTCGAAGATGGTTTCTATTTCTCCGTCATGCATCTTTACGTCAAAGCCTAAGTTGATAATTTTTTTATCTATCTGCTCCAATTTGGTCAGGATTTCCTGATTGGTCAGCAGTACCTCTCTAAGCCTTACAAAAATGTCAATGATTTTTATGCTTACCTCTACGGCTTTACTCGTTTTTAAAACATTGGCAAGCATTAATACTCCATGTTCTGTAAATACATTGGGAAGCGCCCCTCCTAATACCTGTTTGGATGGTATCGCATTTTGCGACACCATCATTTCTACTTCCTGCTCTGTTAGTTTAAACATAAAGCTATCAGGGAAGCGATTTCTATTTCTTTTTACCTGCTCGTTTAATCTTCTTGTTTCTACTCCGTACAGTTCTGCAATGTCTCTGTCTATCATTACTTTTTGTCCGCGTATCAGGTAAATTTTATTGATAATCACTTCATCCGGTATCGTTATGCTTTAGGTCATCGCTGATTTTTGTTTTTCAAGATTATAAACTATTTGATTAAAAATTGGAGATCACATTTTGCAACCTCCATTGGGCTTCAGCCTAAAATGGATGAAATACCGCTTCCACACTGCATTTCAAAGGATTTTGATGCATATTTTAATTTACATTTTTATCCACCAACAAATCTGATACACGTGGTACCTGTTTATTGATTTAGAGGCGTTTTTTAGACGGTTTTTTTACAAATTTGATATAGTACTACCTCCCGTTTCCTGCACTCCCTATTTTCAAAGGCCTTGATTTTATTGAGATTTATTAGCGGTTTTTTGGAAAACAACAAATCTGGTACATTACCCAATTTCATTGCAGATTAAGGTTTATCAGGTATAATGGCATCTTGGATAGCATCTAACTTTTCAACCACACCATTACTATCTACTATTATCAGCTTTTCAAAATCAACAATAAGCTGACCTTCATAAGGTATTTTATACTTCTTGTAATCAGATAATTGCATGAGTATTGTGGAGTTTTTATGATCAGTACAATCATATGCTACTACCCAATTATATGGAGAAATACTTTCAAATTGTCTTAACCCTTTTCTAGATCCCGGAGAATAATCATTGGAATATATCTTTTCATTAATAATATATTGAAACTTAAAATAGCCACCACTTCTGCCAGGCATATTGACCTCAATTAATCTGCCAGATGTAAACTTGTAATTTTTAGATAATGACAAGTCATTTTGATTATTATAGCCATTGTAAAACAACAAAATAAGTGATAAGATACTTAAAATCACTATAGAATATATCTGTCCTTTCGCTTTTTTCAACTTTGCGGCAAACCATTTGGTTTTCGACATATTGTTAATAATTTATTGATTCTCTTTTGAAACAGCTGATTGAATAGCATTAGTGGTAGCGCTTTGCCCTACTCCGGAAGCTGCATTACCAGTTCCTATAACCCTTCTAGCATTCTTTTTGCCTAAGGTCATTAAATCACGCTTTGCACCAAAAGATGATTGTTGCCCACCGCTCGTACCTATTGCGTTGTCTAAAGCTTTAAAAGTCAAGCCAACACCGGTGGCTATCCCTACATTTCCTGCGAGCTCACCCTCTGACATATCACCAAACACATAAGAATAATTAAACTTATCATCAATTGAATAGTTAAAGCCTTGCCCGATAGTTTCTGAAGCTATTGGATTTCCCAGTAAAAAAGATGCGCCTATAGAGGAAATGTTAATTTTACCTACATTTCTTCCATTAGTTAGATACTGTCCTGTAGCATCATAAGCAGCAGACAAAGCTCTACCAGTCAGCCCTATACTTGTCCCTGCTCCTCCGAATGGTAAAGTAAGAGCCGTTGTGAATCCAATTTGCGTGGCACGATAAAACTGTTTGGCGGCTGTTGCTCTACTTGCACTATTAGCGGCATCATTCCAGAACACACTCCAACCTGACGCACCCCCAGTGCCTGTGTGATAGGAGTATTCATGTCCTTGCATTTTGGGCAACTCTCTTTGAAACACCCAAAAGTCCTTAGGTTTTTGAGTCTGTATATCCGTAGCCGTTGTCAAAAACATTCTTCCATGTGGAAAATCTGTAGGATTTCTTTGCTGTAATGTTGCTGGGTTTTCAGCAGGCTCTAATCCATCACGATCTATAAACTTAATCGGATTATTTCCTGCAAATTGATAAGGTGTTAGATAAGGATACTTGCTCGCTAAAGGATCAACGGAAAAGAAGCGCCCAAGTCGAGTGTCTTCAAATCTCTCTTTATAATTTATAGAATTACTCAGTCCTTTTATTTCATTATCCTTTTCCATTCCGTTAAACCCAAACCTATACCTATCCTGTGCTTTATCACATACCTGTACCAATACGTTTTCCTGCACTTTGGTGAGCATCCACAGGCTAAAATGCTCTACCTCTACCATGGCGGCGCCGCCGCTTGCCTTTATGATGCGGAAGCGCAGTGTGGGGCTGCCCTCTGCTGCTACGTTAAAGGTTACCGGCTCGGTGCCTTCTATCGCCTTCACGGCTACGGCTTCCCATTCTTCTGTGCCTTCGCCTATTTGTTTTTCCACATAGAGGTTAAACAGTCCGGTGTTTTGCCGCACTATTACGCGGAAGCTGTGTTCGGCATCGGGCGGCAGGGACAGGGTACCCACGGCGCCACTGTTGCTGCCGTTGGCTTCTATCCGCAGGATGCCGTTGGGGCCCGGTTCGGTATGTACTTCGGCATCGGCTACGGGCTCAAAGCCGCAGTTGCCGCAATCCCATTCGGGCCACAGGTCGAGGAATGCCCATCGGGGCACCCAGCGCATTTGGGTGATCCAGGCGCAGCGTTGGGCGGTATCGCTTGTGTAGCGGCCGGGCATCAACATGCCGAAGGGGTAGTAATCGTAGGCTGCCATGAGGCCGGGGCGGTAGCGGTCTATGGTGTCATCGCTGTTGAGGTCGGCACCGCGTTTTTTGTCGGTTACCACTGCCTGTACGTTGCCGAGGTGGTTGGTAAGTTCGTAGCCCTTCAGCCCTATGGTGTGCTGCACAGACATGGGATCGGTCATGGTATGGCTGTAGGGGTTTAGCTCTTTATGGCTGATGAGGTCTTGGTATTCGGCGCTGTAGCCTCCAAGCGGCAAGCTCTTTCTGATGTTGATATAATCTTGGTCAATACTCATTTCAAGCTCTGTTTTTTACTTCAGTTATAGCACCCCAATGCTCCTGCGGTAAAACATCATTTTCCTAAAAATTACTTAGGTTCATGTTGCCAAATTACTTCAACTATTTCATTTTTTAGAGTGCGGTTTCTTGTAATCGGCAAATGTCTATAGCTTATAAGCAAGGCAGCCAAAAAAATTCCTACCCCTTTTCACCAATAAAAAAATAAGTCTCTTTTCTTTTTCCCGACAATTTCCTTAGCTTAGCGAAAATTCTGTACATCATACAATGAGATATTTACTAATTACGGCTTTCGGATTATTGGTTTTTGCAGCCTGTAAAAAAGTAGAAACGCCTGAATCCCGCGAGGAGCAACTGCGCGATGGCAGATGGAAGCGTTCGGATTTAAAAATAAAAATTGACCCTTATATCGGTAAAGATACCCTATGGACGTACTACGATTCGGTAATGAAAGGCTGCCTGAAAGATAATTTCATCATCTTCGGTCTTAACCACGATGGCACTATCCATGCAGGCGATATTAAATGTGAAGATGTGCTGGATCCCGAAACCTCCACGTTCTACTGGAGTCTTGAAGAAAATAAAACCAGAATTACCCTTCTGAATGCTAATCCGATGTTCTTTGATTCTTCTACCATTGATGCCCAAATTGACGCGTTCAGCACCAGTCAGTTTCAAATCAGCTATGTAGAATACAATACCAACAGCATTAACCCGAATAAAAAAGACACCTTCACCTACTACTATACGTTTACCAAATTCTGATGCGGAAGCGCTACTTATTTCCAAAAGCCGCCGCATACCACGGTGGCTTTTTTGATATGTTCCGTTTTGCCCCTAACAACCGTACATTTGCAAACCTTTTAAAGAAAAGCAGAGAGCTTATTTTATGATCAACATTACACTACCCGATGGCGCCGTACGGGAATACAACGATGGCGTAAGTGCAATGGATATAGCCAAATCCATCAGCGAAGGACTGGCACGAAAAGTATTGGCAGCCGAAGTAAACGGACAGGTATGGGATGCTACGCGCCCTATCCATAGCGATGCCACCCTCAAGCTTTTGACCTGGGATAATAAAGAAGGTAAAACCACTTTTTGGCATTCCTCCGCACACCTGATGGCGGAAGCGATTGAAGCCGTTTTTCCCGGAACGAAATTCGGCATCGGACCTGCTATAGAAAACGGATTTTACTATGATATAGACCTTGGCGATAAAACCATTTCGGATGAAGACCTTCTGAAGTTAGAAGCTAAGATGAAGGAACTTGCCAAGCAAAGCAATGCCTATCAACGCATGGAAGTGCCTAAGGAAGAAGCTATCGGTTATTTCAGCAGAAAAGAAGACCCCTATAAAATAGAATTATTGGAAGGACTGAACGATGGTGAAATCACGTTTTACACACAAGGAAATTTTACCGACCTCTGCCGCGGACCACACATCCCACATACAGGTTTTATAAAAGCCGTAAAGCTCACCAATATTGCCGGTGCCTACTGGCGGGGCAATGAAAAAAACAAAATGCTGACCCGCATCTATGGCATCACCTTTCCGCAACAAAAAGAACTGGATGAGTACCTCGCCTTAGTAGAAGAAGCCAAGAAACGCGACCATCGGAAATTAGGCAAAGAATTAGAGCTATTCGCCTTCTCCGAAAAAGTAGGAAGCGGCTTGCCTTTATGGTTGCCTAAAGGGGCTATGCTGCGCGAGCGATTGCAACAATTTTTGCAAAAAGCACAAATCGCCAGCGGCTATCTGCCGGTAATGACACCGCACATAGGCGCTAAGCAACTCTACGTTACCTCCGGCCACTGGGAAAAATACGGAAAAGACAGCTTCCGCCCCATTACCACACCGCAGGAAGGCGAAGAGTTTATGCTCAAACCGATGAATTGTCCGCACCACTGCGAAATTTATAAATCATCACCTCGCTCCTACAAAGACCTTCCCTTGCGTTTAGCAGAGTTTGGTACGGTATATCGGTATGAGCAAAGCGGCGAGCTGCATGGATTGACACGCGTTCGCGGATTCACACAAGATGATGCGCATCTTTTCTGTCGTCCGGATCAGGTACTGGAGGAATTTAAAAAAGTAATAGACTTGGTAATGTATGTTTTTAAAAGTCTGAGTTTTGAAAATTTTACAGCGCAGGTTTCTTTAAGAGATAAAGAAGACCGAAGCAAATACATCGGCAGCGAAGAAAACTGGGAAATAGCCGAAAAGTCCATCATACAAGCGGCAGAAGAAAAAGGATTGCCTTTTATCATAGAATATGGCGAGGCAGCGTTTTACGGCCCCAAGCTGGACTTTATGGTGAAAGATGCACTGGGCAGAAGCTGGCAATTAGGAACGATACAAGTGGATTACAACCTTCCTGAGCGTTTTGAATTGGAATATGTGGATAGCGATAATTCCCGCAAACGCCCGGTGATGATTCACCGCGCGCCTTTCGGTTCTATGGAGCGTTTTGTAGCGGTATTGTTAGAGCATTGCGGGGGAAATCTTCCGATGTGGTTAGCACCGCTTCAGGTGAAAGTATTGCCTATAAGCGATAAGTTTTCGGACTATGCGCATGAGGTAGCTAATAAGTTGAAAGCAGAAGAAATTCGTGCAGAAGTAGATGATCGCAGCGAAAAAATAGGAAAAAAAATACGCGATACCGAGCTAATGAAAACCCCTTATATGCTGGTAGTAGGCGAGAAAGAAATGAACGAAGGAAAAGTAGCCGTGCGCAAGCATGGCGAAGGGGATAAAGGTGCTGTGTCAATAGCGGATTTTATAGCCGACATGAAGAAGGTGATGAAGGAGCAATTAGGGTAAGGAGTGTAACAACGTTTAACTTACCCATCCTGTTTCAAACAAATGAAGCAGGATTTTTTTTATCCCTATGAATCAGTGCATCCGTTTTCCGTCCGGTTTTAGCTGTTTCAAAATGTTTTCTTCTATAGAAAGCCATTGCTGCCAGGCATTCTGCACGTTTTCTTTGTTATAATATTCTTGTGCAATATCTATAAACAAGCGATAATGCCCGGCTTCCGATACCATGAATTTGTAGTAAAATTTCCTAAGATTTTCCTCTTCCAGTTTTTCGGAAAGCAACCGAAAACGCTCACAACTGCGGGCTTCTATCAAGGCGCAAATCATGAGCTTGTGTAAGAGTTTTTCATCGCCGGGAATGTTTTTGGGTTCGTGTTGCAACAGCAGGTTCACATAGTCGTCCTTACGTTGCCTGCCTAATTTATAGCCTCGCTTTTTCATCTCTGCCCACACCATCCGAAAATGCCCCCACTCTTCGGTTACGATGGGTGCAAGACTGTTCACAAGCATTTCTTTTTCCGGATAGCGCTGAATGAGGGAAATACATTGCGTAGCCGCTTTTTGCTCACAGAAAGCATGGTCGGTAAGGATTTCTTCCAAACTGACAGAAGCAAGGTCTGCCCAGCGCGGGTCGGTAGGCATTTTTAATCCGAGAATAGAATTATCGGTAGTACTCATACGATAGCAACGGCTATTGGATTATTCAGGTCGTTTGATGGAGCAACCCACAGATTTGGTGAACGCCGGATCCGGCTTCTGACCGCTGAGCATTTTTTCTATCGCATTCTTTAAGAAAAATTCTTTGGATTCCTTAGGCGAGGCGGGGTTGTCTTCCATCGCTCCGTGATACATCAAAACTCCGTCCGAATTAAACAAAAAAACTTCCGGCGTGCGGGTAGCGCCAAATATATCGGCTATCTGTGCGCCTTCATCCACCACATAGGGTACGGTATATTTTTGCGCCTTAGCATAGTTGATCATGGCTTCACGGCTGTCTTGTTCTTCACGCTGCGCTTCATTGGAGTTGATAATGATCATGCCTATGTTTTGCTTTTCGGCGAAAGCTATAATGTCTTTGGTACGCTGCTGCGCTTTTATTACATAAGGACAAGTATTGCAGGAAAACATCACCAGCAATCCGTTCTCTTTTTTCACTTCTTCAAAATTTACTTCCTTACCCATCACATCGCTCATCAGCACATCGGCTGCCGGCAAAGAGCTGCCAATTTCCAGAGGTCGAATATCTTGGGCGCAAACAGCGGCCGTTAAGGAAATACCTATAAGTGTAGCGAATATTTTTTTCATAAGCTATTTTTATTTAAGCAGTAAACATAGGTTTTTTAGTGTAAGAATTTTGTTATTTCTGCGACGCGGTTTCTTGTTGTGTTTTGCTGAGCAGGATGCTTACATTCAATTCATAGCCTACTAAAATAATGAGCGTATTGATGCGCAACCAGACCATAAATGCGATGAGGGTACCGATGGGACCATATACTTTGTTATAGTTCAAAAAATTCTCCGCAAGAAAAAAGAAAAGAGTGGTGGCAAGCATAATCAGCAAAGTAGCAAGCATAGCGCCGGGAGAGAAAAAACGGAAGCGGTCTTTTAGCGAAGGTCCGTACTTATAGATGATGCAAATAGAAAAAAAGATAACCGCCACAAGGATCAGCAGGCTCAGCAATTTGGGGACGATTACATTATTATAAAGCATAAGAATATATGGGTTGATAGCGCTGGATTGCAGGATGAGCGCCGCAAGCGAAATAATCGCCACCAGGATAAGCATAAAGGTGAGTTTTATAGCGATCCATCTGCGTTTCAGTCCGGTACGCTCCACATATACCTCTTCATGGCTGCGGTCGAAACTGAGCATCAGCCCCATCATCCCGTTGGAGGAGAAAAAAATGGTAAGCAGGATACCGAAGGAAAGTAAGCCCCGCTGTTCTTGATTCAAAAAATTATCAATCACCTGCATGATGCTTTTTTGCAACTTGCTGCTGGGAGTCATCAGCAGAATGGCATAATTAATGGTGTCTTGCACCCCTTCCATAGGCAAATAAGGCACAAGAGAAAATAAGAATAAAAAAGTAGGCGGTATCGCCATCAAAAAATTATAGGTGGCGGCGGCGCTACGCACATTGAGCCGTGAATTGCCTATTTGCCCGAAGAAAAAATGGGCCACCTCGCTTATGGTCATACCATCCGCACCGGGCAAAGCCGTACGTTTGGCATAGCGGTGCAAGCTGCGCACCCAACCGAGGCGATATAGAGTGGTTTTTATTCCGGGTAACATACAATATATCCGGCAAGCTACTGATAATTATTTTATACCGAAACTGAAGAAATAGGTTTAAAATTTGCCTTAGGGATAATAAAATAACTTCCTAAGCAACTAATTTTTTTATAAAATGAACTATTGGAAAACAAAGTAGCCATCATTATTTCGTGCCTCATACCCAAGAACATCTTTTTATTTTGCAGATGCTCTATAAAAAAAGAGACATAAAACCTCATGCCTAATTTCTATCCTGCCATAGGAATTAGGCGGGAAGATGATGTACCTTTGCGCTTTCTTTTCACCCCATGTATCGTTACAAAAGCTTTCTATCGGCAGGTTTGCTGGTTTTATCCTCTCTTTGTGCGCACGCCCGTTTTTCCGATATACGCCTTCAAGGTATTTACCTGCAATGGGGCTACAACCGCGAATGGTACTCTAAAAGCACCCTTCATTTTCAAAACGGCAACGAATACGATTTCAAACTGCACCGTGCTACGGCTAAAGACAAACCTGATTTTAATGCCATCCTTACGCATCCCTTGCAAATCAGTATTCCCCAATACAACTATCGCTTAGGGTTTTATATAAGCCCCAAGCATGCCATAGAGTTGAATTTCGACCATACCAAATATGTGGTGGAAGATTATCAAAAGCTGCGCATATCCGGTACGCTACACGGCAGAGCATTAGATACCGATACGATTTTAGACCCGCAGTTTCTTCATTTTGAACATACCGACGGGGCTAATTTTTTGCATCTGAACTATGTAGGGCATTATGCAATTTTAAAGACAAGAAAAAACAAACGTGTGTTGCTGAGCGCTGTACCTAAGCTGGGCGCGGGCATTGTGATTCCGAGAACCGATGTAACTTTTGAAGGAAAGGAACTCAACAATAAATTTCATATAGCCGGCTATATCATAAGCGCAGAGGCAGGATTGCGTTTTTATCCGCTCAAAAATCTTTTTATAGAACCTGCTGTGAAAAACGGATTTGCTCATTACCTCAATGCGCTGACTATAGAAGGCGGCAGGGCGCGTCATCATTTTTTTTACGCAGAAGCCATGTTGTTGATCGGCTATGATCTTTGGTTTTAACGCCTATCGGATTGACTTAACAATAACATAATGCAGCTTTTCTTTTCACTTCACACATACTGTTTTATTATTGCATCGGTATATGGAACTATCCGGAAAAATATTAATTGTAGATGATGAGCAAGATATTATTGAATTTATCAGCTACAATCTCAAAGGAAAAGGCTACAAAATCTACACCGCAAAAGACGGCGTGGAAGCGCTGAAACAAGCAAAAGAACATACACCAGATCTCATTTTGCTGGATGTAATGATGCCGAATAAAGACGGCTTTCAAACGCTGAAAGAACTACGCAGGCAACCCGAATTTGAAGAAACAGTCATCATATTCCTAACGGCAATGAACGATGAAAAATCCGAAATTGAAGGGCTGAACCTTGGTGCTGATGATTTTATCGGAAAGCCTATAAAAACCGAGCTGTTGCTTACCCGCATCCATACCGCACTGCGTCGTGCAAAAAAGACGGATGACCACGAGCAAAAAATGAATTTCGGCGATTTGGAAATCAATAAAACCAAATTTACCGTTACCTATAAAGACCAGGATATTACCCTTGCCAAAAAAGAATTTGAATTACTCTCGCTGCTCGCTTCCAAACCCGGACGGGTGTTTTTGAGAAATGAAATTTTGCAACGGGTATGGGGCACGGATGTAATTGTAGGCGACCGCACCATAGACGTGCATATTCGCAAAATCCGCCAGAAACTGGGTATAGACCTCATCACTACCGTGAAAGGCGTAGGTTATAAATTTGAAATGACGTAGCTTAGTTTTATGTCATTCTTAGATACGAAGAATTTTTCTCCCAAAACGCTTTCCTTATTTACGGCTTTTATCATTTCCACGGTAAATGCGTTGCTGAGCTTACTGTTGGACCCTTTGTGGTATATCCCGCTCGTGGTGTTTAGCTTTACCTTCATCATCACCTACAACCTTTATTATTATACGCTGCAACGTTTTATTTACCGAAAAATAAAGCTCATTTATAAATTCATCTATCAGACCAAAGCCACTAAGCGAGAGGAATTTTTCTATGAAAACCTGCTCCCGCAAAAATCCATAGAAGAAGTGAGTGAAGATGTGCAGAAATGGGCGCAAAACAGAAGAGACGAAATAGAAATGCTTCAAAACAATGAAGAGTTTCGCAAGGAATTTCTGATGAACCTGACGCACGAATTGCGCACCCCCATTTTTACCGTGCAGGGATTTGTAGAAACCTTGCTAAACGGCGCTATAGATGATAAAGATGTAAACCGCAGGTTTCTTACCAATGCTTCAAAAGGGATAGAACGTTTAGTGCGGCTGGTAGATGACCTGGCTGAGATTACCAAGCTGGAATCCGGAAAGATACCGATTGTAAAAGAAGATTTTTTTATTCAGGAGCTGATAGCGGAGGTCTTTGAAGAACTTTCTTTAAAAGCAAAAGAACGAAATATAAAATTTACATTTAAAAAAGGAACAGAAGGAGCGCTGGAAGTGTCGGCAGATAAACGAAAAATAAAGCAGGTATTGATTAACCTGGTGGAAAACGTATTGAAATACGGAAATGATCATGGAACCTTAACCGCCGGTTGCTACCTCGTAGATGATGCACACGCCTATATAGAGCTTTCGGATAACGGACCCGGCATAGCAGAGGAGCATCTTCCACGGATTTTCGAGCGTTTTTACCGGGCAGACCGCAGCCGCAACAGTAAGATAGGCGGCACGGGTTTAGGCTTGTCCATCGTGAAGCATATTGTAGAAGCGCATGGGCAAACGGTAACGGTAAGAAGTACGGTAGGTGTCGGTTCTTCGTTCGGGTTTACCTTAGACAAAAAGAAAACATCCCTATAGCAGCAAGCTCCATAGGGATGTTTTGTTTATTTTTTTTGCTGCGCTTAGATTAGGTACACGACCAATCCATCACGGGTCTTCGGCTCAAACCAGGTACTCTTGGGAGGCATTACATTCCCGCTGTCGGCTATGTCAAACAATTGCTGAATGCTTACCGGATAACAGGAAAAAGCCGCAGCCATTTCCCCGCTGTCCACCCGTTGTTCCAGGGCTTTCATCCCACGGATGCCGCCTATAAAATCTACACGTTTATCCGTGCGCGGGTCATGTATATCCAGCACTTTGGAAAGTACATTTTCTTGCAGGATAGTTACATCCAGTACGCCTACAGGGTCGTTATTAAAAGAGCCTTTCTTCGCTGTCAGTTTATACCATTCTTTATTGAGGTACATTCCAAATTCATGCGGTTTAGCAGGTTTATAGGCAGTTTTGCCGAGTTTTTCTATCGTAAAATTTTCGTTCAGTGCCCTTAAGAATGCTTCGGCCGATAATCCATTCAGGTCTTTTACCACACGGTTGTAATCCATAATCTGGGTTTGGCTTGCGGGGAAGATGGCTGTGATAAAATAATTGAACGATTCATCTCCGGTAATGGACATACCTGCCTCGCGCATTTCCTTACATACCTTACCGGCCGATGCGGCACGGTGATGCCCGTCTGCTATGTAGGTGGCAGGTACTTCCGTATCAAAAAGATTGGTGATGCGCGCCACTTTCGCATAGTCGTCCATCACCCAGAAAATGTGGCGGATGCCGTCTTCGGAAACGAAATCATAATTCGGTTTGTGAACTTTTTTCCAGTCTTCTATAATCTGTTGCACATCTTCCTGGTCGTTATAGGCAAGAAATACAATGCCCGTTTGTGCATGGGTGGTTTTAATATGATTGATGCGATCCAGTTCTTTTTCCGGGCGGGTAAATTCATGTTTTTTTATCACTCCGTTGAAATAATCATCACAGGAAGAAGCGCATACCAGCCCAGTTTGCGAGCGTCCGTTCATCACCAATTCGTAGATGTAGTAGCAAGGTTCCTTATCCTGCACCATTATTTTTTGATGAATAAACGCATCCAGGTTTTCTTTTGCTTTTTCATATACCTGCATACTATGTACGTCCACATTTTCGGGAAGGTCTATCTCCGAGCGGGTAACATGGTAAAAATGATACGGGTCCTTTTTGTACTGTCTTGCTTCTTCCACATTTACCACATCATAGGGCAAGGTAGCCAGTTGCGGGGCAATGCTGTTCTTGGGTCTTAATCCTTTAAAAGGAATGATTTTAGCCATAATTTATCGTATTCAAAAATTAAAAAGTAAGGATTTAAAATTGAAATCGGTTACACCATCCGTGCCGGTTTATTTTCCTATAACTTCAAATTGCTGCATCAATGATACTAATTTTCCTACATCTGCCAGCGAAATCGCATTATATAGGGAAGCCCGAAAGCCCCCTACCGCACGATGCCCTTCGATGCCGCTGATATTATTTTCTGCACAAAATTTTAAAAAAGCCGTTTCGGTCTGCTTATCCTTAGCCCGGAAACATACATTCATATCCGAACGGTGCTGCCTGTTGCTCACCATCGGGACAAACATAGGGTTGCTGTCTATCTCTTCATACAATACTTGTGCTTTGGCTTGATTTTCTTTAGCAATCACATGCAGGCTTCGCTTGCGCATCCACCTCAGCGTGAGCAAGGATGTATAAATGGCAAATATAGGTGGTGTGTTGAGCACGGAATGTTGCCTGGCATGTAGCCCGTAATCCAGCATAGGCGAAAGCCTGCGCACTTGTTTTTTGAGAAAATCTTTGTGAATAACAACAAGCGTAACGCCTGCCGGGCCTATGTTTTTTTGTGCTACTGCATAAAACAAAGCGCAGGAAGTATAGTTGAATTTACGACTTAGAATATCGCTGCTCATATCCGCTACTATAGGCGTTTGGGTTTGGGGCAGGGTCTTCCATTGCGTGCCGTATAGCGTATTGTTGGTAGTGAGGTAGAGATAGGAAAGATGGCGTGGAATGAAGGAAGGCGCTTCCGGCAAATGGTTATACTGATCTTCTTTGGAAGAACTGAGGATATGCACGTTGCCGTAATGTTTTGCCGCTTCTGCAGCCATCGCCGCCCAGTGCCCGCTGTCTATATAACCCGCTGTCTGTTCCTTTCCCAGAAAATTCATCGGTATCATATCAAATTGCAGCCTGCCGCCTTGCAACCAGAGGATTTCATAATCGTTATTCAATTCGCAAAGTTCATTTACCAGGGCTTTGCTTTCTTCCAGAATCGCTTCAAACAATTTTCCTCTGTGGGGAATTTCCAGAATGGATAAACCGGAGCCTTCATAATCAAGAATAGCCGCAGAGGCTTCCTGTAGCACTTCTTGCGGCAAGGCTGCGGGTCCCGATCCGAAATTAATTTTGTGCATTCAATCTGTTTATTTTATCAAAATGTTTTTCTTCATCCGAGCCGGCTACCCCACCGCTCACGGCAAATTTCATCGCTTCCGCAGCCGTCATCTTGGTAATGGGTTTTATGTTTTTGGCATCCACCACAATCACATAGCCGGATATGGCGTAGGAATGGGGTAAATATACCGCCGACTTGGCGCTCATTCCCAGATACGAAAGATCCGCCTGCGTCATAAAACCGATACGCCATACTTCGGGATTGAGGTTGGTACATACCCACACCGGTTTATTGAACCTTCGTTTATCCCCTACAAAAGAATCCATTACATCTTTGATGGAGGAATAAAGGTATTTGATGCCGGGGATATGTTCCAGCAAATAATCAAATCCATCGAAGAGCAAACGCCCTATAAAAAAGCGCGTACCGAGATAACCGATGGTAGTGATAATGCTGATGACGATGATAAAGCCCAGTCCGCGCGGCACCCAGTTCAGCAGCAGGCTGTCTATGCTATCGAACACCGTATAAATCACATAAGCCGTGATTGCTATAGGGCTAAGAATTAATAGCCCTTGCAAAAAAGACCGGAAAATGATACTGGCTATTTTTCGCATTCGGTTGTAAAATGACCTTGTAAAGGTAACGGGTAAAACTATATTTGCTTTCGTTTTCAAAAGGAAATGTTACGCGCTCTCGGAATAATTATAGGTATTTTTTTCATCCTCACAGCTACGGCACAATCCCCTCAAAAAGGTGCCGGCATAGGGATGGAATGGAATGGTTTTGCAGGAAAAGTTTTTAAACATACCCAAAATTTCAAAGCACCGGTACCGACGCTTACTACCGGCACAGAGCTGAATATAGTATGGAAAACACAGGGCAAAGAAGCCTGGCAGCAGCGAAGAAATTACCCTACCATAGGCTTGGGAATGTATTATGTGGACTATGGCTATAATGCGGTTTATGGAAAAGCATTCGGCATTTATCCCAATGTAGAGCTACCGCTGTTAAGAGGTAAAAAGCTGGAATGGGTTTGCCGCATGGGCTTCGGATTTTCTTACCTCACCAAGCGCTATGAAACCGCCCCTGCATGGGATACAATCAACAATGCTATAGGCAGCCATGTCAATAACTTCACACTGCTCAGCAGCACCTTGCGCTACCGCATCAATGAGCATTGGGATGTGCAGGCAGGCTTTAGTTTTTTTCATGCAAGTAATGCCTCCCTAAGGCTGCCCAATTTAGGCATCAATACGATAGGCGGGCAAATCGGGCTGCGCTATTTTCCGGTAAGTTCTCAACCAAAAAAAATCATACGCCACCTGCCCAAGCTGAAAAATCGGATTTTATGGCAAGCGCGCATCGGCATTTCCGCCATCGAATACGGCACGAAGGATGGTCCGCTCTACCCTATCTACATGGGTTCTTTGTATGCAAGCAAAAGATACCTGAGTAAGAATAAACTGTTTGCCGGCATAGATTATTCTTACCACACGCATATTTACAGTTTTCAGGTAAATAATGAAATCAACAAAGGCAATGAAAAAGCACATTCCTGGAAAAGCAGTGTATTCATAGGGCATGAATTGCTGATTGGCCGTTTTGGTATTATGATGCAAATGGGCATGTATGTAAAGCAAGCAATGCTGAAATTGGACCCTTTATATTTCAAAATCGGCACCAACATCTACCTCCTTCAAAAAGAAAAAGGAATCTTAAAAGAACTGAGCTATGCAGTGTTGTTAAAAACGCATCAATTTCAGGCGGAGTATGTGGAAATGGGGCTTGGATGGGGTTTTTAATCCAAAAATTTATCTTAAATAAACTTTTATTCCTAAAAAACAAGAGTTTTCTTCGGGCGACCTCTATGTTTCATAAAAAAAATCCTAATTTTGCAACTCTTTTAACCGATTTGTTCAACAAGTTTCATAAAATATTATTGCTAAAAATATGGCTACAGTAAAAGATTTTTCCGTAGAAGAAAAGCTGAGCGCGGTACTCACTCTTCAAAAGATTGATTCTAAAATAGATGAAATCAGAACGCTGAAGGGAGAATTGCCTATGGAAGTAAAAGATCTGGAAGATGAAATAGAGGGGCTGAATACCCGCCTCCAAAACCTGAATGCGGAAGATGAAAACATCAACAAATTCATAGCCGCAAAACAAGATGCAAAAAAAGAAGCTCAGGCGCTGATCAAAAAATACGAAAAGCAGCAGGATAATGTAAAAAACAACCGCGAGTTTGAAGCCATCAACAAAGAGATGGAAATGCAGGAATTGGAAATGAAGCTCAATGACAAGCATATCAAAGATGCGCAAATAGAACTCAAAGAGCGTGTGGGCGTGCGGGTGAAAACAGAAGAAAAAATAGCCGAAGTGGAAGAATCCTTGAAGGCTAAAAAAGCGGAGCTGGAAAAAATCATCAAAGACACGGAAAAAGAAGAAACACAGCTTGCTACAAAATCGGCTGATGCTAAGGGAAAAGTAGATGAACGCTTGCTTTCCGCCTATGAACGCATTCGCGAAAGTTATAAAAACGGATTGGCGGTAGTGCCTATTGTGCGGGATTCTTGCGGGGGGTGTTTTAATGTGATTCCTCCTCAGCGTCAGTCGGAAATTCGTCAGCGGAAGAAAATCATCGTATGTGAGCATTGCGGCCGCATTCTGGTGGATAACGATCTGAACGACCAAGTGAAAATTAAATAAGAAACCATTTCTATTTTCTAAAAAGCCAAATCCAAAACGGGTCTGGCTTTTTTGGTTTTTATAGGTAAAATGTGGAGACGAAGGATTACGGTGTTTTCCTTTACCGAAGGAATAAATGCGGTCTTCGTTTCTTCATTTCTCTTGCGATACTCAGCTCTTGCGGCGCTCCGATAAGTTCCAATTCGGTTACGATTTTTTGATAGCTTTCATCATTTCTGTTTTGGCTCAGCTTGAAGGTTGCGTGCAGGTTTTGCAGTTTAATCTCAAAACCGGCTATCGCTTTCACCCCCGCAAGCACATACTCGCGGGTCATGTTTTCCAATAGTTCGGGCTGTGCTCTCTGATCTTCAAAATGATGGGTCAGTTCTTTCAGCAGTATTATTGTTTGTTCGTCCGTATAAAATTCCATTACGCCTGTTGCCTGCACAGACATATAGTTCCAGGTGCTGCCGTGTCCCCGTTCATTGTACCAGCTTGCACTGATGTAGCATTGAGGTCCGGTAAATAAGATGAGGGCGTTAGGGTTTTCCTCAAAAGCCTGGTGGTGGTCGGTATGGCGCATAAAATGTCCGCGAATGGATATTTCTTTATCGCGGACATGAATTAATACGGGAATTTGTGTGGCTACGGCTTGATTATGCTGTGTGGCTATTAAGGTAACGAATGGATTTTCCTGCATAAAGGCAACTATTGCATCGAAATCCTTCTCCGTAAAATAAGGCATTTTATACATGCTATCAGTGTTATAGCCAACCGGATGTTTTTTTTAGATTTCCTCTGATTTTACGGTGCTTCCTTTACCGTATTTTACAAACATATTGAGGTAAAGTACGCGTGAAATACGCATGAGCCAGGGCTGCATGAGGAGCGAGATAAGCACGGAAATTCCCAATGCGATAAAAATACTATTGTCTAAATAAGACAATCCGAAGATAATCCAATAGGCGATGAAGCATGCGGCCATCAACCCCACGGTAAGCGCATAACTTACATAACCAGTACCATAATAAAACCCTACTTCCAATTCCATTTTCTGCCCGCATACTTCGCATTTATCGGGCATTTCCAGTAATCGGTTGAGGGGGAAGATACTTTTGGTAATAAACATGTTTCCTTTTCTGCAATTTGGGCATTTCATCTTGAACATACTTGATACGAGCCCGGGAACTTTTCCTGCCATTTTGTAAAATTTTCGCAAAGATAGCGCATAATCATATAGTATTTGCAGCTATTTAGCATGGGCTTAGTTATTCCACTCTTCATCGGGAATCACAGGGGCATGTTCTATGTCTTGGTCGCTTTCTTCTTCTGCACGGGTGGGACCGGTATGTCCGTAGGGTGTGGTTTCAGCCCGTTCTTCACTTACCGGATCGTAGAAAGCGCAATCTTTATAACCTTCCGGTTCGTCAAATTTCGCTTCGGGGTCAATGCCGGTGGATTTATCCGCATATATTTTCTTCATAAAATAAGCCCATACCGGCAAGGCGGCCGCAGCACCTTGCCCCAGTGCTTCGCTTCGAAAACGCAGCGAGCGGTCATCACAGCCTACCCATGCACCCGCAAGTAGCTGTGGCGTATAGCCTATAAACCAGGCATCTGCCTGCTTATTGGTCGTACCGGTTTTCCCGGCTATCTGGGCGTTTATACCGTAGCGGTAGCGTATGCGTTTGGCGGTACCGTAATCCACCACACCCCGCATCATTTTCACCATGGTATAGGCGGTATTGGCAGGGATGATTTCTTTTTGCTGGGGTACAAAGCTCTTGATGATATTTCCGTTTTTATCTTCAATTTTAGTGATATAAAGCGGTTTAGTATTCATGCCGTTTGTAGGGAACATCGTATAAGACCAGAGCATTTCATACAAGGATACATCCGAAACGCCTAAAGCGATAGCCGGCACTTTGGCAAGCTCTGAAGCAATGCCGCAGCGATGGGCAAAATCTACAAAAGCATTAATTCCTACCTGATTGATTAGATATAACGCGGCATTGTTGATAGACAGCGCAAGTGCTTTACTCATAGGCAAACTACCGTATTTGCTGCCTCCCGCATCATAATAAGTAGGATGAAAACCCGGAAAATGCTGGGACGTAGTGGAAACCGAGCCGCAAGCGGAAAATCCGTTATCTACGGCAAAGGTATAGAGCAGCGGCTTGATGGTAGAACCCACTTGCCTGCCGGAGCTGAGGTTTACGTGGTCATACTGAAAAAAATTGTGGTCAATACCGCCTACCCATGCTTTTATCTCGCCCGTGAAAGGATCCATCGCCATAAAGCCTGCCTGCAAAAACATTTTCATATATTTGATGGAATCTATAGGGCTCATAAACGTATCCACCTCCCGTTTTTTATTCCATGCGAATACTTTCATTTTCACTTTCGTATTCATCACCTTCATCATTTCTTCTTCCGATTTTCCATCTTCTTTCATCAGCCGGTAGCGCTCGGTTTGTTTGATGCTTCGCTTCAGATTCGCCTTCAGGCTGCCTTCCCATATACTGCCGTCTTTATAACCTGCTTGTGCCGTAAAGAGCTTTTGCATGTCTTTTAAATGCTCTTCCACAGCCTGCTCGGCATAACGCTGCATGCGCACGTCGAGCGTGGTATATATTTTCAATCCGTCTTTATAAATGCTATATCCGTCGCGGCTTTCGGGCTTCTTCACATCTTTCAGCAGCTTTTTCACTTCTTTCTCTACTTCCTGACGGAAATAGGGAGCCATACCCTCATGATAATCGAGCTTATGATAATTGAGTTTTATAGGCTTTGCCGTATATTTTTCATAATCAGCAGCGGAGAGAAATCCATATTTGAGCATTTGCCCCAGCACTACATTCCGTCTTTTCCTTGCGTTTTCGGGATTGCGACGCGGGTTGTAGAGCGTATTTCCTTTCAGCATTCCGATCAGCACGGCTGCCTCATCCACCGTGAGCTTGTCCGGTTCTTTACTAAAAAACGTAAGCGCCGAATTTTTTATACCATATACATTATCGCCAAAGGGTACGGTATTCAGGTAAAGCGTGATGATTTCATTTTTTGTCAGATTGGTTTCCAATTTCACTGCAAGTACCCATTCTTTTAGTTTAATAAAAGGCATGGTGAAAAAATTGGGATTGCGGCGCGGGAAAAGATTTTTGGCTAATTGCTGGGTAATGGTGCTGCCGCCGCCTTCCTTACCCAAAAGCAATACGGCCCGGAGGATGGCGCGTCCGTCAATACCTGAGTGTTCGTAAAAACGGGCATCTTCCGTAGCCAACAACGCATTGATGGCATTGGGAGAAATTTCTTCATACGCGCTATTGGAACGGTCTTGCACAAAATAACGTCCCATCAGCGTTCCGTCGGAGGCATACACCTCGGAGGATAAAGCGCTGCTCGGGTTTTCCAGCTCCTTCATGGAAGGCATATAACCCAGCAATCCGAAGTTGATCAACACGATGACTACATTGAAGCTAAGTACTCCTAACCAGAAGGCGAGCCACAGAAGGCGGACGAGTTTATTTCTTTTGGGAACTGTAGGTTTATTTTGCGCCATAGCGTTTCACAAAGCTAATTATTCGGATAAAACTAAAAAGTAAAAAGATTATGAAAAGCCTTTTGGAAAATAAAAGTACATCCTTATCTTTGCGCTCCATTTAATGGCTCCGTAGCTCAACTGAATAGAGCATTTGACTACGGATCAAAAGGTTTCAGGTTTGAATCCTGACGGGGTCACTAAGTATATAAAGGGTTTCAGCCAATCGGTTGAAGCCCTTTTCACTGGCGGAAAAATGCCACTCTCCTATTTTTCTTTTTATTTTTTCAAAAAAAAAACTCATCCTCCCCAACGAATTTCCTGTCCTGCTCGTCTTACATAGGAACAACGATTTTTTTCGGTAAAATTTGGAATATTGAATTGATTTAACTTTTTTGCATTCAATTCTGACCGACAAATCAACTAAAAAACAATACTTTTTATAAGCACATTTCTACCTAACCAAAATATTAAACCAAGAAGCCGTACACTATCCTTACTACTTCTGGTCTGTTACTTAAAGGTTTTTATAAAGAAATGATGCAAACAATCCCACACATTTCGGATGCCGCACTCGTAGATGCTTATCTGCAAGGAAATGTCTCCGCCATCGAAACGCTTATTTATCGTCATAAGGATAAGTTGTACACTTCTATTTATTTGCTGGTAAAAGATAAATATACCGCAGAAGATATTTTTCAGGATACGTTTCTGAAAATCGTTCGTACGCTGAAGGAAGACCGCTATAATGAGCAGGGAAAGTTTCTCCCTTGGGCATTGCGTGTAGCGCATAATCTCTGTATGGATCATTTTCGAAAAGCACGTAAACATATACCTATCACCACGCCGGACGGGCAGGATATCCTGGCCTTGTTTGATATGCGGGAAGAAACTCCTATCGGGAAAATAGAAACCCAGCAAACCCAGCACCATATACGTCTCCTTATAGAAGAACTACCCGAAGAACAACGAGAAGTAGTGGTCTTTCGGATATACGGATCGCTTAGCTACAAAGAAATTGCGGAAATAACCGGCGTAAGCATCAATACCGCCCTTGGGCGGATGCGCTATGCCTTGCTCAATTTGCGCAAATCCATTCGTGAAAAACAAATGGTGCTGCGATAACGACATTTCCATTATCTTGCCTGTTGATGGCATTACCTGTTTTTTACTATCCCCCGGTCTATCAGGAAGCAAGCAATCTTTTGCTGGAAGGCGATATAGTGAAGCATATTGTGCAAGTGCTGCGAATGAAAAGCGGCGAACAATTACAACTTACGGACGGTAAAGGCACTTCTGCCCTTGCTACCATCCTCCATACTTCCAAAAAAAGCTGTGAAGTACGCCTGTCGGATATACAAAAGCTGCCGCAGCCCCCCACCCGTTTTTGCCTTGCTATAGCATTCACCAAAAATGCAAGCCGCAATGAATGGCTTTTGGAAAAAGCAACCGAGTTGGGCGCTTCGGTTATCCAGCCGTTAATGACCCACCGCACCGAGCGGGTACACAGCAAAGAAGAACGCTGGCAAAATATATTGGTATCGGCTATGTTGCAATCGCAGCAATATTATCTGCCCGTTTTAGAAAAACCGAAAGAATTGAAAACAGTGGTAATAGAACTAAAAATGTATGAACAAAAATTTATCGCACACTGTGAAAAAGAAAGACCGAGAGCCGCTCTGTCCCGGCTTTTACAGCCTCAAAAAAACACCTGTGTTTTAATAGGCCCGGAAGGAGATTTTACACCGGAAGAAATTGAAACGGCTATGGATAATGGCTTTGAAGGAATTGATTTAGGAAATAACCGATTGCGAACAGAAACCGCGGCTATAACGGTTTGCGCTTATTTTAAACTGATGAATCCATGAGAAAATTATCGTGCGTATTAGCCTCTTTACTTTTTTGCGTGTTTATAGGAAATGCACAACAGATAAAGCTCGCCTTGCTCGTATATGGCGGTGGCGGCGATTGGTATGCCAACCCTACTTCCCTAAAAAACCTTGCAGCTTTTTGCAATCAACAGCTCCAAACCAAACTTGACCTAAAAGAAGCACAGGTAGAAGTGGCAAGCCCCGAATTATTCAATTATCCTTTCCTGCACCTGACCGGGCATGGGCGTTGGACACTCAACGATGCCGAAGCACAAAACCTAAAAAACTATTTAGAAGCAGGTGGTTTTTTGCATATAGATGACAACTACGGACTGGATGAATATGTGCGTCCGGCATTGAAAAAAATTTTCCCCGAATTATCGCTGCAAGAGCTTCCCTTCACGCATCCTATTTATCATCAAAAATTCAATTTCAACAACGGATTGCCTAAAGTACACGAGCATGACAACAAACCGCCCAAAGGCTATGGCTTGATTTACAAAGGACGATTGGTTTGTTTTTACACTACGGAAACCGACCTTGGAGATGGCTGGGAAGATGCGGAAGTGCACCACGATAATCCCGAAAAACGCTTGCAAGCCTTGCAAATGGGAGCCAATATAATTCAGTATGTATTTATAGGAAAGTAAATCAATACCACAAACGAGCCTTTACTTTTTTAAGATAATGCAAAGCGTCGTTTCCAATCGGTTTCCTTTTTTCCCTAAACGGAATGCTGAAAATCTTGATCCATGAAGCGAAATAAGTACCTACATGCTTAGGAACAAGTTTCAGGAATTGAAGATTCCACATGAATGCGGTAGTAAAAAAATACCTAAGCGGAAGATAACGCCATGCGACAATGGATTTATTCACCCATTGCATCTGTACTTTTTTATGATTGGGTTGCCTTCCCAAAGGAGATTCTTTATGCCATACAAGTACGCTGCTATCATAGGCTAAGGTATAGCCGGCATCAAGAACGCGGTAGCTGAGGTCGTATTCTTCCATACCGTAAAAAAAATTCTCCGGATAGTAGCCTGTTTTTTGAAACAACTCGCTACGCATGAGATGTGCCGCCCCTATGAAATAAGAAGTCAGAAACCATTCTTTGTCTTTGTATTCTTCATAGCGCTTATGCGGCAAAGCCGATTCCTGCCGCTCTTTGGTATCCCAATAATAGATATTGAGCGTGATGACGGCGGTGTTGTTTTCTACAAACTGCGGTTTGCTAAAGAGCGTGGCGGTTGTGGCTATGGCATCGGTTTTTTCAAGCAATACGTCATCATCCAGCACTAAAAGATAAGGGCTTTTTGCTTTTTTGATCAAGTAATTTCTACCTCTTGCCACGCCCAGGTTTTCATTATGATCTATAAATTCTGCCTTTATTGCCGGATGTAATGCAATAAATTCTTTCACGTCTTCATAGGAGTCGGTAGAGGCATTATTGAGGATCAACGTTTCCGCTACATAGCGCTCCACATCTTGCTGCGTTGCCAGAGATTCTAAAAAACACAGCAAATCATAGGCACGATTGTAGGTGATGACCAGAATGGAGATAGACGGCATGTTGCTAAGCTATGAAATAATAAGCTACGCCAGCAACGCTCTGTAGCCTTTTTGAAATTTTTCTTTTGAAAACTCTTTTTTTACGCTTTGGTAGGCATGTTCAGCTATGCTTGAAAGCATCTGCGGCTGAGATAAAATACCCTGAAGAATGTGAATAATTTCTGCAATCATTTTTTCTTCATCTACCACTTCTTGTATCAAGTAACCGTTTTTTTCATGTTGGATATTTTCGGGTATAGCATCCACAGCCGGTACAATCATAGGCGAGCCAAAAGCCATCGCTTCCATCATCACTACGGGAAACCCTTCAAAAGCAGATGTCATCAACAAGATGTCGTGTTCTTTATGAAAATCATACACCGCTTCACCTCCTATCAAAGAGCCTATAAAATAGTTTTTCAAATGCTCCGGTATTTCTTCTTCAAACGAGCCGGCAAGGCTAAAACGAACTGGCAGATTCAATTCCTTACATCTGTCTATCACTTTGAAAAGAATCCATAATCTTTTTTGATGCCCGCCGCGTCCGGCATAGTAAATTTTTAAAGGAAGCTGAAAGTCCTTCCTGATGAGCTTTTCGGGAATGTATTCCAAACAATTTTTAATGACGGTATATTTTTCTAAATAGCTTAAAGGAATGCCCTTGTCCTCATGCACTTTTTTGAATATTTCGGTTTTGAACACATCGCCTATGACAACACGCTTTTGAAGAAACCGCATAAACGGTGCCCACACCCAAAGGAATTTATCTTCATGCACATGAATCAAGTCAATAATAGCAATATCACGACGGATATGCGGCGTAAGCTTATATCCGAAATTACACTGACCTATAAAGACCTTGGGGCTTTTGTTTTGATGATTGATATAAGCTGCGACCACACCTCTCCAAAAGAAATTCTGCCAGTAATGGGATTTATTATCCGTGTGCGAATGAATATCGCGGACGGTGATATTGGGCCGTTCAAAGAAATGCAACATCCCTTCATTCTGTGATTTTTTTGTAAAAAAAACGATGAGCTTTTTATCGGGGAAGGCATTGACAATTTCTGCATTCACACGCTCGGCACCGCCGATGTGATAATCGGGAAAAAAGAAAAACAAATCATATTCTTCCGGCAAAGGATGTTGCTTCGCATAGCGCTTACCGGCGCTCACAAACGGGAACATGATGAGCTGCTCTATATAACGTTTGATGGTGAAAAGAGGGTACAGCCAACGATTCATTTTTCAATTTTGGTAACTACTCCGCAATGTCCTATGGCAATACCATGCAAAGGCAAATGGGTTTGAATTTGTTTTTTCTTATACAACAAAAAATAAAACGGAAGTCCTAATAAATATAATCCGAAACGGATGACCTTAGGCAATGAATTTCTTTTTATCCAAAGACTCCAAAAATGTGCGAGTGCGCTATTCCAGCTTCCATAGCCTATAATTCCGTCGGTAGTAAAACCGGCATGACCGAAAAGGCTTTTCAGTTTGTAATAAGAAAAGCGGTTGAAGTCATAAGGCACATCATGATAGTAGAATAAAAATGGAACAGTGAAGATTAAAGTACCATTAGGTTTTAGCACACGATGGGCTTCTGCAATTACTTTTTCAGGAAATTCACAATGCTCCAGCACTTCTATCAACATAACCGTATCGTATTTTTCATTTTTGGAAGGGATAGTGATACCATCCCAATACATATCCGGTTTGAAAACATCATCATTATAAATAGGGTTGTCGATATCTAATCCTGTATAGGAAGTTGCGGGCGTATTGCTTAATATCCAGTCTTTATAGGGCATTCTGCCGCAGCCTATGTCCAGAATGGTGCCTTTAAAATCCTCGGCTTTCGACTGAATAAAATAATTAAGCTCATTACGAACGATATAGGTATCGAACTGAGCAAAATTGGGGAAACGAGGAGTGTGAAGTTGAGGCATTAACTGCTTATTTTTTTTGTCTTGAATATACAGAAAGAATGCTTCCGGCTTTTATATTTTCCTTATTGAAGTAGGTAGTAAGAGTGATTATAGGGTAAAGAATAGGATAAAATATTCTTGACACTATGTTTTGTCCGGTTTTTAATTTTTGTCTTGCAAAAAAACGATAACGCGATACTGGCTCTTCCTTGATTTCCACTTTATCAAAACCATAGTAAGCGGCGAGGCGAGTAAGCGATTCTTCATTCCACATATTCATGTGATGAGGTGGCAGATTGAGTGTATGAAACTGATCATATTGATAAAACCAGGGATTGTTGTTCGGAACACAAATAATTAATTTCCCATTCGGCTTCAGACATTTTATAGCCCCTTCAAGAAAAGAACCTGCATCTGCAATATGTTCCAACACCTGAAACGCACACACTACATCATAGCGGTTGTTTATATCCTCCGCATGTTGTTGTACAAATTCCTTTTTTACATTTAATCCCCTTTGTACAGCGTGGTTTATAGCACTTTCGTTCAGCTCCAGTCCTGTACACTCACATTTTTTCTTTTCTTTTAGATAATTAAGGAATTTGCCGGAGCCGCATCCTATATCCAAAACTGTAGAGCCTTCTTCAATAAAATGAATTGCTTCATTGTAGTCCCATTTCCATTCAGAATAATACCAAGGATATTTTTGAAGCGCTTCATAAAACTTCCCGTCACCGGCAAGATGATTGGGGTAATAATGCCTATAATGCGTATCAGGGCATTGATACACGCCCACCTGAGGTGTATCTTTGAAATAGGGAGATACATCTATCCCTAATTCTTTTTGGTATAAATGAATAATGTCTTTTGAAGGAATATGAAATATAAAACTAGATTCCTTTTTAGATATCGGAGATAAAACCAATGCAATATATTTAATGGTGCAATATACAAAAAACAAGCGCTTACTAAGACCACTTGATGCTTGCCTATATAGTTAAGCACACTCTTTCATAACAGAACCGGTTATTACCGTCAAAGAAAATTTACACGATAACAATTCCTAATTTACATTTTCATGAAAATGTGTTTTTATAATCATAGCCATCGTTTCTTTTGCATATAATCTTTATTCTATCATCATTTTTTCAACTCCTATTTTTCGGTGGTTTTTATCTCTGAAATTCAATAAATACATTCCTTTTGCTACGTTTAACTCAAGGGTAATGACTCCCTTTATCAACTGTTCAGAGCAGTAAACTTGCCTGCCAGTCATATCCGTAACTTCTATATAATATTCTGCATCGCCGGAAACTGTAAATGTACCTGATGAAGGATTCGGAAAAAGAGTAAAAGGAACACTGTTAAATGTATTTACAGATGTAGGAATGTTTACTGTTAGTTTTGCTGTAGCGGAAGTATCTCGACAATCCACTTCGTTGGTAACAAGACAACGATATGTATAGTTGTTCATCGCCAAAGACGCATTTAGTACGGTTAATGTGGGTGAATTGAAACCGCTATAGACCGTAGCGTTCGTAATATCATCAAACCCTGTTCCTGTATCTACCTGCCATTGGTAAAGCAAATTAACACCCCCAATGGAATAGGTAGCGTTATCGCCTATAAAAACAGTAGTGTCTTGTGGCTGCAAAGCAATAAATTTTGAACAGCCAAGAGATACAACTTCTGTATCGGATAACACACGATTATAGAGCTGCATATCATCTATCAAACCATTAAACCAATAAGGATAAATAAACGTAACATCATAATTACTGCCTATATTTATACTGTCTGTACTCGCCCCTATAGGCGCTCCGGTAGATGCAACAGTATTGATTAGTTGCCCGTTCACATATATTTTATAAATGAGGCTATCATAGGTGATGACCGTTCTATACCATTTATGGGAGGCGATAGTTGGAACATTCGTAGGATATTGCCAATCGGCAGCAACTCCATTATACGAATCCGCTCCCCAACCTGTAAATACAAACTTTGTGGAATCAAAAAAATAACAATCCAAATCATAAGGATTGTCCATCATACTAAACCCATAACTTCCGGGTGTTGTGCCATTCACAGGATTACTTCCTATATATTGATTACCACGGGCTAAAAAAATAGACATTTGACATAAACCACTGTAAAAACCCTGTACTTGCATCGTGGTTACGATAGAGTATTTTGAAACATTCATCTGTGGCTTATAAGGCACGCCGATATAGGCATTCGTACCGTTAAAATAATAGGCTGTATTGGGTTGCCCGTTTATACCGGTTGTAGGCACTGCATTGTGGGCGATTCCGTGCAAACCACTTCCTGAACTGTCTGCCGTATTTCCATCAAACATCCAGTGTGCTACCAAGCCTGTTTGTGCCGTTGTATTTTCTACAATACCCATAAGGAGGCAAGCGAATAGCAATTTTTTCATTTTTAAATTTTGATGGTAAATGTATAAAAAGGGGATAAGTAAATTCGCATTCATCACTATAAATACGAGAAAGAAAATCCACCTGATTTTCCCTCATTATACTTATGGAATTATCGCTCATTCCGCATCCAGGCAAACCATGAAATACCTAACAGCCATCTTCTACTCTTGAATGTAACACAAGTCAGTTCCGTTTTTCCAATTAATACATAGCATAACTATATCGTAACCAATGTAACGAAACAGGCTTTGTGTTTTCACTTTTTGCAAGATTTGTTTCAATACACTTTGCGGTCTTTCGGCTGTGTATTGTTTCCCTTTTTTGTTGCCTCAAATAGCCAACGACGGTCTATTGAAATTCTTTTACTATTACAGTATTGGTGTTGTAAGAGTTATAGCAACCAGCGTCATACATGATATTTGTTGCCGTACAATTCACCTCTTGAGCCCATAAACTTACCGTGTGGCTACCTACACTCAAGCCGGTAAATATCCCATAAATAGTTCCCGGAATACTTATACCGGTTTGTGCTGTTTTGAGCAATAAAGCCGCATTGCCAATGGTGGTTCCAACGCCATCTACTCTAAGTTCATAAATTACGCCACCGACACCGGTCATGGTTGCTTGAAAGTTTGTTTGAAGGTCTAATTCTATGAAAGTAGAAGCATCAAGTTTCGTGAACGTGCCGAGGTCAGCAATTTTTTGAAAACTGGATGTACCCGAAGCGAGAGTTTGACATCCCGGCGGTGTAAAGGCTGTAATATTTGTTCCGCCAAATTGCCATGAAGCAACGCCATTTGCATTTGATGTCAGTACTTTTCCTGCACCGGGATTCCCACCACGAATACGAATTTGTCCATCTACATCTAATGCTTCTGTGGGCGCAGAGTTCAAGGCAACCCCCACTCTGCTATTGATTAAGTCAACGGTTAATGCATTGTCAGAACTTGATTTAAAAATCATGGCATCTTGTGCGTCATTATACTGTACTCCCCAGTTCGTAAAATTGGGTGAATGTGTAATAATCATCTTATCAGGATTGGTCGTTCCGGAACCATATATACTTATCGCACCTGCTTGGTCTGAGTAATTAGAATAAGGCACACCGAGAAGCTGGCTGGTGCCTAGATTAATATAACTGCTGCCACCTGCAGGATCCATTTCTACTTTTAGAAATTTTTTGTCTGAGTTCCAAGCTATAGTTTGAAAATCACCGGAAACAAGGGTTCCGCCCCCAATCTCTATGTTGAATAAACCAAAATTGTTTGTGGTAGGCGTATGTGTTTCAACATACAAATCAGTTCCTGTTGGAGTTCCCTCTAATACAGACAGTTTTATACTTATATTTTGTCCGGCTAAAGGTTGTCCGGATGCATCCCTGGCTACACCTTGGTAGTTAATTGTATAAGGAGTTTGTGCCCAAAGGAATATTGGCAATATGAATACCAAAACAGATGCTATGAGTTGTTTTTTCATGATGCGATTTTTTATGTGTTTGATTTGGATGAATGAATGAATGAATGATTAATTTTTTTGAATTTTATAGGATGCCTGATGATTGTTTTCTTGATCCGTAGCGCGAATAATCAGCATATAGCTACCCGCAGGATAGGTGCTTAAATGGATGCTTTGTTTTTCATTACCTGAGTTCAATATGGTTTCAGATTGCAAAAGCGTTTTGCCCGTAATATCCATCAATACCATTTGCATTGGGGTTTGTGGAGAAAGATTGGGTTGTATAAATACTTCCTTATCGGTAGGGTTAGGATACACCGTCATCTGATCATTCCTAAAAGGAAAATCATCAACGCCGGAAGTAGATGCCGAAGGTTGAAGAACGCCGTTGGTTACAATCAAACCCGAAGTGGTTGCCGTGTTGACCAGGGCCATTTCACCTACCGACCATTCATACGTGTTGCCTGCAATTACGTTTTGCCCCCCGGTTGCATTTAAAGCCGCAGGTTCTATACTTTGTGCTTTTGCATGAAAAGCCGTTAAAATTGGTAGTAAAAGGATGGTTCTTTTCATAAAATTAAATTTTAAGTGTTTAGTATTCATTTGTGAAAAGCAGAAGGAAAAAATGTTTATTAGATATACTGATTCTTATATTTTACATCTACAAACGAAGCTGTCAATCTATAATGTTGTCTAACGCACAATAGAAGTAATTAAGAGAGAAACCGATGATGTTAAATATTTCAACAACATTGTTCCTATAAACAACATAACCGACCTATGATTGCCATGAAAACCTATCAAGCCAACAACCGATAATTTCATTGCTACATGATTGTTCTTGTGTTGTCTTTTTTAATGTCCAATCAATTAGTCCATCTAACTTATAAAAGGGGGAAAATAAATAGTTCCATACCTACAAGCCAAGGTTTTTTTACGTAGTGCTATCAGAATTTCCGGGTAACAAAGAGCTGAATTCAATTTCTCTGTCTGCTGTGTGAAACCCATTCAACATTCATCATTCCTTGTTTTGCATTTATATACAGCCTTACTAATAACTTGATTTAAATAAGAAGAATACGCTCTATCAAATATATAAAATGTTTTTTCGAAAATCAAAACAAATCTACATTTAATATAAATTATCTTTTTGGCATGGCGACTCAATACAAAAAACTTAATGGTAAATCTCTTGCAATGCCGGTATAGGGTTCATTGATTTCTATGTATTTCTTACATAAAAAATCATTCATAAACTGTAAATGGGGTTATGAAGATTTTTTGAAGGAGTTGATTTTTTGAAGGAGCTGGGCAATGGCTACCCGTGTTGAACTAAATCTACGGTAGCCTTCCGCAACCATCCGTAAATTTAGCCTTCATTAAAAAACATTTATTATGACAACGAAAAAAAATCGCCGGAAGCATTAAGGTATAACAAGTACCTCCACCGTGCCTGCCGTGAAGTTATTGGATTTGAAGCACTGCTGCAACGTTTTGAGCGCAATATTTCTATCCTCGGCAGGAGTCCTCGCACCTTTGA
>JAEZZY010000063.1 GCA_023418315.1 Bacteroidota bacterium
TTTATAGACAACACAAAATACACTACATAATCATACTATCTGCGATAATCCACACTATCTGTGGAAGAATAAATTTATAGACAACACAGAATACACTGCATAATCATACTATCTGCGATAATCCACACCATCTGCGGGAGAATAAATTTATAGACAACACAAAATACGCTACATAATCATACTATCTGCGATAATCCGTGCTATCGGCGGGAGAATAAATTTATAAACAACACAAAATACGCTACATAATCATACTATCTGTGATAATCCGTGCTATCTGTGAGGTATCCGTTAATCAAATGCTTGCAGTATAGGCTACGGAACCAAGTACGTAAGGCTGAAGGTGAAATAAGTATTCGTTTGATTGCCCGACCCATAGTAAGGAGGCACTTTGTCCCAGGTTCGGATGGGTTTCAACGACCTCGAATACCGCGCGCCCACAAACCATCCTCTCCAGAACTGATATTTTATACTCGCCAGCCAGCACCAGTCTTCTTTCAGAAATGGATATTTTGCGGGGTCTAAATATACAGGCTGATCGGTGCTGACACTTTCTTTCACTTTTAGCAGCCGCGAATAAGACGCACCCAGCCCGAAATTCAAAGGCTGATCGGGTAAAAAAATCAAGGCTTGCACGGGAATTTCCACATAATTAAGGTCAAGATAATAGCGCTCAAACATCTCGCCTACATAACTGGAGTATATCGTTTTCACACCCCTGCTTCCTTTTTGCGAATAAAGCAATTCCAGGCTCATGCCCAGCATTTTCTCTTTCAGCTTGCCGACCACACCCGGCCCTACATGCCACCCTATTTTATGATAGCCGTGATAGGCATCTCCTATAACCTCGGAAATATTACCACCCAGCGTCAGCCCTCCATGGAAAAGTTTTTCATCTTCGGCTCGCAGTATTTTAGGGGGTGCTTCTTTTTGCTGCGCCAGCGCTATAAAAGGGATAAAAAAAATGAATGCCATTATGCCTGAGAACCGTTTCGTCATGTACCTGTTTTCAACAAAAATAGCCCTAAAACCTTTAATAAAAGGACAACTGCCAGCTGCGTCGTAAAGGCATTATTTTTTAAGTGGGATAGTGGATAAATAGAAGCGTATGCACTCCCTGTTTTGGATGTCGTTGTTGATACCGCCTATAGTCATTGCGTTATTTTTGATGCTTTTTCTTTTTAACAGAAAGGAGCTACACCCCAAAAAAAACGGATAGCATAGGGCGAAGGTTTTGTACCTAAAAAGTATTGCAGTGTTTTTTCCTCAGAATAAATACATCAGGCGCACAGCGAAGAGATTGTTGTACTGCTCTGCCCGTCCGTAATTGAGGTTAATATTTTCTTTGGTGCGTATAGGGATGAGCGAATACTGAAAGCGCAGATGGAGAAACAGTCCTTTTATCAGATGAAGATTACCGCCTACCACCAGGTTCAGATCGGCTTTGCGGAATTTGAGCGTATCGGTATTTACCTGCTGTCCTGCGGCAATAATCTCTTCTTTGGAAGACACGAGTTGGGAGTAAGACAGTCCGCCGCCGAAATGGCTTCGTCTTTTGTCGAAATAATTGATCTGTAGCGGTATTTCGGCATAGTTGAGGTCTATACGGTATTTGCTGATGATGGCGCCGTTGCCCCCTTCCTGGGCTTTATGCCCGCGGCTTCCTTTTTGTGAAAATAAGATTTCAAGACTGGCAGCCAGGTTTTCTGCAAAATGCGTATAAACAATGCCGCCTACATTCATTCCTAATTTGTGATAACCGGCATAGCTGTCGCCATCCACCTGGCTTAAATTAGCGCCCAGCAACACACCGCCATAAAACGTTCTCGGATCTTCCAGATAGTAAGAGCCGGGATTTTGAGCGGAAACCGCGGTACCCAAACAAGAAGATAAGATCGTAATAAGTGCTGCGAAAATCCTATTTTTAGCCATCGAACTTTTTATATTGCAAAATGAGTTTCAAATATACGGCAAACACGCTGAAAAAATTGGAGCAGCTATTCGAAGAGGCACGTTTTACGATACGTTATGAGAAGGGAAATTTCAATTCGGGATATTGTCTGTTAGAAGATAAGCGCATAGCAGTCATCAATCGTTTTCTGAATGTGGAAGGCCGTATCAACGCATTGATAGAAATCTTACCTTCTATAGCCGTTAAAGAAGAAGAACTGAGCGGAGAAATGCTGAAATGGTACCGTCAGTTGCAGGAGCTATCCTCCCATAATAACGATGATTCCGTACAAACCCAAATGGAGTTATAACCGTGAAGATTACTTTCTTAGGCACAGGTACTTCACAAGGCGTTCCGGTTATCAGCTGCCCCTGCGAAGTATGCCATTCTACCGATACTAAAGATAACCGGTTGCGCACCTCCGTATGGATAGAAACCGAGCAAACCAGTGTGGTGATTGATACGGGCCCGGATTTCCGGCAGCAGATGTTGCAGCATAAGGTGAACAAGCTGGATGCGGTTGTTTTTACCCACGGACATAAAGACCATATAGCCGGGCTGGATGATGTACGGGCGTATAATTATTTTCAGCAAAAGCCTATGGATATATATGCCACCGAAGAAACACAGGATGCGCTGCGCCGTGAATATGCCTATATTTTTGAAAATGCCAGCTACCCCGGTGTGCCACAGATTGATTTACATACCATCCATCACCTCACACCGTTTAGGGTAAATGAACTGGAAATCACGCCCATCCGCGTATGGCACTATAAAATGGAAGTACTCGGCTTCCGGATCAACGATTTTACCTATATCACCGATGCCAACTACATAGATGCGGAAGAAATGGAAAAGATAAAAGGAAGCCGTTGCCTAGTGCTTAATGCTCTCAGAATAGAAAAGCATATCTCCCATTACACCCTTTCGGAAGCCTTGGATATAGCCGCCACTCTACGTGCAGAACATACTTATTTTACACATATCAGCCACCAGCTTGGTTTGCACCACGAGGTAGAAAGCCGGCTACCTAAAGGAATAAAATTGGCCTATGACGGTTTGCAACTAATCCTTTAAAATCCGATAATTTTAGCACATAAATTGCAACTCCTATTTTTCAAAAAAAAGAACATGAAAAAACTCCTCACCGCACTGCTGATTTCTCTGAGCCTCGCTGCAACTGATGCCACCGCGCAGAACATGGAAAACGCCACTATAAAAATCGGTCAGAAAGCACCGGATTTGAAATTTCCGAACCCGCAAGGAAAAACGCTTCAGTTGTCCAACATATATAAAGGCCGGTATGTGCTGCTGGACTTCTGGGCATCCTGGTGCCGCCCCTGCCGCACAGCCAACCCCCGCCTCGTAGCCATGTACGAAAAATATAAAAACGTCAAATTGAAAGGCGCCAAAAACGGATTTACCATCGTAAGCGTATCTATGGATAAGTCGAAAGACGCATGGATAAAGGCTATCGAAACCGACAAACTGAGCTGGGACTATCATATCAGCGACCTCGGCGGATGGAATTCAAAGCCTGCTGCCGACTATGGCGTGGAGTATATTCCGCAAGCCTTTCTGATAGGACCGGATGGAAAAGTGATAAAAATGTATAATTTTGCCGAGCAAGTAGCTGCCGATCTGGAAAAATTAATGATAAAATGATTTTTACAGAATGAAAATTCCTATCTTTGCAAACCAAATTTTTTCACGGCATGGCAAAATCCATGCAAAAACAATAAGACAATGAGAAAAGGCATTCATCCGGAATCATATCGTTTGGTAGTATTTAAAGACATGTCCAACGAACATACATTCCTTACCCGCTCCTCCGCGGCTACTACAGAAACCATAAAATGGGAAGACGGCAACGAATATCCTCTTGTAAAAGTGGAAATTTCCAATACCTCACATCCGTTTTACACCGGCAAGGCTATGTTTGTAGATACGGCAGGTCGTATTGACAAGTTCAAAAAACGCTACGCGAAAAACAAATAATTTTCCTCTTACGGAGATAAAAAAGCTGCCTATATCGGGCAGCTTTTTTTGTGGTATCTATAGTAGAAAAATAGCGTGGTTATAGCCTTCTTCCCTGTATGTGTCTCCTATTTCATTTCATAAAAAATTTAGAGATTTATAGCACTGCTTCACTGAGTTTATCGGATATATTTTCCTCTTCCACCGCATCTTTTTCCACCCGCAGATTATCAATTATAAAGAGCTGTCGTTGTGGCGTATTCTTGCCCATGTAGTTTTCCAGCAGTTTCTGTATTTTTATTTCCTGCCCCAGCAATACCGGCTCTTTCCGCATATCCTCACCTATAAATTGTCCAAATTCATCCGGTGATATTTCTCCCAGCCCTTTAAAACGCGTAATCTCCGGCTTGCCGCCGAGTTCTGTTACGGCTTGTTGTTTTTCGGCTTCATTATAGCAATAGATGGTCTTCTGTTTATTGCGCACGCGGAAGAGCGGGGTTTGCAAAATATGCACATGCTCACGCTTCACCAGATCGGGAAAAAACTGTAGGAAAAAAGTCATTAGTAACAACCGGATGTGCATCCCGTCCACATCGGCATCCGTAGCAATGATGATGTTGTTGTAACGCAGTCCGTCAAGGCTTTCTTCAATATTCAGCGCATGTTGCAGCAGGTTAAATTCTTCATTTTCATAAACAATTTTTTTGGTAAGCCCGTAGCAGTTGAGTGGTTTGCCGCGTAGGGAAAAGACCGCCTGCGTTTCCACGTTTCTGGATTTGGTAATCGAACCGCTTGCAGAGTCTCCCTCGGTGATAAAGAGTGTGCTTTCATTTTGCTTTTGAAAAAACTCATCTTTAGCTTTTGCCGGCGGATCGTCGTTGAAATGGATGCGGCAATCTCTCAGTTTGCGATTGTGGATATTGGCTTTTTTCGCCCGTTCATTTGCCAGCTTGCGTATGCCCGACAATTCTTTGCGCTCGCGTTCGCTTTGTTCGATGCGTTTTTTCAGTGCTTCTGCGGTAGCGGGGTTTTTATGAAGAAAATTATCCAATTCCTTAGCCAAAAAATCCAGCACAAAGCTGCGCATACTGGGTCCATTTTCCCATACGGACTGGGAGCCGAGCTTGGTTTTGGTTTGCGATTCGAAGACGGGCTCCTGCACCCGAACGGAAATGGCAGCGCTGATGCTTTGGCGAATATCAGCGGCATCATAGTCTTTTTTAAAGAAATCACGCACCACTTTTACAAATGCTTCGCGAAAGGCAGATTGGTGTGTGCCACCTTGTGTAGTATGTTGCCCGTTTACGAAGGAATATAGGTCTTCCCCGTAATCTCCGGTATGGGTGAGAGCTACTTCAATATCCGTTCCTTTAAGATGAATGATAGGATAGCGCAGGTTTTCGGGATTGGTCTTCCGTTGCAGCAGGTCTAGCAATCCGTTTTTGGAAAGGTAGTTTCTGCCATTGAAATGAATAGTAAGTCCCGCGTTCAGAAAACAATAATTCCAGAGTTGGTTTTCTACATAATCGGCTATAAAATGATAATTTTTAAACACTGTATTATCCGGCCGGAAGCTGACGAGCGTGCCGTTATGTTCGGTGGTAGCGGCTTCTTTATGTTCTTTTACCAGCACTCCTTTTTGAAATTCTGCCGCTTTCATTCTGCCTTCACGAAAGGCGGTTACCTGAAATATTTCGCTCAGTGCATTCACGGCTTTGGTACCTACGCCGTTCAGCCCCACGGATTTTTGAAACGCTTTGCTGTCGTACTTGGCACCGGTATTTATCTTGCTCACCACATCCACCACCTTACCCAGCGGTATGCCGCGTCCATAGTCGCGCACGGTTACTACCCCATCCTTTATCTTGAGGTCTATGCGCTTGCCATAGCCCATGGTATATTCGTCTATACTGTTGTCTATTACTTCTTTTATAAGGATGTAAATGCCATCGTCCATACTGCTGCCATCGCCCAGCTTACCGATGTACATGCCGGGGCGCAGGCGGATATGCTCCCGCCAGTCAAGGGATTTTATACTGTCCTCATTATAATCATTCATTGCTTGTTCTGCCATTCTGTTGTTTATTTAAATCAAGATGCAAAGAAAAATGAAATGCAGCAAAGTTGCGGAAAGAAGGTTGGAATCTTCGCAGACTTACCAGCGTTCAAATAAGAAATATCCCTATGCCGATGGTTAGATTGATTCATTCCCGTACCTTTGCAAAACTTTTAAAATTTTAGTTCTTAATTAATGATAAGTTTTTCAGACTTCTCGCTTAGAGAGGAGCTTACCCATGCTGTTGCAGAAATGGGTTTTGAAACACCTACGCCTATACAGGCAAAAGTGATTCCGCATCTTTTAACCGATCCTTCCGATATTATTGGCTTAGCGCAAACCGGCACCGGTAAAACGGCTGCATTCGGCTTACCGCTCTTGCACCATACGGACGTAGAACTCAGGGATGTGCAAGCCTTGGTACTCTCCCCCACCCGCGAACTTTGTATGCAGATACAGGAAGAATTCAAAAAATACGGACGCTATATGCGCGGGTTGAAAACCACAGCCGTATATGGCGGTGTGCCCATCGGCGGACAAATACGCGAATTGAAAACCCATCCGCAAGTGGTAGTGGCTACGCCCGGCCGCCTGATTGATTTGCTGGAACGCAAAGCGCTTTCTTTGGAAAATGTGCAGTATGTAGTGCTGGATGAAGCTGATGAAATGCTGAATATGGGCTTTCGGGAGGATATTGATTTCATCCTGAAAAATACGATCGCGCGCCAGCATACCTGGCTGTTCTCCGCCACCATGAGCAATGAAGTGCGCGGCATAGCCAAACGCTTTATGAGCCAGTGGAAAGAATACTCCGTAGCGGCAGCCAATACTACAAATGAAAATATAGACCATCAATATTTTGTTACCCATCGCCACCTGCGCTTCGAAAGCCTGCAACGACTGCTGGATTTTACACCGGGCATCTACGGCATCATTTTTACCCGCACCAAGCAAGACTGTCAGGAAATAGCCGAAAAGCTCATGAAGCAGGGCTACCATGTAAGTCCGTTGCACGGAGATATGGATCAGAAAATGCGCAGCAAAGTGCTGGAGCGTTTTAAGAGTAAAAGCCTGCAAGCCATCGTAGCCACCGATGTGGCGGCGCGCGGCATTGATGTAAACGATATTACCCACGTTATCAACTACGAATTGCCGGACGACCCCGAAGTCTATACCCACCGCAGCGGGCGTACTGCACGCGCCGGAAAATCGGGTATTTGCATGAGCATCGTTACGGCTAAGGAAATAGGAACCATCCGCCAGATAGAACGCCTGGTGAAACAGCGTTTTAACAAAAGCGACATCCCCGACGGTGCCGAAGTGGTGCGCAAACGCCTGTTCTATTACCTGGAACAAATAGAAACTGCCAAGCCGCAAAAAAACTTTGCCGACGTTTACCTGCAAACCATCCATGAACGCTTTGAAGACATGGACAAGGATGAATTGATTAAAAGACTCATCTGGCTGCAACTCAAAGAAACGATTGACAACTATCATGACGCTGCCGACCTGAATGCAGGCTATGACGGAGGAAAAAACAGCGCCTCCTCCGATGGAAGCGTTCGTTTGTTTATGAACTTAGGCACTAAAGACGGTATTGATTCGGCAGATCGGTTAATTCGTTTTATTACAGAAGCTACAGATTTGGATGCTAATATGATATCGCGTGTTACCGTAAGAGAAATGGCAAGCTTTTTCAACGTCCGAAACGATGCAGCCGAGTTTATAAAAGAAACCCTTTCCGCCAAAAAATACAAAGGCAGAAGAATACGACTGGATGAAGCAGAGCAACGCGGCAGAGGAGATCGTGATTTTTCGGGAGGCAGCAGAAACCACTCCAGAGGGCATCATAAAGACGGAGGCAGAGTCCATTACGGAGACCGAAACGCACCCCGTTTCAGCGAACGCGAACGAGGCAACAAACCTTTTCCGGAAAGAAAATCCCGCAGATAATTATCAAATTTAACAGAATGGATTACAAAAAATGTAATCCATTCTTGCTTTTTACAGAAAAAATATTTTTCTTTGCACAAAATTTATAATGTGTATGAGGAAGTTGATAATAACTCAGGCTTTTATAGCCGCCGGATATGGCGCAGATGCGCAGAGCAAATTGAAGGAATACGCCACAGAGCTGAAGAAAGGTATCGCCAGCTTTTACCATGATAAGTTTGAAGGGCGCAAAACCGCAAACGGTGAAATCTTCGATAATGACAAATACACCGCAGCCTGCAATACGCTCAAGCTTGGCTCCTATGTGAAAGTAACCAACGAAAGCAACGGTGAGGTATGCTATGTAAAAATCAACGACCGCATGGCAGCACACAACACACGCTTGATAGACCTTGCCCACATCGCAGCTAAAAAACTGGATTTTGAACACCAAGGACTTACCAAAGTAAAGGTAGAAGTAGTAAGCGCCGAAGAAGGTAAAAAAGCGATTCTGGCACAGATAGAAAATGAAAATGGTAAAGCCGGAAATTCCACCCTTTAAAAATTAATAGCCTAATACCTCTTTTTTTTAAAAGCTGCCTAACAGGTGGCTTTTTTTAATGAATGTATCTCACTTCTTCCTTTTACCGCTATAACCCTGCCGGAAATAATTCACCCAACATTTTCTACCTTCGGAATACGATGACTACCGAAAAACTGCGACTGGATAAATACCTATGGGCAATTCGTATTTTCAAAACACGCTCCCAAGCTACTGCAGCCATTGATGAAGGAAAAGTAAAACTGAACGGAACATCCGTAAAAGCTGCACGACAAGTAACCCTCGGCGACCGCTATGATATAAAAACTCCCGCCCGCAAATGGACCATAGAAGTAACCGGACTCATCCATAACCGCGTAGGCTATGAAGAGGCGATAAAAAACTACGTGGACCTTACCTCAGAGGAAGACAAAGTTGCAAACACGCGACTGTCGGCAAGCTTTTATACCGGAAAACGACTCAGCAAAACAGGCAAGCCCACTAAGAAACAACGCAGAGACAGAAATGAATTTTTCGGGTAGCAGTCTTTAAAAAAGACCGCACGAAGCGGCCTTTCAAAAACCAGGGCTTATAGGAATGGGGGTGAATGGTTCCTGATAATTTCTTTTGGGGAATAAAAAACAAAAGTATTTCCACAAATAACCAAACGGAATAAGTACAAATCCGTATTTTACCTCCGTAGTAGCACGTAGATTTATCGTTAGAAAAAACAATAACTTTCCTAAAAGAAATGAGCGCGATGCCTATACTTAGCCGGAAAATCCGGTTATTTTAGCACCCGCCAAGCCAACCGACTTTATGAGTGAACCGATTTTTCCCCGTAAAATATTGCTTGCCGATGACCACCAACTGGTAATAGACGGAGTGCGTAGTCTGCTGGCACAGGATGAAAAATTCATCGTAAGCTATGAAGCGCAAAACGGACAACAAGTGATGGACACCTTGCAAGCGGCTGAAGAACCTATAGACATTCTGCTGCTGGATGTAAGCATGCCCTTGCTTACGGGAATAGAAGTGTGCCGGATGGCAAAAATGCACTATCCCGAAATAAAAGTGCTGCTGCTCTCGATGTATCATAATCCTTCGGTAATAAAAGAAGCGCTGAAAGCAGAGGCAGACGGCTATATCCTCAAAAACACCGGCAAAGAAGAGCTACGCGCCGCTCTGGAAAAAATAACCGACGGCGGCACTTATTTCTCACAGGATATTATGCCCATTCTTTCCCAACTGGTACGAAAATCCGCTATGACAAAGCAAAACGCCCACCAGCTTACCGAACGGGAAAAAGAAATATTAACCTTGATTGTGCAGGAATTAACCAGTGAAGAAATAGCGGGAAAACTCTTCATCAGCAAGAAAACAGTAGAAAAACACCGCGCCAATCTGCTGGAAAAAACGAGTTGTAAAAGCACCATCGGCTTGGTGAAATACGCCTTTGAACACGGGTATGCCGAGCTGCATTAATTCCTTCCCTATCCCCTATCGCGTGCCGAAAAGCAGGCTGCCTATGCGCACCATGGTGCTTCCTTCCTCCACCGCTATTTTATAATCGCTGCTCATGCCCATGGAGCAAGTATCAAAATGCGGATCAAACAGAAAATTACTTTTCTTGAGGTGTTCAAAAAGATTTTTGAGTTGCTGAAATTCGTTGTGCAATTGCGCTGCATTATCCGTAAAGCTGGCCATACCCATCAATCCGCGGATGCGCACATGCTGTAGCTGCTCTTTTTGTGCTTCATAATATTCCAGCAGAGTAAACAATTCGTGATTGTCCATTCCGTATTTGGTGTCTTCCGTGGCGATATGCCTTTGCAACAATATTTCTATGACACGATCGTACTTAGCCGCCTGCCGGTTAATCTCCAGCAAGAGGGCAAAGCTGTCCACAGCATGGATGAGGTGCACAAAAGGAGCGATATATTTTACTTTATTACGCTGCAAATGCCCTATAAAATGCCAGTAAATATCCGAAGGCAGCTCCTTGTGTTTCTCCACCATTTCCTGCACATAGTTTTCGCCGAAATGGCGCTGCCCCAGCGCATATAAATCCCGGATATCGGCTGCGGGTTTGGTTTTGGAAACGGCTACCAGGGTGGTGGCTGTGGCGGATAACTCTTTTACGATTTCTTTATAAGCTTCGGTACGGATCATTTTTCAACCGCAAAAATAACAGATACAGGGGATAAAAGCAGTGGACAGTATGTGCAGTTGGCAATAGGCATACCTATCCACTTAATCAACCCATCAACCTTTCCACCCATCAACCCCTCTTATCCAGGAAAAAAACAAACACCAGTACCAACTCCGTTTTTAATCATTTAACTTTGCCATCCCAAATTTCATTTGGATTAAATAACTGTAATGGCATTATTAGGGAATTTAGTAGCTCGTTCCTTACACCTTAGAAAAAAACTAACCATGCAAGTGGCAAAACCGGGCGTTTATCAGGCGCGGGTATTGCATCAGTTGCTGGAAAAAGCACAATATACCCAATTCGGAAAGCACTATGGCTTCGGAGATATTCTTGCTAATGAGATAGACATCTACAAAGCCTATAAACAACGGATTCCGGTATTTACCTATAATGACATGTACCGCCAATGGCTGCATCTGGCACAAGCAGGCGAGGAAAATGTATCCTGGCCGGGAAAGATAAAATACTTTGCGCTCAGCTCCGGCACTTCCGAATCGTCCAGCAAGCACATCCCCGTTACCAAGGACATGATCCGGTCTATCAAGAACATCGGCTTCAAGCAGTTGTATAGCATGGCTAACTACAAGATCCCTCCCGTAACGTTTCAGAAAGGCATTCTCATGCTGGGCGGCACTACATCTTTGTTTGAAAAAGGGGAATATTATGAAGGCGATATGAGTGGTATCAGCGCAGCCACCATGCCTCGCTGGCTTTCCAATTTTTTCTACAAACCCGGGCAGCGCATCTCTGCACGCCCCAACTGGGAAGACCGTATCAAGCTAATCGTACGCAACGCCCGCAACTGGGATGTAGGAACCGTATGCGGCGTACCCGCCTGGGTGCAGATTGTGTTTGAGCAGATTATTCACTACCACAATGTGAAAAACATCCATGAAATATGGCCCAACCTCAGCGTCTATATTCATGGCGGCGTAGCCTTTGAGCCTTACCGGAAAAGCTTTAAACGGCTGCTCGGCAAACCGGTTACTTTTATTGAAACCTATATGGCTTCGGAAGGCTCCTTCGGATTTCAAGCGCGCCCCAATGTGCCGGGCATCAAGCTGGTGCTGAACAACGGCATCTTCTATGAATTTATACCCTTCACCCGCGAAAATTTTACCGAAAACGGCGACATTAAGGAAAACCCCAGAAGCTATTTGATAGACCAGGTAAACGAGCAAACGGAATATGCCGTAATGCTTAGCACCTGTGCAGGCTTGTGGCGCTATGTAATCGGCGATGTGGTGAAATTCAGCAATGCCGCGGAGGGTGAAATCGTCATCGTAGGACGCACCAAGCAGTTTCTGAGCCTTTGCGGCGAGCACCTCAGCGTAGATAATATCAATAAAGCCATTGACATGGTCTCCCGGAAGCTGAACCTCACCATTAAAGAATTTACCGTAGGCGGTTTTGCCTATGAAAACCTGTTTGCACACCGGTGGTTTATCGGCTGCGACAGCAGCGCCGTTCATCCGCAGCAAGTAAAAGAGCTGATTGATAAAACCCTATGCGAGCTGAATGACGACTATGCCGTAGAGCGTACCTCCGCCCTCAAAGAATTGTTTGTAGAGATATTACCCGAAAGCGTTTTCTACGATTATATGAAAAGCATAGGGAAGAACGGCGCTATGAATAAATTTCCAAGAGTAATGAAAGGTGAAAAACTCACCGAATGGGAAAACTGGCTGGAGCGAAACGGGGTGTGGCAGACAAAGGGGTAAAATACCGAGCCTTGTGTATTGCGTATCTGTAGGGCAGCAACTTAAAAAGACTACCCTGCGCGATGCTGATTTCTTTTTTATTGTCTGCTACGTGTACACCAAATCCGCAACAGCTGCAAGTATGTAGTATGGAAAGACAGAAAGGCTTTCTGTGCCGATTTAAAGGCTGTTTACGGGGGCAGTAAACCGCGAAACCGCTTTCGATGCGCTCACTGCGCTTGCAGACAAATGGAGTGCCAGATACAAGCTCGCTATCGCCTCCTGGCACAATAACTGGGACAACCTTACCAATTACTTCGATTACCCACTCGAAATCAGAAAAATCATTTACACTACCAACACCATTGAAAACCTCAACAGGGGCATTCGTAAGTATACAAAAACAAAAGTCCAGTTTACAGATGATCAGGCAGCAGCTAAAGCCGTCTACCTCGCTATTCTTAACATAGAAAAAAAATGGAGCTTGCCCATACCGAACTGGGGCATCGTACTTCATCAGTTCTTAACTATTTTTGATCACCGATGCCGCCTGAATTAAACAGTTACTAAAAACTGTTTACACAAAGTATTTTATAGTCTCTAATATCATTAGAAAACCAAAAGCTAACGGCACTGAAAGCGTTGTTGCTTTCGAGGTTGGCGCGGGGGAATTAATTATATTAAAGGACGAATTGCAATTCGTCCCAACGAGAAATAGAAAATGAAGAAATACAATCCACATATCCATCATCGCCGTTCCATACGGCTCAAAGGCTACGATTATTCGCAGGCAGGATTGTATTTTATCACCATTTGTTGTCAAGACAGGGCGTGTTTGTTTGGGAATATCGTTGATGGGGAAATGATATGTAACGATATGGGAAATATTGCCAATCAATGTTGGTTGGCAATTCCCAATCATTTTCCGAATATGGTTTTACACGAATACGTGGTTATGCCCAATCACATTCACGGTATTGTTGAAATCATCGGGACGAATAACGTAGGGGCGAAAAATATTTCGCCCGATGATGATGTAATGACGAAAAATATTTCGCCCGATGGTGATGTAATGGCGAAAAATATTTCGCCCGATGATGATGGTATGGGGGCGAATGGTGATGGTATGGGGGCAAATGGGGCGAATGATGATTCGCCCCTACCGTCAAACGGAACGTCCAAAACCATTGGGTCAATGGTGCGCGGATTCAAAATTGGTGTTACAAAATGGATACGTCAAAACACAAATGTTTATGACGTGTGGCAACGAAATTATTGGGAACATATCATCCGTAATGAACAATCCTATCATCGGATAACGGAATATATCATGTAGATTCATAAAAATAGATAACGAAAAGATCATATTTATTAACCCGATTCTACCCTTTTTACGTAAAACTATATACTTTAACGAATATGACTATAAACACACTGTTCGAGAATATTCAAGAGGTGGGTATTATGAAGCTTTATGGCTAATAAAAAACGGCAAACTTAAAGACAGAATTTCTAGCTTTTACTATTCAAATTATTCAGAAATAAAAAATAATATAAATGTTTTGAATAAAGGAAGATTAAAAATAAACACATTTAAACAAATAGGTTGCCTACTTGGGATGAAAATATAACTACACCTAACACGGGTAGCCGTTGCACAACCCCTTCAAAAATCAACCCTCTTCAAAAAACAATCTTCATAACTACCATTTACAGCTTCATTACCGGAGGCTATTTTTTGCCGGTAGTAACTGCATTTTTATAAACGCTACAATAAATGGTTAGTGGAAATAGTTGGTGGCTAATGAGGAAACCCCAACACCGGTATGGCTATAATGAAATGAAAACGCTCTTATCGAGCCGAAGTAGTAAAAACGGTAGTAGAAGCCGGAAGCTTTTTCGCATCGCCCTTCAGTGCATGATAGGCAGCATCTGCCTTGCTCCACAGCACGCTTATAGCCATATAGGTTTTTACGGTAAGTCCTACTAAAGAAAGGGAGAGATTGTTTACGGTTTTCATGGTTTTGTTTTTTATGACGGTGTCTTTAAAACTGCACGGAAAGGATAATGGTGGTCAGCAAGCTGATGTAGATAGCGATTTTTTGGGCGGCGGTGTTTTTCATTTTTATTTCGTTTTGATGATGCAAAGATGTACCCGCAAACAGCACCTGAGAAATAATCCGGGCGGCTTAACCCCGGTTTTGCAAACGCTTAACCGCCGCTTAAAATTTGGATAACAAATCCTTAACCCCCTTCAGCAAGGAAAACTTGGCGGTTCCGCTATGCAGACCGGATTGGGGAAACCCATTTCAACATATTTACCTCTTCGCAAAAAAATAATATTCCGTTTCCGTCCGCTTCGCTTTATCTTTAACGTATCTATGGCTCATACAAAAAAGAACAGGAAGAAAAAAACGACGGCTGCCCCTAAGCTCCTCACAGGAAGAATAGAGATAACCAAAAAAGGGATGGCCTTCGTAACCGTAGAAGGATTGGAAAGAGATGTAATCATCAAACACGGCTATGTAGGCACGGCTTTAGACGGAGATGAAGTAAAAATTGAAATCACCAATACCACCGCCAAACGGGGCGGGCGCATGGAAGGAGCCGTGCGCGAAGTAGTGCGCCGCAAACAAACGGAATTTACCGGCAAGCTGGAGGTGCATCCGCATTTTGCTTTTTTAATACCCGACAAACCCAATATGCCGGTGGATATTTTTGTGCCTCTGCATTTGCTGAACGGTGCCAAAAACGGCGACCACACCGTAGTGCGCATTGTGGAATGGAATGAAAAATCCAAAAATCCGGTAGGCGAGGTCATCAGCATCCTTACCCACGAAAGCAGCAATGAAATAGCCATGCAGAGCATTCTTATCGAAAACGGTTTTCCGCTCAGCTTTCCCGATGAGGTGATGGAAGAAGCGGCACGCTACCCCGAAGGCATTGATCCCAACGAGCTGCAACAGCGCAAAGATTTTCGCCAAACGCTCACGCTCACCATTGACCCTATAGATGCCAAAGATTTTGACGATGCCATCTCCCTGAAAAAATTAGACGGCGATTATTATGAAGTAGGCGTGCATATAGCCGATGTAGCGCACTATATGCAGAAGGGCAGCGCCTTGGATAATGAAGCCTATAAACGCGCCACAAGCGTGTACCTGCCGGACAGGGTTTTGCCCATGCTGCCGGAGCGGCTTTCCAATGAACTGTGTTCCCTAAGACCCAACGAAGAAAAATATACCTTTTCCGCAGTTTTTGAACTGACGACGGAAGGAAAAATCCGTAACTACTGGCTGGGTAGAACGATCATCAAATCGCAACGAAGATTTACCTATGAAGAAGTGCAGGAAATGATAGAAGGTGCCGGCGGCGATTATAAAAAAGAACTGATGTTGCTGAATACCCTTTCGCAAAACCTACGCAAAGCACGCTTCAAAAACGGGGCGATTAATTTTTCTTCTCAGGAAGTGCGATTTAAACTGGATGAAAAAGCGGTACCCATAGGCATTGTCGTAAAAGAAAGCAAAGAAGCACACCAACTGATAGAGGAGCTGATGCTGCTTGCCAATAAAACCGTGGCAGAGCATATTTCAAAAATACAAGTGAAGGACAAGCCGTTGCCCTTTCCGTACCGGGTGCATGATGTGCCGGTGGAAGAAAAATTGCGCATCTTCGCTGTATTTGCCGCTAAGTTCGGTATCAAATTCGACCTCAACTCACCGGATAAAATACGCAACTCCTTTAATGAAATGCTGGAAAAAGTGCAGGGAAAAGCCGAGCAACACGTATTGGAGAGCCTCGGCATCCGCACCATGTCCAAAGCAGTTTATACCACCGACAATATAGGACACTATGGGTTGGGATTTGACGATTATTGTCATTTTACCTCACCCATTCGCCGCTACCCCGATGTGATGGTGCACCGTATCTTGCAGGAAGTGCTGACCCATCAAATCACTCCTATAAAACATCTGGAGCAACAATGCCGCCATTGCAGTGATATGGAACGCAAAGCCATGGAAGCCGAGCGCAGCGCCAATAAATACAAGCAGGTGGAATATATGCAGCAATATATAGGCGATGAATTTGACGCGGTTATCAGCGGGGTGTCGGGCTTCGGCTTCTGGGCGGAAACGGTAGCCACCAAATGCGAAGGAATGGTTTCCATCAGCGAACTGCGGGAGCTGGATGAATTTGAACTCATCGAATCGGAATATGCCCTCGTGGGCAAACACACGGGCTTGCGCTTTCGCATGGGCGATAAAGTAAAAGTGCAAATAGCCGCTGCCAATCTGGAAAAACGGATTATAGACTTCGCATTGAAAGAAGTAACAAGCCCACAGCAAGCTACTGGACAGAAAAAAACGAAAACCGCTACTTTAGCAGCACCGAAGAAAACCACCAAACGAAAAAAATAATTCATGCACAGTTTTACCGAATTAGTCAGTTTGTTTGAAGAACGCCTGCATCAACATAGTCCCTTCCCTACCCGATTGCCCTCGCTGTATGAACCTTGTCATTATTTTTTAGGCATAGGCGGCAAGCGAGTGCGCCCGGTGATCTGCCTGATGGCAAACGAGGTTTTCGGAGATATATCGGAAGATGCGTGGCACGCGGCTATGGGCGTAGAATTTTTTCACAACTTCACCCTTATCCACGATGACATCATGGACCATGCGCCGCTGCGCCGAGGCAAGCAAACCCTGCACGAGCGTAACGGACTTACGGCAGGCATTCTTTGCGGCGATGTGGTAAGCATCTATGCCTATACGCATCTGGCAAAGATTAAGAATCATTTGCCGGCCATTTTACACTTATTCAATACCACGGCTATACAAGTGTGCGAAGGACAGCAACTGGATATGGATTTTGAAAACCGACAGGAAGTAAGCCTTGATGAATACATTGAAATGATAACCCTGAAAACTTCGGTGCTGCTGGCCTGCAGCCTGAAAATGGGCGCTTTGCTGGGCGGCGCTACGGAAAGCAACGCGGGAAAGCTCTATGAATTCGGTAAAAACCTGGGTATCGCTTTTCAATTGAAAGATGATTATCTGGATGCCTTCGGTGCCAGCGAAAAAACCGGAAAACAAACCGGCGGCGATATTCTTGCCAATAAAAAAACCTATCTCGCACTTAGCGCCTACCAACAAGCAAATGCCGAACAACGAGCACAACTGGACCTCTTACAACAAAGCAATAAGGAACAGAAAGTGCAGGAGACCTTAGCAATTTTCCGCGATACAAAATCGGATGAAGCGTGTAGAAAAGCAATCGCAGATTATTCAGACAAGGCATTTCAGTGTTTGGAAGATGCAGCGGTTTTGAATAACCGAAAACAGGAATTGAGAAAATTAGCGGAATATTTACTGGAACGGGAGAGTTAGGAGTTAGCAATTGGCAATTGGCAGTTGGCAATTGGCAAATCAACTATTCAACCAATCATCCTCACAAATGCAGAAACAAATTTTTCGTACCAAATCGGTAGCGGATATCATCCAAGAAGCGGAAAGCGGTTTATCGGATGCGGAGCGCAAGCCGGAGCAGCTTCGTCGGGTGCTGGGAGTGCGCGATCTTACGTTGATGGGCATTGCCGCCATCGTAGGTGCGGGTATATTTTCCACCATAGGCACAGCAAGCTATGACGGCGGTCCGGGTATTATTTTGCTATTTATTTTCGTTACTATAGCCTGCGGTTTTTCTGCGGTTTGTTATGCGGAGTTTGCGAGCATGGTGCCGGTTTCGGGGAGTGCATATACCTATTCTTATGTAGCCTTCGGCGAGCTGATTGCCTGGATTATCGGTTGGGATTTATTAATGGAATACGCCATCGGAAACATAGCCGTAGCCATTTCATGGAGCGATTATTTTACGTCTTTGCTGGATAACGGTTTGCTAATCGGCGGCACTCATTTTCATTATCATATCCCCGATTATCTGACGATGGATTACTGGACGGCTAAAGAACAGCTGAGCGATACCGCCAAAGCTGCATGGATGAGCGCACCACAGATTGGCAGCCTGAAAATCATCTGCGATATTCCGGCATTCCTCATCACGGCTGTCATCACCTGGATTATTTATATAGGCATTAAAGAATCGAAGAAAACGACGAATGCAATGGTGTTTTTAAAGATGGGCGTGATCCTGCTGGTGCTTGTTGCCGGAGCCTTTTATGTGCAGCCGGAAAACTGGTCGCCTTTCTTACCCAACGGAATGAGTGGCGTGCTGGCCGGCACGGCTGCCGTATTCTTTTCCTATATCGGCTTTGATGCCATATCCACCACGGCAGAAGAATGTAAACAACCGCAAAAAGACCTTCCTAAGGCGATGTTTAATTCCCTCATCATCTGTACGATCGTGTATATCCTCATTGCCCTCACGCTTACGGGAATGGTGAGCTATAAAGAATTAAACCTTGGCGATCCGCTGGCGTATGTCTTTCAGGCGAACGACCTGAACTGGTTAGCAGGTATCGTATCTTTTAGCGCCATCATAGCTACGGCAAGTGTGTTGCTGGTATTTCAATTAGGGCAGCCGCGAATATGGATGAGCATGAGCCGCGACGGATTGCTGCCTCCTATATTCTCCCGCATTCACCCAAAATATGGTACGCCTTCTTTTTCTACCTTACTTACCGGCTTGGTAGTGGGGATTCCTGCTTTATTTATGAATTTATCGGAGGTGGTAGCGCTTTGCAGCGTAGGAACATTGTTTGCCTTCGTATTGGTTTGTGCAGGCATTTTACGGCTCCAACACCGTCCCGACAAACCGCAAAGCCGCTTTAAAACGCCCTATATCAACGGGAAATGGATTGTACCTGCATTGTTTATTCTTGCCCTCGTTTGCTTTCAGCAGTTTTCGGAAGCGGGCATAGCGGGCTTATTTTCCATAAACGTACAAGAAGGGAAAACCAGCTGGGATGCCATCAGCGAAAAAATCCCCTATGTGGCATTCGGGATTTTGTTTCTCATCGTAGCCTTATTGAGTTTTATAAAAAATTATTCGCTGATACCGGTGATGGGGTTGCTGAGCTGTTCTTATTTGCTTTGCGAATCGGGTGTTAGCAACTGGGAGCGTTTTCTGATATGGCTGGTGATCGGGCTGGTGATTTATTTTTTATACGGGGCAAAACACAGCAAGCTGCGGAAAAAAGAAATTAAATAAGCCCCAGTTCTATAGCCGCACGAACAAGCCCTACGGAATTTTTTACATCCAGCTTATTCATGATGCTGAAACGATGATTTTCCACGGTGCGCAAGCTCAGCGAAAGCTTTTCGGCTATTTCGTGATTCGTATATTCTTCCACAATAAGGGCCAATACTTCTTTCTCTCTTACGGTAAGTTTGGGCAGTAATATTTTTGCGGAGTTTTTGAACTGAAGCATATTGTTGATCATCTGTTCTTTCAAATCCGGCTGAATATAGGTTCCTCCTTTATAGACTTCTTTAATGGCATCAACCAATTGTTTCACGTCGGTATTTTTCAAAATATAGCCACTGCATCCGATGCGCATCAGCGATTTGATATGTGTGGGAGCATCCAGGCTGGTAATGACCAATATTTTTACGGAAGGATAATGTTTATGAATGAGTGTGGCGAGGTCTTTTCCTTTATAATCCTGAAGCAATAAATCCAAGAGCAGCACATCGGGGCGTTGTGTTTTCAATCCTTCCAGCAGATGCGTGCCTGTGGTGTACGTGCGGGAAACAATGATATCATCGGTGGTTTCCAGCATGTTCTTTAATCCGTTGATGGCTAAAGGATGGTCGTCAATTATAAATACGCTTATAGGCATTTTGCGTAGTATCGGTTGGTTGTAAATTTTTTGTTTCAAGTTCTATATAAACGGAGCTGCCCTTAGGTTTATTTTGATATATCTGAAAAACGCCGTTCAGCGATCGGATGCGTTCTCTGATCTGATACAGCCCCATTCCTTTGTGCAAAGAAATAACATTCGTATCAAATCCTTTTCCATCGTCTTCTACGGTAAGGCTTATCATGTCGGGTTGATAATTGAATTGTACCAGCAGCTTGCCGGCGCCGGAGTGTTTCAATGTGTTTTGCAGCAGTTCCTGCACCATTCGGTAGATCATGAGTTCATACTCCGGGGCTATGGAAGGCATGGCGCCATAGGATTGGAAATGAATTTCGGCATCGGTACCTTCTTGCAGTTTTACGCAGAAATAATGCACCGCTTCGGTAAGTCCTTCTTTCAGCAGCATATCTGGCATGAGGTTGTGTGCGGATTTCCGCAGGTCTTTTATGGCTTCATCCAATCCGCCTATGATCTGTTTAATTTTATTGTCGCTGAATAATGTACCTGATTCATTTAAGGCACTGAGGTTCATTTTTACTGAAGAGAACTGGATCATGATACCGTCGTGCAGCTCCCGTGCAATGCGCACGCGCTCCCGTTCCTCCCCTTGCATGGTGGCTTTCAGTTGTTCCATTTCTTTTTCGTTTTTGAGGTTGAGGATTTGTAATACCTGTCTTTGCCTGCGTATCCTAAAGATATTTGCCAGAAGGGCAATGATAAGCAAGGCGAGAATGCTGACGGTAATCAGCCAAAAATTTTTAACGGTGAGCTCGTTTTGCTTTTGTACGAGCAGGAGTTTTTTTTCGGCTATTTCTTTGTCTTTTTGAGAGGTGCGGTATTTTATTTCCAGTTGTCCGAACGTATGGATTTTCTCTGCGTTCAGGTTGCTATCCGACATGTTAGCCTGTTCATTTCTGTATTCATAGGCTTGTTTAAAATTCTTCTTGGCTATGTTGATGGCTACCAGTGCGGCATAGCTTTCGTTGATACCTACAAAAGAGTTTACAGAACGGGAAAGTTCCAGAGCTTTGAGGTAATATTTTTCTGCTTCGGCATAGTTTTTCAATTGGAGATGGGTTTTGCCCATGCCGCGGTAAGCAGGAGCGTATGCCAGCTCGGATACGTCTTTTTCCACCTTTAAGGCTTTGCTGTAATAGCGTAGCGCCATAGCGGTATTATGCTCATCGAGATAGGTGTGCCCAACATTGCAATAGGTGGTAATTTCGGAAGCCGGGTCATTTACGGTTTTAAAAATCGCTAGTGCTTTATTGCCATAATACCGGATCGAATCAATGTTTTTTTCCTCACCGCTATACACGCCGGTATAAGCAGCATATACTTTGGCGAGCATGGCTATATTATCCGTTGCTTTTGCCAGCAGCATAGCCAGATCCAGATAATACCTTGCCTCCTGCGTTCGTTCCAACGTGGTAAGCCTGCCGCCGAGGTTGCAGTAGATAGATAAAAGCAGTGCTGTATCGCCCACGTTGTATTGTTCAAATTTTGCAAGGGCTTTATAGTAATAGATGGCTGCGGAGTCAATCACATTCCGGTTGCCATACACAGCGGCGATGTTGTTGTAAAGCAAAACGATTCCTTTAGGGTTGGTAAGAGCGAGGATATGGGCATAGGGAATGGCGGTATTGTAAAGTTGCAGGCTACGCCGGTAATTTCCCTTATCCATATACATCAACCCCAAATTGATTAATGCTCTGGCAATGCCCTCTACATAGCGGGTTTCTGTACTGAGGCGGTAGGCGATCCATAAATTTTTGATGGCGCTGTCGGTAGCTACATGGCGCAGCTCTTTCGTCTGGTTGATCAGTCTTTTTATCTCGGCGGTATCTTTTCCGAAGCTGACGACGGTATTTTCCTGTGCATCGGCCCTATAAAATGCCAGGAAAACATAGCTAAAGAGCAGCAATTTTTTCATCGGATCAAAATAAGCAAACGGCTAAGTGTTACAATTTAAGTGTTTTTACTCAATTTATTTTTTTGAGTAATGCGCCAAAGATAATTAGGTGTGGAAATTATTAATATTGTATATGGGGAAAGCCGAAAACCGATTCAGAGTAGGCACGAAACAAAACTGACACATGAAAAAGACAATTACATTTTTTCTATGTTGGATGTTGTTTATGAGAATGGATGCAGGAGCGCAAAGCTATAGCATTGTTTCTGCACCTAATGGGGGGCTTCCTCCCGGCGGGTATGTTACGTCTTATAATACAACATCCGGCACCTTGCTGATGACGGGTCCGCAATCTGCGAACTCCTGGTCATCCGTACAAACCTTGCCGTTTCCATTTTATTTTTATGGGAACCTCGTTACCCAGTTTAAAGTAAGCGGTAACGGGGTATTAACCTTTGATGTAAACTCACCCATCCTACCCGGCGCGAATACCACCATCCCTACATCATCGCTACCTGACAGCAGTATTGCATTTTTATGGGATGATTTTTCGGCTACAAATAGTGGCGATGCGGTGCGTACACAAACATTCGGATCATCTCCCAATCAACAGCAATGGATTTGGTATTACTCCTATAAAATAGGAAATCCGGCGGTAAGCTTTGCTTATTTTGCTTTGGTGCTGGAAGAAGGCACGAACAATATTTATATAGTGGATCACTATAACGGTACGCCACTCACCAGCGGCACTACAGTAGGCGTGCAGTTAAATGCAACTACGGGCGTTATGGATGTTTTATCTCCGTCTGTGATGAGAGGAAGCAACAGCACCGGCACTACGGATGATGATCTCTGGACGCTTACTCCCCTTATTCCCTGCACTACTCCGCCTAATCCCGGAACTGTTGTAGCTTCTAACGTTACCCCTTGCCCCAACAGCGCTTTTTTACTTAATCTGCAAAACAACAGCATCGGTAGTGGTCAGTCCTATGACTGGGAAATGTCTGCTACGGCGCCCAACTCGTTTTCTTCCGTTAGCGGATCACTATCTGCCCCTACGTATTCTGCCACGGCGCCTTTAAGCCCCGGTGTGTATTACTTTCGTTGTAAAGTAGATTGTAATTCCAATGTAGCGTATTCTGATACGATTACGATTACGGTTCCTTCGCAGCTTCCGGGCAATACTTATACCATCAATGCCGCTGCACCTTCGAGCAGCACCAATTTTCAATCTTTTACTGAAGCTTCGAACTATATCCGCTGTGGTATTACCGGCCCTATAGTCATCAACGTATCTCCCGGTACGTATTTATACGATCATTTCTGGCTGGATAGTATCAATACCAATGCTACGAATACCATTACGGTAAACGGCGGCGGCGCTACGTTGATAGACACGGCTACCACCACAGACTATGCGGTGGTGCGGCTGAATAATACAAGCTATGTTACGATTAATAACTTGAACATTATCGCTTCCGGTAGTATTGCCGGATTCGGAATGAGCATCACCGCCAACTCCGACTATAATACCATCAGCAATTGTTTTATTCAGACAGACAGTACTTCCACATCGGCGAATTTCTGCGGCATTGCCATCAGCGGATCTGCCACAGACCAAGGTAGTACCGGCAGTGATTGTGATTATAATACGATAACGGGAAATACGATTATTGGCGGCTCCTACGGGCTTTCGCTGGTAGGCTCCACCACAGCCGATGTAATGGGAAATATCATTTCCAATAATCATTTCAGGAATTTTTATTCCAGAGGCATTTACATAAACTATGCAGATGGCACTTTGATAGAAAGTAATGACCTTACCAGACCGGGCAGAACCAACTCTACCACCACGTATGGCTTTTATCTTTCCAATTGCCAAACCACCTCCATCAGCAAAAACAAAATTCACAATTTGTTTGACTCGTTCCTTACCAGCACCTCCACATGTTACCCTATATACCTCACCGTTTCTGACGCACCTATAGGAAATGAAAATATCTTCAGCAACAACCTGATCTATAACATCAACAATAACCAGGGAACGATTTACGGTATTTATAACAACGGATCCGACAATGCCAAATACTACCATAATACAGTAGTGCTGGATGACCAAACGGTTACTACCGATGAGGATTCCCGCGGTTTTTATGAAACCGGTACAGTAGCCGGGCTGGAGCTTGTGAACAATATTTTCCATATCACCCGTACAGCAATCGGCACCACAGCTGATGCAGGAAACTATGGTATCTTTCTGAATACCGCTACCAGTTTTGTTTCCAACAATAACAACTTCTTTATATCCGGCGCTGCACGCAACCATGTAGGACAAGACGGTAGCGGAAGCGATTGGCAGACCTTGCTCGACTGGCAGACCAATACCTCCCAGGATGGCGTTTCGCTTTCCGTAAATCCAACGTTCAACAACAGCGCATCGGGAGATTATACACCCTTCAACGCAGGATTAGACAATATGGGTGCTCCGGTAGCAGGTATTAGCACGGACATTCTCAATGCCCCCCGGAATGCTTCTACCCCTGACATCGGCGCGTATGAATTTAACGTACCGGTTTGTAATCCTTCAGGGCTGATTGCAGGGACATCCTCCGCTTCACCACAACTATTATGTGCCGGCGGTTCGGTAACTTTTGACCTCATCGGAAGCAGTACCGGTGCCGGTATTTCCTTCACTTGGCAAAGTGCACCGACAGCTACCGGGCCTTTTACTGCCGTGAGCGCCAGCAGTAGCGCCAGCACCTTTATAACCAATGTCTTTACTTCCGAATATTACAGATGCGAAGTAACTTGCGGAAGTACTACCCTATATTCCGACACTATTTTTGTCAATGCCATTCAGCCTTTGGCAGGCAATTATACGATAAACAGCGGCGCGGCCATCTCCGCTACCAACTTTCAATCTTTTGCAGATCTGGTATCGGCGCTCAATTGTGGCATAGCAGGCCCTGTGGTGGTAGATGTAGTACCGGGCAGCGGACCTTATAACGAACGAATAGAATTCCCTACCGGAATGGTTACCTCTGCTACCAATACGCTGAGAATAAACGGGCACGGCAACTGGCTCATACACTCCACTTCTACTTCCGCCTTGCGTGCAGCCATTCTTATGGACGGGCATGACTATATCACGATTGACAGTTTGAATATAGATGTACGCGGAGGCACTTATGGTTATGGCATCCACCTTATCAACGATGCCGATAACGATACTATTTCTAATTGCATAATCATCACCGATACATCCAGTACTTCCAGCAATTTTATGGGCATCTGTCTCAGCGGATCGGCTACATCCTACTCTACTGCGGGAGACAACAACAACACCGTGATAGAGGGAAACACCGTCATCGGCGGATACTACGGTATCATCTCATACGGCAGCTCATCGGAAATTGCTATGAACAATATCATCCGGAACAATACCATTCAAGAAACACATTATGATGGTATTTACCTATATTACAGCTCCAATTTTACCATCAGTGGCAATGATATTTCGCGCCCGCAACGCAGCTCTCAGGTAACTTGCGCCGGAATCTCCCTGAGCACTTGCTCTGGTGGTGGTTTTATAGACGCTAATAAAATACACAACTTGAGAGGAGGCGACCCTACGAGTACGGTAGATTGCTACGGCATAGAGCTATCCAGCAGCGACGGCACATCTACCACACCGTTTATCGTTTCCAACAACCTGATCTACAACATGACCGGAAACGGCGATATCTATGGATTATATAATTCGGGCAGCGATTATGCTCAATACTATTTCAATACGATTTCGCTGGATGAAACTTCTTCTACCGCTACCGTAACAACAAAAGGGTTTTATCAGACCACAGCGGCTACGGGCATTGAGTTTAAGAACAACATCATCACCATTACCCGTGGCGGCACAGGTGTGAAAACCGGTGTTCATTTCAACACGGCTGCTACCGTAACCAATGGGGTGGTTGTAGATAACAACGTTTATTATATCAACAGCGCAGCAGGCACCAATAATATAGGCGGGCAAGCCTCCAGCTACTCCACTACGCTTACTGCCTGGCAAACCTCTTTTTCTCCGGCGCAAGACCTTGCATCCGTAGAAATTGATCCTCTATATACTGACATGGCTACTCATGATTATACTCCTACAAGAATGGCGATAAATGATATAGGGCTGCCTATACCCACCGTTCTAACGGATATTAACGGAGTGGTTCGTTCGATCTCCAATCCTGACCCCGGAGCTTATGAATGGGCGCCTCCACCTTGTGTTACGCCGCCTACAGCCGGTACCGTATCTGCGGATAATGATACGTTGTGCCTGGGTAGCACGGTTACACTAAGCCTTACCGGAAGCTCCTCAGGAAGCGGACAGACCTATGTATGGGAATCCGCCCCTTCTCTTGCAGGTCCTTATACGGCAGTGAACCCGACACCAGGCGTATCTTCTCTTTATAGCTTTGCGCCTACGGCTTCCGCTTATTACAGAGCAGCAGTTACCTGCAATGCGAATACTGCGTATTCCGATACGGTATTCATCATGGTGCGCACACCACTGGCAGGAAATACCTATACCGTAGATCCTTCCTTACCTGCGAGCAGCACCAACTTCCTTTCCCTACAAGAAGCAGTAGATGCCATGAGCTGTGGTATTACCGGACCTGTGGTGATTAATGTGGCTTCCGGCAGCGGGCCTTATCTGAATCAGCAACTGGTATTCCCTCCTACCTTAGTTACTTCCTCTACCAATACCATCACCATCAACGGAAACGGCGCTACCTTGGTTTCTAACTGTCAGGATGCGAACCAACGAGCAGCCGTTGCATTCTATGGTACGGATTATGTAACGATAAACGATCTGGTGATTGACGCTTCTACAGGCGCCTACAACTGGGGGATATTCTTTACACAAGGAGCCGATTATAATAAAATAGCCAATTGTACCATCATCTCCAGCAAAACCGCCACTTCTTCGGCACTAGCCGGCGGCATTGTTTTCAGCGCCTCCAATACGGCTGCGGCAGGGCAAGGGAATAACGGAAACTTCGACACCTTTATCAATAACACCATCATTGGCGGCTACTATGGTCTTGCCATATATGGTGCGTCAGCTACCCCTTCACAAGGTCATGTGATTGCCAATAATATCTCTCAGGATGCCTATGCTTATAATATCTTGGTGGTGTATAATGACGGAACGGTTATAAGAGGAAATGATATATCAAGACCTACACGGACCAACACAACCACCTTTGCCGGTATTTATGTAAACAACCCGAGCACCAATGTGGTAGTGGAAAACAATAAGATTCACAACATTGCCGACAAAATATCCAGCACTTCCACTGCTTACGGTATTTGGTTCGGTTCGGCAGACGGCACTTCCACAGCGCCTAACATCGCAAGGAACAATATCATCTACAACATGAACAGCCAAGGCACTCAGTATGGTATCTATAACAGTGGCTCCGACTATAGTTATATCTACAACAACAGTATCTCATTGGATGATAACAGTTATACCGGAAGTTCCAATACAGTGGGTTTCTATCAAACAACACTTGCATCCGGCATAGAGTTGAAAAACAATATCATCAATGTTACCAGAACGACTACTGGTACAAATATCGGGATACATATCAATACCACTACGACGACCTTCACATCCGACTATAACGATGTATATGTTGCGGCTGCGGCTACCAACGAATTTGGTCGTATCGGAACCACTACAGCGGGAACGGCTTATCCTACCATAAGCTCTTGGAAAACCGGTCTCACTCAGGATATGTCATCCGATTCATTGAATCCTTATTATACCAACACGCTTATAGGAGACCTTACCCCTACCAATCCGTTGCTGGATAATAGAGGTACTCCTTTAGCCATGGTTGCTACCGACATTCTGAACAATACGAGAAATGCAGTAACACCGGATATGGGGGCGTATGAATTTGCAGCGCCCGTTTGCCCTCCGCCGGCACAAGTATCCGCCACCAATATACACAGCACTACAGCCGATATAAGCTGGGCTTATGTAAACAATACAGCGCCTTCACTGGGTTATGAATATTACTACAGCACCGCCAGCGCTACGCCTGCTTCTAACGTTACCCCTTCGGGCTTTGGTGCCTCCGGCAATACAGCCAACCTGTCCGGGCTAACCGGCGGTACGCTCTACTACGTATGGGTAAGAAGCATCTGCTCCGCTGCCGATACCAGTGCATGGTCGCAGCCTGCTACCTTACGAACAAGACCGGTAAACGACAGCGCCATCAACGCCATCTTGCTGACTGTAGGCACTACCGTATGTAATGGCATCAATTACAACGGCGATGTAGGCGGCGCTACACTGGAGCTCAATGAACCGACCATCAGTTGCGAACAAACCGTAGGCACTTCTACTTCCGTTTGGTATAAGTTTGATGCTCCGGCTTCCGGTATGGTACGCATCTCTACCGACCATGCGGTTTCCTCCGCTTATGACTCTCTGATTGATTCTAAAATCGGTATTTATAGCGTAACCGATTCCAGCGATTTCACCACCTACCAGATTGTGGGATGTGATGAAGACAACGGTATCGTTTCCGACGGTTATAGGAGCGTGGTTTATCTTGCAGATTTAACGCCGAATAGCAGGTATTATATCAAAGTAGATAAAAACAACCCTGCCAATCCGGATGCTGCCTTCTGTATAGATGTAATGCCTATGACTTCTTCCATGATCTCATCCAATGACAACTGTGGCGGCACAGGCTATATGAATAATGGCGCCGATCTGCACAACGGACAACAGGCATGGGTAAGTAAAGTAGATGATATGGGCTTGCTGATTTATAACATGAAAACAAATAGCAACGCTGCATTGGGAGATATGCCGGATAAATTCTACAAACATACGGGCGCCGCACGTACCTACAACGGCTCACCGTACCTGAACAGGAACTATGAGATTACGGCTCAAAACGCACCTACCGCTCCTATCACCTTACAGTTCTTCTTCACAGATGCCGATTTCCTTGCCCTACAAACGGCAAAACCCGGCATCACCATGGCAGATATCCATGTTACACGGCTGTCAGCCGCCGTTTGCTCCGATACCTTTAACCCTACCGGCCATACCGCCAGCCTGCTGACCCAGCTTGCCAACGGCGTCGGTACCAATGGTGTAAGATATATCAATGTAAGCACTCCGGGTTTCTCTTCTTTCTTCATCCATGCCGACAACTATCCGCTGCTCATCCGCCTGCAAAATATTACTGCGGTCAATAGGGGTGATCATAACCGGATAGACTGGAACACTTCGTCAGAAGAAACAGGCGACCGCTTTGAACTGGAACGCAGCCTGGATGGAAAGGTATTTACCAAAATAGCAGACATACAAGCCAAAGGCGAAGCAACTCACTACAGCTATCTGGATAAAGATGCCAGAAACGGAGTGAATTATTACCGCCTTAAAATGTATGACCTTGCCGACCGTTTTGAATACAGCGCAATTGTAAAAGCTACGGTAAATGGCAAAGGCAGCTTCGCTATAGATGCTTATCCTAATCCGGTAAACGGCAACCTGACCGTGAGCGTTACCGGCATTCAAGGTACGAATGCAATGGTGCAGATACTGGATGTTACGGGCAAAGTACTCCGCACCGTATCTATGAACGGAAACGCCGAAACCATCAACATGTCTTCACTGGCAAGCGGTGTGTATCTCATTAAATATACCGATGACCTGCATAGTGAGACTATACGAGTAACAAAAGAATGATCCACAAGATCATACTGAATAAAAAAGACCGCTATATAGCGGTCTTTTTTTATGAATGAATCCAAAAAATTTCCGGTTACTGAAATATACTAACGATATTTTTCGGATATTCGCCGGAACGGCATGCACAAATTACTTTATGCTTTCCGTTACAGATTTTTTTCATAGGGTTTAGTCCGGCGGTTTTCTAACCGCCGGAGTTGTTTTAAAAATTCACCAGCCGCGCCTCTATTCTAAGGATATGTTTCTACTCCCTTTCTGAAGCAGAAGCCGCGACAACATATTTTTTCCTATAAAGCTGATTTAAAATTTATCTTTGAAACCTTTATTTTCTGAAGCAAAACCATGAAAAAAAATATTGCCTTATTTGCGGGCGGCTATTCGGGAGAATATGCCATCTCTCTACAAACCGCACAAACCATAGAGAACAACCTTGACCCCGAAAAATACGCTACCTATAAAATAATCGTTACCCGCGAAGATTGGATACACGAAACCCCAAAAGGTGAAAAAATAGCTGTGGATAAAAACGATTTCAGCCTGACGATAAACGGTCATAAGATCCGTTTCGACTGCGTTTTTATAGCCATCCACGGCAGTCCCGGTGAAGACGGCAGGATGCAGGGCTATCTGGATATGCTGGGCATTCCCTATACCTCATGCAATGCCATCGTATCTGCACTTACCTTCAACAAAAGCTACTGCAACAAAGTGGTAAAAGACATGAATACGGTGAATATAGCCAACTCCGTACACCTCATAAAAGGAGAGCCTTATTCGGTAGGAAGCATTCTGGATAAAATGAAATTCCCCTTGTTTGTAAAACCGAATGAAAGCGGATCCAGCCTGGGTGTGAGTAAGGTAAAATCCGTAGAAACACTTTTGCCGGCTATCGAAAAAGCGTTTAAAGAAGACAATCAGGTGCTGATAGAAGAATTTATAGAAGGACGTGAGCTCACCATTGGCATCTACCGTATCGGCTCGGTAGTACATACCCTACCCCCTACGGAAATCGTCAGCAAAAATGAATTTTTTGATTATGAAGCCAAATACACCCCCGGCGTTACCAACGAAATCACACCCGCACCTATAGATGACACCGTGCTGGAGGATTTGAAAACAAAAGCAATCAGTACCTATCGCCACCTCAACTGCCGCGGAGTGGTACGTATGGATTTCATCTTACAAAAAGGCAGCAACAAACTGTATTTTCTGGAAGTGAACACCATGCCGGGACAAAGTGAAAACAGCATTGTGCCCCAGCAGGTAAGAGCTGCCGGCATGAGCCTTCGCGACTTTTACGGCTCTATACTCGACGATTGTTTTCAAAACAATTCACAATAATATTATTACATTGCGTATCGCTTTGCTGCAAGCATTATGAACGAGAAACTAAAAAATTCTTTTTTATTCAACCTGTTAGTAATCCTTTTGCTTTGCGTAGGATGTTACTACCTGTTCTTTGCCAGCCTGGGATATATTACCCATCACTCCAGCGAAATAAAAGTACCGGATGTAACGGGAAAACCCCTGAAAACCGCACAAACGCATCTGGAAAAAATGGGATTTGAAGTGGATACGGACTCTTCTTACGACCCCGATAAAAAACCTTTTGTGGTGCTTAGGCAATCGCCGGAAATCAATGCCATCGTAAAAATCGGACGAACTATATTCCTGACGGTCAATAAAGCATTGCCTCCCTTGGCTCCTATGCCTAAGCTACAAGACCTTTCCTACCGCAGCGCCGTGATGATTTTAAAAAGCAGCCGCTTCGTGCTGGGCGACACCATTCAGAAACCCAATTATGCCAATGGCGCCGTGCTGGACCAGCTTTACAACGGCAGGCATGTAGCCCCGGGCGATATGATCCCGCAGGGCAGCCGTATAGACCTTGTGGTAGGCATCGGTTTCGGAAATGCGGAAATTAATGTACCCGACGTAATCGGTATGACTGCTGAAGAAGGTATTGCTATCCTTAGCGGCAACGGGCTCATTCCCATCACTATTTACGACGGCGAAATTACTGACTCCGCTACAGCCATTATCTATAGCCAATCGCCCGCCCCCTATAACGAACTGAGCTCGCAGAACAAAATAAAAGAAGGAGATGTGATGGATATTCGCATCCGGCAAAGCCCTACAGAGGAAGAAATGGAAAACAATAGAAGACCGGCTAAAACCGTTATGGATGAAAACGAGCCGGATTATCCCAATGTACAATGATTAAAAACCTTATAACGCTTAGTCTTTTTTCTGTTCTTTTTCTTCCTGTAAAGGCGCAGGTATTCCTTGCTCCATTAGACCATAATGTGCAATCTTACCACCCTGCACCTCCAAAAAATACGGTATCGAAAACGACTGCGAATACCCTTCCTTTTTTTGAAGATTTTACGGACGAAGGCATTTTCCCGGATGCAGCTAAATGGACCGGAAATACGGTATATATCAATAACACTATGGGCGTGAATGTCATCAGCCGGGGCGTGGCCACGATGGACGCGTTGAATGCCAAAGGCGGCCCCTATGATTCATCCAATGCCTTTGCCTTATTATATGCCGACAGCCTCACCAGCCTTCCTTTTGACCTGAGCATTTTTACCCCGGCCGACAGCCTATACCTCAGCTTTTTTTATCAACCGCAGGGAAACGGATTTCCGCCGGAAGCACAGGATTCGCTTATGCTCTTCCTCAAAAGCAGCAACGGATGGAAGCAGGTATGGCGCAAAGAAGGAACACCGCTACACCCTTTTACCCAAATAATGATACCTATAAACGATGCTCTTTATTTTCATAACGATTTTCAATTTCGCTTTGTAAATAAAGCCTCTATGAATACCAGCGACGATGTGTGGAATATAGACTATATACGCTTTGCCGCCAACCGCACAATGTATGATACGGCGATAGAAGATATAGCAACTACAGCGCCGCCTTCCGGGCTTCTCCTTGATTATACGGCTATGCCCTACCGCCATTTTATAGCCGATATAAACGGAGAAGCGCTCACACAGCATTCCTTTAATGTACGAAACAATACCAACGGCAATCAGTCGCTCACCACCGGCTATCATGCCCGCGAAGCCCTTACCAACACCCCGCTTTTTTCAGGTGCGCCTGCGTTCAATACTATTGCTCCCTATGCAAATCAGACCTACCAGTATCCGCTTTATACTATTAATTTTTCGGCAGGTGCTTATGATAAGGTTGTTTTTGAACACACCTATTACGCATCAAGAGGAAGCGCAGAGCCAAAAGCCAATGATACCGTTCTGCAAAACCAGGTTTTTGACAACTACCTTGCCTATGACGATGGCACGGCGGAGAAAAGTATTTTCCTAAAACAATTTACGACCCTACCCGCAAAACTCGCTATTGAATACCATCTCAACCAGCCCGATACGCTGCGCGGAGTAGCCCTATACTTCGGCAGACAAGTGCCGCTGGCAACCGGAAAATTTTTTACGATTCAAATATATAAAGACATTGCAGTAAACGGAGGCAGCGATAATTTGCTCTATGAAGAACAACTATTGTTCCCCTCCTATGCAGACACCATCCAAAAATATTGGGTCTATAAATTAGCCACACCGCAGGCATTGCCTACAGGCGCTTTTTTTGTAAGCATCATGCAGCCCGCCTCCAGTGGCAGCGACAGCCTTTATTATGGTTTTGACGTAAACCGCATAGGCAGCAATCATGCCTACTATAATGTGCTGGATGTATGGCAAAGCGTGATGGAAAGCGGTGCGGTAATGATAAGACCTATACTTGGCGCAGACATCACCGCCACAACCGCAAATGACGTGGCAAAAGAAAACGAATGGAAAATATACCCCAACCCTGTCGAAGACAAACTCCATATCGAAACCTCCTCAACAAAAAATATACAATTTGAAATAACAGATGTACAGGGAAGAAAACTCATGCAGGGAATGCTTTCCGGCACCCGCCCTTTATCCGTTGCCCATCTGTTACCGGGCATGTATTTCATACGTATCTTTAAAGAAGAACGCTACCATAGCGTCCGAAAATTCATTAAACAATAACTATGCAAGAGATAACCGTAGTCGAACTAAAAAAACGCCTTGACACAGGCGAAGCCTTACACCTTATAGACGTGCGCGAACCCGATGAATATACAGAGTATAATATAGGCGCAAAATTGATTCCCTTAGGGCAGATCATGTCCATGCAACTGGATGAACTGGAAGATCTGCAAGAAGAAGAAATCATCATCCATTGCCGCTCCGGAAAAAGAAGTTTGCAAGCTTGTTTATTTCTGGAAACAATGGGTTATACGAATGTAAAAAATGTTACGGGCGGCATTTTAGCTTGGCAGGAACTAACGGACAAATAATACCAACCGCATACTATGAGACGATGATGTTATCTGTTTATATTAAAAAACCAAAACAAGTAAATGGTCTGTTTGCGCTTACAGACAGCTTCTTTCTATACAACGATTCTTTATTCTGAATCTTGTTTTTTGTTCCATGCCATATTTTCTTATTTTCGCGCGTTATACCATGCCCTTAAATTTTTTAGAAACAACGGAAATGGATATTATTTTAAGCATTAAAGTTTTAACAAATCATGGACTCAACAGCACTCATCGTTGCCGCCGTAGTAGCAGTGGCGGCCCTTGTAATAGGTATTTTTCTTGGTAAAATCATCTTTGCAAAAAACACACAGCAACAAATAGACGAAGCCGATCAACAGGCAAAAAAATTATTAGACGAAGCAAAAGCACATGCCGAAACCATAAAGGAAAAGAAAAAACTCGAAGCCAAAGAGCATTTCTTACAATTAAAAAGCGAGCATGAAAAAGAAACCCTACAACGCGCCCAGAAAGTAACTGAGGCAGAAAACCGCATTAAACAACAGCAGCAAGCCTGGAATGACAAGAATTCCAACCTGCAAAAACAAATCAACGAAAACGAGCAGCTTAAAGCCAACCTCAATAAGCAACTCGAAGTGGTAACCATCAAGCGCAACGAGCTGGAGCGCCATCAAGAAGAACACATTAAACGACTGGAAAAAGTATCGAACCTCAGCGCAGAAGAAGCAAAGGCCGAGCTGATAGAAGTAGTAAAAGAAGAAGCCCGCACGCAGGCAATGGCCTATGTGAAAGAAATAATGGAAGAAGCGAAGGTGAATGCTTCTAAAGAAGCGAAAAAAATCATCATCCAAACCATCCAACGCACAGGTGCAGAACAAACCATCGAAAATACCATCACTGTTTTCAACCTGGAAAGCGATGAAGTAAAAGGACAAATCATAGGGCGCGAAGGACGGAATATCCGTGCACTGGAAGCCGCTACCGGCGTGGATCTTATCATAGATGACACCCCAGAAGCCATTGTGTTAAGCTGCTTTGATCCGTTGCGTAGGGAAGTAGCACGTTTGTCGCTGCAACGCCTCGTGCAGGATGGACGTATCCACCCGGCGCGTATAGAAGAAGTAGTAGAAAAAACCCGCAAACAACTGGAAGAGCAGATCATGGAAATCGGAGAACGCACCATCATTGAACTCGGTGTGCACGGGCTTCATAAAGATCTGGTACGTATGGTAGGTAAGATGCGCTTCCGCTCTTCTTACGGACAAAACCTGCTGATGCACTCTAAAGAAACCGCTAACCTCTGCGCTATCATGGCTTCGGAACTGGGTATGGGGCAAAAAATAGTAAAACTTGCCAAACGCGCGGGTTTGCTGCATGATATAGGGAAAGTGCCCGATGACGAAACCGAACTGAGCCACGCCCTGCTCGGCGCTAAGCTGGCGGAAAAATGCGGAGAACATCCTGCCGTGATCAACGCGATAGGAGCGCACCACGATGAAATGGAAATGACCTATATCATCTCGCCCATTATACAAGCTTGCGATGCCATCAGCGGAGCTCGCCCAGGCGCACGCAGAGAGATGATGCAAAGTTATCTGCAACGTATAAAAGACCTGGAAAACCTTGCCATGACCTACAACGGAGTAGAGAAAGCCTACGCTATACAAGCAGGTCGTGAACTGCGTGTAATCGTAGAAGCGGATAAAGTAAGCGACTCCGATAGTGATCGCTTATCTTTTGAAATAGCAGATAAGATACAAAAAGAAATGCAATACCCCGGGCAGATAAAAGTAACCGTAATACGCGAACTGCGTGCGGTGAATGTGGCAAGATAACCCGGTATTCTACACAGCTTTTTTCTTGAAAATACAACGTGCTCGGTCAGCAGGAATCTGCTGACCGAGTTGTTATTTTAGTGTTATTCGGCGCGGGAAAGCTATCTGTTTATAATTGCTCATTCTACTTTTACCTTCTGTTAAAATAGTATAACAACTAACGTGCAACCATGAAAAACAAGTTCTATACGCTGATCTCCTTAATTGTGATGCTTTTTTCATTCAGTGCTTATGCACAGGATGAAACCATTAGAAATGTTCATTCTACTTCTTCCTCCTCAAAATCCTCAAGTAGCTGGAGTGAACATAGAATGGCCTATACCGGCGCAAGCTACGATGTACTGGATACGAACTATATCCCCCGCAGCAGAATGGGGCAACACCGCCGTTTCCTCGATCATGAATATATGTTTCCGGCAAAGCCCCGCAATATGTGGGAAATAGGTATTGCCGCAGGTCTCCTCAACTATACAAGTGATGTGCCGAGCCTGATGCTTTGGCAACAAGGTGGCTATGCCTTTAGCGCGCATGTAAGAAAGGCTTGGGGCTATACATTCTCCACCAGATTACAATTCATGGCGGGTGTAGCCAAAGGGATTCAATGGCAACAGGCAGGTAATTACCAAAAGAACCCTGCTTGGACCCAACACGGATACGAAGCAGCTTATCTGGATGACAATGGTAAAGCAGTGCAACCAAGAGATTATATCAACTATAATTACCGCTCTACAGCAAAGCAATTTAATTTAGATTTCATGGTGAATACGAATAATATTCGTTTCCATAAAGCCTATACAGCCTTAAATTTCTATGGTTTCTTAGGGATTGGAGCGTTTTGGTTTAATACCAAGGTGAATGCCCTGGATGCCAATGGACAGCGATATGATTTTGCCGCCATGCTGGGAAGCACCAATCAACAACAGCATAAAAATTATAGAAAAATACAAAAAAGCCTGCTCGCCCAAATGGATAATACCTATGAAACAGACGCTGAAAACGAACGGGGAAAAAGAAGACCCGGAGTTTTTGGAGAAAATTCCATTGACTTCTGCTATAGCTTAGGTATCGGTATGCAATTTAAATTAAACAGATTTATCAATATAGCCATTGAAGACCGCCTCACTATCCCGCATGAAGAAGATCTTCTGGACGGGCAACGATGGGCCGAACAAACATGGGGCGAAGCCGTATTTTCCCAAAACAATGATATGGTGAATTACCTATCCCTCGGACTTAATTTCAACATAGGCAACAAACGCAGAAGTGTAGAACCCCTCTATTGGCTCAATCCATTATCCTATAGCTACAGCGGCGATTTAGCTCTTGCCGATGCAGATAACGATGGTGTGATGGATCAGTTCGACCAATGCCCCGGAACCCCTGAAGGCATCCCTGTAGATGTAAATGGTTGTCCGATGGATACGGATGGAGACGGCGTGCCTGACTACCGCGATAAACAACTGATCACCCCTACGGAATGTCAGCCGGTAGATGAAGACGGTATAGGTAAATGTCCTTGCCCTGACTGTATGGTAATGCCTAACGGACCTTGTTCTAACATCCCCGCAGGTGTATTGTTATTCGACAATAATTCAGCGCGCATCAAATCAAACATACAAGCTTCTCTTGCTACCCTGGCAACCGCTATGAAAGCAAATCCTACTTGTAAAGTAGTACTCACAGGATCCGGAAGCAGCAGTAAAGTACAAGAACAACGCTCTTGGGATCGTGTAGAAGCCGCTATTACTTTTTTGAGCGAACGCTACGGTATAGATAGAAACAGATTCATATTCCAATACGGTCAGCCCGGTGATGTGAATACGGTTACGTATCGTCCGGCTTTGGAAGGGGAAGACGGATTCTCCAACGTGCCGCCTCCGTTCCCTAACCTGAGGAGAGATTAAATTTTCAAACCTTCTCGGCATAAATTGGTTTTTTGTCCGCAGATAGCGCAAATCATACAGAAGAAATTATCTGAATTGATTTGTAAAATCTGCGGATTATTTTTTTGCCTCCATCAATCTTACGTAATTGCTTAGGCATAGAAAAATGTCCATCCGAAATAACGTGATGGACATTCTTGAAAATAAAAATTGTTCGGTGAAAAGATGTGGCTAAGGCACTTCTACCGCATTCAGTATTTCATTGATAATTTGTTCGCTGGTTATATTTTCTGCTTCCGCTTCATAGGTAATACCTATTCTATGGCGAAGCACATCATGGCAAATGGCGCGAATGTCTTCGGGTATTACATATCCGCGGCGTTTGATAAAAGCATAGGCCTTAGCCGCCAAAGCCAGACTAATGCTGGCACGTGGAGAAGCGCCATAGCTGATAAGCGGTTTTAATTTGGACAGTTTATAATCATCCGGATTGCGGGTAGCAAATACTATATCAAGAATATATTGCTCAATTTTTTCGTCCATATAAACTTCCCGCACCAGCTTTCTTGCTTGTAAAATATCTTCGGGGCTCACTACCGGTGTTATCTTCGGCATTCCCTGCGGGTTGAGGTTATAACGGATAATGCTACGCTCTTCTTCTTTTTTAGGATAGGTAATTACTACTTTCAGCATAAAGCGATCCACCTGGGCTTCGGGCAGTTCATATGTTCCTTCCTGCTCAATGGGATTTTGCGTAGCTAATACCAAAAACGGTTCTTCCAATTTGTAAGTGTTATCGCCAATAGTTACCTGGCGTTCCTGCATAGCTTCCAATAAAGCGCTTTGCACTTTTGCAGGAGCTCGGTTAATCTCATCCGCAAGAATAAAGTTGGCGAAGATAGGGCCTTTACGTACCGCAAATTCATGCGCCTGCGGATTATAAACCATCGTACCCAACACGTCGGCAGGCAGCAGGTCGGGCGTAAACTGGATTCTTGCAAAACGTGCATGAATAGCAGAGGAAAGCGATTTAATGGCTAAGGTCTTTGCCAAGCCGGGTACTCCTTCCAGCAATACATGCCCATTTGCCAATAGCCCTATAAGCAAGCGTTCCACCATCTGCTTTTGCCCCACTACAGCCTTGTTAAGTTCCATTAATAACAAGTCTATAAAAGCGCTTTGCTGATGAATACGTTCGTTGAGTTCTTTAATATCTACAGAAGAAGCCGTTTGCTCCATGTGTTCTTATTTTTTTAGAAAGTCAAAAATAACGAGTATCTCCCTCACCAAGTAGAGCACCAAATGGGTTTTAACTTTTTTACAAAAAAAAGAATTGCATAATGCTCCTATGTTTATAAAAAATGGAGAGGCGTTAGAAACAAGTATTTGCTACGACGTTACCACACAAAATGCGGACAAGTAGTGCGGCTTTGTTTCCATTTAGGATCGTTGAAAACACCTGTCTTTACGAGCGTAAGCTCCATCCCTCCCTGCATATTGCTGGCTGTTCTGAGCTTGGAAACATTCACATCGTAGCTCAGCCCAAATGAATAACGCTTATAATCCAGCTTCACTACCGGAATGATGGCATCATTCATCCGGTAAAACGCACCTATGTACAAGATAAATTCCGGTTCCCGCAGCTCATTTTCTCCGCCTTTTTTCCATATTCCCAGCCCCCCTATGATAAGCTCGGAATAACTGCCTTGCTTCGCAAAATTTCCCTGCATCAGCAATCCGTAATTATCATTCACTCTATAATTAAATCCTGCATTCACATTCCATTTTACCGATTGGCGTACAAAGGCATCGTTGTAAAAGCTCATTTTCGGACGGGTAAAATGATAACCGGAAAAACCAAAGAAATACGTAAGACTGTTGTTTTCGCCGCTACTGCTGCTGTAGTTGATGCCAGCTCCGAGGTCAAAAAATTGAATACTGGGCTGGGCATTGTTTTCCATAGTAGGGGCATTGGGGTCGTAGCCTCCGCTTCCATATTGGCTGTTGGTAGTCATTTTAGCAGGATCAAAACTGCGTTGTAAATAGCCGGCGGTGAATCCTGCAGTGAGGTAAGAATTATGAGTATTTTCCAGCTTTTTGCTGAAATTGACCGCAGGATAAATAGCCGTAGTTTTCAGGTCTATACTTCCTGCTTTATCATAAAGCCCCAGCAACCCAATGCTGAAAAAATCATCCGATTCACTGTTTACCGGGATACGTCCTTCTATGGAAATCTGTCCGGTAATGAAGGGCTTGCTGATGCTGTTCCACTGGCTGCGATAGTTAGCCGCTACTTTATAATCGCCGCTAAATATGCCGCACAATGCAGGGTTGCGCAAGATGGTGGTTTCATAGAATTGAGAAAAATGCACATCTTGTGCAGAAGCGCTTGCGGCAGTCAAAAGAAAAAGTGCAGTAAGTATTTTTTGCTTCATAGGCGCAAATTATTAAGGATTGTGGTTAGATTTTTTTTATGAAATTCAAACCGCTTCCTTACTTAAATCCCTATAAAGTTAGTTTTAATAAACGAATGATTATAATCGTTTTTACAGCTTATCTGCCCAACTAAAAAGAAAGATCTCCCGTCCTGAGTTTTTTTCAAGCCTTTTTATTCGTTCCATTTTTTCACCACCAGGCTGGAGTTGGTTCCCCCAAACCCAAAAGAGTTGGAAAGAAATAAGTCAAATTCCCGTCTTAGGGTTTCGGGTATGATATTGATTTTTGCGGAGTGTTCATCGGGGTTTTCAAAATTGATGTTGGGCGCTACAAAACCGTTTTGCATCATAAGCATGGAATATACGATTTCGCTTGCTCCGGCCATCCAGCATTCATGTCCGGTCATAGATTTTGTGGAGCTTACGGGTACTTTATTTCCGAATACTTCATAGATAGCCTGCGCTTCGCTGCCATCGCCTGCGGGTGTAGAGGTAGCATGGGCATTGATATACTGAATGTGGTTTGCTTCTATCCCGGCATCTTTTAGCGCACGGCTGATGGAAATTACCTGTCCGCTGCTGCTGGGATTGGATATATGTTGCCCGTTGGAAGAAAAACCATAGCCCATCACTTCTGCTAAGATGACGGCGCCACGTGCCTGTGCCGATTCCAGGCTTTCCAATATTACCGAAGCTGCGCCGCCGCCGGGTACGAGCCCGTCGCGGTCGCGATCAAAGGGCCGGGATGCTTTAGCAGGCGCATCTTCCCTTAACGAAAAAGTACCGAGTGCGTCAAAATTGGGCATGGAATAAATATTTAGCTCCTGCGATCCGCCGCAAATCACACGTTCTTGCAAACCTTGCCGGATAAACATATAGCCCACGCCTATGGAATGGGAGCCGCTTGCACAGGCTGCACTAATGGTGAAATTGATACCACGCAATTTAAATATGGTAGCAAGATTCATCGTAACGGTAGAATTCAGCACTTGAAACACCGACCCGGAGCCTACCATCATCGTATCTTTTTTTTCACGGATGAGGTCTATAGCTTCTATCACAGCTTGTGCACAACTATCATTTCCGTAGATAATGCCGGTTTCGTTTTTTTCTAAATACGCATTATCGATACCTGCTTGTTGCAGAGCTTCAGTAGTAGCCATATAGGCAAACTCGGCATGTTCAGGCATCATAATGCGTGCGCGCCTGTCCAGTAAGCCTTTCAGTTGAGGGCGTTCTACAAAGCCCGTCAGCCCGCTTCGGTAACCCATTTCCTTTCTCTTGGGGTCGAGGATGATACCCGATTTCCCTTCAAATAGGGATTGTGTTACTTCTTGTTTTCCTTTTCCTAAAGAAGAATAAATACCTAAACCTGTGATGACAACACGACTCATGAACGATAGAAATTATGAGTGCAAGATAAGAATTGAACAGGCATTTTTTTAGTCGCTTTATAGGTAAGTAAATCTTTTTAGGGTGAAAATATAGTGGGATTGAAACCGGGAAATCATTTCATAGGGAAAGGCAAGACATCTGAACAACTATCTTTTAATAAAATAGTGCAGATGCTATAGCTTATGCACTTATGTTGAAAGGAATCGTGCCGGTTTGTAGGAGGCATCAAAAAAAACGACTGCCTTATCCGGCAGCCGTTTTATAGTTTCTTATATCAAGAAAGCCTTATCCGTTAAAAACCTTCTTCAGGTTTACATTGCGTTGTTTTGCTACAGCTATAGGCTCGCGAAGCTGACCCAGAGCGGAGAAAGTGGCTTTTACCACATTGTGCGGATTAGCAGAACCTAATGATTTAGCCAATACATCGGTATAGCCTGCTGCTTCCAGCACGGCACGCATACTACCGCCGGCAAGTACACCCGTACCTACGGCAGCGGGTTTGATAAGCACTTTCGCTGCACCTTCTTTAGCATGCTGGTCATGAGGGATAGTGCCGTTCATCAAAGGAACTTTGATAAGGTTTTTCTTAGCATCATCAATACCTTTGGTGATGGCTTCCTGCACTTCTTTTGCTTTACCCAATCCATGACCTACCACACCTGCTCCATTGCCTACTACTACTAAAGCAGAAAAGCTGAAAGCACGTCCGCCTTTGGTAGTTTTCACTACGCGGTTGATGGATACTACTTTCTCTTGAAGTTCTAATTCGTTTGCTTTTACGCGATTAAAATTTTTTGTCGCCATTTGTTCAATTTGATGATTTGATGATTAGCTGATATGAACATGTTCCATCAGAGAACACCAAACTATTTTTTATACTTATTGTATTTATACGGAAAATCAGCTCATCTTCAAACCAGCTAATTTTCAAATCATTTTATAGTTTCAATCCTCCTTCACGCGCACCGTCTGCTACAGCTTTCACACGACCATGATATAAG
>JAEZZY010000072.1 GCA_023418315.1 Bacteroidota bacterium
CCATGCTGGACTACTATGCCAGCGTATCCCCACAACTTAATGAACCGCTAATTACGAGACCCGTATGATTAGTGGTGTGAGAGGCGCACTCCGTCAGCTACAACTGACGGAGCCGTCTACTCGATTATAGGCATACCCCATTGTTTTCGTTTGATTTGTCGGCTCTTGGTTTTACGTTGGCTTGGTAGCTCTTTTGCATTTTTTTGTTTGGCTTTGTGCGGTTGGAAAAATGCAAATGTGCTACCAATAGCGTGGGTTATAATGAGTCAATAAATTCTTTTACGTTGTCCCAAGTCCACTCTTTACATAAAACACCATAAAGGTTGTCAGGCTTGTCAGATGAAGTTGCTTCTTTGATATAAATTCCTCTTAACGGAACTTTTTCTTCTTTTATGCAATCAATTTCCCATAATGCACCACTTGCATTTTTAAGATTTTTTGAAATCAAAACAAATGCACCGTCACAGCCTTTTATTTTTGTTCGACAATTAGTTTTCCATTGTGAATCCCAAGGTTGTTTTACAGACATATCTACAAACTCATAGGAAACATTTTTGTTCTTTGCTTGTCCTGTAAAAAGGATTTTTGTTGTTTCATCTTCAATGGCAAATGCCACGAATACTCTTTTATTAGCCATAATATTTGTTTTTATTGTTGTTTTAAATTCGTTTTTCTTTTACAAGTCGCCAATAGTGATAACCCAATGCAGTTAGTCTGCAAGATTTTGAGTTCATTGCAGCAAAATACATATGTTGTTCATCAACAGGAACAATCAATCCAACGCTTTCAAGTTTTTGTAAGTCTTTAAAAGCATTTACGTTTTCCTTGTTAGCATAAGGTTCTAAAACTTTATGTTCAATAGTCCTGTCGTTTGTAACTTCAAAAGATGGGTCTAAATTAAATTGTTGTGTTGCTGATGGAAAATATTCTGTTAGTTTTCTCAAAACATCAATCGGCACTTGTGGCACAACTGTTCTTAATGAAGTAAAACGAGAAATGTTTGTTTTAAAAACAGGTCTTTGTTCCCAAGGTCCTAATGCTTGGTCAATGTAAGCATAAATACTTCCAGGTGTTATATGTCCACGCAAGTCCGATGCTCCGCCTTGCAAAGCATCAAGCAATAAATTTGTGAAAATTCCGTGTCCATTAACTTCTACTGCTGCTTCATTGTCTTTACTAGCAGTAAGAATAGAAACGCCTTCTACTATGTAAGTTGATTGTCCACCTGTATTTCTTGGTGAACCAAATGCTCCTGAATGACAACAGTCAAGAATTATAACTCTGTTTTTTGCTTTTGAATCGTTTGCCAACGTAAGAATTTCGTCCATTGATACACCCTCGTCATTTGGTTGGTAATCGGGTGTAACGATATAACCACCAAGGTCATTTAAAAATCCGTGTCCCGAAAAATATAATAATGCAGTATCACAATCTCCACTAAATAAATCTCTGATATGTCCTTTTAAATCTGCTTTTGTTGCAACGTCTGTTTCTAATCTTACATCAAAATTAGGTGAACCGTCTCCATTGGTTTCAACGATACTTCCAAATGCAGAAGCATCATTAACACAACCGTTTAAAGGTGCAGTTGGATAATTATTTATGCCGATTACTAATGCTTTTCTCATATCACATTTTGTTTATTGAGTTTTCAAGATTATCCCAAGTCCATTCAATTATTCTTTTGCCTTTTAGTTCTGGTGGCGTAGCTCCTTTGTCATTTTTCTTAACATGCATACCAATTACAGGAATACTTTCTTCTTTCGCACATTTTATTTCCCACCTTGCACCGCTTGAATGCCAAGTATTTTTACTTAACAACACAATCATTCCGTCACACCGTTTAATTTTCGTCCGACATTTTTTCTGCCATTCGGATTTATAGGGTTCTTTGACAGACATATCTATAAATTCAAACGGTGATTTATCTTTTTTTGCTTGCTCAACAAGAAAGTCTCTGTATTTCTCATCTTCAATAGCAAAACTTATAAAAAGTTTCTTTTTATTGCTCTTTGATTTCGGGGTTTCATCTTCCGAGAAAGCCTTAATCAACAAAGTTGCTATTCCTGCTCCTATTAAAATTGCTGGTAACATACGATTAGGTAAATAATTTTTCAAAAATCCCATTCATTTCTTCCAACAAACTTGCATTTGCTTTGCCCGATAATTCCGATTTTCTATACGCACAATACAAACTCAAAATTTGTTCTTCGTCTTTCTTGCTGATTTTATCAAGGTCAACCATTAAGGCTTTGTTGATGTCGTTAGGTTCAAACTTGTGCAAACCGTTTCCGTATTCTCTGCGGTTGTCGTTGAAAATTTCTTTTGAAATGTCTGTGAGTAAATACGCAAACAACAAATCAACTTTTGGTTCAGAAAACAGATTTAAGTAAATGCAATGAAAAGTTGTAAGGTTGCTGATGTTTGCTTCGTTACGAATAAAACGCAAACCATTGCGATTAAAAACCGAAACCCAAATTGGCGATGGTGGTCGTTTTTCCAAAGCATACCAAGGATTACGACTTGCTGTCAAAAATCTTTTGTTGATTTCTTCTGCTTCGCCTTTTAAAATGTATTTTGATAACGCTTCGTTTTGTTTGGTAGCGTTAAACAAGAAAATATTTTTGTCTTGTCGTTTTAATTCTTCAAAATTTTCTTTTGTGAAAAACGAACCGTTTACATCAACCGATTTTGTAATGCAAGGCAATAAAAATTTCTCATCGATGTCGTATTGTTTTGCTTTGGATTGGTTGAATGTAAAATATTCATTAGCACCTGTGGCAATGCCACGCACAACTTTTCCGTAAGTGGAAAATGGCACAAGATTTTTAAACCGTGTTGCGTTTTGTTTTTGATAATACGCTCGCCATTTTATTTCGGGATTGAGTTCGGAAAATGAAAACGATTTATCAGCTTCACTTTTCGGGTAAGACTGAATTTTTGTTTGCAAGGATTGTAATTCATCAAGAGTTTTTACATTGATAAATTCAACTTTCGATTTTTCATTGTCGTTTGCAAATAATAGGATAGAAGCGGTTGTCAAAGCGTCATCAAAAACATTTTCTTCAAAATCAAAAACAATAATGTAACGCAACAACTTGTTTTTTATCAAATACGATTTTACCAATTTCCCGTAATCAGAATTTAAAAATTCCGAAGGAATGATGTAAGCGGAACGCCCGTTTTTGTTTAATTGGTAAGCCGATTTCAACAAAAACAATGTGTAAAGATTGGTAAAACCGTTTAACTTCAATCCTAAATTTTCTTCAATTTCTTTCAGAATGGTTTTGTTGTCGTAGTCGTGAAATTTGAAGTAAGGCGGATTACAAATAATGCCGTCATAACGATTTCCCCAATCGTTGAACATATAATCTTTTAAGAAAACGGAAGTATTTTTTTCGTGTTCAAAAATAGCGTTTGCTTCTTGCAAAATTGTTTCGTCAATTTCAAAACCTTTAATAAAACAATCTGCGTTTTTTTGTCGGATTGCTCTTGCAAAAATCCCCAAACCAAAGGCTGGGTCTAAAACCGTTTTCAGTTCTTTATTTCCCAAAATCCAGTTTGTCATAAATTCGGCAACAACAAAAGGCGTAAAAAATTGGGCAAATTTTTTACGATGCTCAAACGAAACCGTTTGAGCATATTCCTTTTCAGGTTCATTACCGATTATTTCAATTTTGGTTGTAAGCATTAAAAATCGTTTTGTTGTATTCCTAAAATTTCACGCAAATTATTCACGTCCAAATAGGCTGTTCCTCCTTCAAACGTTACATAAAACAAAAGTCTTCCTCTGCTCATTTCTTTGCGAACGCTTTTATGTTCGGGTTCATCAACTTTATAAGCAATTTGAACTCCGCTTTTAGAATTAATTTTGATTGTTGTTTTGTTCTGATTTTTAGTGTCGGCTTCCACCGAAAAGATTACACCCTCTTTGTCGGGGTCGGAAATAATTTGCAGAATTTGCTCAAAAGAAATTCCGTAAACCTTATCAAAGAAAACCTGAAAATAAAAATGCGGAACATTGAAAGTTTCAATCCATTTGTAAACTACTTTGATGTCCTCAACTTTTGGTGTGATAGAAAGAAAATCACGTTTCTGAATTTCTTTGATTGATTTTTTGAGTTCTTTGAAAAGGTTATTGAGTTCAACTAATCTTTCGGACGAACTCCAACCCGGAACTTTAAAATCTGTAACACTTAAAGTTTCGGAAGTAATTGATTGTAGAACAGGAATGTATTTGCTCCGATTTGGTTGTTCTAATAAATCAGAATATTCAGCAATAATTTTATCTCGTATTTGCAAAGCAAGTTGCGAAAATTTAACTGTGCGAATTTGCATTGCCTCCTCATAACGGTCAATTAGAAATGCACTTGAACGAACCTCAATTCCTGCAACAGCTTTTTTAACGTAATCTGTAATCGTATTGTGTGGAATTTGGCTAATATCGTAGCCTAATTGCTCATTAAAATCGGATTTTTGGAAAATCAACAAATCGGGTCTTTTACCAATTGTGTCTAATTCATTTTGAAATTCTTGATAGAAATTATCAAAGCCTTCATCTCCTGCAATTAAATCGTCAGACTTTCCGTATTTTACGGCAACAAAATTCGCAGAAGTTTCGTTAATTGCTCTCGTAACAAGGTTTTCAGCCCAATCACCTTGTTCTTTATTTGTGATAAAGTTTGATGATGCTTGCGTTGGTGTTCTTGCCAAATCTCGTGGCAAAGAAAAGTCCACCAAACTTGTTGGAACATTTTTAGTTAATTCTCTTATTTGTTCGTAATAATTCATTTCTTCGATTTTAAATATTCTATTTTCATTTCAGCGACTTTCAAAGTATCCAAGTCGGCTTCTTCTTCTAAAATTTTATAAGCGATTTGGTCGCTTATAAATTCTTTCAGTAATTCTTTTTCGTCCAATTTGAAAAACTTTGCAATCAATTTGATTTGTTCTTTGGTTGGTTGTCTGTCGTTGCGTTCAATTTTTCCAAGCAAAGATGTGTCAATGCCGATTTGTTCAGCCACTTCACGAAGTGAAAGCCTGGCTTCTTCACGAAGTATGCGAATTTGTTCACCAAATGTTGCTACTGTTTTACTCATCTATCAAGGACAATGTTTGTCCAAAGGTAATAATGTTTTTTGAATTAAGGACAAAAAATGTCCCTAAAAGTTTTCAACAAGTTGTGATTTATTCGGAGCGTTGGGAAAATTCAAGCTCTTTTGGTTTTTGTGTGTCGGCTTTGTGCGGTTGGAAAACCAAATGTGCTTGAATGTGCGGTGGCGTTCAGGGGTTGCCTATAACACACAAATATACGAAGGTTCATTAAATACCTGAATTATTCATGTAGTTGTTATTCAATTCAATCAGGCGTACTTATTTTTTAGATATACGAAATGCGCAACCTTATGAATATTCAAAATGCGAAGTAGTTTTCAATCCAAGGCGCGGCACATAAAGCGGAGTAAGAGTACTTATATTCAGAGTATTTGACAGGATTATAGCCACATAAGCACCACCTTGCCCTCATTTTTTGGATAGCCTGATGTGCAATCGTATTTTTGCAGCCTATCTTTACCATGATGCAGACAGAACAACTCACCGAAGCAGCACCCGTAACACTTACTGCCAGTGCTGTTGCCGAAGTGAAAAGATTAATGGCAGCGCCCGATTTTGCAACAGACCAGTTTTTGCGCGTAGGTGTAAAAGGCGGCGGTTGCTCCGGACTAAGCTATGTGCTCGGCTTTGATAAAAAAGAAGATGATGACGCACAATATGAAATAGAAGGCATTGCCGTAATTGTGAAAAAAGCACATGGCATCTATCTGCATGGTATGGCAGTGGATTACGAACACGGACTCAATGCGCGCGGCTTCACCTTCAAAAACCCCAATGCCAGCAGCACTTGCGGATGCGGCAGTTCCTTTTCCGTATAGCTTTTTTATGAAAATGCTCCCATCCTTATTTTATAAACTATCGCTGCTCCTTCTTTTTATAGGCATGAGCCCGTTCTCTTTTTCCTACGCACAGGAAACGGAAGAAAGGACAATCGAAAAACTGACCATCAACAAAACCGATGCAAGGGGAAGAAAACATGGAATCTGGTATTTTTCCAAAGCGGCAAGAATGGGCGAGCCGGGTACGGTAGAGTTTGGCAATTACGATCATGGCTTCAGAAACGGAACCTGGTATAAAATGGATAAACATACCGAAGACCTTATCGCGATAGAAACCTATAAACAAGGAATGCTGAACGGTGAGGTGCACTATTATGAAATGGGAAAACTCTATTGCGTAGGCAATTATCTTGCACTGAATCCTACTCAAAAATACGATACCATCGTCATTACCGACCCCGTTTCTCAGGAAGAAAGCTACAGGATATTGAGCAACGAAAGCGGTGCTATACGGCATGGTATGTGGCGCTATTATGATCCGCAAACGGGGCATCTTGTAAAAGAAGAAGAATATGTAGCGGATGATCTGGTTTATAAAAAAGATTATGAAACGGTAAAGGGTTCAGACAGCGCTAAAATGAAAAAATACGAAAAAAAACTACCCCATAATCAGCCGAGCGTTTACAAACCACCGCCTGCCAAGCGCTCTTTTACGCAATAAGGATATTTTTTATTGTCCTTAGTGTATTATTTGAACTATCTTTTTTATTTTACCGCATCAAATTTCTTAGGAATCCAGTAAGATGAAAAAACTACTTGTTATAGCATTGCTGCCCTTGGCACTTTACTCTTGCGAAAAAGATGAAATAACGAATCCTCAGTTCCGGCCCATAACCTGTGAGGATACCACTGATGACGGTATTTTTGAAGAATATACTCAGCCGGAAGTTCAGGAATTTCTGCGCTTTTATAAAGAAATACCTGAAGTGGCAGATGCTAATTTTTTAGACTCTATAGCCATGACTTCCCGTATTCTATACAACAACAGCACCGTTTACGACCCCATACTCGTATATAAGCAAAACAGAAAATCCAATCTGATTGTGTACGTGCCTACGGGAGGTCCTGGAAAATATTATTCTTGGGTGCAAAATGATACCACCGTGATGTTGCCTATAGGAGTGCCTATTTATACCGCACGCACTGCCCAGCTGCCGGTAGGTTGTCACAGGCTCTACTATGTATTTGCCGATACGGCGTTTGGTACCGTACTGAACAAAGGACATTTCGATTTTGAAGTAAGGAAATAATCGTTTTTTTTAAACCGTTTTATAGCGCTCGGCAAGGAAATTTAAAAAATTGCCGGGCTTTTTTATGCGTCTTTTATTCCGCCCGCTTCCATACCGCTGCCGCATTGCAACCGCCGAAGCCCGATGCTGTTTTCAGTGCATAGTATAGGGATGCAGGCGTTGCCGCCGTAGTAATATTCAAGGGTGTGGAAACTCCGTGTTCTTTATAGCCGAGAGAAGGTAAGCAATATTGATTTCGTAATGCCTCGACCAGCAAAGCGCTTTCTACAATACCTGCCGCCCCCAGTGTATGCCCTATAAAACTTTTGAAACTATGTGTGGGTGCGGTATGGACTCCGCTGAGGGCAAAGGCTTTCGCTTCCATTTCATCATTATAGGGAGTAGCCGTGCCATGGGCTGAGATGCAGTCTATCTGCGAAGCCGTTATCGCTGCGTCTTTCAGTGATTGGGTAATGGCTGTCGCCAGCTCCTCGCCCGTGCGGGAAGGTCCGGAAATATGATTGGCATCGTTGGAAGTAGCGCCCGATACAAGCTGCGCCCGTGCCTGTGTAGGTCGAACGGATAAAATAAGTGTTGCGGCAGCTTCCCCCAGGTTCACTCCCTTACGCTCTTGATCGAAAGGGCGGCAAGGCTGCTCATCCACTGCTTTGAACGACTGAAAACCACTGAGGACAAACCGTGTAAGCCTATCTGCACCGGTAACGATGGCATGTTCATACCTGCCTGATTGCAACAAGCGCAAGGCATAGATAAGCGCCACTACACCGGAGGTGCAAGCCTGCGATACGATAATGGGTTTGTTTGAAATGCCTAATTCTTTTGCAAGAAGAGCGGCACTGCTTGTCAATAAAGTTCGGTCATCGTCTTTTTGATGCAGCCATTCTATATTTCCTTTTGTAGAAGATAAAAGCAAGGCGGTTTTTGATAATTCTATAGGCTCGTCCAATTCCTGCAAGGCTTTTTTGGCAGAGAACAAAGCCATTTGCTCAAAAGGCGATAAGGCATTACGGCTCTGGGTGGAGGAATGGAGGTGTTGCCATACGGCAGGGCTGATGCGGGAAGCGTAAAACGGTTTTTCACTTAGTGCTGCATCTTCTTGCAGGCGGATCCCGCTTTGCAAAGCCAGGGCAGAACGCCAGTGTGCCTGCGTGTCTGTGCCAAGTGAAGAAACAATATGAGAAGCTATAGCATAAACGGGTTTCGTCATTGTCCTAACCATTTTTTCTTCCATTCTATCATATAATCGGGCAGGGTAAGCATGAGTTGCAGGTTATCGCGATCCATAAATACCTGTACCGAGTTTCCGGCAGCTACTATTTCTTCGGTGGCGGTATCGTATATTTTATAGTCGAAGAGCAGCTTTGCCGCAGGCGTATCATGATAGGTAGTTTCGATGCGTATTTTATGTCCGTAGCGAAGGATGCGTTTGTATTCGCAATTGACCCGCACGATGGGCACCACGATTTTATTTCTGTAAAGATCCAGGTATTTGAGATTGTATTGATTCCCGAACGACTCGCGCCCGTCTTCAAAATAACGGATAAAATGCCCGTGCCACACAATGCCGAGCGGGTCTGCTTCGCTGAATTTTACTTCTGCTTCGTAATCGTTGGTCAGTATCTTCAAAATATCATTTTAAAATCGCGTGTTCAATTCCTTGTTTATAAAAATCTACCATCTCTTTAGTCCGCTCCGGGTTTCCTTCAACGCCTTTACGATCGTATTGGCCCAATAATTCCGAAAGCCGATACCGCTGTTGGTAGTAGCCGTAACCTGATGGGTGAGAATCAGTTTTTTGGTGTCCATATTTACAAACGTTACCCAGTAAGAAGCGGCTTCTTTTCCTTTGCTGATGGCTTCTGCGAAGAACATCATGCCTATGCCTTTATTCCCTTGGAAATTATAATTGCTTACCAGCCGGGCAATATCGCTTTTGGACAAGCGGTTGAAGTCATTACCATCCTCCGAAAAGAAATTCCCTTTCAGGGCGTTATTGGCTTTTTCCGTAACGTTTATAGCATATTTTACTTCCGTGCGGTAGGCGGCATCGGCTACTTTATAGCGTTTGGGCTCGTTTACTACCAGCTTGTTCCATGCGGAGAAATATTTATCCCTCAGCGCTGTGTTGGTTATCTCTCCTACATCTTGATACTGAGTGGCACTGCCGATAAATTTAAACTGGCTATAGTCAATGCCCAGCCAGGTAATTTCCTCATCGCCATTTATAATATCTTCTTTGGTTTGTGCAAAAGACCATGCAGCCGTCAGTAGCAGCGCCATAGAGAAAAGTAGCTTTTTCATACGTTGTTGTTTTTTTTATTGTTGAATAAAAATTTTCAGTTCACAGCTTGCAATTTCCGCACCATTTTCGGTAAGGACGGCTTGCACGATCTGCGCATTCATTACCTGCATACCAAACGTTACCGTAGTGGAGAGGGTGCTGCCGACCTTAGGAAGGCGGTGGATACGGAGGTTTTTCAACGCGCCGATAAAGCCTACGGGTGCGGCTTCTCCGGATTGATAAGCTTTATAGCCGATGCCTGCCGCTGCGGTTTGCGCCATGTTTTCTACCAGTCCCGGTTCGGTAAAATAGCCCTCTGTTACAAATAAATGATTTTCGGGGATGGTAAAGGAGGTTTGGGAAACCGCTTCATCGGCATGGATGAGCGTATCTATCATCACAAAGGGAGGTCGCTGCGGTATGTAGTGGAGAATGTCGGTCATGCCTTCCAAAAATCGTAATAATTAAACCATTGTTCGGGATATTTTTTTATCATTTTTTCCAGCGTAGCTACATATTCATCCAGCATTTTTTCCATTCCCTCTTTTCCTCTGCCTTCATAGACCTTTGCGGGAAAGGAATAATAATGATACTCTAAGTTAGTTTCTTTGAGCGCAAACACAAAACTCACAGGTGCTTTTAATTTGGAGGCGAGGATAAAGGGCCCGGCGGGGAATTGTGCCTCTTCGCCTAAAAAAGAATGGGTCATGGTGCGATTGCCGGGGCGGAAGCGGTCGCCGTGCAGGCAAATAAGTTCATTCCTTGCCAGCGCCGCCGACATTTCATAGATATGCGAAAGGTCTTTTTTTATGAGAATGACATGGAACGATCGTTTGCTTTCAAACTGATCCATATACTGTTTCATCTGCGCATCTTCACCGTCATACATCACAATGTTGATGGGGGCGTTTACCCGTTTCAGCATGTGCCCCGCTGCTTCCCAGTTGCCTAAGTGTGCGCTCAGCAGGATGCCTCCTTTTCCATCCGCCACCATTTTTTCGATATGCTCAATGCCTTCGTGGGTAAAGGAAAGCCGGTGCGGCGCCTGGCTCAAGACGGCAATTTTATCAATAAGCGTTTGTCCGAAAATGAAGATGTTTTTTTTGATGAGCGATAGGGATTTTTTCTTGTCAAAGCCCATTCTTTTTTCATAGAGATAATGAAGCGGGCGTGTAGCGGAAGGCTTGAACCACCTATAATAAGCCGCTACGAAATGCAAGAGCGTGTAGGCGGCACTGAGTCCACCTTTTTTTAGTAGCCAGACAAATATTTTATAACCTGTTGCGGAGCCGCGACTGCGGCCTTCCCAAGCAGTAGAATCAGGCATTGGCAGTTTCCATGCGCGTGAAAACGTAATTATAGAAATCCTGAATGGTCGTCATGGTTTGAAAATCTTCCGGCTTTACTTTGAAACCGAAGTTTTGTTCAATAGCCACTACGAGGTCTATATAATCCAGACTATCAAGATCAAGCGTAGCTTTTAAATCAGCATCAGGGGTTATTGCCGTTTCATCCACTTCAAAATCTTCTACCATAAAGGCATTGATACGCGATATAATTTCTTGCTGAGTCATGCTTTGTAAAGTTTCGTTTCTTTTTGAGTGCGCAAAATTAAGAAAATAGTAGCACGGAAAAAACCATAAGATTAGCTAATTACATCCATGTTTTCTGCTGCGCATTCCTATATAGGGTCGGAAAGTCTTCCGAAGCTCAATAGTGGATATCAATAATGCTTGCCAGCGCGATCACTACGCCTCCTTTGAGGTGCAGGTATTTATCCGTAATGGACCATATTGTAGTCAGCACCGAGCGCGGCCCTTGCGTGGTTTCAAAAGTAATATGCGTCTTGCCTTTAAATTCATTTCCCAGCCTTACTCCATAATTCAAAATACTCTTCCAGTATTCCGTTTTATCTACAAAGGCAGGGATGATTTTGTATTCCGGCAGTTCTTCTTTCGCTATTAAATAAGACATATCTTTTGTAATGATTTTTGCGGAGAACTAAGTTAAAGAAAAATTCATTTTTCGCTTTATAAAAAAGGAAAAAAATAAAAACAGATATATAGCTGTTTTGGGATTAGGGAAAGGATAATACGCGCAAAGAGTGGTTTCTTTTTTCGAATAAGTGATTGGATTGGGGATGGGTAAAAAAAGGTGTTGCG
>JAEZZY010000055.1 GCA_023418315.1 Bacteroidota bacterium
ACTGTTTTGGCAATGGTATTGGCTACGCCGTGGTCTTTAAAAATAAAAAAAGCTGCAAAATTGAACGCCGCCGCCCACACTACCGCTTGAAAAGGTGTAAGTACTTTGGTAGATACAACCGTGGCGATGGAATTGGCGGCATCATGAAAACCATTGATGTAATCGAAGATGAGCGCCAAGGCTATGATGACAATGAGTAGAACCGTCATGATACGTTCGGAAAAAGTTTTTTAAGAATATTTGATGATGATGGTTTCAATAACATTGGAGGCATCCTCACATTTATCCGTTACGATTTCGAGTACTTCATAGAGGTCTTTTTTCTTAATCAGGTCTATAGCATCTATGGAAGAAGAGAACATATTCACCATGGCGCTATCCAGCAGTTCATCCCCTTCATTTTCCATGCTGTTTATCAATACACAGGCATCGGTAATGGCTTTCAGGTCTTTCATATCGCGCAGGTCATGCACGGCTTCTTTGAGCGCCGAGATGGCTTTGCAAATGATGCGGGCATATTCTTTCGTTACGACATCATTATGGTCAATATTATACATGGCAATACGCTTGCCCGCTGCCCATATATAGTCCGCCACATCATCCAGTGCGGTAGCCAGAAAGTGAATGTCTTCCCGATCGAAAGGAGTGATGAAATTCCTGCCCAGCTCTACAAATATTTTATGGGTAATATCATCATTCTTGTGTTCATAATCTTCCAGCTTCTTCAGCAGACTGTCTGCTTTTTCTACATCCGTTTGCTCTGTGGCTTCCTGGAAAATATGCGCCATTTCCAGAAGCGTGGCCGATACCTGCTCAAATAAGTTATAGAAAACCTTATCCTTCGGCACGAATAATTTTACGAACGAGGTAAAAGACATGATGTTTATTTTTTAAAACGTGGCAAATGTATTTTTACTTAAATGAACTTCTCTTTAAAATGCGATTTGATAATAATTTGGTAACATAGACTCCGGCTTTTCTTAAAATCTATACTGTAATCGAAAGGTAAACAGATCATCCCGCAAATCCTTATCGTAGCCCGCTATATTGGTTGTTTCATTAGTGATATGGTCGTAGTAGAAGAACGCTTTTACATGCACATTGATATAATACAGAAATCCTACACCGAGCGTATTGTAGCGCACATCAGCAGCCGTAAAACCTTTTGTTGCATCTACTTCTTTTCCTTTTACGCTTTTATTGGGGTCATACCAGTCATACTTGGCTATAAATTGTAAATTATTAACTCCTAAATGCTGCAAATAATAAAAATAGGCTCCGTCAAAATTACGAATATATAGGGGTTGAGGAAGCGTGCCGGAAACAGGATAGCTGCCCGGCGTTTCGGAGGTAGCGGCGGTGGCGGTTTGCCTTCCCCGGATGTACTCCGCACGAAATTCGGTATATCCCTTTCGGTTAGGGATTTTGAATTGCACATCTGCGCCTATGTATTTCCTCGGCGCTACATAGTTTCTGTTGGATTCGGCGCTATCTCGCAGCATTACTGCGTTTGCGCCCTTTCCATAGGCTTTATAGAGAAGCGGCGACTGGCTTACAATGCCTCCCGAATATCCCGAAATACTGCCGCTCAGTGTCCATCCGGCTTTGTTGAGTGTTTGTTTTTTCAGATAAAGCCTGCCGATGACGTCCTTATGATTATCGTATTCCATAGGGCCGGCAAGACCTTGCCCGTTGAAAACGCCGATATCCAGTTTCACATATTTTTTAAACGGATTGGATGATTTTCTGGGGTCCACGGTTAGCATAACGCCCATATCGCGTTCGGTCTTCATCAGTATCTGCGACATGCGGCCGCGTTCCGGCGTTTCGCGGTCGGAGGAAGAAAGATTGGCTTCAAAACCCATAGGGCGGGCAAACATACCTGCGCTCAGGGAGAAGAGTTCCAGTTTGTTTTCATAAAATCTTCCCCAAAAATCCCGTATGGCTACGCCGCGCTCGGTGCCGTCAAACTGAAAAGCAAACAAAGCAAGCGGTTTTCCTTCATCGGTATAGTGCCCATAGTCCACACGGATGCGGCCCCGGCGCAACATGAAGCGGTTGTTGGCATTGGGCGAAAAATCCCCGCCACTATAGTTCTTAGCTCCTTTGCTTTCCGTCCATTGAAATTGCGGCTGCATATAGCCTCCGAATTTGAGACGGTCGTGTTTTCCGTAAAGTGGATAAATACCTTTACCGATGGTAGTGGAGGTATCCATCATATCCGTAAGGAAACGTTGTGCATTTGCCTGTAAGGAAAAAATCACCAGAGCGCTGCATAGGATATAGTTGACCAATTTCATTGAGGCAGGAATGAAGCGCAAAACTATTTCCGTCCTTTCATTGAAAAAAGAAATAATGAAAAGGTAATAATTTCTTAACGTAGGGATAATGTAAAAAATTTATCACCTATGGGCATTAAAATAAACAAGGTGTAGGGTAGGGTTGCTCCAGCTCCAGCAAAAAGGATTTCTTGTCCAGCCCTCCGGCATAGCCGGTGAGCTTGCCATTCGTACCGATTACGCGGTGGCAGGGTACAATGATGGAAAGAGGATTTTTGCCGTTGGCAAGCCCCACGGCACGGGTAGCATGGCGGTTGCCCAGGGCTTGGGCGATGTGCAGATAGGTTTTGGTGGTTCCATAGGGTATGTGCAGCAGCTCGTTCCATACCCGGTTTTGAAAATCCGTACCGGTGAAGCGTAGGGGCAGATGGAAGGCAGTTCGTTGTTTTAAAAAATATTCCCGGAGTTGCTTTTCGGTTTCGCAGAGCAAGGCATGATGCTTCTCTTCCCTGTTTTTATCCGGGTTTAAATGATCCTTCTCCACATCTTCTTCCCAAAGTGCTGCCAGCAAATGAGTATCGTCGGCCATGAGCAGGAGCGCACCAACGGGCGTTTCTATTTTTTTATGTTTTATAGAATCGGCGTGCATGATGTTTTGCGTCTTTATCCTTCACCTAATTTCTTTTTCCTAAGCCCCACTTGCGAAAGCGCCAATAAGACAGCGCTGCTCAGCAACACCACAGCCGCGCCGAATAGCAGCTCATTGATAAACGGTATCGGGATGTAGGCAAAGGCGGCAACGCCCTGGATGCCTAAGAACAATTCGTTGAGCACAACGCCTATAAAGAAGCCAAATGCTGCGGATATAGCGATTTTGGTGGGGGTAAGGATTTTTTGGGCAAATAAATATCCGATGAGAAAAAGACTATACACACCCAGCAATACCAGATGCAGGTACGCAATCACAATAGGGCGAATGCCAAAAACAAGCTGACTGAGAGAAGGAATGACTGATATGGCTTGTAATATAAATTTCATAGTGAGCGCCAGCGCCGAGGCATAGAAAAACCATCGAATCCATAGCGGAAAAAAATCGGCTTTTCGTTCGTTAAAATACTTCCACATCCGTATAAGCAGCATTACCCAGGCAACAAGCTGAACCATAGTTGCCACAACGGTCAGCAAGTAGATCCATGCAGGAAGTTTTGCCCATAGGATGGAAAGAAAAAACGTAGGGATAGCCGTAAGGCTGAACAGCCAAAAATATTTTTTTAAAGCGGGTGCATCTTGCGGAAGAAACGCCGTTATCATAGCGATGCATCCGAAAAAGAACCAGCCACTGTATTGAAAATGTAAATAATAATAAACCGAGCCGAGGTAAAAATTGGGATCAAATGATTTCATCGCCATCATATAGGCTAAGGACAAAGGACCTGCCGCCGACAAGATATTGAATAACAAACCTGCCTTAGCCCAGGGTGCGGAACGATGCCCCTGCGGAAGGTGCCTGCTGTCTTTGAAATAAACAATGGCAAACACGAGGGCTATGACGATAGACAAGGTGGAAAAACTAATGGATAAGGTTTTATAGCCCTGAAACGTAAAAGACACCAGCATTCCGAAGGCTACAAAAAGATTGCAACCAAGCAGCAGATGGTATTTTCTCCGCTGAAGATCGGTAAGGTAAGGGGAAAGGAGGAGCAACAAACCGCTGTATAAGAGCTGGGTAATCCAGCCGCAGAACGCAAAATGCGAATGCGCATGCAAGAGGTTTTTTTGCTCCAGAAAGGGAAAATTGAACGCGATTTTATAACGCATCAGCGTACCGTACAGCGCCACAATGATGAGGCTTAGCAAACCCAGCCGAAACCATGTATAAATACTGTCGTGGTTCCTCATTTTTAATATTGTCAATAATATATTTTGTGGTTAATGATTTTAACCTTGCCTTCCGTTTTCATTTTCAAGAGGGTGCGTATAACCGTTTCTACGCGTAAGCCGGTATGGTCGGCAATCTGCTGCCTGGTATAGGGCACTATTTCTATCTTCGCGGTTTCGTTATCCTTTTTATTTTCTAAGAACTGCAGGATTTTTTCTTCCGGCGTATGCTGTACCCATATCTGAAAAGACGTTGCTTTTTTATAGATACGCTCTGCAAAGTTATACATCATTTTCTCGGTAAACTCCGGATAATCTTTCAGGATATTATCAAAATGCTCTTTTCTTAGTTTGAGAATGACGCAATCGGCTACTGCCTGTGCGGTGCTGGGATACACTTTTGCCAGCAGCAGGGGCGGTTCGCCAAAGCTTTGCCCATCTTTAAAGATGCCTTGTATCAGCTCTTTGCCGTCGCCATTGGTGGAAAACAATCTTATTTCGCCGGATACTACCTGGTAGTAATAATAAGGCATATCCCCCTCTTTAAAAAGCAAATCACCTTTTTTAAATTTTCTGGCAACTCCGCCATACGTAATCAGTATATCGTAATCTATTTGCATCTGATGCTAACCTTATTCGGCTGCAAGCGGTGCAACCATTTATGAAACAAGAGAATGCTCTAAGGTAATAGATTTCGGGAACAAAATATTGTTTTCCAAATGAATGTGCAAATGTAGGTCTTCTTCAAACTCCTTTAATAACGAAAAGCTAACCCTATAGGTAGTACAAGCATCCGCAGGCGGCGTATAATCTTGCGTGAGCGCTGCAATCCTGCGGAAACGTTGCCCTTCGGTATCGTGCTCCTGCATCAGGTTTTGTATCGTGTTTTGCGTCTGTGGCGCTTGTGTGGTTTCTCCGCTTTGCTGCACCATTTTTCTGATGAGTGGGAATAAGACTTTCTCTTCTTCTTCCATGTGTATCGTCAGTTCTTCGGCACTTTCGGCAAATAAATAAGCTATTTCTTCCAGCTCCGGATGGCGTTCGCCATGCACCCTCACTATCTTATGCAGGTAGGGTAAGATTTCTTGTATCTTGGTGGTTACATAGCGGTGGTGTTTTTTCTCGATATAGTCGGCAAGCAGGTCTAAAGGCCATGCTGCATAATCCTCTCCCACCATGTTGCGCTCTTGGGTAGCAAACCTCAGTTCTTTTATAAGCGTTTCGGGAGGTGTTTGTTTTTTGTCGCAAGCCTCTGCTATGCTGCGGTTGCCATTGCAGCAAAAATCAATTTTATGCTTTTTAAATACGGATGCCGTGCGGTAATCTGCCGCTACCAGCTCGCCTATGACAGACTGTTCGGTAATGTTCATAATTGTTGTTTTTCGGATTAAAAAATGAGAAGTAGCAATCAAATCATGCAGCGTAGATAGCTTTTGACAAGGCAAAGATAAGTGGCTTAGTTCAAATAAAAGACAAAAAGGTCTTTTATTTTTTTAGAACAGTTTTTTAATGAAATAATAAAAGCACCTCAAGTAGTTTTTTAAACAGAAAAAATCGCTACAGAAATAAATCGCTCGCTATGCTATCGGCAAACAGCTTTCCCCGGCGCGTGAGGTAGAGCGTAGCCTCCTCATTAATCATCATGCCTTGTTCTTGAAAACGATAAGATTTCTTTATCAGCTCCGCTTGATAATCCGCCCCAAACTGCCGGGCTATATTTTGCAAATCGCAGCCCCATTGCGTCCGCAGCGAAGTCATAATGTACTCATTAAAGCGGTCTTCCGGCGTCAGGATTTCTTCCTCGTAATTGAGTACTCC
>JAEZZY010000069.1 GCA_023418315.1 Bacteroidota bacterium
GCTGTGTGGTAACGGCAGTACCGCCGGTAGGCACACTGTACCATTGTATATTTTGCCCCCATATAGGGATGGTATCGGCAGGGCTGTTTTGACAGTAGGTGATGAGGGATTGCACGGAGGGTGGCGGGGGTATTTGTTGCACGAAGACGGAAACGGAAGCGATGGCAGAAGTATCGGGCGGTCCGGCTCCGGTATCTACGAGCATATAGACGCTATAAATTCCGCTTGGTCCGTTAGCTCCTGCTTGAGCATTGGGGTAGTTGAGAACGGAGTCGGTGCTGTGTGAGCCGTCGGGCAGCGTCCAGAAGAAACTGTAATCGGTGGTGTCATAGCCCGGCGGTGGTGCTACTTTTATAGTAATATTATCTCCGCTACAAAAGTTCCCTGCACCCGTAACAATCGGAGCGGGTGGATTGGTGGCAAAGTATATTTCTACACGACCTATGTTATAGCCATTTTCTGTAGAATAGTTGGGTGCAGGTCCCGACAAAATATCTCCTTGGTAGAGGAATCTGTTGAGATTTACAGTATAGCCCAAGACACTTACCGGAAAAGGAGAAGCAGAGGCGCTATAGCTTGTGGAGTTTCCCGTGCTACCTACAGATCCCCCCAATACGCCTATTATGTCTCCAGCTTGTACCGCAATATTTACATTTTGTATGACTCCGTTGGGTGCGTTTTGAATATAGGCAAGTGTGGTGAAATTGGTAGAGCTGGTAGCATACACTACGGGAGGATTATCATGCACGTGCATTAAATGGATATACTGTCCCGCAGTACCGGCTTCGGGAGGTATTCGCAAGCCTACAATCCGTAAGTTCGTAGGTGCTACAAACCAAAATCCTCGTACATATCCGGGATAATTCAAAGAGTGTGGTGGCAAGGGTATCATCGTTTGCCCATAAGTTGATTTTGCCAAGCACAACAACAAGAAAAAGGTGGTAAAGAATAAATGTTTTTTCATGAGAATTATGTTGTGATTAAATTTAATAGATAATGTTTTAAAATGATTTGAAAAATTAACTAAAATACCCAAAAATTACTCTTCCACCACTATTTTATACATAGCCGTGTTTTTATCCGATAAAATTCTTACAAAATAAATTCCTGTCTTCACATCCGTTAATGCCAACGTGGATAAGCCGTTTTTAATTCTTACCTTTTTTTCAAAAATCTTTGTGCCGCTTACGGAATACAACCCGATACAGACTTCCGTTCCTTCCCTATAACTTTCTCCAAACCGGATATTCAGTTGCTTGTTTTTTACCGGATTGGGATAAATCGTTACAGCATTGCCAAGATAGGAAAATTCAGGCAGATTCCCAGTCTCGCTTACTTGTTTTGATTGCTTAAAAATCGTTACTCCGCCAACGGCATTTCCCAAAATCAATTCGTAATTTCCGTCATTATCTACATCTGCAAAAGCAGGCGCAGAGCGATAACCGGAATAAGGGTTCAATTTGGAATGGATAAGCGAATAAACCGAATCCAATATCTGAAAAGCACTGCTCACATTCCCTGTCTGAAAACCGGTGTATTTATAGAGCTTTCCCGAATAGCTGCCTGTTACCAGATAATCTTTCTGTTCGTTATCAATCCGGCCGATATAGGGCGTGCTGTACGCGGAAGCGCTTGTGCCGTTTACTTTTACATTTCCTAAGTTGCCGGTTTGATGTTGTAGGCTTAGTTGGTTGATAGCGCCGGTATTTTTATAAAAAATAATCCGTCCTGCCTGGTTGCCGATGAGCAAATCATTTTTCCCATCTTTATCCATATCATAAATAAAGGGGGCGGCTGATGCACCTGCACGGATGGCTCCATTATTTTGATCGGTTACTATAGTTTGCGAAAGTTGCCAATCCGGTGTTACGTTATTCCCCATTGCGGTATTGGTATAAAAAGATAGCGTACCGTCTTTATGTCCTATAATCAGGTCATCTTTCTGGTCATTATCAAGATCGCCTGCGGCAAGTGCGGCGCCTTCTCTATTTTGTGCATAGAGGTTCAAAAAATCATTGTTTACCAGCCGGAAGGCTATAGGGCCGCCGCTTGTTGTTATATTCTCATAATACGCCACCTGCGCGCGCAACGCAGCGCCGGAAGTATAAACTCCTTCGCTGCCCACAAATAAATCCGGCTTGCCGTCTTTATTATAGTCGTATAACATCGGGTAGGAAATGCTGCCCATATCAAGTGTTTCTCCAGTAAATAGACTGTCATTTTGTGCCAGATAGTTTGGTGCGGCATCATTATTCATGTTCTTATACCATTTCACACAGTTTTTATTTTCTGAAACAACGGTTTTCTGAGCGGAAAAAACCAAATCTCTGTCCCCGTCATCATCTATATCTATCCAAAAAGCTGCCGGCCATTCCTGAATTTGCAGCATTGTACCGTTGGATTGCCACAGGGTATCTTGCGCTACCATGCTGTCTATAAGGCTGCCGTATTCTATTTTTCCGTTGGTGAAAAACTGTATGTCGGGAAAGATGGCATTGCTGTTGAAAAAATCATAATCGCCGTCGCCATCCGTATCAGCAAGACAAAGCGTATTGCCCGAATGAGTAGGTTTCGTGGGCTTTCCTGGGTCTATGGGCTGGCTGCAACTGATGCCTAAGTATTGCGTGCGTTCTATCGCCTGATAGACTTTTCCCCAACACGCGTCTTTTAGGTTGATGCGGATGGAATCGCAGGGCAAGCCATCTTCCACCTGATAATTTTTATACCAATCTATATAAGCGCCTGCGGCAGAGTACGAAAAAAAATCCAGGTCGCCATCCTGGTCCACATCGGCTACGGCTGGAATATCATTGTGTTCTACAAATGCGTTTACATCGCCCAGTGGGTTATTGGCTATCCATTCCACATCATCTATAAAAATATTATTTCCGCCCCGGCTCACAGCTTTAAAGAATAGATACAGACTATCGCCCACAGCCTGCGCCGGTATAGGAAAGGAATAGGAATACCAGCCGTCTGCCGCTTGGGTATCGGGCAAGGGAATGGTTCTGCATCTTGCTATTTGCCCTATAAATAAGGCGTTTGCAGTAAGTAACGTGTCGTTGCTGATATAGATGGAAATACTGTCTTCCATAGGGGCGGCATCCCGGTACATCCAAAAACGCAAGGATGCGCGTGCGCCCAATTGCGGTGAAATGCGGAGTGGTTTTGAAATCAGTAAAGCGCCGGTGCCAGCGGGGAGGTTTGCACTGTGGAAACGCGCCATAGCCGTTTGCGTATGCGGAGCGCAGGCAGGATCGGTGCCTGTCGTTTCCCGGCTCCATCCGGCTCTACTCGTGCCCCATCCGGCCGGGGGAAAGGATGGAGTTTCAAATCCTTCTTTGAACGTTACTAAGGGGCTGTAATAAAGATTTTTATAGTGGCTGAAGCTGAGTTCGTTCAACGCATTGTAGTACCCCCTATAAATACTGAAACCCGTAGCCCCTCGGTGAATAAGGTCGGGAATAAGATCGCAGTTATAATCTTGCAGCTTCAGAAAAACGGCTATAGGCGGGAAATTATCGGCATACTGCGGACGGTACCGATAATCCGGCTGCCCGGGCGTGCCATAGTTGATAAATGTCCGAACCCATTCACAGCCACTTTCAAAAACCACCAAATCCTGCTTGCCATCGTTATTCAAATCCCCCATAGCAAATTGCGGATTATTAAACCCTCCGCTAAAGCCCAGCTTTTTTTCGAGGCTGCCGGTTATGATTTTTGCGGTAGTATCCGGCAGGTAAACCCTTCCCTGATATTGTGCATCCGCAGGCATCCACAGCAGGCTATAAAAGATGAGTAAATAAAGATTTTTCATCTGGAGATTTTGTCTGAAATTATGATTTTTATGATTTTTTCTTGATGAATTGTTTAAAGAATACAAAAGCAAAATCCAAAAACTATAATAAAGACGCTCCTTCTGATATAATCGTTAGTTCGCTATTTTTTCAAAGGGGAGCCGGGTTCTTTCAGAAAATATTTATAGACTTGTTTATCGGCAAGGTTTGGAAATAGTTTGTTGAGCCACACGGTGAGTTTACCTTGTGCAGTCATCACCATCGTTCGTTTTCTTTTTTCAATGGCGTTCATCATGAGGATTGCGGCTGTTTCGGCACTCATTAGTTTGTCTTCTGCCAAGGGTGTTTCCGCTTGTGCGCTGCCATCTGCGGCACGTGCTACATTACGGATATTGGATGCCGTGAAACCCGGACAATACCACACCACCGACACGCCGGTATGCAACAGCTCCGTACGCAAGGCTTCCATAAACCCTTGCAGTGCAAATTTGGATGCCGAATAACCGGTTCGTGCAGGCAAGCCCCTATAGCCCGCTATGGAAGAAATGCTTGCGATGATTCCTTTTTGCTGCGTTATAAAAGGCAGTGCGTATTTAGTGCAATAAACGGCTCCCCAGAAATTGATGTCCATTACTTCCCGGATCACTTCGGGCTTCACTTCGTCAAATAAAGCCCTCATGCTGATGCCCGCATTATTGATGAGCACATCTATACGTCCGAATTTTTGCAAGGCCGCTTCAATAAATTCTTTACAATCATTCTCTTTGCTTACATCCGCTTTACAGAGTAATATATCTTCTCTTTCCGGAAATGCGGCTTGCAGTTTTTCAAGATTACGGGCACATAGAGCAATACAGGCTTCCCGTGCAAGGGCTTCCTGCGCAAGGGCTTTACCAATGCCCGAAGATGCGCCGGTGATGAGGATGATTTTATTTTTAAGCTGGTACATAAACGAAAGAACAGCGGCTTCTTAATAAATCAGTCATTTACACAAAGGGAAGGCAAGAATACAAAGTATTACATAGGCATCTTAAAATGACCTGCTTTATTTTTTGTATCCGTTGCGATTTTTGTATAAAAACATCCCTTGAAGCGCTTCCCGAACCCTGATTACACGAAAAAACTTTCTGACGATGGCTTATAAGGAGTTTTTAAACTGAGTATAGGTAGTGATGTTTTCTTCCGGTGTGATTTCGGATAAGCAGCCTCTCGTGGTCGCTTCGTTGCGGATATTCTTGATTCTGTTTTCAGGGTTGGGATGCGTACTCAGAAAAGCCGGAGGATGGGCAGTGCCTTCCTCTTCTAATTTTTGGAAAAAATTGGCAGCACCATCCGCATGGTATTTGGACGGGCACAGATAAACCACCGAATATTTGTCGGCTTCCGTTTCGTTGGTGCGGCTAAAGCTAAGGGTGATGAGGCCACCGGTAATTTGGGTAAGTGTGCTTTGGTCTTTGCCGGCTATCACGCTCAGCAGGGTTTGGATGCCGTATTCTTTGGTGAGCAATTCGGTAGAATGGCGTTTATCGGCATGTGCCATTTCATGACCCAGCACACCTGCCAGAGAAGATTTATCATCCAAATATTTGATTAGTCCGGTATAAACATAAATATAACCGCCCGGCGTGCAGAAGGCATTGAGTGTATTATCGTCTTTGATGATGAACAATTCCCATTCAAAATCATCTTTGTGCGTTACCATGTCTGTAGCCAGGATGTCATCGCGCATCGCTTCCAGATAAGCATAGGCGGAAGGATTGGAAGAGCGGGGGATAACGGGATAGTCATGCGGGTTGGCGGCAATTTCTGCTTTTACCTGCATGCCAAGGTCTTTGTCATCCTGAATGCTGAACAAGTTAAAGCCTTCGCCTTCATTCTTATTACAACTGTTGAACGTAAATGCGCTCACAGCAACTAAGCTCAGTAGTATTTTTTTCATGGATTGAATTGTTTTGATTACAAATATAGCATTTAGCATTTGTTTAAAATTGCGATTGACAAGAATCTTCTTCGCGGATAGCGCTTACCACATCACCTTGCTTACTATCCGTTTCAAAACCTTTATGCCGATTTGCCGGAAATAAACCCTTGTAAAAATACATTTACCTACAGACCGCACCATAGCTTATCATCGCACTTCAATTTTTTAAATCAACACATGGCACTTATAAAATCTATCTCTGGCATTCGCGGCACCATCGGCGGAAAGCCCGGCACAGCGCTTACTCCTATAGACGTGGTAAAATTCACAAGCTCCTACGCCGCATGGATTAAAACACAGAAAAGCAACAGCAACTCCATCGTAGTAGGCCGCGACGGACGTATCTCCGGCGAAATGGTACGCAACCTGGTAGTGGCTACCTTGCAAAGCCTCGGTTTAGATGTCTTGGATTTAGGATTAAGCACTACGCCCACAGTAGAAATGGCGGTGAAAATGGAAAAAGCTGCCGGCGGCATCATCCTCACGGCAAGTCATAACCCCAAAGAATGGAACGCACTGAAGCTCCTCAACAGCGCAGGCGAATTTATCAGCGCTGCCGACGGGCAATGGATACTCGACCATGCGGAAAAAGGGGAAACCGAATTTGCCGAGGTTACCAAACTGGGTAAACTTACTACCGACGATGCCTATGTTCAGAAACATATTGACGCGATACTGAACCATCCGCTGGTGGATGTGAAAGCCATCAAACAGCGTGGTTTTAAAATAGCGGTAGACCCCGTAAACTCTACCGGCGCCTTCGCAGTGCCTCAGTTATTGAAAGCATTGGGCGTAGAAGATATAATCGTCATCAACGAAGAAGTTACCGGCAATTTTGCCCACAATCCCGAGCCGCTTCCCGAACATCTACGTGATCTGTGCAGTACCGTGGAAAAACAAAATGCCGACCTCGGCATTGCCGTAGATCCCGATGTGGACAGGCTTTGCTTCGTATGCGAAGACGGTAGTTTGTTTGGCGAAGAATATACGCTTGTAGCAGTAGCCGATTATATTTTATCCCACAAAAAAGGAAATACCGTTTCCAATATGTCGTCCACGCGCGCACTGCGTGATGTAACCGAAAAGCATGGAGGCAGCTATGCGCCCAGCGCCGTAGGCGAGGTGAATGTGGTAAATAAAATGAAGGCTACAAATGCCGTTATCGGCGGAGAAGGCAACGGCGGCATTATCGTTCCCGAGCTACACTACGGACGGGATGCGCTTATAGGGATTGCGTTGTTCTTAACCCATCTGGCAAAATTTGGAAAATCTATCAAAGCTTTGCGCAGCACTTATCCCGATTATTTTATTTCCAAAAATAAAATAGAACTCGATGAGCGGATGAATGTGCAGGATATTTTCAAAAAAATTCAAGAGAAATACGCCAAACAACCCATTAATACCGAAGATGGCTTGAAAATCGAATTTGAAAAGGACTGGGTGCATCTGCGCACGTCCAATACCGAACCGATTATCCGCATTTATTCCGAAAGCATTAATGAAACCACTGCCAACAATATCGCCAAGCGCATCATGGAAGATATTAAGGAAGTGATGATGGCGCAGTAAAAATATCTGCACGTGCCTACCGCATTTTAAGCGAATACGTTATTTACATTCATTTATGTAAATAGCGTATTCTTATTTTAGCGCACGCTCATGTGGCAAATAAAAAAGAGGTTGCACGCAAGCATACAACCTCAATAGCCTTAAATGCCTATGAAAGATTCATCCTAACAATATTGCTCAAACGCTTCGGTAAGATTGGCGGCAATCATTTGTGCGGAACGTCCCTCTATCATGTGTCTTTCGATCATGTGCACCAGTTTGCCGTCTTTCAACAGTGCTATAGAAGGGGAGGAAGGCGGGTAAGGCTGTAAATAAGTGCGTGCCTGAGCCACCGCTTCGGTATCATAGCCCGCAAAGCTGGTAACAAGCTGGGTCGGTTTTTTAGTGGCATGTTGCACGGCCATCAGTACGCCGGGACGCCCGGTGCCTGCGGAACAGCCGCATACGGAATTAATAAAAAGCAAGGTAGTGCCGGGCTTTTGCATCGTCTCTTCTACTTGCTGTGCAGTGGTCAGTTCTTGGAAGCCTCCGTCTGTCATTTCCGCCTTCATGGGCGCAACCAATTCAGTAGGATACATATTTTTTGATATTTTAGTTGGCAAAAATACTGAGAACATCCCTACAATACGCCATTTTTGTATTGCAAGTATTGATAGCAGAATAAGTTTGCAGGAAGGATGTAACTAAGAACACCTACTGCCTCACCCAAAAATGTGATTTCATTGAACCATTTTACCTTCATTACGCCTGAATATATTGCGGCAATTACCGCCACCCGCGCCGGAGAAACCAAGTTCGGCGAGCAAGTGCGAATCATTAACGACAATCACTGGCAAGCCCTTGCCGAAGACCCCGCCACCTTTGTATTGCTGGGTATTCCCGAAGATATAGGCGTGAAGGCAAACTATGGCATCGGCGGCACGCCTACGCTATGGGAGCCGGCGCTGAAAGCCCTGCTAAACATACAGGAAACGGATAAAGCCGGAGGCGGAGATTTGGCCGTATTGGGTTATTTTGATTTTAAGGAATGGCGCAAAGAACTGGAGCATCAACCCATAGAAGTATGGCGAAAAAAAGTAGCCGCTATAGATGAAGAAGTAGCGGAAGTGATTGAAAAAATTGTTTCGTGTAATAAAATTCCTATCGTGATAGGCGGCGGACATAATAATGCTTATCCTATTATTAAAGGCAGCAGCATAGCCAAAAAACAAGCGATTAATTGCATCAACTTAGATGCCCACAGCGATTATAGAAGAATAGAAGGCAGGCATAGCGGCAACGGATTCCGCTACGCGAAAATGGAAGGCTATCTGAACCATTATGTAGCCTTCGGACTGGATGAAAACTACAACAGCCGCAATGTGCTGGAAGATATGGATGCGGATGATACCATTCGCTACAGCACATTTGAAGACATCTTTCTTCATGAACGAATAGATTTTAAAGAAGCGCTTTTCCAGGCAGCACAGTTTGTACGCCGGCAACCCTGCGGCTTGGAAATAGATATGGATAGAATAGAAGGAGTCTTATCGAGTGCGGCTACTCCTTGCGGCGTAAGCCCTTTACAGGCAAGACAGTTTGTATCGTATATGGCTAAGAATGCAGATGCCGCCTACCTGCACCTTGCGGAAGGAGCGGTAACACTCGAAAACGGCAGGGAAAACCCGCTCACGCCCAAGATGATTGCCTATCTGGTAACGGATTTTATGAAAGGCGTAATGAATAGAGGGTTATAGGGAGTTTTTGTGTATAGCAAGCAGTTTTACTCTAGAAATTCCCAAAAACCTGCAAATCATTTTAAAAATAGTGTAACGATCCTCCTGATGATTCTTGCCAATTTTGCCTATGGGTAAAATAATCGGATTATGGCAGCAGATAAGAAACATGAAATCATTTATCTTCCTTTGGAGGATGTGGATAGCGAGCATTGTGCCTTAATTGTGGACAAAGGGCTTTCGCAGGTGAAGGGCGTAGAAGATCATAAAGTGGAGCTGAACAACCGCCGGGCAGTACTTACCGTAAATGATAACAAAGTCATCAGCGAAGCGGTAAAAAAAATAAAAGACTTAGGATATGGTGTTGCTACCGTAAAACAAACCTTTCCGGTATTGGGCATGAGCTGTGCTTCTTGTGCCAATAGCGCCCAAACCATCGTGCAGGCACAGGAAGGTGTGGTGAATGCCGAAGTAAACTACGGTACCGGAAATCTTATGGTAGAATACTTACCCAATATGACCGATGCCGCTACCTTGCAAAAAGCCGTTCAAGGTATTGGCTATGATTTGCTGGTGGAAGAAGAAAACAAACAGCAGGAAACGCTGGAAGCCCTTCACGAAAAAAAAATCAAAACCCTAAAAAACAAAACCGTCTGGGCAGTTATTTTATCGCTGCCTGTGGTGGTGATAGGAATGTTTTTTATGAACATTCCCTATGCCAACGAAATCATGTGGGCCTTTTCTACGCCTGTGGTTTTATGGCTCGGTCGCGATTTTTTCATTAACGCATGGAAACAAACCAGACACCGCTCCGCCAATATGGATACCCTGGTGGCGCTGAGTACGGGAATTGCTTATTTGTTCAGCGTGTTCAATATGCTGTTTCCCGGTTTTTGGCAGCAACGCGGTTTGGAGGCGCACGTCTATTTTGAAGCCGCCGCAGTAATCATTGCCTTTATTCTTTTAGGAAGATTGCTGGAAGAAAAAGCCAAAGGAAACACTTCTTCTGCCATCAAAAAACTAATGGGCTTGCAGCCTAAAACCGTAACGGTAATACAAACGGACGGCACAGAAAAACAAACCGCTATAGAAGCGGTAAATGCAGGCGATATCCTCCTCGTAAAACCCGGAGAAAAAATAGCGGTGGACGGCGTGGTCGTTTCCGGCAATTCCTATGTGGATGAAAGTATGCTCAGCGGCGAGCCTATACCGGTCTTGAAAAAAGAAAACGAAAAACTGTTTGCAGGTACCATCAATCAAAAAGGAAGTTTCCGGTTTAAGGCAACGAAAGTGGGGAAAGAAACCATGCTTGCCCAAATCATCAAAATGGTACAAGATGCGCAAGGCAGCAAAGCCCCCGTTCAAAAACTGGTGGATAAGATTGCCGGTATTTTTGTGCCGGTAGTCATCGGGATTTCTCTACTCAGCTTTATTTTATGGATGATTTTAGGGAATGAAAACAGCGTGGTACAGGGATTGTTGGCGGCTATTACGGTGTTGGTCATCGCTTGTCCTTGTGCATTAGGATTGGCTACACCTACAGCTATAATGGTGGGCGTGGGCAAAGGTGCCGAAAAAGGAATTTTGATAAAAGATGCAGAAAGCCTGGAATTAGCGAAGAAAATAGATGCTCTTATTTTAGACAAAACAGGAACCATTACCGAAGGCCGCCCCGAGGTAACGGGCATTCATTGGCTGAATGGCGATGACAGCAAAAAGAATATTCTTATAGGCATTGAGAAACAATCCGAACATCCTCTGGCAGATGCCGTGGTGAAACATTGGAACGCTGTAAACGCTACAATTTTGTCCAACTTTCATAGCATTACCGGAAAAGGCGCAACAGCCAATCATAACCACGAAACTTATTTTGTAGGGAACAAAAAACTGCTGACAGAAAACAACATCTCTATTGCACAAGAATTGCTACAACAAGCTGATGCGTGGAGCCGACAAGCCAAAACAGTTATTTGGTTTTCGGACAGCAAACAAGCGCTTGCCGTATTGGCTATATCCGACAAAATAAAAGAAACCTCCGTAGAAGCCATCCGGCAAATACAGGAAATGGGTATTGATTTGTATATGCTCACCGGCGATAATGAAGCCACTGCCCAAGCCATTGCGCAGCAAACTGGTATTTCGCATTTTAAAGCCGAAGTATTGCCCCAGCACAAAGCCTATTTTGTAAAAGAATTGCAACAGCAAGGAAAAACCGTAGCGATGGTGGGAGATGGCATCAATGACAGTACAGCGCTTGCAACTGCCGATGTAAGTATTGCTATGGGCAAGGGCGCTGATATTGCTATGGACGTAGCGAAAATGACCCTTATCTCCTCCGATCTTACCAAAATACCACAGGCTATAAAACTTTCAAAAGATACGGTAACGACCATTAAACAAAATTTGTTTTGGGCATTTATCTACAACCTTATAGGCATTCCCATTGCAGCCGGTGTGCTTTATCCCATCAACGGATTCCTGCTTGATCCTATGATTGCGGGCGCAGCCATGGCATTGAGCAGTGTGAGTGTGGTAACGAATAGCCTGCGTCTGAAATGGAAGTAGGAATTATTAGGAGTGCGTATAGGAATTTTTAAAAAATTTGCAGTTTCGATTAACGCTATAAAAATTAAAAAAAACAATGGAAAAGAATAAATTTCAATTTAAAACGAATATCAACTGCGGCGGTTGTGTTGCTTCCGTGAAGCCCCATTTGGAGAAGGCAGAAGGCATCGGTGAATGGAGCGTAGATATTACGGATAAAGATAAAATCCTGACCGTAGAATCAGACGGGATAACCGAAGAGCAGGTATTGGATATTATTCATAAGGCAGGCTTTAAAGCAGAACCTCTGACTGCCTGATTCAAGAGTGTAAAAATTGTTGTGTATGGCTCTTTCTAACCTTCGCATTTTGTATGGCTGAATGTACTAAAACTACAAAATAAAAACAGGAGCAATACGAAAAACAAAACAGAGAATCTTGTTTGATTTATTGAATGTAAAGGGTGGTGATTATGATAATAGATTTAATTTACAATTGAATGGACTTGTGTATATTTGGGAGTTGGCGGTAATGGCAGGACGACCGTCAACCAACAGAAAAATATGACATTACACGAAGCAATAGAAAAACTTTTACGACAAACTGGACGGACAATGACTACCCAGCATATTGCTGACGAGTTAAATAAAAATGGTTGGTATCAGAAAAAAGACGGTTCGACAATTCAGGCATTTCAAATTCACGGCAGGACGAGAAACTATGCAAATATTTTTGATCGTGATGGTTCGACTGTTTCCCTCATTGGACAATCAGTTACTAAAGTAAAGCTTGCGACAATTCTGCAACCAAAGACCGTCAAGCAAATTGTAAAAACACCTTCGGCAAATACCAAAAAATCATTTGACCCCATTTCAAACTCGGATACGACCATTTTGATTTTAGGGACAATGCCCGGCGACAAATCTCTTGAACTTGGACAGTATTACGGACATTCAAGAAACAAATTTTGGAAAATTATTTCGACAATTACTGACAACAATCTGCCACAGACCTACCCAGACAAAAAAGCACTTTTACTCAAAACTAAAATTGGACTTTGGGACGTAGCTCATAAAGCAAATAGAAAAGGTAGCCTTGACAGTGCAATTGAAGACGAAGAACCAAATGACTTGGACAACTTTATCGCCAGACATAAGAATTTAAAAGTTATTGGTTTCAACGGGACAAAATCCCGAGCACTTTTTGACAAATATTTCGAGAGAAAAAGTGGTTTAAAATACATTTCACTACCAAGCACAAGTCCTACAAACACGGGCATTGACTATGACAACATTTGCAAACAATGGTTACAATTATTGACCAAATAATTGACGGACGACCAATAGTTACTCCAGCTAAGCAGTTTTGCGAGAGCGCAGGACAGTTCTTCCCTTGAAACTTTGTGGTAAATCTGAAGGCAGTTTTCGGGTCGGATGTTGGTGCTAAAATTACCGCCCTCGCAAAAAGCCCGGACGTTATAGCCATTCTATAACAACAACACAACAACAATGAACAAAGCAATTTCAATTCTATTGGCAATTATTCCGACATTTTTGTTCGGACAGGATATTAAGAAAATAAGGAACATAGAAAGTAATAAAAAACTAACTGAAAAATATTTTACCCAAATACCAATTATTGGTATTTTTGAAATAAACTTTGATGATGGCTAAAAACACATCGATACTATTAGGTGATTACTTTGACAAGTTTATCAATAAACAAGTCCAATCCGGCAAATTTTCTTCGGCAAGTGAAGTGGTACGTGCAGCTTTGAGAATGTTCGAATATGAAGAAACCAAGAAAATCGAACTCATTAAAGAACTTAAAAAAGGGGAAAAATCCGGCTTTGTCAAAGATTTTAATCGAGAAACTTTTCTTGATACGCTTCATCAAAAACATATTGGAGAATAATGAAGTTTAAAGTCAGTAATGAAGCTCAAAACGACCTTGAAAACATTTGGCTTTATACATTTGAAACTTGGTCAATTGAACAAGCTGACAGATATTACAACCTAATTTTGGACGAAATTGAATTTATTGCTGAAAATCCTCATTCGGGAAAAGATCATAGCCACGTCCGAAAAGGATATTTACGCTCAAAGGTAAAATCCCATTTCATATTTTATAAAATCAATCAGAAGGAAGAATCAGTTGAAATCATCAGGATTTTACATCAGCAAATGGATATTGAAAATAGATTAAACGAATAACCGGCTACGCATAACTTGAAGTTTTGCATTTTTTTTCAATAAAAATGTAATTACTTTGTAATCACAATACGGATTTTTTATGCAAGTTCAAGTAATCAATATCGGAAATTCAAAAGGCATCAGATTATCAAAAGCTATTTTGGAGCAATACAATATCAGCGACACGTTAGAAATGATTTTGGAAAAAGGAAGAATTATCCTAAAACCAAAATCCATTCCAAGAAAAGGTTGGGAAAAATCATTCAAACAAATGCACGAAAACGGAGACGACAATTTTGAAAACGAAACTTTTGAAGAATGGAAATAAACCAATATGAACTGGTATTGGTAAATCTTGGTCCAACTATAGGAGACGAGATGAAAAAAACTCGACCTTGTGCTGTCATTTCCCCAAATGAAATGAATAAATATCTTCAAACAATCGTTGTGGCACCGCTTACGAGTAGTTCAAAACCTTATCCGACAAGAGTTGAAATCAAGCAAACAAAAACAAAAGGTTGGATAGTTTTAGACCAAATCAGAACAGTGGACAGAATAAGAATTGTAAAGAAATTAGGTAACCTGACAAGCTCTGAAATGGAGGCAGTGAAATCCGTGATAATGGAAACCTATGTTGAATAAAAACGCTCTATAACATCGGTCTGCACCCTTTTGGATAAAGCTCCACACGTTCCTTCTTTGTATAACTCCGTATTGGCAAAATTTGCCAGCTTCACTTCTAAAATTTCTACTAACTTCATAGGGTAAACTTCGCCCATACGGCGAGGCGTTGGTCAGACTAAGTTTTAATAGATTTTACTATGTTTTTAAATCTCAGAAATTTGGAGATGTTTTTTTTAAAGGGACAATGGAAGAAATAATATGAACTCAAATTGACTAAATACGACAAAACTTTGACAACGAAAAAAGAACAACCACCCTCCAATAACTAAGGTTTCGTTGCGCCCAACGGGCGAGCAATGAAACCGCTGTTGAACGGAACCGTCATGGGCAGGTGATTCTGATCTTTTATTATGGAGTTGTCGGGCGATCTTTCCTTTGGTAGAAG
>JAEZZY010000073.1 GCA_023418315.1 Bacteroidota bacterium
CTTTCAACTTTTGAATAACTTAGGTCTTTGACAACATGTCGTTGGCTCCAACAAAATGGTAACGAGTTGTGAATTGCTTTCAACTTTTGAATAACTTAGGTCTTTGACAACAAAGATGCTTCGCACCTTTGTATCACTGCCGTTGTGAATTGCTTTCAACTTTTGAATAACTTAGGTCTTTGACAACAACAAATCACAGGTTGGAATGAAGCCGCGGTTGTGAATTGCTTTCAACTTTTGAATAACTTAGGTCTTTGACAACCGAACGCAAAACCTATCCCTCCTTTACCAGTTGTGAATTGCTTTCAACTTTTGAATAACTTAGGTCTTTGACAACCGTTTTGTTCAAAACCCGCAACAGTAAAGGATTTCATGTTGTCATTACAAACAAAAAACCGGAAGATGTTCCGGTTTTTTGTTTCTGTATTCTTGCTTTTTCTTCCCTAAAATAATTCCAACTGCTGCACCGGTTCAGGCGTTTTCACCGACTCTTTTCCTCGAAAAATCTCCATCATCCCAAATTGTTTGTCCGTAATATTCAAAATGCCTACATGCCCTTTGGCAGGCAGCATTTTCTTTACCCGTTTGATATGCACATCTGCATTTTCCCTGCTGCTGCAATGCCGTACATACATGCTGAACTGAAACATCGAAAATCCATCAGCCAGAATATCCTTTCGGAATTTAGCATACACCTTCCGGTCGGTTTTCGTTTCCGTAGGCAGGTCAAACATTACAAGTACCCACATGATACGATAGGCATTTAAACGTGAGAAATCCACAGGCTTCACTTTAACCGGTTACAGAACAGGGTAGCGTAATTTTCTTGTTGTTCCTTCAAAGCATTTTGCCAAGCTCGCCGTAGTGCGTTGTACTGCGTTCATCAACGGGCTTTTTTCCCCGTCTATCCACACGTCCATAGCCGGTATGCTCAATAATTGTTGTTTCATCTTTGGTGTCATTTCTAAATACGTTCCATTCATCTCTACAATTTCATACACCACCTCATCCACATAAGGGCGATAGGGTTCCATGATGTCATCCGCCAGGCAGTAGGCATTGTACTGATTCTTATGGAAGATGCCGAGCGTAGGCAATAAACCGCTTCCCACAAGGCTGCGGGCTACGATGGCACGCAAAATCGCATAGCCATAGTTCAGCAAGTTGTTGGGCGGGTCGCCTTCGCGCGAGCGTTTGAATTGTAAAAACTCCGGAAAAATATGTTTCCAGTAATACGTGGCTGCCTGGGCTTCGCAGTTGTCGCTGTCGCCGCTTTTTACCTTGGAGGCAAGGTTTAATAAGGGTTTATAGGGGAGTTGTTTTTCAGAAAAAAGATTTGCCTGGTTGGTAATCTTTGCCATGATGGTTTGCTGCCAGAGTTGCTTTTGCAGTGGGGCAGAGGCACTTAACTGATGTTTGAACCGCTGGCTTTGCAAGGTATGCCCATCCAGATTGAGCAACAAGCCTACGGGATGATGCGTGTGATTGCAGGTAATGACCGCCGTATTATTTTCAAGCAGTTTCGCCAATACCGCCTGTGTGATCGTGATTTGTTGGTTGTCCAAGATCAGCACGCCTATGTCTTCTATAGCAGCGGTTTTTACTTCGCCGGTTTCCGCAAGCTCTACCACCAATTGTTCGTTTTTGGTTTTGAGATAGGCAGGATTGCCGAAGTATAGGGTGCGTTTGATCATGGTTTATTTTTCCTATACTTATTTATTTTTCCTGTACTTATTTATTCTTTGTAATTCTTCCACATCCGCTTTGTCTTTTAATCGATCAGACGTGATTTTGGACAATATCAATTGATTATAATGGATAACGGGAATGTAAGCCTCACCTATCTTTAGGTGTTCTGCTTGTTCATAGGCTTCATCAAAATTAACATTACTCACTATAGTCAAGAACTCAATGGTTCTCGGCGCAGTTCCTGTGGAGAATAGCTGCTGTGGCGCAGTAAAATCTAATTTTTTAAATTCAGCAATACCTTCCTCCTCAATACCAAAATCCCGAAATGCGTTTGCCAGTTTTAGTTGGTTGTCTGTTCCGGTATCAATCCATATATCCATATCGTTAGTGGTACGGGCATAACCGTGATAGATAACCGCGTAACCGCCGATGAGCATAAATCTCACGTCGTTGGCCTTTAAGGCAAAAAGCATTTGTCTATGTTCTTCAATGAAAATGTCCATGCCTGTTACTTGAATTTTATGGTTTTATCCATTGGTTTTCCTAACTCATCTGCATGAATTTTCTTCACCATGTCAGTAACGTTTTTCAAATGTTCTTCCGGTGATAAAGCAGCGAGGTTACGGGCGGTCGCTTCATTCATATCCTCAAAAGAGCTGAACGATTTTATGGAGCCTGATTTTTTCGTATAAGCGACTTCGGGTTCGGAAACGATATGTATTTCTTTATTGTTTTTTTTTTCTGTAATGATGCCTAATCTGTTTATTTTGAGTTTGATGCAAACATCTTTAATCATACTTCCTGAGTCTTCTCTTGTTAGTTTTCCTTTAGAATTTGGTAAAAATTCCACCTTCCCGTCCCAAGCTCTGGCAGATTTATTACTTGAACCCATCTCTACTTCGTCAATTATAGAAGAGGATATTCTATAAGGAACAAACAAGCATTTTCCTTGTGTTGTATCAGTCATTTTGTAAATTCTTTCTGAAATGTGACGTTGGTTATTCCAATCAATTGCACTTTCAATTTTTATACCACTTACAATTTTTTCTCGTTCTTCTTTCGTTGGTACATACACCAAATCGCCCGGTGATAAAATAATTATATCAAAACCTTCTTTGTCTTCTGCAATCGGATTTCCTTTCACGATTTTTTCTATGGCTTTGTGAGTAGCAATAGATTCAAAGCCGCTTCGCTCTTTTGTTATCTGATTTTCATACATTACAAAATAAACATTGCTACCTGCATCCACTTCAACATACTGTTTCCCGAACTTACTTGACTCATCTTTCTTCTCATAAATTGTTACTTTGGTAATTGGTCGTCCTGCTCTTTTAGCAAGAATTTCTAATCCTTCGGAAGAAAATGCTTTTGCAAGGTCGATATTCCCTTTTTCATCTTTAAATTCATCTAAGTCTATATGTTCGTGTAACAACTTACCCAAAATAGATTTGCCAACTTTTGTGTATGGTATCTTATCAATCTTTTTATGGTCAAAAGTTTTATCAAGCGTTACTCTTTTAGCAGCATATTCTTCAAAGGTCGCTACTTGAATATTTTTGTATTCCTTTCCCGAAAAATCTTTCAGAGGATTTTTCTTTAAATGCTTTTTAATCTCTTTTAAAAGCTCATTTTTATCTTGTATAGAAATTCCAATCCTGTCAATCAAATCTTTAATGATTTTTCGTGCTTCTTGGTCGTAAACATAAGAAGCTAATTTCATTTCAGGTTTGTTTTGAACCAGCATTCGGTCTATTTGGATTTCTATTGCTTTCGCAATATTCTTCTCTTCGTATATCTCTTTCAAGTAAATAATTCCCTGTGGTTCTTTAAACATTGATTTGCGAACAGACATCCATTTCGGGTTTGCTTTTTGTTCTTTAAATGCTTTGACTACTTTTCCATTTTCTATTTTTAAATAAGCAGTTCTGTTTTTAGGTTGAGAAATGATTTTGTTGCTTGTTTTAAAACTCACAACTAACTCTTCTAACTTGTCTTTTGCATCTTTAGTAAAGTCTTTCCAAGGTTTTTTAAAATCTCTGATTTTACCTTTTACCAATGATTGTTTGTATTTTTTAATTTCTTCATCGGTGTCGGCAGCGTTTAACGTATTTAAGTAACGAATGTGTTCGCGTGTAGTTGCTGCAATAATGAGTGCATCTAATGCGTGATGACGATGGTCAATACGCTTGGTGTCTAATTTGGGATTTTCTTTTACGTTTAAATGAATTACAGGATTTCCGTGTTCGTCTTTATCGTGAATAATGTATTCTCCTTTTTTGTTTGTAATTTCTTCTAAACGTTCAAAGCGAGGTAAAATAATTTCTTTCCAAATTTTGTTTAATCCCCAATTATTTTTGAGTTCGGAAGTAATGCTACCACCTGTAAAAATAATTCCGTTTTCACTTTTAGCAACAGGTGCAAGTAGTTCAGAAAGTTTTCTGCCTATGTAGCGCGTGTCGTTTAACTGACGTTCAACAAAATCATCAGGCGGTTCTGTTGCTAATAAATTTTTTCGTTTCCCTTTTTGAAATTTAAAGGTGTCATTAACTAAACTTTCGTAAGCACTTTCTCCAAGTATGAAATATTTTTTGCCATTTATTTCATATTCCTTTCCGTCTTTTCCGCCAAATTCGGCAATGAAGTTTCTTGCAAGTAAACTTCCTTTAAATGGCTTAGGATTAATTGCTGCTTCTGAAATAACCAAGTTATTGAAGCTATCGTTCTTCATTTTAGAACGCGGAATAACGTGTTCAATTTGATATTGTGTTTCGTCAAACAATTTGCTCAATGGGATAATTTTACCTGTATATGGCGAACGGCAATTTTGGCTTAGCCAAAGAACATATTTTTTTATTTGTTGGTCTGTCGGTATTTCTTCGTCTTTTACTTTTTTCACCCAGTCAATTTCTGATTGTTTTGATAAACTTCTCCAAATCCTGAATTTGTCAATATCAACAGGGCTTTCGGGGTTGGGTCTTACTTCAAACGTTGCGTTTTCTTTTGTATCATCATCAACATATTGTTCAAAGCCGTTCATCAATTCATAAAGCAATTTTTTGATTCGTTGTTTTTCTTCAAAGTTTCCTTTCTGACTATCGGCAATCCTTTTTCTTTCATCTGCATTTTTCTTTAATTCTCTTCCTAACTCGATATGTATTTCATCTATGTAGCCATATTTTTTCCAAACATCACGCACCAAAAACATTGTTTCTCTTACAACCTGTTCTACAATGGGATTTCGTAAACTGTTGTTCGGAATTTCTTTTTGTATGTACTTGCTAAATTCTTCAACATTTTTTATTTCTACATTTTCTTTCTCCGAATGGATGCCATATACTACATATCCTGCAAGCCAAGTTGGCAAACCATTAAAATGAGATATTTCGCTGAATGTTTTATTGTTTTCTTTTTCCCATTTTTGAATTTTTTTACGAGTATCGTTGTCTATATTCTCGTCAAATTCGGCTGTAACTAACTTTTCTATTCTTGCTTTCAAGCTATCAGTAATTGCCCCCTCATTCCAATATTTCCCGCAACGCATTACGGGTAATAATTTTTTAATGGCACATGCAGAATAAGAACCGTATTCTTTTTTCAGTTCAGGAAGTTTGCTAAACGCTTCTATCACCAGTTGTCTGTTTTCTGTATCGGGCAACAATTTGATAAGAGCGGTTGTAATTCCTTTTTTAGATTTTTCTTCGTCTGATGAACTGATAGAGTAATCAATGTGCCACAGTTTAAACAGCATTTCAGCGTTATTTAAAACAGCATTTCCGTCATAATTTGCTTTACTGAAAACAGAACGATAGCGAGATAATGTTTCATTTCCTTTCAAAGAATCTCTCTTTACAAAAAGATTGACCCTGTGTGAATGTTCCCCATCTTTTTTACTTGAAATTACAATGTCATTTTGTTCGTTATTCTCTTTTACCAGAGTTAAAATATCTTTCTCAGAAACAGATGTTTTAGAATTGAATAAATCAAACAGTTTTTCTTTTACAATATCATTTATGTAAAGAGCGGAAACATCAATATCCAATTTTGTTTTGCCATCAATCTTTTCTTCTCGTTTCAGAATTTTGATATTGTGTATATCCTGCCAAATACGGAACTCTTGAAACAAAGGCGATGAGCGTGGAATACATTTTAGTCCATACATTTCTCCATCAATTCCCTTTCTTTTTTCATAACGACATTCATTTATTGAATTTTTCTGTGATTTTAATTCGCGTTGATAGTAAATAATGTCATTGCTTATAATGTATAACAAGTCATTGTTTTGAAATTCTTTCAACTTCGGCATATTGTATTTAGACTGAGTAGGGTAAAGAATTTCTGCAAGTTTGGTTAAAGCCGCTTTATCGGAATTTAGTTTGTTAAGTTCAGGATTCAATTCACATTGCTTTTTCCAAATAGCTTCTAATTCATTTTGATAACGCCATCTGTAAACAGGATATTGTCGGATTTTGTAATTGCGGTTTTCTTTGTAGGCTTTTTTCAATTCATCAAAAAAATATTCTCCCGGGTGTTGGTTGTTTTCTTGTATTTTTTCGCTCAATGCAGTTGTGCACAACGCCCAATCCGTTTCTTTTGGCATTTGTGGCTTGTTTTGAGTGTGTTTTCCGCTTTTATCAACTTTTTGAATAACCAAAAATGTAAATTCTTTCCTCTCAATTTTCTCACCTTTGTCGTTTACCTCTTTTGCCCAATCAGGCTCTTTTTTTCGAGATTCTTCCCAAGTTTGCATTCGTGGATCTTCTGCCTCTATTGTGTAGATGTTAGAAACAACATTTCCTTTTTTGTCTTTCTTTTCTTCTTTAAATGTTACCGATTTAATTTTTGTGATAACCACAAACTGAGTTTCAATTCCGCTTTCACCTAAATCATTATTGTCTTTACGTTTAATAAATTCTTCGTAAGGTAAAACATTGGTATCTTTTAAATCTTTTCTACTACTTTTAAAACCTCTGCGTTGGTTAAGCATATAAATAATACGAGCCAATTCAGGAATTGTAATTTGTTTTTCAAGTGCCTTTTTGCGCAGATAGTACACAATCCAGTCTTCGGGTAAGAGAAAATCTACTTCTTTGTTTTTTCTTTTTTCTTTTCGTTTTTTACCTTCAATCCCCAATGCTTTTTTAAACTCAGTAATAGTTTCTTCGGAGAAGGGCAAATAATCACTAATCTTTAAAGAATAGCCGTTTTCATTGATATTTCGTTTGAATTTGCGTGAGTCATCAACTGGAAAATTTTCATCAATCCATTTTAGCTCTTTATACACTTTTATCAGTCGTGTTCTGCGAAGTTTGTATCTGTGTTTTAGTCTTCTTGAACCGCGTTTTCCCCGCCTAAATGCTGCCTTTGTTTCGGCTTGCGAGCCACTTTTAAATTTTTGCAAATAATCACCGTCTGTTGGAATAATCCTGCTTGCCAGTAGCACAATATTTCCGTCTTTCCCATAATCCTCAAATTTATCAGGCAAATTAATTAAGGCTGCACCAATTGAATTTGTGCCGATGTCTAATCCTAATACTTTTTTCATTTTATTATCCATTTAAAATTTATTTTTTACATTTGTCCTGAAGCAATTCACAATAAGGATTTTATTCCGTAGTGAGGCTTGCCTCAATAAGTTTTTGCCCTTGTACTTAACAGGGGCTCTTTTATTTTTTACAACCACCATTATCACACATCCCATTTATTCCGTTGTGAAAACATTTAAAGCGGCGCAAGTCGCTTTTTTCTTTTCCTCCCTTTCACCGCATCAAAATAATCATAATCTCTCAAAAGTCAAGTGCCTTTTTCCTCATTAACGTTTCAGTTGCAAGTGCTTATGAGTTTAATCATGTCATCGAAAAAAGGGTGGCGATTTGTAAATCCATTTTCTAACTTTGCAGTCCATTTTTCCAAAATAGATTATGCAGGCATCCGTAAAAATTTTCTCAGGTACCAATTCTCGTTACCTCGCGGAAAAAATTGCCAAATCTTTCGGCAAACAATTAGGCAAACTTGACATCCCCAAATTCAGCGATGGCGAATTTCAGCCCGTTTTTCAGGAAAGCATCCGAGGCGATTATGTTTTTTTAGTGCAATCCACCTTCGCTCCTTCCGACAATCTCATGGAGCTGCTCATGATGATAGATGCGGCAAAACGTGCCTCCGCAGGCTATATTACCGCCGTAATTCCTTATTACGGCTTTGCCCGTCAGGATAGAAAAGACAAACCGCGTGTGTCCATAGCCTCCAAGCTGGTAGCCAACCTGCTTACTACGTCCGGTGCCGACCGTGTGATGACTATGGATCTTCACGCCCCGCAGATTCAAGGCTTTTTCGATATTCCCGTAGATCACTTGGACAGCTCCGCAATTTTTATCCCGTATATCGAAAATCTAAAGATTGAAAACCTTATCTTTGCCGCCCCTGACGTGGGTAGCACCAACCGCGTACGTGAAGTAGCAAAGTATTTTGAGCTGGATATGGTCATCTGCGACAAGCAACGCAAGCGTGCCAATGAGGTTTCTGAAATGACGGTGATAGGCGACGTAAAAGGGAAAAACGTAGTTCTTATAGATGATATATGCGATACTGCCGGCACATTGAGTAAGTCTGCAGCCTTGCTGAGAGAAAAAGGGGCGCTGTCGGTGCGCGCATGTTGTACGCACCCTGTGCTCAGCGGCAAAGCCTATGAAAACATTCAAAACTCAATGCTGGAAGAGCTCGTAGTATGCGATACCATACCCTTAAAGCAGGAATGTGAAAAGATAAAAGTATTGCCTACGGCAGAGCTTTTTGCAGTAGCTATTCGCAATACGTTCGAGAATAAGAGTATCAGTTCTTTGTTTGTGCATAGTCATAAAAAATGAGCGATTAGTGGATAAGGGTAGTGCGTAATCAGTAAAAAAAAATAAATTCTGTTTATACAACAAAATCCGTCTTCCCGATGAATGGGATACACAAAAATTAAAACGCTGTTTTCAACGACCGGATGTTCGGACGGGTATGCGACCGGCGGTGAAAGCAAACAAAAAAAAATCACACACATGAAAAGTGTAAAAATTGAAGGAAAAAGCAGAAGCGAATTCGGTAAATCAAGCACACGCCGTCTTCGTTCTGAAGGTCATGTGCCGGCTGTAATCTACGGCAATGAAACCAAACATTTTAGCGCGCCGGTAATGGCATTTCGCTCTTTGGTGTACACACCGGATTTCCAATTGGCAGAAATCGAACTGGATGGCAAAACACACAAATGCATTCTGAAAGATTTGCAATTTGATGTAGTAACCGACGAGCTGAACCACATTGATTTTCTGGAACTGAATGATGACAGAAAAGTAATTGCCAACCTGCCGTTGAAATATGTAGGCACTCCGGAAGGTGTAAAAGTAGGGGGACGTTTGGAAACCAAAATGAAATCTCTGAAAGTGCGTACCTATCCTAAGCACTTGGTAGAAGCCATCGAAGTGAACATCGAAAATTTGAAATTGAATGAAAATATTCGGGTGGAAGATGTGCAGGCAGGTGAAATGGAAATCATGAATTCTCCTCGTATTCCTATCGCTTCCGTAGTAATGACGCGTGCGTTGAAACAAGCGGAAACAGAAGAAGCTAAGAAGAAATAAACAGTCTTGCTATAAACGTAAAAAACCTCTCTTATTTGGAGAGGTTTTTTCGTTAAATGCCTATGAGGGTTGATTAAATCGCCGATGTATTCCTTAATGCGACCGCTATGAAACGTCCATTATCCTTTATCCACCGAATATTTCCCCGGGCCTACGAACAACATACCAAAGAAAACAAAGGCTAATTCCACCGAATGTGAAGCCTCCAGCAAGCTGTCTCCTTTTGAAAGGTGCATCGTAGCCGCTACGATCATAGTGAATAATAAAAACAGGCAGGCAGGGCGAAAGGCTAAGCCCAATATAATCAGCACGCCGCCTATGGCTTCTGCCGCCGCTGCTGCAAAGCCCCATCCCGTAGGGAAAACCTGGATGCCTAAATGACTTATTGCGCCACCGATTTTTTCCCATTTTTCCGGACCACCGGTTATTTTGGGCAAACCGTGAACAATCATCATCACTCCTAAGCCTATGCGCATCACCAGCAATCCGAATGCGGAGTATTTATTAAGAGCTGAAAAGAGAGCCATATCTAAGATGTTAAGGTGTGTAACAGCAAAAACGAATCTATTCAAATGCTTTGGCAATCAATGCGGCTTGCTCTTTTGCGTGTACCTTGCTAAAGCCTGTGGCAGAAGCGGCGCTTGCAGCACGGCTGATAAAGCGGATTTGAAAATCTTCCGGCAGATTGAGTTGTAAGAAGCTCAGCGCACCTTTGTTGCGCGGCTCTTCCTGCACCCATACCCACTCTGCGTTTTTGTACTTTTTCCGCAGTTGCTCCAGTTGCTTCACCGGTAGCGGATGTATTTGTTCCAAACGCACCACGGCTACTTCCGTATTTTTATCCGCTATTTGTTTATCGCTCAGCTCAAAATATATTTTACCGCTGCATAGCAATACGCGTTTCACTTTTGAAGCGGTTTTGATGTTCGGGTCATCTATCGTTTCCTGAAATCCGCCTTTGCTAAATTCGTCAATATGCGAATAGGCACGGTGCAGACGCAGGTTGGCTTTGGGTGAAAAATTAATCAGCGGCTTGCGGAAATCCCAGGCTAATTGCCTGCGAAGTGCGTGGAACAAGTTAGCTGCCGTAGTAATGTTGGTAATCACCATATTGTTTTCGGCGCATAATTGCAGGAAGCGTTCGATGCGTGCTGAAGAGTGCTCCGGTCCTTGTCCTTCATAGCCATGTGGCAGGAGCAATACCATCCCGCTCATTTTATTCCATTTGGTTTCTGCACCGGCTATGTATTGGTCTATGACGGTCTGTGCGCCGTTGGCAAAATCGCCGAATTGGGCTTCCCATATCGTGAGAATATCGGGATTCGCAATAGAGTATCCGTATTCAAATCCTAATACGGCAAATTCGCTGAGCAAGGAGTTGTATATCTGGAAGGATCCTTTGTCGGAGATGCCGCTTAGGCGGTTGTGTTCTGCATTAGATAGTTCATCATGCAGGATGGCATGGCGATGAGAGAAGGTGCCCCGCTGCACATCTTGTCCGCTCATCCGTACCGATTTACCTTCGGCAAGGATACTGGCATAGCCCATCAGCTCGCCGGTAGCCCAGTCTATCATTTGCTGCTCGTTAAAGAGCTTTACCTTATCATCCAGTAGTTTTTGAATTTTCCGTAAAGGTTTAAATCCTTCAGGGGATGTCATCAGTTTTTTAAAGAGTTTTTCTACCTCTGCTTTTTGGATAGCTGTTTCCGGTGATTGGTCGAAATCTCTATTTGTGGCGGTACGCATTTTTTGCCAGGTTTGTTCTACCGGTTGCAGTTGGTAAGGTGCGGGTTTTTGTTTGACCTCATCCAGGCGTGCCTGCAATTCATCCCAGAATTTTTTCTCCATTTGCTTGGCAAGCTCCTGTGCATCTTTCTCGCCTTTTTCCAAAAGGTATTGGGTATATACTTCGCGAGGGTTAGGATGCTTTTTGATGAGCTCGTACATCTTTGGCTGGGTGAAGCTGGGGTCGTCGCCTTCATTATGTCCATGACGGCGGTAGCATACCATATCTATGAAAATATCCTGGTTATACTCCTGACGGTAGGCAACAGCTAATTCACATACTTTCACCACGGCTTCGGGGTCATCGCCATTCACATGCAGCACAGGAGCGTGCAGCATAGAGGCTATGCTGGTGCAATAATCTGCGGATCGTGCATCATCAAAATCTGTTGTAAAACCAATTTGGTTATTAATGATAAAATGAATGGTGCCGCCTACGGAAAAACCTTTTAGTTTACTCATTTGCAGCAATTCATAGACTACGCCTTGTCCGGCTATGGCAGCATCGCCATGGATCAATATGGGAAGGACATTGTCATATTCATTATCATAAAGTGTATCTGCTTTGGCGCGGGCAAAACCGGCTACCACGGGATCTACCACTTCCAGGTGAGAAGGATTGGGCGTGAGTTGTACGTTTATCTCTATGCCGTCCGGTGTAGTGATATTAGAGCGGAAGCCAAGATGGTATTTCACATCGCCGCTGCCCATAGTGCTTTCGGGTGGCATATTGCCTTCAAATTCTGAAAAAATCTGTGCATAGGTCTTCTTCAGCGTATTGGCTAATACGTTCAGTCGCCCGCGGTGTGCCATGCCTATGACTACCTCGCGTGCGCCGCCTTTGGCTGCTTCGTTGATTAAGGTATCCAACGCGGGGATAGTGCTTTCACCGCCTTCCAGGCTAAAGCGTTTTTGACCGATATATTTGGTATGAAGGAATTTTTCAAAAATGACTCCTTCGTTCAGTTTTTCTAAAATACGGGTGCGCTGGTCAATGGAGATTTTTTTCTCCATCATTTTTTCAAACGCATTTTGCACCCACATACATTTTTCATGATTGTTGATATAGGTATATTGGATGCCTACTCTTCCACAGAACAAACGCTTGAGCTTGGCTACGATTTCCGAAAGCTTGGCTTTACCCATCCCGATGATTTCACCGGCATAAAACTCAGTATTGAGATCGGCATCACTCAGCCCTACATCTGCCAGCGAAAGCCTTGCCTTACGGTCTTTTCGATCGCGGATGGGATTGGTGAGGGCAATAAGATGCCCCCGCTTACGATAGTTTTTGATAAGCTGAAAAACAGCAAACTCTTTTTTGAGTTGTTCATTGGTAACGGGTGTGCCGGCGGAAGTTTTGGCGTGTCCATTTCCATTTACTTTAGAAACGGCGAAGTCGAAGCCTTCAAAGAATTTTTTCCACTCAGGATCAAGGGTCGTGCTGTCTTTTTGATAATCTTCATAAAGAGAATCCACATACGCAGGGTCGGAATTCATCACGAACGAAAAGTCTTTCATTTTTGTAAGTAACGCCTGCTCTTTTTAGCAAAGCAGCCAAAGTTACACAAAATTCGGATTGACATTTTTGGGCTTTAGATTTTTTGGCAAAGAAGTATAGGTTATTTCTACGAATCGGCTACAAATCGCATTACAACTATATATGCACGTTAAAAATTTGATAGAATACAGGTTGGTGCGCAGCGAAATCCTGATGCGGATTTTTCAACGTTCCTCACGAAACAGAGCGTATCTGTAGTCGCTTACTGACTGGGAGGAAATACTTGGTTGAGTTTTTCAAAAAATAATTCCAGCTCTGTAAATACATCCTTAGCAAAAGGCAGCAACCAACCTACCCGCTCATACACCCACGGCGCTATGCCTATGAAGTAGGAATAAGTTTGGGAATGGAGCTTGGTTTCAGGAGAAATCAAATGCAATTGATCGCCCAGCCAAAGCAAGGAACTCCATATCAATACCGCCATAAACGCATAAAGTAAGCCGCCAAAAACACCATCTGCCCAGCCGAGCATTACCAGCCGCAACGAAGATTTTAGGGCGGATGCCACCCACCGCACAATAAGCATTACGGCAGTAAACAAAAGTGCATAGCTGATGAGCTGCGCCCATCCGCTGCCCGCCCATCCTTTTTCTAAAAGATAAGCGGCTAACAAACCGGATAATTTTAACGAACAAATAATGCCCAGCAAGATAGCTACGCACGAAAAAACGGCTACGATGATACCTTTCATGTAGCCGCGAATGAAAAAAATAAGCAAAAGTAGGATGCCTATAAAATCCAGCATGGTCAGGAAGCCAACAGTTGCTTTACGGTTTCTGAAATGGCTTTCCCGTCTGCTTTCCCTGCCAGTTGCTTGGTGGCAGCGCCCATTACCTTGCCCATATCGGCGGGTGAGGAAGCGCCGGTTTCGGCAATGATATTTTTAAGAGCTGCTGTAAGTTCTTCTTGGGAAAGTTGCTGCGGTAAAAATTTCTCGATGATGTTCAGTTCTTCTTGTTCTTTGGCGGCAAGGTCTTCGCGGTTTTGCTGCTTGAAGATGTCTAAAGAATCGCGGCGTTGCTTTGCCATTTTTTGCAGCATTTTTAGTTCGCCGGCTTCGTTTAGCTCTGCTCCGCTGCCGGAGGTTTTCTCGATAAGGATGGCTGCTTTGATAGCACGAAGCGTACGCAAAGCGGCTTCATCTTTAGCACGCATTGCATCCTTCATTTGCTCCATTATTTTAGTTTCTAAGGACATATTGTATGATGGTTTAAAAGTCAAAAGTAGGGTATAAGTTGAAATCGAAAATCGAAGTCCGGAAAATCCAAAGGGAAAATCCAAATTACAAAAGATCAACATTCAAAAACCCTTTGCATTTTTTTCGTGAAAAAAATCAGAGGACGAACATCCGGAATCCCCTCATCTTCTAATCACTATTTCCACGCGCCGGTTCAGGTTTTGATTTTCTTCGGTGTCGTTAGGCGCTACGGCATTGGCTTCGCCCCATCCTTGCGCATGGATATTCATTTCATAAAATCCGAATGATAATACGGCTTCTGCCACAATACCGGCTCTTGTATAGGATATTTGCTCGTTGATAAGCGGAGTGCCGCTATTGTCCGTATAGCCATTGATATAGACCTGCGTACTTTCTTTATTTTCCAGCCAGGGAATCAGCGCTTCCGTCAGCGCTGATGCTACACTGTCGCTTATGGCGGTCATGTTTTTTTTAAAATAAATAGTGAAGATAAGGCTGTCGTGCACCGGCGCTACATAATCATAGGGGAGTAGTGCTACCTGGTAGTTGAATTGCTCATTGGCGCGTGCTTCCGTAAGGTCTAAGGTGTCGTTATGGTCTTTGTAACTTACTCTGTCGGTATGACAAAGATATTTCCTGCCGGTGAGCAGGGTAATCATAAAACTTCCATCGCCACGGTTGGATTGGAAGTGGAACAATTCCGCTCCGGTAGCCGCATCTTTTATATTCATCACTGCATAATTGAGGCGCGCTTTAGAGAAGCTGTCATAGACATGTCCTTTCAGCACGGCAACGGGATAGGGGCGCATGGTTTGCGGAAGCTGTGTTTCATAAATATCGAAATTGCCTGCCACGCTGTCTCTGTCGGAGGAAAAGAACAAGACGCTGCCATCGCCGCTTACACAAGCGCTCGCTTCATCAAAAGCAGTGTTTATAGGATAGCCCAGATTGGTAGCGGGAGCCCAAGTGGTATCGTTTGTTTTCCGGCTCATAAATAAATCACTGCCGCCCATGCCTTCGGGCCTTGTGCTGGAAAAGAAGAAGGTGCGGTTGTCTATATGCAGGAAAGGAGTGGTTTCATCAAAAGCAGTATTGATAGAAGCGCCGAGGTTCTTAGGCGCTTGCCATCTTCCGTTTTCAAAATGCGTCATCCAAATATCTAATCCTCCATAGCCGCCTTCTCTATCGCTTACAAAATACAGCGTGCGGTTGTCTGCCGAGAGGCAACCCATGCCTTCATAGCCCGGCGTATTGATGGTGGCGCCGAAGCTTTGCGGCACGCTCCATGCCGAGTCATCATGTACCCGATAGCTCATGTACAGATCGCAGCCGCCTTGTGCCCATCCGTTTTGGCTACGGTTGTCGCATTTGGTATAGAATAAATAATGCCCGTCGGCAGAGATCATCTGTGCGCTTTCCTGATCAGGCGAGTTGGGTGGCTTGCCAAGGTTGGTGCCGGTAAACCATCCTCCGCAACTATCCAGGCTGGTCATAAAAAAATCTTCGTCTATGTTGTTGATGCGCCGGGTGAAAAACAGTTTGTTGCTATCGGCCGTGAGCCAGGGATAAAGCTCTGCATCCGGCGTATTGGGTCTTCCGAGGTTGCGGATGCTGTCGTTCCACGGATGTCTTAAAGCTTGCTGCACAAATAAGGTTTGCTTCAGCAGTTGTTGCCATTCTTTTCTGCCGGTAGAAAGATACGAGTTGATGATGCCTAAGGCGGTGGTGGGATTTCCCGTATAGACAAGGCTTTTGGCATAAGGATAAGCAAAGGATTTATTATGATGAAATGCGTTGGTCAATACTGCTTTGGCTTCTTCAAATTGGTGCTGGCTGAAATACCACTGGGCAAGGGTGCTTTGCGCATCCGTATAGGCAGGGTCTTGCTTGATGGCTTGCTCCATAGCTTCAGCGGCTGCCGTGTATTTTTTCTGTGCCCTATACTTGAGCGCTTCGTCATACAGCTTCCGGGCACGCGCATTCGACTGGCTGAATGCCGTAGATGCCAGTACGGTGGAGAGGAAAATAAAGATTAGGCAGCGCTTCATCCGGAAGTCGCAAAAATAATAAAGCAAATCAAAGAACCTTAGCAATTGCTTCTTTGAGCTTTTCCTCAAAACGATCCATATCATGCCGCCAGAAAAAATGTTCATGCTCTTCGGTGCTGCCGGGAAGCCTGTAGCGCATTTTAAATGCGGACATATTGCCGTTGCCTACTTTTTCAAAGGAGAGGATGTCCAGTTGCAGCGCTTTCATCCGCTGTTTGAAATCCTGCAATTCATCGAGGATAGAAACCATGTTCGCAAAAGAGTTTAGCCGCCAAAATTGCGGAAAAATGGTGAGCCGACCAGTCATACGGTTGCATTGCTTTTTATCCCGAAATCCACCCGCTAACGATAATCGCAATAACAGGCGGCAGTATGCCCGCTAAAAACAACCATTTACCCCGCATGGAAAAACCTTTTTTCCCTTTTAACACAAACAGTCCGCTTATCGTAATCGCTACCAGCATAATTGCAAATATATCGGAAGCCCATCGCCATCCTTTGAGGCTGTTTTTATGTAAAACATTCGCCTGATAGAATACCGGCCGGCGCGCTATTTTTTCATAAAGTCCCGTTTGGGTGGAAAAATTGAGGTGCAGCGTGGCATCCTTATAGTATAATTTTACCTGGTCGGATGTAGGAATATCATACACTTTATGCCGCCCTTCACCTACCATTTTATGAAAGGGGGCAAGTGCTTCGTCGGTAAGTGTTTGCGGGTCATAATCTCCTGTAAAATGAATGGTTTTTTTATCAATAATAAAATCGGGATTCCAATCTTCTATATGGTTGAGCGCTATGCCGGACAGGCAATAAATGATAATCAAACCGGAAAAAAAATATCCTAAATCCCGATGCAGCGCAATGTTCAGCTTTCTTATGGTTTTTGACATACCGCAGAGTTTAAAAAACAGTTTGGGTAGCGCCGGTAATTTTGTCGGTATATTCCGCAATTATATCCACCGCCCATTTTTCAATATTCGCATCCGGCAGAATGGCATCGGGCTTGTAACGAATCCTGTCTTTTTTATTTCCTGTTTTGGCTATGCCATCGCCAATAATTTTCACCTGAAACATTTCATCTACCGCTACCAATACGGGGATCACTACGGCTGTTTCTTTTTCGTTCAGCACCCGGTGAATGGCTTGGGTGGTGGAGTCGGGGCTATAACGCACAATATGTCCGCACCATCCATAGGAAAAAGAATGAATGCCCGTTTGCTCGGAAACATAGCGCCCGGTGCGGCTCAGCAAGTCCGACCATTCTTTGGAGTAGGTTTCATCACCGTAAGCAATCATCACCAAACCTTCGTTCGACGGATCGCGGGAAAGCTCTTGGAAACGACGCAGAATATTTTTCTGTAGAATATCCGTAAAATCAAATAAGGGTGCGATATGAACCGTTGCTTTGGGCGTATAACGTTCGATTTTTTCCAGCTTCAGCATCTCTATAGATTGCGGATTTTCCTTCAAGCCTACAATGGTGGGGATATCATCGAAGGAGTGAGGGCTGACGGTTAAAAATATAGGGACGATAATGACATCGGTGAAACCTTCCTTGTCAAATTCTTTTAACCGTGTGGCTATGGAAGGCTCGGTATATTCCATAAATGCCGTTTTCATTTCTTGCACATTTCCTTTTCCTACAACAGTGCTTTTAATACTCGTTTCCAAGGCTAATAACGTATTTCTCCATGATTCGGAACGCGAGCCGTGGTTCACCATCAACACAGCTATTTTTTTCTGTTCGGTTAAGGATGGTGTTTCCGGGGCGCTGCTGCAGGCGGAAAAAAATAGAGCCATGATAGCAACGGCAAGCATGGAGCGCCATAGCTTTTGGCGGTTTAAAACGAGGGATAAAATGGGGCTATTCATACCATTACAATTTGATGACAAAAAGACGAATAACCTTCCCTATATAGGTTGTAAATAGAGGAATTTGATTTATAAAAAGAGAAAAATGTCTTCTATTTTCATCTCCATCCGCCCCCTAAACTCCTATATACATTCACCACTGCAATCAGTTGTTCTTTTCTTGTATCTATCATTTCAAATTTTGCTTCCAAAGCATCCCGTTGTGTCAGCAGCACTTCCATATAATCGGCCCTGGCTGAGGCAAATAAATCATTGGAAATCTCCACCGACCGCGACAATGCTGCTACTTGTTTTGACCTTGCATTATAGCTGCTGTCGAGGTTTTGGATTTTGGAAAGTGCATTTACTACTTCAATATAGCCGTTCAAAATGGTGCGTTCATAGGCATAGACGGTTTGTATCTGCTTGGCATTGGCGGAGTAATAGGCTGCTTTAATGGCGTTTCTGTTGATGAGCGGAGCGGCAAGATCGCCGGCTAAGGAATAAAGCAAAGACTCCGGTGTTTTTAAAAAATAAGCGGGGTCAAACGCTTGATAGCCTATGGATGCAGACAATCCTACCGAAGGGTAAAAACGCGCCTTCGCCACTTTTACATCCAGCTTGGCTGCGGCGAGTTCCTGTTCTGCTTGCCGAATATCCGGGCGATTGCTGAGCAATTGTGCAGGAATACCGGTCTTCACCACAGTGGGGATGAGTTGTGCAAAATTATTGCTGTTTCTTTTAATATTCTGCGGATACCGTCCGAGTAGAAAATTGATTCGGTTTTCGGTTTCTATAATCTGCTGCTGAATGCTGTATTGCAGACTTTGAGTATGCAATACTTGTGCTTCAAAACGACGTACGGCCAACTCGGTTACATGTGCCGCTTCTTTTTGCAGCTTCACGATTTGCAATGCGTTCTTTTGAATTTCGATGTTGCTTTCTAAAATGTCCAGTTCATTATCCAGTGCCAGCAATTCATAATAAGCGCTTGCAATTTCCGCCACGAGATTCGTTACCATAAAATTTTTTCCTTCTATAGAGGATAGGTATCTGGCGACGGCTGCCTTTTTTGCGTTGCGTAATTTGTGCCAAATATCCAGCTCCCAGGTAGCATACGCGCCCGCCATAAAATCCGGCAGTGTTTCGGGTATTTCCTTGCCGGGCAACATTTCCGCTTGTGCATCGTTGGCTCCCCGGCTTGTATATCTTCCTGGTTTTTCCGCACCTGCTCCGGCTTTGATGCCTACAAAAGGAAGGTATTCTCCTTTACGCACGCGGATTTCATTCTTACTGATTTGAATTTCCTGTAGGATGATGTTCAGCTCCTGATTGTTTTGCAGAGCCGTATCAATAAGCAGGGTAAGGTAGGGATCATTAAAGAAATGGCTCCAGGCTATCGTTCCGCTGCCGCTACTATCCTGCGGATGGCTGTCCGTATAGTAGGCAGGCGTTAGCGTATGTTCCGTTTTATGAACCGGCATAGCAGGGGAGCAGGCTTGCAAGGCGAGCGAAATGAATGCCATACTTGCCGGTTTGTATAATTTGTTTCTAAGCATGTTCGTCTTTTTTTTGAGTTGAATAGGAATCGGGTTGCTCCTTGTTTTCATTTTCTTCATTCAAGTTGAAAAGCTTAATGGCTAATTTTCGTTTTTTCTTCTTTTTCTTTTTTTGAACAAAATCTTCCGTCAGCGGGTTGGCATCTTCATCACGGATGAGCTTGCGCCCGCCGGAAATAGTAGCGAAAACATAGTACAGCCCCGGCACGATAATCACGCCGAACACCGTTCCGAAAAGCATACCGCCCAATGCGGAAGAACCGATGGTGCGATTGCCTATAGCGCCTGCGCCATGGGCAAACATCAACGGTATCAGCCCTGCTATAAAGGCAAATGAAGTCATCAATATAGGGCGGAAACGTACTTTGGCACTTTCTATGGCCGCTTCGAGTATGGGGGCGCCTTGTTGTTGTTTTTGGATGGCAAACTCTACGATCAATACCGCATTTTTTCCCAGCAAACCTACAAGCATCACCAAGCCTACCTGCGCGTAGATGTCATTGGCAAGCCCCATAGATTTCACCAACAAGAATGAGCCAAACACACCGGCCGGCAGCGACAGCATTACCGCTAAAGGAAGGATAAAACTTTCGTATTGTGCCGCCAGCACCAGGTAAACAAACGTAATCACAATCATGAAAATGTACAGCGATTCATTGCCGCGACGTACTTCATCATAAGAAAGCGCCGCCCAGTCTATATCATAGCCGCGAGGCAGGGTTTGTTTTGCTACTTCCCGCACTGCTTCTATGGCTTCTCCGCTGCTGTATCCTTCGGCAGGAGCGCCTCTTATAGCCGCGGTATTGTACATGTTATAGCGGTTGATTTCATTAGCGCCCAGTTGTCTTTTCACTTTCATAAAAGCAGAAAAAGGTACCATTTCTCCTTTGTCGTTTTTCACCCACATGTTGTTCATGATGTCTTGCGGCAGCCTTCGGAATTTAGGATCTGCTTGTACAAACACTTTGAAGAAACGCTGGTATTTTACAAAGCCCAGCTCATAAGTGCTGCCTACAAATACCGACAACGTATTCATGGCATTGCCTATAGAAACGCCTTTTTGCATGGCAAGCTGATTGTCTATTTCTATTTCATACTGTGGATAATTGGCGCTGAAAAAAGTAAATAATCCGGTGAGTTCTTTTCTTTTTTTCAATGCCTCCATAAATTCATTCTTCACCTTTTCCAGATCATCGTACGTGCCTTCGGGATTTTTGTCCAGCAACTGGAGGGAAAAGCCTCCCGCAGCGCCAAAACCGGGAACGGCAGGCGGTTCAAAAAATTCAATCATGGCACCGGGAATATCTTTTGTTTTTTCTTCCAACTCGGCAATGATTTCGGTAACGTTATGTTTTCGTTTTGCCCATGGCTTCAGGTTCACAATACAGGTAGCTGCATTCGAACCACGTCCTTCGGTGAGTACTTCATAGCCGGCAATGGAAGAAACCGATTGTACCCCTTCCACTTCTTTAATGATTTTTTGCAGCTTCACCGATATATCGTTGGTTCGTTCCAGCGTAGAGCCGGGCGGCGTTTGCACAATGGCATAAATCATTCCCTGATCTTCACTCGGTATGAAACCCGATGGCAATGTTTCCGATACCACCACTATGCCCACTACAAACAAAAGCCATAGGACTACCGTGATGATTCTGCGATGCACAATGAGCTTCAAGAGCCATATATATTTGTTGGTAAGCTTTTCAAAAACATCATTGAACTTATCTATCAAACGGTCTAAGGCATTTTTCTTTCGTGGTTTTCCATGTGTATTTTTCAAAATCATAGCGCAAAGCACCGGTGTAAGCGTGAGCGCTATAATTCCCGAAAGGACAATGGAACTTGCCATGGTAATCGAAAATTGCCTATAAAACACACCTACCGGACCCGACATAAACGCTACGGGAACGAATACCGCCGTCATCACTAGGGTAATGGCAATGATAGCGCCACTGATTTCACCCAGCACTTCTTTCACTGCTTTATAGGGAGAAAGATGTTTTTCGTGCATTTTGACGTGGACGGCTTCCACCACTACAATGGCATTATCCACCACTATGCCTATAGCAAGCACTAAGGCAAACAACGTGATGAGGTTAATGCTCAACCCGAAAAGCTGCATGAATAAAAACGCGCCGATGAGCGAAACCGGCACGGCTAAGATAGGGATGAGCGTAGAGCGCCAGTCGCCTAAGAATACGAATACTACCAGCGCCACCAGCAAGAAGGCATCACGCAAGGTGTGCAGCACATTTTCGGTAGAAGCATCAAGGAATTGGGACACGTCATAGGCTACTTCATAATCCATTCCCGGAGGGAAGTCTTGCTTTAGTTCTTCCAGTTTCTTTTTCACGTTGGCAATTACTTCGCTCGCGTTGCTGCCATAGGTTTGCTTCAGTACGATAGATGCGGAAGGGTATCCGTCCATGTTGGAGTAAATATCATAATACTCACTACCCAGCTCCACTTTGGCAATGTCTTTCAGGCGGAGCATTTCGCCATCTGCATTGGCGCGGATGATGATGTTTTCATATTGCTCCGGCGTGTTGAACCTGTCGGGATAAGCCAGCACGTATTCCAGCGCCTGGGAGCGACTGGCATCGCCCCGTCCTATGCGGCCGGGTTTGCCGATGATGCTTTGCTCGGACATGGCTTCCATCACCTCATCCGGGGCTATTTTATAGGCACGCATCCGTTCGGGATTAAGCCATACGCGCATCGCATACTGACGGCTTCCTAAGATACGCGCTTGCCCTATGCCGTTGATACGCTGGATCTCCGGTATCATGGTTACGCCTGCGTAGTTGAACAGGAATTTCATGTTGGCATTTGTATCCTTGCTGTAGAGGTTGATGTACATCAACATGCTTGGTATAACCGGTGTAATGATGACCCCTTCACGCTGCACCAGTTCGGGAAGTTTGTTGGTTACTTGCTGCACCCGGTTGGAGACCTGCACCAGCGCCTGGTTGATGTCGGTACCGGGTTCAAAAATCACTTGAATATTGGCTTCGCCCGCACTGGTGGCATCGGAGGTCATATAGCGCATGCCCCATGCACCGTTGATGGATTGCTCCAGTGGGATGAGTACGGATTCGGTAAGTGTTTTGGCGCTTGCACCGGGGTAGGATGCGGTTACCATCACCACGGGCGGGGCAATGTTGGGAAACTGTGAGGTAGGCAGTAATTTGATTGCCAGTCCTCCCATGAAGATGATGACCAGAGACAGTACTATGGCTAATACAGGTCGTTTGAGAAATTTATTGAACATTTTGTTTTTTGCTTTTGCTGATGAGTGTCTTTATTCAACATATACATTCAATTCCGAAATTGCTTTCTTAGGGCTTTTATATTCGAACTTGGTGATCTTTTGATTGTCTTTTATTTTGCGAATACCTTCCAGCACTATTTTATCTTGCTCGGAAATCCCGCCTTTCACGATGTATAAATCCGGCATTTCGGCGGCTATGGAAATCTCTTTCTGATGCACCATTTTGTTTTTATCCACTACAAACACATACTTTTTTTCAAGTACTTCAAACGTTGCTTTTTGTGGAATGATAAGTGCGTTCAGATAAGGAACAGTCATTTCAATGGTGCCGGTTTCACCGTGTCTTAGCAAACCTTTCGGATTGGGAAAAGTGGCGCGGAACGAAATATTGCCGGTTTCATTGTTGAAATCAGCTTCGATGGTTTCCACGATGCCGGAGTATTCAAATTGCTCGTTATTCGCCATGCGCAGCCTTACGTTTATCTTGCCGGTGTCCTTAGCCGCAGAGGTTTTATAGTTCAGATATTCGGCTTCCGGCACGTTATAATAAACCCACATCTTGCTGTTGTCGGAAAGCTCGGTGAGCAGGTCTCCTTCTTCTAAAAGACTTCCCTGCCTTACATGAAAACGATCTATAATGCCGTCAAACGGTGCGCGGATTTGTGTAAATCCTAAATGTGCCGCATACAACGCCACTTCCGCCTTTGCCTTGGCGAGCTTTGCTTTTGCCAGCGCCAGTTCATTGGGCGAAACCACATTTTTATCGGCAAGCACCTGTGTGTTTTGCACTTCTATTTGCGCCGCCTGCGTTTCCGCCTGTGCTCGTTGCAGCTCTGCCTGATATACTTTCGGCATGATCTGAAACAGCAGTTGGCCGGCTTTTACCTGTTGCCCTTCATCTATGTATATTTTTTCCAGATAGCCTCGTTCTTGCGACCGCAATTCTATATGGCGTATGGAATGAATCTGGCACACATAGTCCTTTACCACAGATGTATCCATCCGTGCGGGGCTTGTAACCAGAAATTTTGTGGATTCTTCTTTTTCTTCCTTTCGGGATGTACAGCTTGTATGGCATACCAAGGTAAACAGATACGCCCAAAGAATGCTTCTTTTCATCTGAAAATAGTTGATTTGTTTATTTGCGGACAGAGGGCGGCGTTCACAAGAGGCAATCGTAGTTTTTAAGCCTTGTTGTAGGGAGCCGTCCTCATATTCGGTGCTTTTTTTTAGCTAATGAATTAGGATGGGGTGGATGCTGTTTAAGGGATTTTTATATTTCATGGGAGAGAATGAACGGGCGGTACGCCTGTAGGGTGGGTTGTTTCCTGTTGTCCGGTCATTACACAGAAAATAGATCGCGGGAGATTTTTTGGAGCATCACCTGCAGCCTGCCTATGAAGCTATAGTGGCGATGGCACCGTTCATCGGAGGATTGCTATGGAGCAATACCCCTAACGCGGTCTTATCCCTATGGATGGATGAAAAAATATCAGAGTCTTAATACCCGTTGCCGGAGGTAGAGTGGCAAAGCGGAGCCTATAAAAGGCGCGTGAGACTTGGCAAATAAAGAATGGTTCTTGCCGTTTAATGCGCGGCTGCTATGATGTGCTAACCAAGAAAGGCAGGTGGGTGTCCCGGTTAGGGAAGCTGGTTCGATAGGTTCGTTTTCACTATCAGCAGAGTCGTTGGTTTCATCTGTTGCTACGAAATGAAATTCGGCTATGCTTTTAAGAAAATCATCGCGGTCTTGCTCGAAATGAAGACCGGAGGCGGGGAGTGCCTCATTTATATTCCAAGAAGTGGTATTTGCCGGAGCTACTATATTCAGCAGCATCGTCAGCAGACATACTATATAAGTAACGGCCTTCATTGGAAAGTGCAAAGGTATAAACAGCAATCAAAATGCAGCAACCGGAAGCCCAAAGAATGGTTAAAGTTCAAAGGAAAAATGAATTTTTACCGCCGAGCCTTATTCCACTACAAATTTCTTCGTGCTGCGTTCTTTGTTTTTTACATCGGTGAGCTGCATATAATACATGCCTTTCGCCCAGTGGCTTACATTCAACTTTTCCTCTTTTGCTACTTTGCCGCTCCATACCTGCTGGCCTATGGTGTTGACTACTTGTACGCTCAGTTCATGGTCATGTTCATTTTTTATATGCAGTTCTTTACTTGCCGGTATAGGGAATAATTGTACCTTATCCTTCCAGGCAACGGTAGCGATATGAGTGGCAGGAGGCAGGTTCGGATCATTGGTAATGCTAAAGTTGAAATTGCTGATGTTGAAGAATACATTTCCTGCTCCTTTTATCTTCACCCTTGCGGTGGCGGTAGTCGGTACGTTAGGGACAGTAAGCGCTTCCGAGCCGTCATTTACTACATTTTGGGCAATGGTATAGGGGTAGGTATGCCCGCCATCTACCGAAAGATAAATGTCCACATGAGATGCGTTAATAGGAGCTGCATCGGTGCCTGCCACATCCCAGGTGATGGTTTCGGTAGTGCCGCCGGTCCAGTTTATGACCGGTGCGTTGGGATAAATCACTGTAAAAGGAGCGCCGGTATTGATAACATCCAGGTGAACGGTATCTTGGGAAATCATAAATGAGCCGAACGTCCCAATCATATCACGTACGGTAAGGATGAAGGTAAGATAGCGGCTGTTTTGCGCCGGTTGCTCTCCTTTTCCGCTAAGGTTGGTAATAGGAGGAAAAACCCGTGTGGTGGAAAGTGAGGGAGCATCAGACCGGAAGATGGGGCCTTTGGTGAGGGTAGTAGAATGAGAAGCTCTGAAATCACCCAGATTCCATTGTTCCCAGCAATAGGTTAAGACATCGTGGTCTGCATCCACAGCTTCGGGCGCTATTAATTCAAAAGGTGTTTTAGCAGGGATGGGCAAGTTTACCGTCATAGAGGGAAGGGTGGGTATGCCATTGGCAAGAGGGGTTTGCACCGGGCAGTTAGCCCCATTGCCCAGCGTGATATAATCCGATATTTTTATCAGACTGATGGCATGGAAATAATCGTCGCTGTGGTTTTGAATATTATCGCTGCTGCCGCATATCCCCGCATAAGCCATGATGGTGGTGCCGCCGCCGGGTTCATAGGCCATCGTGTTTTCTCCATTTCCGCCGCAAGCGCCGGAGTTGGCATTGAACGTATGGTCGGAGCCAAACTGATGCCCCATTTCATGAGCTACATAGTCTATGTCAAACGGATCGCCCAGCGGAGCAGAAGAACCGGTAACGCCCCGTGCTTTATTATTGTTGCTGCATACGCAACCCAATTGGGCTATGCCACCGCCGCCTGTGCTGAATACATGCCCGATGTCATAATTGGCAGCGCCGATTAGGTTGGTAACTGTTGTTTGATTTTGAGAGAGCATAGCGCCACCGTTGGAGTTGCTATAGGGGTCGGTGCCGCTCAGGTAAATCAGCGTATCATTATTTCCGATTAAAATCATCGTTACGGCAAGCTCCCGTTCATATACTCCGTTCACCCGGTTTATGGAAGTAACCATAGCGCTCAGCACACCGGCTTTGGTAGGGGCAGGTCCGTCCACAGCTTGTGCGTACTCAATGGTGCAGGCCAGCGCCAGCCTGTAGGTTTTTTGCTGGGTGCCGTTGGTTTTCGAAGCTATTTTTTTCAAACCGGGGTCTGTGAGGTCTATTTCTTCCTCCCCCCATGCTTCCTCATCTCTTATTACCTCGCAACTCATATATTTCCCTTCCGGGCGCGGATAATCTTTTTTATAATAGCAGATATAAAAGCCGTCTTCCACATGGCTATAAGGGTCTATAAAATAGGTATTCGTTCCGTCGAATATTTTGGCATGTACGCCTTTATAGGTAATGTCCAGTTTAAGGGTTGCATTTTTATCGTCTATAGCATATCCGGTAAAAGTTTTAATGCCGGAATATTTTTCTGCCAGCGCGGGTTCCATCATCGGCGTCTGCCAGATTTTATAGGTACGGAAACTGCCGTCGGGCTGAGGCAGGTCAAAATCTTGTGCTCCGCTCCTGCCTTCGGGAAGGGCAAGCAAAGCGGGCTTCAGCATGGCGCTGTTCAGATAAAAACTACTATAGGTATGGGGGAAAAGCCGGCGCTCTCCTTTTGTGGTTACGTGTGCATTGGGTATGAATTGCCAGGTGGCTATGCGGGCATACATTTCGGACGATAACGCCATCATTAGCAGAAATAGAAAAATACTTGTATGTTTCATGATAAATATTGGCATCTAAATTAATGATTGTTTTTTACTTGTTTGGGCTAAATAGTAGTGGCATTATTTTATGATAATTGTCTTTAAACCTAAATTTTATATCATGAAAAAAATCGGGTACAGCGTTTTGGCTTCCGTGCTTATTTTCGGTAGCAGTTGCAATCGTTATTATTACAAACCCAATGCGGTGAATGCGCCTATGTTTACCGATGGCGGACAGTTTCATGTGGCGGGTGCAGGCATGAGCAGCCATGTAGAGGACAACAATGAAGGCGGTCATTCTTATTTTTTTGATGTGCAAGCTGCATTCTCTCCTCTAAAACATCTGGGTTTTATAGGCAATTACAGCACCTATGCTTATCGTCCGGATGATATAGACTATGTAGCAGGGCATGTGGATGCCGATGCGCATTTGGCGGAAGCAGGTGTGGGTACTTATATCGTAGGGGGCAAAGGGAAAGCAAAGATGGTGGCGGATATTTATGTAGGAGGTGGTGCGGGAAGGGTTAAAAGCGATGTGGACATGAACGTAACACGCCTGTTTTTGCAACCCGGTATTGCCATGCGCCATCCGGCTGTGGATGTGGGCTTTAATATGCGGATAAGCAATGTGAAATATTCCGATCTGGACGATAACGGACGCGGCATAGGCTACCTTACCGATCAAAATCTTTTTGACCCGCAGCGCAACCGGCGTATTGATGAAGGCAGTTATTTCTTTGTAGAACCGGCCTTCACTGTTCGTACCGGCTATAGATTCATAAAAGCACAGTTTCAATGGGTGCTTGCCGCCGAATTGTCAAATGTGCGCTGGAACTATAATGGGGGAAGATTTACCGTAGGTCTTCATTTTAGTTTGGAAGATGCTTTGCAAATGGCAAAAGGAAACTAATTTGTTTTTCCTTAAAAAAATCTACATCCTATCTACTAAGCGAAAGAACATGGACAGCTTGTGTAAATTCCTTCACTTCCTTTTCCGTAGTGTCGAATGAGCACATAAGACGCACTTCATGCCTGGCTTCGTCCCATACATAAAACGGAAACTGTGCCTGCAAGGAGGCAATCCATTGCGGAGGTAACAGGGCGAATACGGCATTGGCTTCTACTGGCATGGTAACGTGCACACCCTTTATCTCTTTTATAGATTGAAATAGCAATTGCGCCATGGCATTCGCGTGCGTGGCGCTTTTCCTCCATAATTCATCTTTCAGCAAGGCTGCAAATTGCACGGCTATAAAACGGGTTTTGGAGGGCAATTGCATCGTTTGTTTCTGCCGGAAGCGGATGTCCTTCGCAAGTGTTTTGTTGAATACCACTACGGCTTCTCCATACATCATACCCGCTTTAGTGCCGCCTAAGGAAAGTATATCCACACCGCTATAGGTACTCAGTGCCGCAAGTGAACAGTTCAACCCTGCTGCGGCATTGAAGAAGCGGGCACCATCCACATGAAGGTAGAGGTCATGCTGCCGGGCAAGCGTGCTTATAGCCTTTATTTCCTCCGGCGTATAGACGGTTCCGTATTCGGTGGCTTGTGTAAGCGATATGACTTTGGGCTGGGCAAAATGAATATCTCCTTTGCGAATGATTTTTTCCGCTAAAGAAGCTGTTTCCAGTTTGCCATAGGCATTGGCGGTTATAGGGATGAACCTGCAACCCGTAAAGGTTTCGGGAGCGGTACTTTCATCATTATAAAAATGAGCGCTATGGGCGCATAATACCGAGCTGAATGGCGCCACGCATGCACTGATGCTAAGGACATTTGCCCCCGTACCGTTGAAAACATAGAGCACCTCCACCTCTGTTTCAAATACATCACAAAATTGTTTGCGTAGGTTTTCCGAGACCGGATCATTTCCGTAAGAGGAGGCATGATGGCTATTGGCAAGCTGTAAGGCTTCCATTACTTCCGGTAGCACCCCGGCATAGTTGTCGCTTGCAAATCCTTTCATAAAAAAAACGGGTTACATAGCAGCATTGAAGGTATCACCCTGATTCATGTCGCCGGAGTCAAATCCTTTTTTAAACCAGTACATGCGTTGCTGCGAAGTGCCGTGTGTAAAGGATTCGGGCACGGCATAGCCTTGGGCTTGCTTTTGCAGATTATCATCACCTATGGCATGTGCGGCATTGAGGGCTTCTTCAATATCGCCGGGGTCGAGGATGTTTTTCATTTTTTGTGCATGATGCGCCCATACGCCTGCGAGGAAATCGGCTTGGAGCTCCAGTTTTACCGACAGGGCGTTGCTTTCTTCCTCGCTTACACGCCCTCTTGCTGCCTGTACTTTACCGGATATGCCCAGTATGTTTTGTATATGATGCCCTACTTCATGCGCTACTACATACGCCATAGCAAAATCGCCCGGGGCTTTAAATCGCTGTTGCAATTCATCATAAAAGCTAAGGTCTATATACACCCGCTGATCCATAGGGCAGTAAAAAGGACCCGTAGCTGCACTGGCGCCTCCACAGCCACTTTGCACCGTGCCGCTGAACAATACCAGATGTGGCTCTTGATACTGGCTGCCGTTTTCCTGAAATAGTTTATTCCACACATCTTCCGTATCTGCCAATACTACTTTTACAAATTTTGCGGATGCTTCTTGTGCCGCAATTACTTCTTCATTTGCCGGAGTGGATGTATGGGTTTGGTTTAATAGCTGGGACGGATCGCCGCCGAGCAGGTAAACAATCAATCCTAAGACAAGCACCCCCAGCCCACCGCCTACAATGGTGCTGCCGCCTCTTCCGCGACGGTCTTCTACGTTATCGCTTTCGCGTCTTCCTTGCCAGCGCATAATTTTCGTTTTTGTTTGAAAAGACTAATGTAAGCAATCTGCATAAAAAGGAAGGAATTTATCCGTGTGATGCCTGACGTTTTAGAACTCCGCCCGCAGCTTCTTTAATAGTGTGGGTAAAGATGAATGCGCGGGGATCCAGCTCATGCACCACATTGCGCATACGGCGCACTTCCAGCCTGGTAATGACGGTAAATACAATATCACAATCCTGACTAACGCTAAAGCTGTCTTTTAAAAAACCGCGTTCTCCTTTGTAAATCGTAATGCCCCGTCCCATTTCCAGCACCAGTTTTTCTTTGATGATTTCGCTTTTGCCGGAGATGATGGTTACGCCGGTAAATTCTTCCAATCCTTCCACCACATAGTCGGTAGTTTTGGTAGCTACATAATAAGTGAGCATGGCATAGAGCGCCACCTCCAATCCGAAGTGGGAAGCAGCTATAAGGAAGATAACCGCATTCATTCCTAATATAATTTCGCTGATGGTGAAGCCGGTTTTTTTAAGTGTGTATAGGGCAAGCACTTCCATGCCGTCAATGGCGCAGCCGGCCCGCATGCCCAGCCCAATGCCTACGCCGAGGAAAAAACCGCCAAAAAGCGAAGCCAGCGCCTTATCGTGTGTGATGACCGGATATTCTAAAAACTGTAGGCAAAGCGCCAGTCCTGCCACACTTGCCAGGGTTTTCCAGGCAAATTTTTTATGGATTTGAAAAGCGCCCATGATGATGAAGGGAATATTCAGCAAGATGAGTACGATGCCGAGGTTAAAATGAAATAATTCGTGCAGCAAAAGGGAAATGCCCGTTACGCCTCCGTCTATAAATTTATTAGGAACTAAAAATCCCTTCATGGCAAATCCGCAAAACAAAATGCCTATAATGATGTAGAGAATATCCTGAATAAGGTAGAACCTGTGGGTTTTCTTCATGAGTATGCGCTAATGGATTTTTGACTTGATCGCTGCAAGATATTCATCCTTCTTTGCTTTTCTGCTATGGATAGCGGTTTCCGTAAAATAATGATGCTTCTCCAAAAACGTTATCTGTAGCTTATTCCATTCGTTTTCGTCCTGAATCATGCCGTAAACAGACAGCTCATCAAACAGTTTATTGCCTATAATCCAAAAATCTTCCCTGCCCAGATAATCCAGATCGGCATCGGCAAGTATCTGCTCCAGATGTGTATGAGGTGTTTGCGGGATGCGCGTTGCCATAATCATTCCGCATATTTTTTCTATCTGCTCCGGCGTATAGCCATATTGGGGCAGGTAGTTGCGGGCTATGTTACACGATTCCTGCTCATGTTCTTTCGGCCCTTTCAGGAAGCCGGAGTCATGAAACAGGGCGGCTGTGAGCAATAGTTTCATGTCTTCTCCGTTCACTCCTTCGCTTTTGCCTATGGCTTTTGCTGCATTCACCACATCCACCACATGTTCTACGCTATGGTACGACAAATGCCTGGGCAGTTCTTTCTTTAATTTTTGCAGAATAAATTTTTTGGCTTCGCTGAATTTCATACCCGAAATGTAGGCTACTAATGTAGCGAATAATCTTTCTAAAATCAATAATCTGCGGAGCTATTGGGTGCTATATCATCAGCCGGAACGGGGCAGAAAAGGGTGCGCCACCATCGAATAACGATACGGACGTAGTTTTACGATGAAATTACGAACAGGCTCAGCTCCTTATTATTTCGCGGGCGGTATCTTATTCCTTTGCGGAAATTTGTAACCGATGGATAGCTGTAAAGAAGGTCTGTAGAGCAATTGGTCGGATATTTTCCTTGGCCCGGAGCCGGCTGCATTGTCCCAGAAATTCTTAATCAACCGGGCATCTATATCAAATGTGGGAGTTACTTGAAGGCTAAGTCCGAATAAATAGCCGGCGCTAAATCTGCTGCCAAAATGATCCAGACGCACGGAAGGCTGGTATTGCAAGCCGAAGCTGCTGCCCGTATAAGATCTTTCTTCGGAAACATGCGTAATTTCTTCTGCATTTATTTTGAAATTATACACCAGATTACCGCCTGCAAAAATATGTAGTTGTTTGAAGAGCGCATAACGCACGGCTATCGGCATTTCTATAGTATGCAATGCGGAGAATTTGAAGAAATGTTCTATTTCGCTTGCGCGGTATTCATTGCCTACTACATTGCCTACTTTCCAGTAATTGTCTTTTATGATATAGCTTTTATTGAAGCGTTGCATGTATTTCGGCTCTGCAAACAGACTCCATTTTTCATCAAATTCAGCAGTAATGCGTGGACCTATATGGATGCCCATCATGTTGCTGGTGCCATACAGATAATTGTTGATGCCGCCGGTGATGCCTATGTTGATCTTTACCTGTCCCAGTCTGTATTGGGTTTCAAGCAGCATTTCTTTCATTCGCTCTGCATTCAGAAAGCTTGTTCTGTGTGCTTTTTTAGACGCTACCGATTTGGCGCTTGTTTCTGTTTTTGAGGCAGCGGCTGCATTTATACTTGGTGTAGGAGCAGCGGACTGAGGAACGGTAGCGGTGCTTGCCATCCTGTTTTCTACGGCTATTTTACTGATGGAGGTAGTATCCCTAAAAGCAGTTGCTTTTTTGCGTATCGGATCCACATTCATTTTTTCCCTAACGGCTATTTGAGGCATACTGTCTTTTGCAGTAGCCGGTTGCTTTGTGGTTTCATTAGGTTGCTTCAGCGATTCCGAGCCGGTTTTGTTTTTTGTGGGTATGGTTTGTGCCGTGCCTATGGAAGGCGCTTCGTTTTTGTTTGCTTTTTCTTCCGTAGCCTTAGCGTTATTGTCGTTTGTGGCTGCTATGGTAGCCGGGGTTTGGTTTCGGTTTTCCGGTGCGGAGGATGGCGGAGTAGGGCTGCTTG